>NZ_CP085243.1:2940000-2942500 GCF_044811015.1 Pelagibacterium halotolerans
TGCCGGAAGGTTAAAAGGAGAGGTGCAAGCCTTGAATTGAAGCCCCGGTAAACGGCGGCCGTAACTATAACGGTCCTAAGGTAGCGAAATTCCTTGTCGGGTAAGTTCCGACCTGCACGAATGGCGTAACGACTTCCCCACTGTCTCCAGCATCGACTCAGCGAAATTGAACTCCCCGTGAAGATGCGGGGTTCCTGCGGTCAGACGGAAAGACCCCGTGCACCTTTACTATAGCTTCACGCTGGCATTCGTGTCGGCATGTGCAGAATAGGTGGTAGGCTTTGAAGCAGGAACGCCAGTTCTTGTGGAGCCGCAATGTGAGATACCACCCTTATCGTCATGGATGTCTAACCGCGGTGTAACAGCACCCGGGACAGCGTGTGGTGGGTAGTTTGACTGGGGCGGTCGCCTCCCAAAGAGTAACGGAGGCGCGCGATGGTGGGCTCAGAGCGGTCGGAAATCGCTCGTTGAGTGCAATGGCATAAGCCTGCCTGACTGCGAGAGTGACAACTCGAGCAGAGACGAAAGTCGGTCATAGTGATCCGGTGGTCCCGCGTGGAAGGGCCATCGCTCAACGGATAAAAGGTACGCCGGGGATAACAGGCTGATGATGCCCAAGAGTCCTTATCGACGGCATCGTTTGGCACCTCGATGTCGGCTCATCACATCCTGGGGCTGGAGCAGGTCCCAAGGGTATGGCTGTTCGCCATTTAAAGTGGTACGTGAGCTGGGTTTAGAACGTCGTGAGACAGTTCGGTCCCTATCTGCCGTGGGTGTCGGAATATTGAGAAGAGCTGTCCCTAGTACGAGAGGACCGGGATGGACGAACCTCTGGTGGACCTGTTGTGGCGCCAGCCGCATTGCAGGGTAGCTAAGTTCGGACGGGATAACCGCTGAAAGCATCTAAGCGGGAAGCCTCCTTCAAAACCAGTATTCCCTATCAGAGCCGTGGTAGACCACCACGTCGATAGGCCGGGTGTGGAAGCGCAGCAATGCGTGAAGCTTACCGGTACTAATAGCTCGATCGAACTTGATCGCTCTCATTGACCAATATCCGCAGATCTCAAAACACAAAGACCAGTTCACACCAGTTTGCCCTTTTCCGACCTGGTGGCTATGGCGAAGCGCCCAGAACCCGATCCCATTCCGAACTCGACCGTTAAACGCTTCTGCGCCAATGGTACTGTGTCTCAAGACACGGGAGAGTAGGTCGCCGCCAGGTCTGAAAAGCGCAAACAATAAACCCTTCTCGCTAACAATACATACATTAAAGCCCTACGCAGAAATGACGTAGGGCTTTTTTGTTATTCTAAGGCCAGAAAAGCCATCGCCTCCTTTGCCTCAATTCCCGGGGGTAATCGAAATGGAAACGACACTGCGTGCTGATTGCTCGCGTTGCGCCGCGCTTTGTTGCGTTGCTCTTGCGTTCGATCGCTCCAAGGCGTTTCCGTTCGACAAGCCGGCCGGTACGCGTTGCCGGCACTTGGGGGATGGTTATGCATGCACAATCCATTCCGAACTCTCCGAGCGAGGCTTTTCCGGATGTGTGTATTTTGATTGTCTGGGGGCAGGGCAGAAGGTTACGGCCATGTTTCCGGGCGGCCCTTGGCGTGACGATCGAACATTGAAGCCAATGGTGATTGAGGCGTTTGCCCGCATGCGGCGGATCCATGAGCTGATATCGCTCATTGTCGAGGCGGGCAGGTTGCCGCTAACCGTCCCGCAGGTAAAACAACGCCGAGCGTTGCTCGATGCGCTTGAGTACGAGGCGAATCGGCCTTTGGAAACATTGCGCGCTTTTGATCGCAGCACATTATCGCTCCAGGTAAAGACCTATCTTGAGAGCCTTCGGGATGCGGCCCGTGAATATGCCGACGGGCACAACCGGGCAAACAGCGGCTAGAGCGCGTCCTGACAAAGTGGCTTCCACTTTTTCGGTCGGACACGCTCTGGAATCGCCGCTCTCGGCTTCACATACGTAGTTTGCCGAATTGGAAGAGTCCTTGAGCCCCGCTAGGGTTTTAATCCTACGCAGGAGGGTGCAATGAGGCTTGTGCTGTTCGTATATCAACCATCTGGTTCTTGGGATATTCAAAGGCGGCATTTCCGCCTTTCGGGCGCGCTGGGGGACATCGCAAGCAGGGGACTGGGCGATGATATACTTGTTTGCGAACGGCAGGCACAGACGCTGAGCTATTTCGCGATCGGCCGGCTATGCGGGCATCTCGTGTCTGGCCAGGAAAGTGCTGAGCACGTTTTGTGTGTGTCTGACCTAGCCTATTTCAAACGTCCCGTCGCCGTGGAGAATACAGCGGGCAGCATCGTCGTTGAGCCGGACATCGCGGGAGGGAATGACTGTGAACGGATCGGCTGGATCAGCGAGAGCGAATTTCGCCGACTCGCACAGGCGGGAGGATTGCCACCGAACGCCGCAGAGGCGCGTGCCATGCTGGAGCAAGGGTTTGGTGAGCACCAGCAGGCCCTATGGCACGAAGAGTAT
>NZ_CP085243.1:2947500-3795889 GCF_044811015.1 Pelagibacterium halotolerans
GGGGTGGCGACTGTTTATTAAAAACACAGGGCTCTGCGAAGCCGTAAGGCGACGTATAGGGTCTGACGCCTGCCCGGTGCCGGAAGGTTAAAAGGAGAGGTGCAAGCCTTGAATTGAAGCCCCGGTAAACGGCGGCCGTAACTATAACGGTCCTAAGGTAGCGAAATTCCTTGTCGGGTAAGTTCCGACCTGCACGAATGGCGTAACGACTTCCCCACTGTCTCCAGCATCGACTCAGCGAAATTGAACTCCCCGTGAAGATGCGGGGTTCCTGCGGTCAGACGGAAAGACCCCGTGCACCTTTACTATAGCTTCACGCTGGCATTCGTGTCGGCATGTGCAGAATAGGTGGTAGGCTTTGAAGCAGGAACGCCAGTTCTTGTGGAGCCGCAATGTGAGATACCACCCTTATCGTCATGGATGTCTAACCGCGGTGTAACAGCACCCGGGACAGCGTGTGGTGGGTAGTTTGACTGGGGCGGTCGCCTCCCAAAGAGTAACGGAGGCGCGCGATGGTGGGCTCAGAGCGGTCGGAAATCGCTCGTTGAGTGCAATGGCATAAGCCTGCCTGACTGCGAGAGTGACAACTCGAGCAGAGACGAAAGTCGGTCATAGTGATCCGGTGGTCCCGCGTGGAAGGGCCATCGCTCAACGGATAAAAGGTACGCCGGGGATAACAGGCTGATGATGCCCAAGAGTCCTTATCGACGGCATCGTTTGGCACCTCGATGTCGGCTCATCACATCCTGGGGCTGGAGCAGGTCCCAAGGGTATGGCTGTTCGCCATTTAAAGTGGTACGTGAGCTGGGTTTAGAACGTCGTGAGACAGTTCGGTCCCTATCTGCCGTGGGTGTCGGAATATTGAGAAGAGCTGTCCCTAGTACGAGAGGACCGGGATGGACGAACCTCTGGTGGACCTGTTGTGGCGCCAGCCGCATTGCAGGGTAGCTAAGTTCGGACGGGATAACCGCTGAAAGCATCTAAGCGGGAAGCCTCCTTCAAAACCAGTATTCCCTATCAGAGCCGTGGTAGACCACCACGTCGATAGGCCGGGTGTGGAAGCGCAGCAATGCGTGAAGCTTACCGGTACTAATAGCTCGATCGAACTTGATCGCTCTCATTGACCAATATCCGCAGATCTCAAAACACAAAGACCAGTTCACACCAGTTTGCCCTTTTCCGACCTGGTGGCTATGGCGAAGCGCCCAGAACCCGATCCCATTCCGAACTCGACCGTTAAACGCTTCTGCGCCAATGGTACTGTGTCTCAAGACACGGGAGAGTAGGTCGCCGCCAGGTCTGAAAAGCGCAAACAATAAACCCTTCTCGCAAAAAACAAAAAACCCCCTGGATAAAACCAGGGGGTTTTTTGCTTTGGGGCCCCAAATTTGTCGCGATCTCGCGGCATGAGTGACCTCTCTGATTTCCGGCTAGCTTTACGCGAAATGACCATTTCCCGCCGCACCCTTCTTTCCTTGCTCGGCGCCAGCGCTGTTGTGCCGACCCTTTTCCCGGCTTCGGTCTCCGCGCTTTCTTTGATGGATCCATTCAATGTTGGCTCCGCGATGGACGCCGGTGTCGTCAAGCTGGGAGACAGCATTCCTTATGCTGGCGGCCCCCGCGGGCTTCTCGATGTTTATTGTCCGCAGAACCCCACCGGCAATGCGCCGGTGGTGATGTTCATTTACGGCGGCGCCTGGAAGATGGGTGAGCGCTGGGAATATGAGTTTGTCGGGCGGGCGCTCGCTTCACGTGGTTTCGTGACAGTCATCCCCGACTATCGCCTTGTGCCTGAGGTCGCCTATCCGGCGTTTCTTTACGACTGCGCGGCGGCCGCGGCGTGGGTCGACGAGAATATAGGCGCTTTCGGTGGCGATAAGGCGAAGTTCTTTCTCGCAGGGCATTCAGCCGGGGCCTACAACGCTGTGATGCTGGCCCTCGATCCGGCCTATATGCGCGATATGGGTGCCAATGTTCGGGTTGCTGGCGTCGCAGGCCTGGCGGGGCCTTACGATTTCTATCCCTTCGAGTTCGGTGAGGTGCGCGATGCGTTCGGGGCGGCGGCTAATCCGGAAGGGACGCAACCGGTCAAGATCGTGACGCCAGACGCCCCGCCAATGTTCCTGGCTTCGGGGATCAACGATATGATCGTCAAGCCGATCAATACCCACAACCTGTCGGAAAAACTGCGTGAAGCGTATAGCGCGACAATCTGGATGAGAATCTGGTGTCGCGATGTTTTTGAGAATACGGATTAGCCTGTCGCTGGCAAGCTGTTATTCGTCCTGTGATTGACGCTCCGCGACAATCTGCGGAGAGTTTTTGATTGTCGCGTAGGACGCCGGCCGGCCACGCTTTCGCTTTGCTTCCATGGCGGATCTTCTCCTGTAGCTTTCAACATTCATCTCGAAGATGGTGGCGTGGTGTACAAGCCGGTCGACGGCAGCGAGCGTCATGGCGGGGTCAGGAAAGACCTTGTTCCACTCGCCGAAGGGCTGATTGGCGGTGATCAATATGGACTTGCGTTCATATCGTGCGGAGATGAGCTCGAACAGCACGCTGGTTTCGGCCTGGTCCTTGGTGACGTAGGCGAGATCGTCGAGAATAAGCAGGTCGAACTTGTCGAGCTTGTTAATGACGGATTCGAGCTGCAACTCGCGGCGTGCGATCTGAAGCTTCTGAACGAGATCGGTGGTCCTGGTGAAGAGGACCCGCCAGCCATTTTCGATGAGCGCGAGCCCGATGGCCGCGGCGAGATGGCTCTTTCCGCCGCCCGGTGGACCGAACATGAGAATGTTGGCCCCCTTGGCGAGCCAGCCGTCGCCGGCGGCGATCGCCATGACCTGAGCCTTGGAGATCATGGGCACGGCGTCGAAGGCGAAGCTGTCGAGCGTCTTTCCAGGTGGCAACCTGGCCTCGGCAAGATGACGTGAGATTCTTCGTCTGTCGCGCTCGGCCAGTTCATGCTCGGCAATGGCGGTAAGAAAGCGGGCGGCGGGCCATCCTTCCTTGTCGGCCTGTTCGGTAAATTGCGGCCAGAGCGTTTTGATCGCCGGCAGCCTGAGCTCATTGAGCAGGATGCCGAGACGGGCGGTATCGACGGTGTGGGCGTTCTTCATGCGACGTCTCCCGCCATACTGAATTCGTGGGCGCCATCGATCAGGGCCTCGTAGCCGCTGAGGGATGCGAGCTGCACCGATACGTTGGGCAACCTGGCGGGGTTCGGGGAGAAGTGCGCCCGCAGAACCGCCATATCCGGCAATCTGCCTTCATCGAGGGTGTCGGCCAGCCGTTCGGCGAGTTCACGTTCGCAGCCCCTGTCATGGGCCAGAGCCAGCAACTCGACCATGGTCTTGCAGGCCTGCCTGTCGGAAAGCTTCTCCAAGAGGGTGTCGAAGGTTCGGCGATATTCCTGCCGGGGAAAGAGCTTGTCGCGATAGACGAGTTGCAGCAGCGCCATGGGCTTCTTGCGCAGGGAATGGATGACGTGGCGATAGTTGACCACCTGGTCGTGCTTGCCCTCGGGCGAGGCCCGCCCGCGCGGCAAGGTCATCAGATGGGTGCCGCCGACAAAGACATCGAGCCGGTCATCGAAAAGGCGCACCCTGAGCCGATGGCCGATCAGCCGGGAGGGAACGGTGTAGAACACCTTCTTGAGGGTGAAGCCGCCGGTGCGCCCCACGCGCACCACCACCTCCTCAAAGTCCGTGGTGCGGTGCTGGGGCAATTGCTTGAGATGAGCGCGCTCGGCATCGATGCGCTTGTCATTGTGGGCATTGCGCCGGCTGACAATCTCGTCGATGAAGGCGCGATAGGCTTTGAGGTCGTCGAAATCCGGACTGCCCCGCATCAGGAGCGCATCGCGCACCGCGCTCTTGAGATGGCCGTGAGCGCTTTCGATGGACCCGTTCTCGTGGGCGACGCCCTTGTTGTTGCGCGAAGGCGTCATGCCGTAATGGGCGCACAGTTCCTCGTAGCGGTGTGTCAGGTCCTGCTTGGCATCGGCATCAAGATTGCGGAAAGCGGCAGACAGACTGTCGCTGCGATGGTTATGGGGGGCTCCGCCGAGCGACCAGAGCGCGTTCTGCAATCCTTCCGCAAGCGCCACAAAGCTCTCTCCGCCGAGAATGACATGGGCGTGCTCGAAGCCGGAATAGACGAGCCGGAAATGGTAGAGCAAATGATCAAGCCGCCGGCCGGCGATCGTGACCCCGAGGCTTGCCATGTCGGTGAAGTCCGACAGGCCGAGGCGGCCGGGCTCGTGAACCTGGCGGAAGATCACTTCCTGCGCCTCGCCGTGAACGGCACGCCAGGAGCGGATGCGCCGCTCGAGCGTGCGGCGAATGCCAGAGCCGAGTTCTGGATGGCGCCGCAGCATCTCCTCGAAAATGGCGACGGCCCGGATGCCGGGGGCGGCCTTGAGAAGGGGCACAACCTCCGCCTCAAAAATAGATTCGAGCGGATCCGGCCGGCGGCGGCCGCGCGTCTTGGACGTCTGGGAAGGCAGACGGGGATCGGTCTCGATACGATAACCCGTTGCCGCGCTGAACCCTGCCTTGGCGGATGCCGCGGCGAGGGTATTCGTCCGACGTAACTTCATGAAAAGCCTCATCTGATGATCGGTTACATGGCAACCCGGCACAAAGTGATTCCCCTCTTCGGAAAACCACTCCAATACCGGGTCGATCGCGATCAACAGACGCCGGACCTTTGAAAAAATGGCGCCGCGTCGGGGGCCGTAACTCCATTCGGGCTACGCCCTCATTCCGTCACGGCCCCCGACGCGCATTCTCATCTTGATTGACGCCAATTCTCATCCTGTTTGTCGCGCAGCAGTGAAGCGGGCATTCCGGTGGATGAGCGCTACTATGAGAGTATCGGGCATATGGAGATCGTCACGTCGCTCGGTGCGATGATGCGTTGGCGGGCGCCCGTGCTCGAGCACATGATCGGGTTCTTTGCCAGCCTCAATGCACTTAGCTGAACCAGGCTCAGCCCGGAGCAAGGCTGTCCTCGATAAAGCGACGTTCGGCCGCCAGCCCGGCCCATTCGTCTGCGTCCGGGCCGTCATAGATAAGGGTGAATGGACCGCGGTATCCTGAGCGTTTACACGCCTCGATACACATCCGGTAGTCGTCGGCGTCGATCTTCGAGAACGCGTCGAAATAGGCCTTGGCATGGGTATCGATCGCGCGAGGCAGGATTTTTTCGAGGTCCCGGTATTTCCCGTCCTGCGTCCAGTTGCCGAAGTCCGCGAGAAGTCCGATCTCGGGCGTGACGTGGTCGAGGAGATAGAGGATTTCGTCGGGACCGGGCGTAAGATCGAACCAGTTTTCGGTGCATAGGGATACGCCCTGGCGCTTTGCGAAATCCGAGAGTGTCGAGAGATGGTGCACGCTGAGATCGAGCGCATCGTCCGATGGCGGCCGCTTTCCGGCGATGACGCGGGCATATTGCGCGCCTATATGCGCTGCCGTCTCGATCCAACCTGCTGCCCATTCGCTATCGCGCTCGTGATGCGTCGGATGGGTGATGTCTCCGTCATCGATCAGCAGCACGCCGAGGGTGACACGTGCGTCCTCGAGCGCCGCGCGCAATTCTTTCAAGAACGCGGGCGAGCGGCTCTCGATATGAAAATGGCAAAGGTGCAAGCGGCTATAGCCGTGGTCGGCGAGCGCCGCTGGAAGGTCGCGCATGGCGATCTCGCCGGCGCCCCAGCGTTCTTCCGGCTTTGCCTTTTGACCCGGCGCATCCCACCAGCACAGCCCGATCGTGCGGTGCAAGCTCCACGTCGAAACGGAAAAGCGCGAATCTTCGCGTGATGTCATGTGCCGATTCCTCCCGGCCGCATGAGACAGGAGCGGGGCCGTTACGGCAAGTGGTCGTGGTGCCGTCAGTTGGCGGCGAGAAACCGGTTGAGCCGTTCCACGCCTTCGGCGATCCGCTCCGGCTTTGCCGCATAGCACCAGCGCAGCCAGCCGTCGCCCTCGGGGCCGAAAGCGCTGCCCGGAGCAAGGCCGAGACCGTAATCGGTCACCAAGGCTTTGGCGACGGCCATATCGTTGGGATGCCCGTCAATGCGGAAGAAGGCGTACATAGCGCCGTCGGCGTCCGGTACCTCGATCCGGCCTGTAGCGGCAAGGCCTTCGAGCAGGGTCGCGCGGGCTGTGCCAAGGGAGGCTTTGAGGGCATTTACGGCGTCTTCGCCTCGTCGGTCCGTCAGTGCGGCGAGTGCGCCTTTTTGCACGAAAGCGGGCGCGCAGGAGGTGTTGTATTCGATTACCTTGGGCACGTCGGGCATCATCGCCTCGGGCAGGGTGAGCCAGCCCAAACGCCAGCCGGTCATACGCCAGGCCTTGGAGAAGGAGTTGACCAGGATCAGCCGGTCCTCCGGCTCGGCGTGGCGGATCATCGAAGGCGCGGCATCGGTGCCATCGAAGATGAGCCGCTCGTAAACTTCGTCGGACAGGAGCCAGATGCCGTGCTTGCGGCAGTGTTCGAGGATCGCCTTCTGGTCCTCGGACGTCATGGTGAAGCCGGTCGGGTTGTTGGGGGCGTTCAAGATCAAGAACGCGATGTCGGGTGTCAGCGTTTCGATCAGCCTGTCGATATCGAGTGTCCAGCGTCCGTTCCGGATTGTTAGGGGATGCCGGATGACTTCGGCGCCGATCAGACGTGGGCCTTCGGCGATATTGGGCCAGATCGGCGTCACGACGACCGCCTTGTCTCCGGGCGAGAGCACGAGTTGGCCGGCGATCATCAGGGCCGAGACGCCCGAACCCGTCACCGCAATCCGGCTGGACGATAGGGAAACGCCATGCAGCCGGGATTCGTAGTCCGCAATCGCCTCACGCAGTTCGGGCAGGCCGAGATTGTGCGTATAAAAGGTCTGGCCTTCTGTGAGCGCTGTTTGCGCTGCTTCGCGGATGAA
Organism: Pelagibacterium halotolerans; assembly: GCF_044811015.1. Taxonomy (GTDB): domain Bacteria; phylum Pseudomonadota; class Alphaproteobacteria; order Rhizobiales; family Devosiaceae; genus Pelagibacterium; species Pelagibacterium halotolerans_A. The sequence goes on from NZ_CP085243.1 coordinate 2,954,432, forward strand.
ATCCGGCGTCGGCTCGTCGCTTTCGCCGAACCAGAACGCAGCGACGTCGTTCTTGCCCATGGCGGCGTTGGCGATGTCTCGGATGCGTGAGGAGGTAAGGGCGGCGACGGTGGGCCGGACGGTGGGGCTGAAGGACATGGTCTCTTTAATAGCGTCAGTTTTTTGCACGGCGCATGCCGAAGAGTGTCGCACCGGCGACACCCAGTGCGACGATTGCGATGATGATAGTGGCGAGAGCGTTGACGTCGGGGGAAACGCCCAGGCGGATCTTCGAAAAGATCACCATCGGCAGTGTTGAGGCCCCCGGGCCGGAGACGAAGCTTGCGATCACGAGGTCGTCGAGCGAGAGCGTGAACGCTAGCAGCCAGCCCGAGATCAGCGCCGGGGAGATGATCGGCAGCGTGATATCGAAAAAGACCCGCAGCGGTGTGGCGCCCAGGTCCAGCGCGGCCTCGTCGAGGGAGCGGTCCATGTCGATCAGGCGCGAGCGGACGACGACGGTGACATAGGCCATGCAGAAGGTCGTGTGGGCGATAACGATGGTTGTAAAGCCACGGCCGGCGGGCCAGCCAAAAGCCGCTTCCATCGATACGAACAACAAGAGCAGCGACAGCCCGGTGATGACTTCAGGCATCACCAGCGGGGCCGATGCCATGCCGGTCAGCGCCGTGCGGCCGCGGAAATGCCCGAGCCGGGTGAGTGCGATCCCCGCCAGCGTACCGAGTACGGTGGCAATCGTGGCACTCACCGCCGCGATCTGCAGGCTTAGCCAGGCGGCGCTAAGGATCTGCGGGTCGCGGAAGAGTTCGCCGTACCATTTGGTCGAAAATCCGGTCCAGACGGTGACGAGTTGGCTTTCGTTGAAGCTGAAGACGATGAGCGACACGATGGGCGCGTAGAGGAACACAAAGCCCAGCACTGCGACGATGGGGATGAGCAGCCCGCGTTTCATGCGCCTTTCTCCACAACGGCGTTCTGGGCGCGGGCGAGCAGCATGATGGGGATCAGCAAGAGCACCAGCATCATGATGGCGACCGCTGCGGCAGAGGGCCAGTTGCGGCCCGAGAAGAACTCGTCCCACAAGACCCGTCCGATCATCAGCGTATCGGCGCCGCCCAGAAGCGAGGGGATGACGAATTCGCCGATGGCAGGAATGAAGACCAGCATCGAGCCCGCGATGATGCCGGGCATCGAGAGCGGCAGGGTGACGGTGAGGAAGGTGACGAAGGGTTTAGCGCCCAGATCGGCGGAGGCTTCGATCAGGTTCTGGTCGAGCTTGACGAGCGTCGTATAGAGCGGGAGCACCATGAAGGGCAGGTAGGTGTAGACGATGCCGATATAGACCGCAAAGGGCGTATAGAGCATTTGCACCGGCGCATCGGTCAGACCCAACCCCTGCAGGAGCTGATTGAAGACGCCATTTTGCCCAAGGAACCCCATCCAAGCATAAACACGCAGGAGGAATGAGGTCCAGAAAGGCAGGATAACCAACATCAGCAGGAGATTGCGGTATTTCTCGTCGCTGCGCGCGATGAACCACGCCATGGGGTAGGCGATCAGCAGCGTGATGACTGTGGAGACGCCGGCGATCTGGACGGAACTCAGATAGGCGTTGGCAAAGAGCGGATCCTGGATCGGGCGCAGGAAATTGGAGATATGCAGCGTGATCTGCAGCACACCCTGTTCGGTCCACGCCAGCAACGGCTCATAGGGTGGGCGCGCGAGCGCATAAGTCGAAAAGGCGATCTTGAGGACGACCAGAAGCGGCGCGAGGAAAAAGAAAATCAGCCACAATGCCGGCGCGGCGATGACCGCGAGGCGGCCGTCGAGCCCGTACCGCCTGAGCCGGAGGGTAAGGCGCGGTTTGCCGCTCGCGGGGATTTCGGCGTCCGCGCTCATGAGGTCAGCACCGCGCCAGCGTCGGACGCCCAGGAGATATAGACTTTCTCGTCCCAGCGTATGCCGTCTTCGTCATAGCGCGAGGCGTTGGTCTTGGTGACGTGCACACGCTTGCCGCTGTCGAGCATGATCCGGTACATCGAAATGTCCCCCAGATAGGCGATGTCCTGAACCAGTCCATGGGTGATGTTGGCGTCGCCCTCGGGCTGTTCGCGCGAAAGCACCATTTTCTCGGGGCGGATCGCGTACCAAAGGATCTGCTCGGGCGCGCAATCGACGCCGTGGCTCACATAGATATCGCAGCCCGCCTCCCCGGTGGCATCGATCCTAATATGGTCGTCTTCGTCCTCGGTGACGACGCCCTCGAACATATTGACCGTACCGATGAAGTCGGCGACGAAGCGGGTGTTGGGGAATTCGTAGATTTCCTGGGGTTCGCCGATCTGGGCGATTTTGCCCTCGTTCATCACCCCGATCCGGGTGGCGAGTACCATGGCCTCTTCCTGGTCGTGGGTGACGACGATGAAGGTGACCCCGAGGGTTTCCTGGATCTTGACCAGTTCGTATTGCGTATCCTCGCGCAGCTTTTTGTCGAGCGCGCCGAGCGGTTCGTCGAGCAGGAGAAGCTTGGGGCGTTTGGCAAGTGCGCGCGCGAGTGCCACGCGCTGGCGTTGGCCGCCCGAAAGCTGATGGGGTTTTCGCGCGCGGAAATTCTCGAGCCGCGTGAGTTTCAAAAGTTCATCGACGCGGGCGGTGATTTCCGCCTTGGGCAGACCTTCGCGCTTCAATCCATAGGCGATGTTGTTCTCCACCGTCATATGCGGGAAGAGCGCATAGGACTGGAACATCATGTTGACCGGGCGCTCATAGGGCGGGACGTTCGCCATATCCTGCCCGTCGATTTCGATCGCACCGGCGGTCATCGTTTCGAAGCCGGCGAGCATGCGCAGGAGGGTGGATTTGCCCGAGCCCGATCCTCCGAGCAGGCAGAAAAGCTCACCCTTGTAGATGTCGAGCGAGACGTCGTCGACCGCGTAGACGTCACCGAAGGTCTTGGTGACGTTGCGGATGCGCACGAAGGGCGTGGCGTCGGGATCACGCCAGGGGCGCGTATCGGCGGCGATCTGCGGCTTTTTCAATGATGTCTGTTCCCCAAGCGCGGAAAAACATGTTGGCAGGGCAGCACGAACTGCCCTGCCGATCAAGCGTTAGCGGGATTTATTGCCCGGTCTTGATACGCGTCCAGGAGCGGTTGAGCACCTGGTCGAATTGCGGGGTGTGGCTCTTGAGCGCGTAGAGGTTGGCCATCACCTCCTCGGTCGGGAAGATCGCCGGGTCGTTGGCGATCTCGGAGTCGACCATATCCATCGAGGCCGCGTTGGGGTTGGCGTACCAGACATAGTTGGTGATGTCGGCAGCGATCTCGGGCTTCAGGATGAAGTTGATGAACGCGTGCGCAGCTTCGGGGTTCGGGGCATCCGAGGGGATTGCCATCATGTCGAACCAGAGGCTCGCGCCCTCTTCGGGGATGAGATAGGTGATCTCGTTGCCCTGATCGGCTTCCGCGGCGCGGTCTGCAGCGATGAAAACGTCGCCCGAATACCCCACGGCCAGGCAGATATCGCCATTGGCCAGATCGGTGATGTACTGGGACGAGTGGAAATAGCGGATATAGGGCCGTACCGCGGCGATCAGCGCTTCGGCTGCCGCCAGATCTTCCGCGGTTTCCGAATTCGGATCGAGCCCGAGATAGTTGAGCGCGGCGGCGACCACTTCGACCGGAGCGTCGAGCACAGCAATGCCGCAGTCCTGAAGCTGCGCAGCGACTTTGGGATCGAACAGCAGGTCCCAGCTTTCGAGTGGACCATCTTCACCAAGCCGTTCGGTCACCATGCCGACATTGTAGCCGAGACCGGTCGTGCCCCACATGTAAGGCACGGAGTATTCGCTGCCGGGATCGTGGCTTTCGACGATCTCCATGATCCGTGGGTCGAGGTTCTCCATGTTCGGCAGCAGCGACTTGTCGAGCGGCTGGAACAGGCCGACCTGAATCTGGCGTTCGAGGAAGAAGCCCGAGGGCACGACGACGTCATAGCCCGAATTGCCGGCAAGCAGTTTTGCTTCGACGATCTCATTGGAATCGAAGACGTCGTAGACCGGGGTGATGCCGGTTTCGGCCTCGAACTTTTCGAGGGTGTCTTCGGCGATATAGTCCGACCAGTTGTAGATGTTGACGGACTGCGCGTTGGCGCTCGTTGTCGCGAGAAGGGCGATGCCGAGCGTTGCGAGGAGGGGCTTGTGCATGAGAGGTGTGGTCCTTCCCTTTGAGAAAAAAGAAAAGCAATTGGTGGCAAACACGCCGCGCTAGGAGCTACCTTTGGGGTATTCCAACCACACGGCACTCCCTTCGCCGCTTCACCAATCGAGTACGGGTTACCCCGCGGACGGACCCGACCGCTCTGCATAAAAAGGTCGAAATCCGCATTAGCGTTTTGTTGGCACGCTGAAAAGCGAAATTCGCGGCCCATGGGCGGCGAGCGTGTAGATTTTTCGTTACAGGGGAATGAAACGGGAAATGGGCGGAGCGTGCAAGGGTGCGGCAGTCGTAATCGTCGTGGCTTACGGTCTCGTCGCGTGCCCAACCCCCAGCCCGTCATCACCCGATTCATTCGGGTGATCCAGCGGCGCGCTGTCCAGCGCGTGAAAGGACTCGTCCTTGCGTTCCAACGAACCGGTGCACCTGGCACTAGACCCCGGGAACAAGCCCCGGGGTGACACGGTGGGGAGGCGCAGCTTTGCCATGAACCGGACACCAGTGCGTCAAGCGCGAGGATGACGGCGGGATGGGAGGACATGCTGCGCAACCCGTTATAATCACTGTGCAGGACCACTAGCGCGCGGAAGACTCGCGAGCATGGTGATTGACGCAAGTGCCGCTCTGGATCACCCGGACAAGCCGGGTGATGACGGGTTGGGGAAGGAAGCGGATACTTCCAAGAGCTGAATCGTTCCCGACAGATGAGGCCTATTCAGCTTCATTGGCCGGCAGCGCGTTGAGCTGGCCGTATTTCTCCTCGCCGATCTTGGCGAGCAGGTCGAGTTCGGTTTCGAGGAAGTCGGTATGGCCTTCTTCGTCGGCGAGGAGCTCTTCGAAAAGCCGCTGGGAGACGTAGTCCTCCACCTCGTTGCAGATCTTGCGGGCTTCCTTGTAAGCCTTGATGGCGTCAAGCTCGCCGGCGAGGTCGGCTTCGAGCACTTCCTTGACGTTCTGGCCGATCCTGAGTGGGGCGACGCGTTGGAGGTTGGGGTGGCCTTCAAGGAAAACGATGCGATCGATCAGCTTGTCGGCGTGGTGCATTTCTTCGACGGATTCGGCACGTTCTTTCTGGGCGAGGCGCTTGAAGCCCCAGTCATCAAGAAGCCGGAAGTGAACCCAGTACTGGTTGATTGCACCCAATTCGAGAAACAGCGCGTTGTTAAGCTGCTCGATGACTTTTGCGTTGCCTTTCATGATCACCTCCGTTGCGCATGCGCGAAGTGCTCTTGGGAAGCCCCTTCAGTCTCGTTCTAACGTCGACGAGATTGGCCGCGTTCCCCTCGAGCATGAGGTGATAATTCTCGGTGACCTTTTGGATAATGTCTACAATGTTCGGCACGCAACCGCAGCATTGTCCCCGCTTACCTGCTTCCTTGTAGACCCGCGCAGGCACGACGAGCTGCCAGGGATCCTCATCGAGAATCCCGACAACGATATCTTCGATATCCTTGGTCGTGATCAGGTTGCACTGGCAGACGAGCATGGAAATCCGTAGGGAGGTTGCGAGTTTGCACCGGTAACTGCCCTCTACATACGGCTTAAAATGTGATTGTCAATGTCAGCTTTGGTCGCAGGTGCGTGAATGGCCCCGGAAGACGGGCTATTCCGGCTTGTCGGTATCGTCCGGCGTGTCCTTCCAAGCGATGAAGAAGACGTAGATGGCGTAAGCGCCGAGCCCGCCGAAGATCAACGCCCAGCCGATATTGCCGTGGTAGAGGTCCCAGCCGGCGAGGCCTGCGCAGATCGCGACCATCAGGGCGCGGGTCCATAGGGGGCGGAACCAGGGGTGATTAATGTCGCTGGCCAAGGGGTGTTCTCCTGAGTTCAGTGGGGCGTGATCTGCGCGACGAGCCAGCGCGCTTCGGAAAAATATTCCCGGTGGATCAGAAGGGCGACGGTGCCAACCGTTACCACCAGCGCGGCCCAACTCGAAACGTACCACGCGACCATGGGGATCGCGAAATAATAGGCACGGATGCCGGCGTTGAAACTTTGGGCTGCCTTGGCGTTGATCCGGGCGATGACGCGGACTTCCTCGGGTGGCGAGGGGCGCGTGTGGTCGAGCCCACCGATGAAGATGCAGAAATGATTGAACTGGCGCAACGAGAGGGTGAAACTCAGGAAGGCTGAAACGAACAGCACCAGCATGGCGATGTTGTGCACCTGCAGGTCGGCCACCGAATAGGAAAAGCCGAAAGCGATGGTCGAGAGCGCCGGCGCGAACTGAGGTAATTGGCCGATGACGGTAAAGAGCGCGAGGATCAGAAGCGCGGTGGTCGAGGCAAAGAACGACACAGCGCTCATGATATTGCCCGAGAGGATGCCATCGAGCGGACTTTCGCGCCGGGTTGCCTGGGTCACCCAGTTGAAGCGCTGCTCGTTCATCAGCATGGAGAGCGAGGGGCGGCGCGCGTTGATGATCCGGGCGGCGTATTGATAAAGGTATAACGCCAGAAGCGGAATGATCGAGGCGGTGAGCGCAATGGCGTTCATGGCGGCGGGTCCCCAAATTTGAAACTGATCCAGCTTAGCGTTGGATTGGGTAAGTGGCGAGGCGGGTTAGATGCTCCCTACTGTCCGGAGGCGCACACGTGGGTGCACCTCGTTCTGGCTCATCACAACGGTCTGTGGCCGGAAGCGCTCGATGATCGAACGGACATGCGGGCGGATTTGCGGCGAGGTGATGAGAACGGGAATTTCGCCGTTTTGCGCCGCCTTTTCGAACGCACCCTGGATGCCGGAGATAAATTGCTGGAGTTTCGAGGGCGCCATAGCGAGATGACGATCCTCGCCTTCGCCCACCATCGCCTCGGCGAAGTCGCGTTCCCAATTGGGCGAGAGGGTGATGAGCGGGAGGGTATTGTCGTGCGCCATGTTGGCTGCGCAAATCTGGCGGGCGAGACGCGAGCGGACGTGTTCGATGATCTGCGCGGTGGAACGTGCGCCGCCCGCGATTTCGGCAATGCCTTCGAGGATGGTGGGCAGGTCGCGGATCGAGATGCGTTCGGCAAGCAGCCCTTGCAGCACGCGCTGGATTCCCGAGACGGAAATCTGAGAGGGCACGATATCCTCGACGAGCTTTTGCTGATCGCTGTCGAGTCCTGAAAGCAGCGACTGGACGTTGGCGTAGCTCAGAAGGTCGGCGGTGTTGGCCTTGAGAACTTCGGTCAAATGCGTCGATATGACCGTCGAAGGGTCGACGATCGTCAGCCCCTGCACCTCGGCCTCGTCGCGCAATGCGGGGTCGATCCAGGTTGCGGGCAGGCCAAACGTCGGCTCGGTGGTGTGCTGGCCGGGCAAGGTGATCTGGTTGCCGTAGGGATCCATCACCATCAGTTGGCTCGCAAAAACCGTTCCCTGGCCAGCCTCAACCTCCTTGATCTTGACCTTATAGACGTTAGGCTCGAGCTGCATGTTGTCGAGAATGCGCACGGAGGGCATCACGAAGCCCAGTTCGGTGGCAAGCTGGCGGCGGAGCGCCTTGATCTGCTCGGTCAGCCGATCGGAGCCGGAGTCATCTTCCTTGACAAGGCTCAGAAGTCCGTAGCCGAGTTCGAGCTTCAATTCATCCATCTTGAGGCTGTCGGTGATCGGCGCCTCGGCCGGTGCGGCTGCGGCAGTGGCCTGCTGCGTCGCCTCTTTCTGCAACGCCTCGCGGGCGGCGGCTTTTGTGCGCTTGTTGGTGGTCCAGGCGAGATAGCCGACCGCCCCGCCCAGCGTCACGAAGGGGATGAGCGGCATGCCCGGCACCAGCGCCATCAGGAACATCACGCCCGCCGACATGGCAAGCGCGACGGGATACCCGGTGAACTGGGTTGTGAGTGCCTTGTTGGCCGAACCGGTGACACCGGCTTTCGAAACGAGGATACCCGCAGCGGTCGAAACGATGAGCGCGGGGATTTGGGAAACCAACCCGTCGCCGATGGTGAGGAGCGTGTAGTTCGAGCTTGCCTCGTTGAGCGATAGTCCCATCTGCAGCGTGCCGATGATGATGCCGGCGATCACGTTGATGAAGGTGATCAGAAGCCCTGCGATCGCATCGCCACGGACAAATTTCGAGGCACCGTCCATGGCACCGAAGAAGGAACTTTCGTCTTCGAGCGTCTTGCGCCGGTTCTTGGCTTCGGTCTCATCGATCAGCCCGGCGGAGAGATCGGCATCGATGGCCATCTGCTTGCCGGGCATCGCATCGAGGTTGAAGCGTGCGGCGACTTCCGCGATACGGCCCGAACCCTTGGTGATGACGATGAAGTTGACGATCAAGAGGATCGCGAAAACGATGATCCCGATGACGAAATTCCCGCGTGTGACGAAATTGCCGAACGCTTCGATGACGTTGCCCGCCGCCTGCGTGCCGGTATGCCCGTCCGCAAGGATCAAGCGCGTCGAGGCGAGGTTAAGCGCCAGCCGCAGCATGGCCGAGACCAGCAATACGGTCGGAAAGGCGGAGAATTCGAGCGGTGTCTGGATAAACAGCGCCGTCATCAGGATCATGACCGAAAAGACGATCGAGCACGCCAGCATGATGTCGAGCAATACCGGCGGCATCGGCAGGATCAGCACCGAGAGGATCACGACAACGCCGATCGCCAGCCCGGCATTGGACTGGCGGATGGTTTCTATGATCTCACTGATCCGGCCAAGCGGCGCGGCGGACGGTGTGGCGGTGGGCGTCGCGTCGGTCATCTAGAGAACTTCAATCCTCAGGCTGCGCTGAAACGCTGTTCGCCGGGTGCGGGGATCTGCACCCCTTCGTCGGCGTACTGATTGAGCTTGTTGCGCAGGGTGCGGATCGAAATTCCGAGAATATTGGCTGCGTGCGTGCGGTTGCCCAGGCAGTGGTTAAGCGTGTCGAGGATCAGTTCCTGCTCGACCTCTGCGACCGTGCGTCCGACAAGCGCGCGGTTGGCGGCGTTTGCGGCCTGCGCCGCCTGGCTCGCGAGCGAATGGGCCTGTGCGGCCTCGGACAGCCCAGTGCCATCGGGCATGAGGATCGCCTCGGGTTCGATGACATCGCCCGAGGAGAGCAGTACGGCGCGGTGGAGCGTATTTTCGAGCTCGCGGACATTGCCATCCCACGGTGCGCGCAGCAGTTCGTCTCGCGCGGTCTGGGAAAGAACGCGTTGGGGCAGCCCGTTGGCCTGAGAGTATTTCGCGACGAAATGGTCGGCTAGAGCGACGATGTCGCCGGGACGCTCGCGTAGCGGCGGGAGTTTCAGGTTGACCACATTCAACCGGAACAAAAGATCTTCGCGGAACCGGCCTTCGCGCACCTCCGTTGGCAAGTCTCGGTTGGACGTGGCGAGAATGCGGATGTTGACCGGCACGGGCTTCGACCCGCCCACGCGGTCGATCAGCCGCTCCTGGATAGCGCGGAGCAGTTTGGCCTGCAGGCGGAAATCCATCTCGGAGATTTCATCGAGCAGCAGCGTACCGCCGTTGGCCTCTTCGAACTTGCCGATGCGGCGGGCGACAGCGCCGGTGAATGCGCCCTTCTCGTGCCCGAAGAGCTCGCTTTCGAGCAGGTGCTCGGGGATCGCCGCGCAGTTGATCGAGATGAAGGGCTTTGCTGCCCGGCGCGAGCGGGCGTGAAGGTATTTCGCCATCACCTCCTTGCCGGTACCGCTTTCCCCGGTGATCAGTACCGAGGCGTCGGAGGCGGCGATTTGGTCGGCGAGTTTCACCACCTTGGCCATTGCGGGATCGCGGTAAAGGAAGTCGGAGGACTCCTTGGCGACTGCTGCGATAACGGCGGCAATCAGTTCGGCGTCCGGCGGCAGTGGGATATATTCCTTGGCGCCGGCCCGGATGGCGTTGACTGCCGCGGCCGCATTGGTCTCGGTGCCGCAGGCGACCACCGGGATATGGATGCGCTCGGCGTCGAGCTTGGCGAGCAATTCGGGGATATCTACCATGACGTCGACAAGCAGCAGATCGGCCCCTTTGCCCGAGCGCAGGGAGGCGAGCGCGACGTCGATATCGGCCGCGTGGGCGACCTTGGCGCCGCCATCCATGGCCATCTTCGTCGCCTGACTCAATTGGCCCTCAAGGCCTCCGACAATCAGTAAGCGCATGGTTTTACCTCCTCGGCTCTTTGTTAGGCCGCTTTGATGATTTCAGTCATGGTGACGCCGAGCCGGCCCTCGACAAGCACGATTTCCCCGCGTGCAACCAACCGGTCGTTGACGTAGATATCGATGGCCTCGCCCACCTGGCGGTCGAGCTCAACCACGGTGCCGACATCCATTTTCAGAAGGTTGGCAACGGGCATTTTCGTACGTCCGAGCACGACCGAAATCCGGACGGGAACGTCGAAAACCGCTTCAAGGTCACTGGCGGTTTTCTCGCTGACCGAACCGGTTTCTTCGTCATCGACGCCGGCGAGCATCTCCTCGAAGGTGATGCCGTCCGAGCCGCCGGGGGCGTCGTCTTCTCCGGCCATGGTTTAGTCTCCCTTGTTCTCTTTGGCGCCGCGCGCCGAAAGATAGGCGGAAATCCGGGTGTTGATGTCGTTCGAGATGGCATTCATGTCGCGCACGAGGCCGCCGTCGGCCCACTCGATGCGGCCGTCGCCGAGCTTGATGTCAGGGTCGCCCATGACGACGAGGCGCCCCGAGAAGCCGGAGGCGCGGATGCGGTCCTCAGCGGCACTCCGTATCGCATCGCTCAGTTCGGGGTGGCAGCGCACCACGAGATGCGGCGCGTGTTCGAGCGCGCCCAAGCATTCCTGAATGAGCGCCGTCAATTCCGCATGTGGCTGCCGCGCAATCAGATGGGCAGCGAGCTTGCGCGCGATGGAGGCGGCAAGCGTAACGGCTTCGCGGAGGTTTTCCTTCTGCCGCCTGTCCAGTGCTTCGACCATTTGCGCGGCGTTATCGGCGAGTGTGGTCGCGGCCCCGGCAAGCGCATCGGCGGAACGCGCCGCGGCACCGGCCTCGCCAGCGGCGAACCCTTGCTCGTAGCCCGAGCGGCGCGCTTCTTCGAGCATGGCCTCGAGTTCGTCCTCGGGCAGGGTGCGTGTCCTGGTGCGCACGCGGGCGAGGTCGAGGTCGAAGGTGAACTTTGCAGGGGCGGCGGCACTCATTGGATCATCTCCTCATCGGCCTTGCCCTTGTTGATGACGATCTCGCCACGCGCGGCGAGGTCCTTGGCGGTGTTGACGAGGCGGCTCTGGGCCTCATCAACGTCTTTAAGCCGGACCGCGCCCATGGCATCCATGTCGTCGCGCATCATCGAGGAGGCGCGGGCGGACATGTTGGAGAAGAAGAACTCTTTGGCCGTATCCGATGCTCCCTTTAGCGCGAGCGCCAGCTCCTTCTTGTCGAAGTTCTGCAAGAGTGTCTGGATCGCCGCGGACTCAAGCCGCGTCAGGTCGTCGAAGGTGAACATCAGCGATTTGATGCGCTCGGCGCTTTCGCGGTTGATATCCTCGAGCGCGGTCATGAAGCGCGCCTCGGTTTGGCGGTCGAAGGCGTTGAAGATATCGGCCATCTGCTCATGGCTGTCGCGCCGCTGAGTGTGGCTAAGCGTCGACATGAATTCGGTGCGCAAGGTCGCCTCAATCTTTTCGAGGATTTCCTTTTGCACCGGGTCGATCGAGAGCATGCGCTGGACAACGTCGAGCGCGAGTTCCTCGGGCAAAACCGAAAGGACGCGCGAGGCGTGGTCGGGCGAGATCTTGGTCAGCACGACAGCGATGGTCTGCGGGTATTCGTTTTTCAGATAGCTCGCGAGGATATCTTCCTGAACGTTGGAGAGCTTTTCCCAGATGTTGCGGCCAGCGGGACCTCGGATTTCCTCCATGATCTGGTCGACGCGATCCTGTGGCAGGAAGGAGAGCAGCAGGCGTTCGGTTGTGTCGGTATTGCCCGCCATCGCACCCGAGCTCGACACGCCCATGATGAATTCACTCAGAAGAGCGTCGAGCATATCCTGTGTGATCGGTCCGAGCCGAACCATAGCGCGCGAAAGCTGGCGGATTTCGATCTCGTCCAATTCCTCCCAGATAGGCTTGCCGAAATCAGGCCCCAGGGCGAGAAGAAGCACGGCTGCCTTTTCATCGCCCGAAAGCGCGCGCTCGTTTTTCGCGTCGTTGACGACGAGATTCTTCTGCGCCGAATCTTCGGAGCCACTGGGAAGTTGTGGGTTTGTCAGAGCCATGGTTTACGCTGCACTCGATAGCCAATCGCGGACGATCAGCGATGCCTGTTTGGGGTTGTCCTCTACAAGTTCACCGACCATCTTGATCGCCTTGACCTGGCTTTCGCCCATAGATTTGGCTTGCTCCATCCAGGCTTGTGTTGCCGCTTCTCTGGCTTCGGCGGCGGCGGCCAGGTCTTCGGAATTGTCGTCTTCTTCATCGGCTTCGACGGCGGAGGCGGGCGGCAGGGCGAGCGGCTTCGCCTCAGGTGCCAGCACCTTCTTAACCAGCGGCCGCATGATAAAGAGCATCAGAGCCAGCGAAATCAGCAGGGTTATCGCCATTTCCGCGAACTTCATGAGGTCGTCGCGGGTAAAGTCGAACAGCCCCGGCTCGGCGGTGCCGATTTCAATGTCGGGACGCTGGGCGAACTGCATGTTGACCACTTCGACCTGATCACCCCGGTCTCCATCGAATCCCATGGCCGTGCGGACAAGCGCGGTGATTTGGTCGAGTTCCTCGGCGGAGCGGGCCTCATAGATCGGGTTGCCCTGCGCGTCGTAGGTATAGACACCGTCAACCACCACGGCGACTGAAAGCCGTTTGATGTCGCCAGCTTCATTGACCGACGTTTCGGTGGTGCGGGAAATCTCGTAGTTGGTGGTTTCCTCAAGCGTGGTGGACAGCTGCGTGGAGCCACCATCCCCAGTGTTCTCGCTGGCGCCGGGCAGTTCATTGGCCACGGTCACCTCGCCGGTATTGCCTGCACCCGTAGACTGATCCTCGGTTTCGCGCACCTGGCTAGACCGCGCGACCTGGCTGTTGGGGTCGAAGGTTTCCGAGGTTACCGTCGAGCGATTGAGGTCAAGCTCGGCGGAAACCTGCACGCGGGCGCGGCCTGCGCCGACGATGCTGGCGAGCAGTTCCTCGATCCGCGTGCGCATGCGGTTCTCGATGCCGACGACACGCTCCTCGATAGCCTGGGCTGTGACGCTGGTCTCGTCGGTGCCGTTGCCGGAGGCAAGCAGGGTGCCCGTGTCATCGACAATTGAGACGGCGTTGGGCGAAAGCCCTTCGATTGCTGAAGCGACGAGGTGTTGAACCGCCGCGATCTCGCCCGATGAAAGCTGGCCGCGAACCGAAAGGACAATCGAGGCCGAGGGCTGCTTCATGTCGCGGGAGAATAGTTCGCGTTCGGGCAGCACGAGGTGCACGCGAGCGGACTGGACCCGGGCAAGTGAGGAAATCGTGCGCGCCAGTTCGCCTTCGAGCGCGCGGACATGATTGATGTTCTGCACGAAGCTCGTCGCTCCGAGCGCGGATTGCTGATCGAAGATCTCGTAGCCCACCTGGCCACGCTGGGGCAGGCCGGACTGAGCGAGGGTCATACGGGTGGTGGTGATCTGGTCGCGTGGGATCAGGATCGTGTCGCCTTCACCGCGGAGCTCATAAGGCATGCCCATGGTGTTGAGCTCGGATACGATGGCGCCGGAGTCCTCGAAGGTGAGCCCGGTGTAGAGCGGTGCCATCTGAGGGGTCGTCGAGCGCATGATCAGAAAGGCGAAAAAGCCAAGGAGCATGATCGCGACGACAGCCATTGCGGCGATGCGCGCAACGCCGAGCCTTTGTAACAGTTCCCCCAAGTCCTTCACGCCGTTCCCCAAACCTTAGGCTTTTCTGCCCAGGGCAAATCACCCCGAATACGCACTGGGCAAAATATGCCTAGCGGATGGTAAACAAGGTCTTAACCAATCGTTGCAATGTGCGAATTGTGGCGCATTTTGCCTTTGTTGCGTCGACATCGGGTTGGGGAAAAGTCGGTAATTTGGCGCAATTGCGATGTAAAGGCGCCATAAACAAAGCCCGCCGCTGTGCGCGGCGGGCTTTGAAGACCCAAAGGGCCGTATCAACGAAATGGCGCGTGATCGCGAAGCGTTCCACCGCAGGCGTTAACCCTCGCGGTAATGCTGAATCCAGGTCGTGCGCAAACCGGCAAGGCCATGCTTGTCGATCGCCGCCTGCCAATTGAGGAATTCGTCAACGCTCAAGGTATAGCGTTCGCACGCTTCCTCGAGGCTGAGCAAACCGCCACGAACGGCTGCCACCACTTCCGCCTTGCGGCGGATCACCCAGCGCTTGGTATTGGCTGGGGGCAGATCCGCGATGGTCAGCGGACTGCCATCGGGACCTATCACATACTTCACGCGCGGACGCATCTGTACGGTCATTTTACTCTCAACTCAACCTGACCATAACCAGAAGCCACCCTAGCGCAGGTGGCTTAAAAATTGGCTAAGGGGAAACTTACAGGTGGTTAAGAGGTTGTGCAAAATGCACAATTTACAGCAGTCGGGATTGCCGGCCGTCAGGCAGCTGCGTCGTCCGTGCTTTCGGTGTTGCCGATCTCGGTAATCGACGAAAGAGGTAGGCGCAGGCCGTTAACGATAAGGTAGGGCTCAGTGCCGCTGACATCCACGGACTCGACGACGCCCTTCATCTTGGTGGTGACGTCGATCGCCTTGCCGTCGGCGTCGCGCGCATCGATGGTGATTGTGTATTTGCCCGAAGTGAGCACCGCGCCCGAATTGGTCGTGCCGTCCCAGACAATCTGGTCGGTTCCGGCCTTCATGCTCGTTTCCTGAGAGTAGACGACATTTCCAGACTGGTCCTTGATAGTCACCGTCACATCCTCGGACGCCTCGGCGACTTTATAGATCCAGGTTGCCTTGCCATCGATCAGATCGGTGGTCGCGCCGGAGGCGACGACGGTTTGCCCAACATAGTTGACGGCCTGGGAGTTGATCTGGTTCTGGCTCGAAAGCATCATGGCTTCAAGATACTCATTGGTTTTGAGCTGTTGCTCGACCCCTGTGAACTGCACCAACTGCTGGGTGAATTGGTTGGTATCCATCGGATCGAGCGGATTCTGGTTCTTGAGTTGTGTCGTCAGGATCGAGAGGAACGTGTCGAAGTCTTCTGCAATCGACTGGCGGGATGACGCCATCGCGGACGAAGACGCCGTGCTGGAAACAGACTCAACCATCGGCTTTTCCCATCATACCCAGAGATTGACCCCATCGGAGTGGATATAGCTCCGATAGAGTTCCGTGCGCGCGCCAAGCGCGGTTTGCGATGCCGAGACGTCGTCGGCTTCTTTGGACGACGCGGTGCGCCAGGGCGTCTCCTCGCCCATATCCTCGGCGTTGCCGCCGCCATCCTGGCGAAGGGAGAATTCGAGTTCGGTCTTGGCGGAATCCAGACCAGCCTCGGCGAGCGCCCGTTCGAGCGCGCGCTGGTCGCGCTGCATAAGATCGAGCGTTTCGCTTTTCTCGACGGCGAGGCGAGCAATCACATTGCCGCTTTGATCCATCTCCATGCGCACGTCGATGCGGCCGAGTTCGGGCGGGTTGAGCCGGATTTCGAAGCGGTTGACGCCGTTGTGGACGTGCCGGGTGATCTCGGCGGCGACGTAGTGCACGTCGACCGGGGCAGACGGCGGGGCGAAGGGTTGCGTGCCTTGGCTGCCTCGGACGTTGGTTGCCGCCTGACCCGCGGATGCACTTTGCTGGCCAGCAGGCAGGATTACGGCATCGGCGTCGCCAAGCTGGCTGGCAATATTCTCTCCCGAAGCAGGCGGTGTTCCAGTTTGCGTGGCGGGTTTGATCCCGGCATTGGGCTGCTGCTCGCCCGTTGAGCCGGTCTGAACGGTATTGGTGTCCGGCTTGGCAAGTGTCCGGTCGGACCCCGGCAGTGTGTCGCTGGCCTGGAGCTTGGTCGTCGTGCTGGGAGCGGTGGGGACAGTTTGCCCGGACGCCTGCGCTGCTTTTTCGATGTCTATTGCCGGGGTGGACTGAACATCACTCAGAAGGATCACTTTCCGGGTATCGGCCGGCATTTCGACGCTCTGTGCAGCGACGGTTTGCATGTGCACCGAGTGCCGGTCAAGAAGCGATGCGAAGTCGTCGAGCTTGGCCGCCAGGCCGGGCGCAATTGATATCGCCTTATTGCCGATGTCAGTCGCCAGCGAGGCGAGCGCATCGAATGGATTGGCAGTTCCGCCATCGCCGCCTCTCGTAATAAGGCCGAGGCTTGTTGCGAAGCCACTGAGCTTTTCGAATGCGGTGCCGCCGGGCATGGGCAATTCGGTCGCCGCCATAAGCTGCTCGACACCTGCGAGCAGGTCTGCAATCTCGTCGAGCGCATCGGCGTCAGGTGCGGTATCGCCGTCCATTGCGTCTTCAAGCGCGGAGAGCTTTTCGAGGAGTTGGGACAGCATGTCCGCGAGTGCGGTTTCGGCTTCACCGGCGGTCTCATTGACCTGCAGTCCTGTGTTCGCGAGCATAATCGGCGTCGAAGCTCCCGCGCGCACAGACGCCTCTGGCGTCTGCGAGCCAAAACGCTCGATCAGCGCTGCGAAAGTTTCTTCAACCGAGCCGGTCGGTGCGCCGGCAAGTCCTGTCGTATCGGTGGCGCCGATCGACAGGCCTTGTCCGGAAAACGGGGCCGGAATACTCAATCCGACTTGCAATGCGTTGGTCACGTTGACGTCAAACTCGTTTCAAGATGCACTCATCCAGAAGCGTCCATGCAAGCAGCTTGCCAGTTTCACGCTTTGAAGAAATCTATTGAATTTCAATGAATTGCTGTTCCAAGCGACGGAACGGGTGGCGTTCGGGGCGGCACAATCGGCCTTAAAGGCGGCAATATCTACCCAGCTGGGTTCTTGCCGATGGGGTGCAAAGCGCGTAAAAGCCCGGCCCATCGGCATCGCCTATTGCGATACCGGAATATCCGCTGGCCCTTGACCCCAACCGGATGAGAGAAAGAGATGCCTAATTCCCTTGGTTTCGACCGCACGCCGGCCGAAACGCGCGTTGTCGTCGCCATGTCGGGCGGCGTTGATTCCTCGGTCGTTGCAGGATTGCTTGCCCGCCAGGGCTATGAAGTGATCGGGGTGACCCTTCAGCTTTACGATCATGGTGAAGCGACCTTCCGCAAGGGCTCATGCTGCGCAGGGCAGGACATCCACGATGCGCGCCGTGTGTCGGCGGCGCTCGGGATCCCGCACTACGTGCTCGACTATGAAGAGCGTTTCAAAAAGGCCGTGATCGACCCGTTCGCCGAGAGCTATGCCAAAGGCGAAACGCCGATCCCATGCGTTTCGTGCAACCAGACCGTCAAATTCGAGGACCTGATGACGGTGGCCAAGGACTTGGGCGCAGACTGTCTTGCAACCGGCCACTATGTTCGCTCCGATGTCATCGACGGAAAGCGCGGGCTGTTTCGTCCGCTCGATGCGGACAAGGACCAGACCTACTTCCTTTTTGCGACAACGCCCGAGCAGCTCGACTATCTGCGCTTCCCGCTGGGCGGCATGACAAAGGATGAAACCCGCGCGCTGGCTCGGGAGATGGGGCTGACTATCGCCGACAAGCACGACAGCCAGGACATTTGCTTTGTGCCCCAGGGCAGCTATTCCGACGTTATCCGCAAGCTGATGCCGGAGGCCGAAGTGCCCGGCGACATCGTCGATCGGGATGGCAACGTGCTCGGGCAGCATAAGGGCATTATCCATTATACAGTCGGTCAGCGCCGCGGGCTCGGCATCGCTTCTGGTGAGCCGCTTTACGTGGTCAAGCTCGATCCGCGCAATCAGCAGGTCGTTGTCGGGCCCAAGTCGGCGCTCACCACGCACACCGTGCGCCTGCGTGATGTCAACTGGCTTGGTCCCCGTCCTCTGGTGGAAATGGCGTCGGGTAACGGCATGGCGCTCGAAGCCAAGGTGCGCTCAACGCGCGCGCCGCAGGAATCGGTCATTCATGTCCGCGACGGCGAGGTTTATGTCACGCTGGTCGCCGGCGAAAGCGGTGTCGCGCCGGGACAGGCCTGCGTACTTTACACCGACGACGGCGCAGATGCGCAGGTGCTCGGCGGTGGGTTCATCGCCGAAGCGGTGCCGGCGACGATGGTGGCCTAAGGGCTTGCTCAGAAATAACTGTATCGCCTTGCTTGGTCTTTTCGTCCCCGGCGGTGGCGCGACCGAGCCGGAAATATCTCGATATTCCCGGCCGATTACTCCTGGCTAGGAACAACAATCCCGGCACAATCCAACGCAGCTATTTCAGGGCAAGCCCTAGGAGCTTCGTTCGATGTCCGCCGACACGTCCGCTTCCCATTCCACCATGGTCGAAACGATCGTGCCGCCTATGGTTATGAGCGCAAGGATCATGAGGCCGATCAAAATTAGGCGATTGGTGCGGTCGGAGACATCTTTTTCGTCATCCATAGGCGCATGTCCTCACGATAAAGGGGCAGACGTCATTTAGTAGGCCTTGGCGACAAAATTTCCAAGGAAATTGCCGCGCGGATCGTCACATGCACAAATGCTGTACGATCCGGGCTCAAAATGGCGTAGCGACACGGTGACGAGAGAGCGATCCATTGCTGAACTCCTGGCGCGCGCCAAAGCCGGTGATCGTGCGGCGTTCGGTATGCTCATCGACGCGCACTACGATTTTCTCTACCGCACGGCCTATAAGTGGTGTGGCACGCGCGAAGACGCCGAGGATATTGCCCAGGATGTCTGTATCAAGCTCGCCACCGCGATCGCCGGATTCGACGGGCGGTCGGCGTTCACGAGCTGGCTTTACCGGATCGTATTTAATGCAGTGCGCGACCGGCAGCGGCAGGCCGCGCGACACTTGCGGCAGGTGGGCGCTCTCGCAATGACGGCTGAGGGCGTTATGGCGGCACCACAGCCCGAGGCTCTCGCCGATGCGGAGCTTTGGGACGCGGTGCGATCCTTGCCGGAGAAACAGCGCGACGCGGTGCTCCTGGTTTACGCCGAAGAGAAATCGCACGCGGACGCTGCGGCGATCATGGGCACGAAGGAAAGCACGGTCTCCTGGTACATCCACGAGGCCAAGAAAGCTCTCAAGGGCATGGTTTAGGACAAATGCGATGGCAGACGACCGCTTGAAATCGCTCCGCAATGCAACGGTGCCGCCGCCCTCCAAGCGTGCGCGCAAATCTGCGCGCGATGCAGCGATGGCCGCGTTCGATGCCGTGCAGAATGATGCAACCGTCGAAAAAAAGTCGGCGACCGTCCAAGGATCGTCCTTTGGCGCACGTCTCAGGTCCATCACTTCCAAATGGAAAGGACCCTGGACCATGGAATTGCGTTATGGACTTGGTGCGGCTTTCGTCGCCGTGCTTTTCGTGCCGCTGGGCTGGCAACTACTCAACCAGACTGCGCTCACCCCACCCACAGTACCGCAGTTCGAACTCGGCAGCGCCGAGACTGAACCTGCGGCGGTGGCTGAACCGGCGCCTGCGGCGCCGCAGGATTTAGCGGGCGCACCCAAAGCTGACGCCGAGGCGCGCGAACAGATCATGGCCAGCGAAGAGCTGGCGACGGAGAGCGTCTCTCCGGTGCCAACGACGTCGGCGTCGCAGAGCATGCAAACGATGTCGGGTATCGTGACGTCTCTCGACGGCGGTTTTGCCGAAATCCCATCAACTGGGGATCGGTTCACCGCGTTCGAGGAGAATGGCGTCACGCTGACTGCGCAAGAGCCGGTCTCAACCTTCTCGGCCGATGTCGATACTGCGTCGTATGCCTATGTGCGTCGCGCGCTCGAAATGGGCCAAGTGCCTCCGGCGGATGCCATTCGTGTCGAAGAGTTGATCAACTATTTCACTTATGACTACCCGGCCCCGGAGTTTGGTGGAGCGCCGTTCCAGCCGACGATTGCAGTCACGCCCTCGCCCTGGGATGCGGACAACCGGCTGGTTCATATCGGGATCAGGGGTGAGGCGATCGATGTGAGCGCCGTACCGCCGGCGAACCTGGTGCTTCTGATCGACATGTCGGGCTCGATGGACGCGCCGGACAAGCTGCCGCTCCTGAAGCGTTCTCTGGGGCTTCTGGTCAACGAGATGGGCCCTGAGGATAGAATCTCCATCGTCACCTACGCGGGCGACGCCGGCGTGGTGCTCGAGCCGACGTCTGGTGACGACAAGGCCGCCATCATCGCGGCCATCGACGGGCTCGAGCCGGGCGGCTCGACGGCCGGAGCAGCCGGTATCGAGGAGGCCTACCGGCTCGCCGAATCCGCATTCATCGAAAACGGCACCAATCGGGTGCTGCTCGCGACGGACGGCGATTTCAATGTCGGGCTTTCCGATCCGAACGGGCTTGAAGACTTCATCGCCGGAAAGCGCGACGACGGCATTTTCCTCTCCGTCCTCGGCTTCGGCATGGGCAATTACAACGACGCGGTGATGCAGGCGCTCGCACAGGCGGGTAACGGCACGGCGGCCTATATCGACGATTTTGCGGAGGCGCGCAAAGTTTTGGTCGAGGAGATGGGCGCGACCCTGGTTACAATTGCAAAGGACGTTAAAATCCAGGTCGAATTCAATCCCGCGACGGTCTCGGAATACCGGCTGATCGGCTATGAAACCCGCGCGCTTGCGCGCGAGGATTTCAACAATGACCGGGTGGATGCCGGGGATGTCGGCGCGGGGCATACCGTCACCGCGATCTATGAGATTACCCCTCTTGGCGCGCCGGGATCGGTTGACCCGCTGCGCTACGGCGAGACCGAGCCGGTGCCCGAGGATGCCAGCGGGGAACTCGGTTATCTCAAGATCCGCTACAAAGCGCCGGATTCCAACGTCAGCGCATTGATCGAAGCCCCAATTACTCAGGATCTTGCTATTGCGAATTTCGACGAGGCGACGCCTGATATCGCATTCGCGACCGCGGTGGCCGCTTTTGGACAGAAGCTCAAGGGGTCGGACGCGGTTTATGCGATGAGCTGGGACGAAATTCGTGCGTTGGCAGAAGAGGGGCGGGGCGAGGACCCGACCGGACGGCGCGCCGAATTCATCGGACTCATCGGATTGGCCGAGAGCCTGACGCAATAGGCGCCAGGCTTTACGGGGAGAAGGGCGTCCCGGCAGTCACCGGGGCGCCGTCGTTCGTCAATCGATCGGTTTCAGCCCCGCTTCGATCTGAGCGCGCTTGGGTTCGAGGAAGGGCGGAAGAGCCAGGTGCTCGCCCAGCGTTTCCATTGGCTCGTCCACATCGAAGCCCGGACCGTCCGTGGCGATCTCGAAGAGGATGCCGTTGGGCTCGCGGAAGTAGAGCGATGTAAAATAGTAGCGTTCAACCTCACCCGATGTCGGTACGCCGATTTTCGCCGTGCGTTCGACCCATTTATCGAATTCGGCCTTGTCGGGCGTGCGAAACGCGACGTGATGCACGCCGCCGGCGCCCTGGCGGGCAAAGGGCAGGTGCGGTTCGACCGCGACATGCAGCTCGGCAGACGCTCCACCATCGCCCATGGCGAAGACGTGTACCTCGCCCTGATCGGTGGTCGCGGCGTGGGTGCGGACCTTGCGCATGTTCATGACCGAGGTGAGGATCGGTTCTGTCCGGCGCAGATCTGGCACGCTCATCGTGATCGGTCCTAGGCCTTTGATCTGGCTCTCCTTGGGCACCGGGCTTTTGTCCCAGGGCTTGGCACCGCCGGCGTGGGTATCGTTGACGAGCCGCAGGCGCTGGCCTTCGGGGTCCTCGAAATCAAGGCTCATATGGCCTGCGCGCTCAGCGATTTCGGAGGTCGTAACGCCATGCTTTTCAAGATGTTCTTTCCACCAGGCGAGCGATGCCTCGCCCTCGATCCGAAATGCTGTTCGCACGATTGAATGGGTGCCTCGCTGTTCGGGGGCGGCGGGCCAATCGAAGAATGTGATATCGGAGCCTGGTGATGCCGCCCCGTCTCCATAAAACAGATGATAGGCGGTGGTATCGTCTTGGTTGACGGTACGCTTGACCAGCCGCAGGCCGAGGACTTGGGTGTAGAAGCGGAGGTTTTCCCGGGCGTTCGCTGTTATTGCCGTCAGGTGATGCAGGCCCTTGAGTTCGAGTGTCATGGGCTGTCCTTTCAAAGCCTTGGTTGGCATCAATATAGAAGTATGCAGTTCGGTGGCCAGAGTACGCAAACGAACGTATCATTCGATTATGCCGAACGGTGAGTGGATCCTACGCAATCCAATTTTCTAACTTTAGCGAAAAAACGGTGTGACGTCTGCGTCGTGCTTGACAGCCTGAATTCCGGTCCCTAATAAGCGCCGTGCCTTTCGGTATAGCAGATACTTGTGATACCGACTGCCTAAGCTCGATGTGACGCGTTCGCGTTGGCGCCATCTCGGGGCGGAGTAGCTCAGCTGGTTAGAGCAGCGGAATCATAATCCGCGTGTCGGGGGTTCAAGTCCCTCCTCCGCTACCAAAATTTACGTTAAATTTCATTTGGTTATGTCTGGCGCCCAATGGGCACACTCAAGCGTGAGCGCCCGGGGTTGCATTCTGGGTTGCAGCAGGCGTGGGCTCGGATGGGACGGGGTGTGGCGGTTCAACATAGGTTAGCTGGTGAAATGCTGAGCTGTTCTGGCTATCCGGATTTGTGGCTAAGGAATTCGGCCAGGATCAACTCAGTTTCCTCGGCCATCTGGTTTTCGAGCTCGTCTGCTTCATCACGTAGCCGTGCGGCTTCTTCCACCTTAGTGGAACGCTGCGGAGAAACATACAACCGACATCGGCATGCAATTTGGGGCGTGGATGTTTCCAAACACGCCCCGCATCAGGTCATTTTCCGACGAACAGCCCCCTTGCCCTCTTCTCACCCGCAGCTCCTTTTACCCACTGCACGGCGTGCTTCTTTGGGTAAGTATGCACAAGGTTTCAGCCTTTGAAAATGTGCTCTCGGTGATAGCGCAAGAACTGTGGGTGTGGTCGATCTTCGGGACGCAAAGGCAATCGTAATTGTCGCTCAGGGTTCAGCAGCCGCATGACGGTAAGCGCCACCTTCCTTATGACGCGAAAAAACGCGCCTGAAAATCTCCAGACGCGCTTTGATTTAGACGGTGGCAGGCCGAGATCAACGCCATCGTGGACGAGCTGATCGCGAAACATGGCCCGCGTGCCGAGGAGATGGCATACGCCGAGGAGGATCGGGCATGGCGCTATTCCGACATCTATGAGCAAGGGAAATGGCGGCGCGTGCGCCGGGAGTTGTGGCGGCGGCACAAGGCGGGGGAATGAGAGTAGATTACCACTACCAACCGAACGGCTGGACGGACAAGGATGCTCCACACACGACTTCAGGATGGTCTTCTAGTGGGGTATCGCCGGCTGTCCGATCGAGGATGCTAGAGCTCAGGTTCCTTGTCACCGTCGGCAGAACCTCGAAAAGGCTAGTTGATCTTGTCCTACCGACTCGGAAGCTCCACTTGCGGCACTCGTTGTGCGTGAAGGGAGATGCCCACAACAGAACGCCGCAATTGTTGCTTCAAGGTTATCCTGCGCACTGCGGCTGTCGGCTTTCTCTACTTCCCCACCATAACCGGTCGGTCCGAAATCGGCCCCGTTGCTGATAAAGAAACGCCTGCTTTTGCTTGTCCCATTGGCAAGGAAGATTGATCACGGTGGTCCGGTATGGGGTGGTTTTCGGACGGTCGGCTTTTGGACGGCCATCAACGAGATCGGCCGTTCCGTCGACGGCCGGAGGTGCGCCTCACTTTGGGCTACGCTCATGATCCCGAGGCCCCGATACGCCACACACCTGATGGCCCGACCAGGAGTTCTGGACCGTGTCTACAAGAAACAGGGCAAGGCCCAGGCGCGCTACGGACGAGCCGTCAGCGGGCAGCGAACCGCGTTCGGCGCGATATCGCCTTTCCTCGCTGTCAGTCAGAAAGCCGCAGCGCGCGACGATCACATCGAGGTTTGCTGCCCGCAGCTTGTGTTCCATGCGCGTGGCGCTCTGCACGACCCTGCGCACAATGACCGTCAAAAGCCGATCGAGCAGCCGCCTGGGCGGGAAGAGAAGCGCGCTGGACGTGACAAGGATCTTCCTGACGTCGGTCTGCGATGCCGCTTCTACGATGGCGTCTGCCGACCTGTAATAGATCGACGTTGCCCTTTTGGTTGGGCGGCGTCCGCCAAGTGTGGAAATCACGGCATCCTGACCGCGAAACACCCCGGCCAGAAATTCGGGATCGCAAGGGTCGCCGACGGCAACGCTCAACCGGTCGTGCCGGATCGCCAGGCGCTTTGCATCCGAACGGACAACCGCGGTTACAGTTGCACCCCTCTCGAGCGCCTCGCGCACCACATGGCTCCCGGTGCGGCCATTGGCACCCAATACTACAAGTTTCATATCGTCCGGCCCTGTCTGTTTGTCGGTGTTGCAACGCTCCCGTTTAGACATCTATCGATACATTTTTCGCTGGTAAATTGGCGAAATACGTAGCCTCAGTATGCAGGAACAGCATATATTGACGACATGCCGTTTGACTGGAACCTTGCAAAGACATTACTAGCGGTTGCCGATGAGGGTTCTCTCTCGGCCGCCGCCCGTGCGCTTGGGCAGACGCAGCCTACGGTCAGCCGGCAGATCGCCGCTCTTGAAAATGCATTGGGGATCACGCTGTTCGAGCGTACTGGACGGTCGGTCGCGCTGACGCAGGCCGGGGTGGAATTGCTCGATCATGTGCGTTCGATGGCGAGCGGCGCCAACATGCTGTCGTTGGCCGCTTCGGGGAAATCCCAATCGATCGAGGGCAAGGTGCTGATCACGGCATCCGAACTGATGTCAGCCTATATCCTGCCGCCGCTCTTGAACGAGCTTAGCCAGAAAGCGCCGTTGCTGGAGATCGATGTCGTTGCCGACAATGGCGTCAGGGATCTCATGCGCCGCGAAGCCGATATCGCCATCCGGCATACGCGGTCCGATCAACCCAATCTGATTGCCAGAAGCGTTCGCGACCAGATCATGCGCTTTTATGCCAGCCCCGCCTATATAGAGATCAGGGGAGAGCCGCGGGAAGACGATTTCTCCGGGCATCAGATTATCAGCTACATCGAAGCCGACCGGATGCTGAATTATTTGCTGCCGGTGGGGCTCCATCTCACAAGAGCAAATTTCCGCCTGAGTTCATCGTCTCAGGTCGTCGCTTTGCGGATGGCACGCGCCGGGCTGGGCATGATCATCCTGCCTCAGCGAATCGCGCAGACCATTCCTGATCTCGTGCCGGTTCTGAACACCCTCAATGCCTTCACAGTACCAACGTGGCTCGTTGCACATCGAGAACTACGCACAAGCCGCCGCATCAGACTGGTGTTCGATCACCTTGCGGAAAATCTGTCATAGCTCTGCGCCGACGACCCACCAGGACCACTGAAATGACCGCTCCTGGATTTCGCAGGTTCAACGGGCAATGGCCGAAATGGCGTCGGATGCTGAACGGCGGCTCTCCCCAATTCCTCGCCAAAACCGGTCAGTCCGGTACCGGCCCCAATAGGTCGTGCGGAAAGCACAACTACGCCGCTATAAGCCGAGAGAACAATCGGAGCCGGTAGCGTATATCCGGTAGGTGTGGGGATTGACGGTAGCGGTCCTCCGCTACCAAATCGTGCGATAAGATATTCCAAAACCACGATTTTCTACGAAATCGCGCCGTTATTACTAGTGTGTTTGACGATAGTGGTTGGCTGAGATCAAGAACTCGCAAAATATGGTGAATGGCGAGCAATGCGGCGATGCTCACGGGCAGAGGTCCACTGGCCAAAATCTGCTTCGCTCCCTCAGAGCAATCATGGCGTGCCACCAATGCCGGTTCCGATACCAGTCATCGCGTGTGAACACGACATGGGGTATGCCCTGAGGTCAGCGGCCCATCGAGAGACGGACCAGGCGTAGACCGTAGCGACTGCAATTATCATCTGTTCGGCTCCCGAGGCGCGAAGATAGCGTGCCGCGAAAGGTCCTGCCGGGTTTACCCCAGACTGGAGAGGCTTCTGCTGAAAGACCATTCAATGCGGAACATTCTGCCAAACGCTCGCGGCTATGCTTGGCAACTACAGCAGTTTGACAGGAACCACGGACATGGAACGTTTCCGGCCAAAATACGTAACCTTCGATTGCCACGGCACGCTGATCAATTTCCAAATGGCGGAAGCCGCTCGGGACTTGTTCGGTCATCTCCTCGATGGGCCGCGGATGGATGAATTCATCAGAAATTTCCAAGGCTACCGCATCGATGAGGTGATGCAGGACTGGAAGCCCTATGCCGAAATCGTTCACAACGCTCTCGAGCGCACCTGCCGCCGCAACGACGTCCCGTTTCGCGCCGAAGACGCCGAAACGATCTACAACCGTATCCCCTCCTGGGGGCCGCATCAGGACGTGCCAGACGGGCTGGCCAAGCTCGCCAAGGAAATCCCTCTGGTGATCCTTACCAATTCGATGGTTGCCCAGATTTCCTCGAACGTTGCCAAGCTCGGCGCACCGTTTCATGCTGTCTATACTGCGGAGGAGGCGGGGGCATACAAGCCGCACTTCAAGGCGTTCGAATTTATGTTCGACATGCTGGGATGCGGCCCGGAGGACATAACGCACGTTTCCTCCTCTTTCCGCCACGACCTGATGTCCGCCTATGATTTGGGCATCAAGAGC
Organism: Pelagibacterium halotolerans; assembly: GCF_044811015.1. GTDB lineage: Bacteria > Pseudomonadota > Alphaproteobacteria > Rhizobiales > Devosiaceae > Pelagibacterium > Pelagibacterium halotolerans_A. The sequence continues at coordinate 2,981,313 of NZ_CP085243.1, forward strand.
AAGGTCTGGGTCAATCGTGGCCATGAGCCGGCCAATCCCTATTACGAGTACACCGAAATCCGTGATGTGACGCAGTTGCCCGGTGTTTTCGGAATCTGAGGGGAAGATGGAACTCAGCCATCAGGCTCGCGCGGCGGCCGTAACCGAAGCCTATTTTCGTGCCGCCGCTGCGATCCTGGCGACACCACCGGATTCCGCCGAGTCGGATCTGTCGACGGCATTGCTCAAGCGCCATTATGGATTGGCGGGGTCGGTCACGACCCTGTCCTCCGAGGTGGAGCGCACGGTTGCGGTCGACCTGCTGGATGGCCGCAGGCTGATCCTCAAAACCTCGACAAGACCGGAAGCGATTGACAGCTTTTGGTTCCAAACCGCCGCCATGGCAGGCTTGCAAGGAAGTGCCGGCTTCCTTGCACCCGAAGTGCTTCGCACGAACAGCGGCGCATTGATGTTTGAGGAAGAGGGCGTATGCGGCTACTTACAGACCCGGCTCGATGGTGTTCCGCTGCGCCGGGAGGCGCCTGCTCCAGACTTGCTCTTTCGAACTGGCAGCGCTCTCGCCCGGCTGAATTTGGCCCTTGGGCAAATCGATGTTCCCGCAGCCCATCGTCCGGTTCTTTGGCATATCGGGTGCTGGCCGCGGTTACTGGACCTGGAACGGTACTTGCCGTCCGGGAGCATTGCCGATTGCGTTCGCGTTGCGATGGCGGAGTATGTGGAATTTATTGAGCCACAAATTACCGGCGTAGCTTGGCAGGTCACGCACAATGATCCCAGCCCGTTCAACATGATGGTGACTGACCAGGGGCTGGGTTTCATCGATTTCGGCGATGGCTGTTGGAGCCCCAGGATTCAGGACCTGGCGATTGCAGCGAGCCATGTGGTCACGGACGCGGCGCTTCCTTTGGGAGGGGCCGAGCATCTTATCTCCGGCTATGCCGCGGTCATCCCTCTTTCGCGGCTGGAAGCAAAACTGCTCGTCGGGTTGATGCGGGCGCGGCAAAGCGCGTTGATCTTGATCAATTACTGGCGCGCTCACCTTTTTCCTGCCGAGGCGCAATACATCAAAAAGAACGTCGCGCGCGCCGAGCGCGGCCTCTCTATTCTGGCGCGGCTTGATGCTGCATCGGGCGAAGCAGCCGTTCTAGCGGCTGTGTCGTCTCAGCCGACGGAACCTAATTGACCTCTTTCAGATAGGCGGCAGCACATGTCTACAGATCTTATGCCTAATCGCTACAGACCCGGCGAAGCCGACCTTCCTAGGCGCGAGGCCGAGCTGATTGCCCGCCGCGACGGCGTTCTGGGGGCGTCTTACCGGCTCCAGTATCGCAAGCCTGTGCACTTCGTGCGCGGCGAAGGCATGTGGCTCTACGATCCTGACGGGCGGGCCTATCTCGACTTCTACAATAACGTGCCGTCTCTCGGCCATTGCCATCCTGAAGTGAACGCTGCGATGGCTGAGCAGGCAGGCCGGATAAGCGCGAACACACGCTATCTCGAACCAAGACTTGTCGACTATGCCGAGCGGTTGGTCGATACGTTCCCGGATGCGCTCGACCGGGTAGTTTTTACCTGCACGGGAAGCGAATCCAACGATCTGGCCCTGCGTATCGCGCGGCTTGCGAGCGGCAACGAGGGCGTGATCGTGTCCACCTATGCCTATCACGGCACGAGCGCGGCGGCCGCCGCGGTTTCGCCGAACCTGGGCGACGCAATAAAGCTCAGCCCGGTCGTGCGCATGGTTTCCTTGCCTGGACCGGCAGGCGTTCCGGAAACTCAGGCTGCTGCGTTTTTTGAGGCGCAGGTTCGGTCGGCCATTGTGGATCTGAACCGTCGCGGCATGGGTGTCGCGGCCTTGCTCATCGACAGCATCTTTTCTTCCGATGGCGTATGGGTCGATCCTCCAGGCTTGATTGCCGGTGGAGCTGCTGCCGTACAGGAGGCCGGCGGCCTTGTCATTGCCGACGAGGTTCAGCCGGGCTTCGGGCGGACTGGTGCCCATATGTGGGGCTTTGAGCGGCACGGGATCGTTCCGGATCTTGTTACCCTCGGCAAACCGATGGGCAACGGATTTCCAATTGGCGCTGTCGTTGGCCGAAGGGCCCCGATGGACCGGTTCGGTGCTACCGCCCGTTATTCGAACACCTTCGCGGGAAACACCGTTGGAATAGCGACAGCGGATGCTGTGCTGAGGATCCTTGAGCGCGACCGGATCCCTCAGAACGCACTTGCCATGGGTCAACGTCTTCGGACCGGGTTGGAGGAGATCGCAAAGCAGCATGATGGTATTCGTGCGATCCGAAACGCGGGCCTGTTCTTTGGCGTCGACATGGGCACCGAGGGCATGCCGGCAGCAGACCGGCGTGCGATGGCTTTGGATGTAGTCAACGCGATGCGGGACGACGGTGTCCTCATCAGCACGACAGGGGCCAACGAGGATACACTCAAGGTGCGCCCTCCGCTCGTTTGCCAAGCCGAGCATGTCGACCTCTTCCTTGCGTCCCTGGAGCGTATGCTCGTCAAGCGCGCAGGCTAGCCGCTTTTCAGCGTCTGCTGCGAACGCTACCTATGCCACCATGAACATTCGGCCCGCTTCATCCGCTGACGCTCCTGCCATCTGGTCGATCATCGAGCCCATGATCCGAGCAGGGGAAACCTATGCGGTCGATCGTGACCTGAGCCGGGCAGAGGCCATTGCCTACTGGATGGGACCGGACAAGGAGGTTTTCGTTGCCGAGGAAATGGGCGCCATTCTTGGTACCTACTTTATGCGTCCCAACCAGGCCGGGGGCGGTCGGCATGTTTGCAACTGTGGATACGTCACGGCTTCTGATGCGACGGGTAGAGGCGTCGCACGGCGCATGTGCGAACATTCAATTATTACCGCCCGTGCCCGGGGATATCGGGCAATGCAGTTTAACTTCGTGGTGAGTTCCAACCAGCGCGCCATTTCGCTATGGCAGAAAATGGGCTTTGACATTGTGGGTACGCTGTCCGGCGCGTTCCAGCATCCAACGCATGGCTATGTCGACGCCTTCGTTATGTATCGATCGTTATAAGCGACGGTGTCCTGCGGATACTGCGGTGTCCAGCTGCATGATGGCCGCTCTTATCAAACGCGGCTCCAATTCTCCAATACATGATAAAAATACTCTTGTTTTTTTGTGAGGCACGCCATAGTGATGCGCCGATGCCCTTGAGTAAGATTGGATTTTGAGCGCTATGAACATTTCGCGTGTTTTCGGTATCCTGTGTTGTGTCTCGGCGATGATCGCCGGTACCGCTAACGGCGAAGAAACACGGACCCAGTATCCGTTGACGATTGAAAATTGCGGGCAGTCCGTGACATTTGAAAGCGCGCCGCAAAATGCCGTGGCGCTGGGCCAGAACAGCGCTGAAATCCTCCTGCTTCTGGGGTTGGAGGAGCGGTTGGCCGCGACCGCTTTTTGGCCAAATGAGATCTTGCCGGAACTCGAAGAGGCCCATGCGAAAGCCACCCTGCTGACCGTCGAATTTCCAACGCTGGAAGCGGTGCTCGGCCAATCACCGGATTTTGTCGCTGCCCAGCTGCCGACACTCCTTGGACCGGACAGTAGAGTCGCCAAGCGCGACGATTTCGAGAACCTGGGCATTCCGACCTATCTGTCGCCCAGCGTTTGCCTCGAGCGGCAGGCCGGCGATGACGCCTATGGAAGCCGTGCCGAATTATGGAACATGGACCTTCTGTTCCAGGAGATCGACGAACTATCGCAGATATTCGATGTCGCCGACCGCGGACAGGCGCTGATCGCAGAGTTCCGCGCCCGTGAGGCTGCGTTGCGCGAACGCTTCGTGAGCGATCCCGACCTCAGCTTTATCTTCTGGTTCTCCAGCCCTTCGCCTGCCGATGATGCCTATCTTGGCGGGGGCAATAGCGCGTCGAGCTACATTGCCGACCTGCTTGGGGGCCATAACGCCATAACCGTCAAAACCGAATGGCCGACGGTGAGTTGGGAGAGCATCATTGCTGCGGATCCCAAAGTCCTCGTAGTCGCGCAAGTGGATCGGAACCGATGGGAACTGGACAATGCCGAGAACAAGATCGCGTGGCTCGAGAACGATCCGACCGTTAGCCAGATTCGTGCCGTACGCGAGGGGAGACTATTGGTCATGCCCGGGGCGTCGATGAACCCCACAATTCGGACGATATATGGGGCGGAGGCACTCGCCTGGCAACTTGAACAAATCGGTGCACACACTGAATGACCGACGTAATGCGATTGCATGAAGGGGGCCGCACGGTCCTCTTCGTGTTTCTGTCAGTATTTGCACTGGCGCTCGTTATTGCGGCGGCCGTGGGAATTGGTGAATTTAATATACCTCTTGATACGGTCGCCTTGGCGATCACCAACCGGCTTGGACTGACGGAAGTACCGATCGACCGTATTCAGGAAAGTGTAATCTGGGATTTGCGGCTGAGCCGCACGTTGGTTGCGGCACTGTGCGGCGCGGGGTTGGCGATCTGCGGGGCCATTCTGCAGTCGCTCTTGCGTAACGCGCTGGCCGAGCCGTTCGTCCTCGGCATTTCCGCGGGCGCATCGACTGGAGCCGTGTGCATTCTCATTCTGGGGTTGGGCAGCGGCGCGGTATCGTTGTCGGCAGGGGCGTTTCTGGGCGCTTTTGCGGCCTTCGCCTTCGTTGCTCTGCTTTCGAAAGGCGCCACGGCTGGCGCGAACCAAACGATCCTGGCCGGCGTAGCGGCATCGCAGCTCTTCAATGCGTTGACGTCCTATGTCGTCACGACCTCGGGCAACGCGCAGCAGGCGCGCGATGTCATGTTCTGGCTGCTTGGCAGCTTCGGCGGTGTCCGCTGGCCCGAGTTTCAGTTGCTCGGTGTCGTGATCCTGGGTTGCCTTGCAGTTTGCCTTTGGCAGGCACGTGCGCTCGACGCCTTCGCTTTCGGCGACGAGGATGCAGCAGCGCTTGGCGTTCCCGTTGTCCGGGTCCGCCTGGCTCTATTCGCAGTGACCGCGCTCCTTACCGCAGCCGTTGTCAGCATGGTTGGAACGATCGGCTTTGTCGGTCTAGTTGTTCCACACGCAGTTAGATTTGTCGTTGGACCTCTCCACTTGCGGCTATTACCAGCGTGCGCACTCGGTGGCGCCTTATTCATGGTCCTCGCCGACATTGCGTCGCGAGTTCTGATTGCGCAGCAAACGCTGCCAGTCGGCGTCGTCACGGCGCTTATCGGGGTTCCCTGTTTTTCCGTTATCCTTTATCGCGCGAGGCAGCGAACATGAGCGTTCTGGCTGAAGGTCTCGTTTGGCGGGCGGGCGGCAAAGTCATAGTCGACGATGTATCTCTTGCGGTCGAGCCGGGGCAGATGCTGGGCCTTCTGGGGCCGAACGGGTCGGGAAAGTCATCCTTGCTGAGGCTGTTGGGCGGATTGCGTCGGCCCGAACGTGGCCGGGTACTGCTCGAGGGAACAGATATATCGCGGATGGCGCGCAGAGCGCTGGCGCGCAAGGTTGCGCTTGTAAGACAGGATTCATCGACGGACACCAACATGTCGGTGCGTGAGGTCGTGCGCCTGGGCCGCACGCCGCATCGCTCGCCGCTTTCAGGCTGGAGCGCTGGCGATGAGGAGGCTGTCGAGACGGCGCTTGCGCATGCGGGCATGACTGAGCGCGCTGAACAGGGATGGAAGAGCCTGTCGGGTGGCGAGAGGCAGAGGACTCATATCGCGAGAGCACTGGCCCAGCAGCCAACGACGATATTCCTCGATGAACCCACGAATCACCTCGACATCCATCATCAGATCGAGCTTCTGGGCCTTGTTCGAAGACTGGGATTGACCAGCATCGTCGCGCTCCATGACTTGAACCACGCGGCTATGTTCTGTGATCGCCTCGTCGTGCTTTCCGAGGGCAAGGTCGTCGCCAACGGGACGCCCAGTACCGTATTGACCGAGGACTTGCTCGGCAGTGTCTTCAGAGTGGCATGCCGCATTCAGCCATCAGCGCATCACGCATGCCCGCATATCGTCTTTCTGCCACCGGACCGGCGGGCCGCCTTACTGTAGTGGCGGTTCGATCCCGGCGCCTAGGACTATCGCCGACTGCGCCACATCGCGAGACGATCCTGCAAGGCGTAGCCCTGGATAACCGCGGGCATGAACCAGGGCGTGCCGTTATAAAACGGGACGAAAGCCGGCGGGCGGAAATCGAACGCGGTGCGGGCCTCCGACGTGTTGCCCAAGAGCCGGTTTGCTGCCCGCGTACCGAGCCACGGCGCCCACACCACACCGGAACCGCAGAAACCCGTGGCGTAAACGAGACCGTCTCGCTCGAAGATGCGCGGGATCATGTCCCGATGCATGGCGACGTTGCCGTACCAGGTATGAGACAGCCGGACGTTTTCCAGTTCGGGGAAAAGCTCGATCAGCCCGTCGCGAAGCCGCAGTATCGGGGCTGTCGCGTTGTCGTCGCGCGTGTTGTCGCGCCCCCCGAGCAGAATTCGCGTTCCGTCCGGCGAAGGCCGGTAGTAGAAGCCCAGCTGGCGGTTTTCGCCCATCATCATCTTCTTGGGCATCAGGCGCGCCATCACTTCGGGCGACAGCGTTTCGGTTGCGATCATCCGGCTGCGCACAGGCACCATGCGGCGGCGCAGGAAAGGCAGCGCGCTGTCGGTATAGCCATTGGTGCAGACGAGGACTTGCCGAGCCCGCACGACGCCAGCCGACGTCCTAAGCAGAAACGCCTCGCCATCGCGCTTGATGCCCGTAACCGGGGTCTGGGCGTGAACCGTTACGCCGGCCGCAAGAGCAACGCGAAGCAGCTCGGCGTGGAATTTGGCTGGGTGCAGCCCACCGATATCCATGCGGACCGTGCCGCCCCGGTAGAAGTCGGTGCCGATATAGCCGTGCTGTTCGGCATGCGGGACGGCATAGGCTTCTATGCCGAGCCTTTTGGCGAGCAACTCGGCGCTGCGGGCCATCGGCTCATACTGGTCAAATCCCAAGGCGCCCTTGAAAAGACCCGTCAGCTGGAAGTCGCACGCCATATTCTCGGTACGGATGAAGTCGTACAGGAATTCGCGTGCGACTTTGCCTTCAGCCTCGATGGCAAGTGCCGTCTTTTCTCCGAAACGCCGGGTGAGCACTGAATAGCCGGGTCGTATGCTGCCGCTGGTGATGCCGCCATTGCGCGACGAAGCACCCTCGCCAGGGTTCATTGCATCGAATGCGGCAACCGACCGGCCGGCCCGCGCAAGCGTCAGTCCCGCCGCAAGTCCGGTATAGCCGGCGCCGACGATGGCCACGTCGAGCGTTTTGGCAAGAGGTTGAACGGGAACCGGCCGCACAGGGGCGGCTTCCCACCAGTATGGCGTGGATTTTTGAGTGAGTGGGAGGCGGTTATGCATCTTTGTCTCGTCAAATTGTGTCGTTGCGGACATCGAGCGCATCACGCAGCCCGTCGCCGATGAAGTTGAAGCTTGAGACCGCAATGGTAATCGCCAGGCCGGGGATGATCGCCAGCCATGGTGCGGTCGCCAGGTATTGCTGTGCTCCATTGAGCATGTTTCCCCAGCTGGGCAGGGGCGGCTGAATGCCGAAGCCGAGGAAGCTGACATAGGCTTCAAGCAGGATCGCGCGGGCGACGGTCAGGGTTGCAGCGACGATGATCGGCCCCATCGCGTTGGGCAGGATTTCGCGGAACATGATGTGTGCGCGGCTCAACCCCAACATACGTCCGGCGAGCACAAACTCGCGTTCCTTGAGCGAACGCACCTCGGCTTCGACGATACGCGCGACTTCCATCCAGCTGGTCATGGCGATGATGACCGTGATCATCGCCGGGCTCGGCTTCAGCGCTGCGGCCAACGCCAGAAGCAGGAAGATCGAGGGGTAAGACAGGAAGCCATCGACGGTGCGCATCAATACCGCGCTGATCCACCCACCGCGATACCCCGCAATGACGCCCACCAGGGTTCCGGCCAGGATCGACAGGATCATGGCGAAAATGCCCACAAGCAAGGAAATCCGACCCGCCATGAGCAGGCGCGCGGCGACGTCGCGGCCGAGCGGATCGGTGCCCAGATAGTGGCCTCCGGTCATGGGAGGTGCGAACCGGGCTCGGAGGTCGATGTAAAGCGAGTCGTAGGGTAGCAGATAGGGCCCGAAAGTGCAGGCGAGCGTCAGAAGGACGATCAGTAAGAGCCCGAGGAGCGCGAGTTTGTGGCTCAGGAACCGGCGCACCACCCGATTATGCCACCAGCGGTCAATTGTCTGGGTTGCGGCGATATTGGTCATGACAAAGCCTCCTTTTGCGCTGCCAGCGATCACGCCAGGCGGATGCGCGGATCGACGACCGCGACGACGACGTCGGCGAGAAGATTGCCGGCGATGGTGAGGATGGCCGAGAACATCAGCAGTCCCATGACCACCGGATAGTCGCTATAGCCAAGGCTATCGAGGAACAGCCGGCCCATGCCGGGCCAGGTAAAGACAGTCTCCGTCACCAGCGCCCCGGTGAGGATGGAGGGCAGCTGCACGCCAGCCAGCGTGATCATGGGCAGCAGCGCGTTGCCCACGACGTGTTTCATGAGAACCCGCCGTTCGCTGACGCCTTTGGCCCGGGCTGTCTTCACGAATTCCTGGCTGATTGCATCGAGTGTCGCGGTCCGCATGTAGCGGCTCCAGATCGCGATGTGTACCAGCGCAAGAACAACCGAGGGCATGATGAGGTGGTGCAGGAAGTCCAGCACCGAACCGTCTCCGATGGTGTACATGTTGCCCGCCGGCAGCCAGCCCAATTGCAGCGAAAAGACGTAAATGCCGATCAGGCCGAACCAGAATGTCGGGATGGAAAGCGCCACCATTGCTCCGACCGTCGCCGCATAGTCGAAAAAGGAATACCGGTGCGTGGCGCCCCGGATGCCGATCCAGGTTCCGATTGCGATGGCGATGACGGTGGAGGAACCCATCAGGATGAAGGTCGCGAAGATGTGCCGGCCGATCACGTTGAGGACCGGCGTACCGTCGCGGAAGGAGTGGCCCCAATCGCCCTGGATGAGGCGCCAAGCCCAGTCGAGATACTGAATCCAGAGCGGGCGGTTGAGGCCCAACTGCTCAGCGATCCGGTTCATATCGTCCTGGGTCATGCCGGGGTCGAGCGCGTACTGCGCCAATGGTCCGCCCGGAATCAGGTTGAGCACCGTGAACCCGATGATCGAGACGATCAGCAGCAGTACCGCGCTCTGCATAAAACGATTCAGCAGGAATCCGGGCATGTTCTCCTCCTTTTGAGCCTAGCGGCCCTGATCAGTGCCGCCGCCCACCGGTCTTGTGACCAGCAGGCGGCGGTGCGGGGTGTGTTAGGCCCAGTACCAGCTTGCCGCGTTCCAGGATTCGGTGCGCGTGTTGGTGTTGGGCGTATACCCTTCGAGGCCTTCCTTGTGCCCGTACACGTTGGTGTACGAGAACAGGGGCAGGAACGGCAGGTCGTTGCGGATGATCTCCTGGATGCGGACATAGATGGCGCGCCGCGCTTCGGGATCGAACGTCCGGCTACCCTCTTCGAGCAACGCATCGACTTCCGGGTTGGAATACTGCGCGTTGTTCGATCCGTTACCGCCTTGCGCGGCGATTGAACCGCTATGGAAGCGGTTGGTGACGTCCGGATCGGCGCCAACCAGATAGGTGATGCCCACCATCGCCGTATCGAATTGCGACAGCATCCAGAATTCGCCCCACATTACCGCCGATGGCATGTTCTCGATCGTCATTTCGACGCTGATCTCGGCGAAGGTCTGCTGCAGGAACTGCTGAGCCTGCTCGCGCAGGTGGGCTCCGGAGGTCGTCGAATTCTTGAAGGACAGACGCACGCCGTCCTTGGCGCGGATGCCATCTGGCCCAGGTACCCAACCGGCTTCATCGAGGATGCGGCGCGCTTCGTCGAGATTGAAGTCCTGAACGGGCAGATCGGGATGATAGTAGTACGACTGCGGCGGCATGAACGTCTCGGTCGGGCTTGGCACACCGTAATAAAGGCCATCAATGATAGCCTGCCGGTCCATTGCCGCATAAAGCGCCCGACGGACGGCGGGATCCTTAAATTGGGGCCGCTCGAGGTTGAGATAGATCGACTCGACCGATCCCTTGGGTATCGGGGTAACCACGCGGCCGGGCAGGGCGCTGGCCTCGGCATAATTGTCGGGCGTGATATAGGCCTGGCCCACCAGATCAATGTCGCCGCTCTTGAACTGGGTGTAGAGCACGGTCATATCCGGAATATATTTGAAGACCAGCTGCTCGATATAAGGACCTTCGCCGAAGTAGTCGGGGTTGGCGACGAGTTCGATACGATCGCCGGCGATGCGTTCGCCCCATTTGAACGCACCGGTCCCGATGGGGGGCTGGTTGAAGAGTGCGTTGTTGGGATCGGCCTCGTTCTCAAGGATATGTTTGGGAACGATGAATGTTTCGGTCAGGAACGACAGGTACGGCGCAAAGGCTTCTTCCATCGTCCAGGTCAGTTCGGTGGGCGAAACAACCGTGATGTCGCGCACCAGCGAATGCCCGGTCGTGCGCCATGCGCGGAACTCGGGATTGGTGATGAGTTCGATGGTGTATTTTACGTCTTCTGCGGTGAAGGGTTCGCCGTCATGCCATTTAACGTCGTCACGCAGCTTGATGCGCCAGGTGAGGCCGTCTTCGGAAATGCCGCCATTCGCCGGGCTTGGCACCTCGACCGCGAGGTTCGGCACGATCTCCCCATCCAAATTGATACGGAAAAGCGCGTCGAACACCGAGAAGAGAACACCGTCATCGACTTCGATATGCGCCATGAGCGGGTTGAAAACGGTGGGCTCCTGCGACAGCCCGACGATCACCCGGCCGGTGGGGCTATCCGGTGGGGTCTGGCCAAAAGCGGACGTCGTCAGGAGGTGCGGTGCGAAAATCCCGGCGGCGCCACCTGCAGCCATGACACGCAGCGCATCGCGTCGCGAATAGTTCGATTTGGAGTCGGTGGTCATTGATGTCTCCCTTTGATGACCATGTTGGCGGTTAGCTCTCGGCGGCGACCGGACGCCGTTCCTCGGTGAAATCTCCGGGGATGGCGGCAACCAGTTCGCGCGTGTATGCCGATTGCGGGTTGAGAAAAATCTGTGATGGCGGGCCCTGCTCGACGACGACCCCTTTTTGCATCACGGCAATGTCGTCGCAGATCTGGCTGGCGACGCGTAGATCGTGCGTTATGAAAATCATCGATACGCCGGTTTCGCGTTGAATGCGGTCGAGAAGCTGCAGAATTTGGGCCTGGATCGACACATCGAGCGCCGAGACGGCCTCGTCGGCGATCAACAGCTTCGGCTTGAACATCAGCGCGCGCGCGATGCCGATGCGCTGGCGCTGACCGCCGGAAAATTCGTGCGGGTAACGATCGAAAGCCCCGGCGTCGAGGCCGACGTGATCCAGGAGCGCCTGTGCTTCCTCGCGGGCCTTGCCGTAGGCCATGCCGTGAGCCACAGGCCCCACGGTCAGGATACGACCCACCGTTGCGCGCGGGTTGAGGGAGGCGAAGGGATCCTGGAAGATCATCTGAATTTTTTGACGGAACGTCCGGAATTGCGCCTCGCCAAGGGGGGCGACATCGGTGCCCTCGAACAGGATGCGTCCGCTGTCGGCGGTCATGAGCTTGATGAGCAGACGGCCCAGCGATGATTTGCCAGACCCGCTTTCCCCGACGATCCCCAAGGTTCGACCGGATGTCAGCTCGAACGATACATCCCGGACAGCCGGAACCACGCGCAACGAACCGAACAAGGCACTCCCGCTGCGATATGTCTTGGCGAGGTTTTCGACCTTGAGGACTGGAGCGGCTTGCTCAACCTGTTGCGGCGTCCGATCCTTGCCCGAAAGGTGGGGAACGGCCGCGATGAGGCGCCGTGTATAGGGATGCTCCGGCGATTTCAGAACCTTTTCGGCGCTGCCCTGTTCAACGACGTGCCCCTTTTCCATGACCACGACGCTGTCGGCGATCTCGGCCACGACGCCGAAATCGTGAGTAATGAACATCACGCTCATGCCCTTGCGCCGTTGGATATCGCGGATCAGTTCGAGGATTTGTGCTTGGGTTGTTACGTCGAGTGCGGTCGTCGGTTCGTCGGCGATCAGGATGGTCGGTTCCAGCGCCAAGGCCATCGCGATCATGACACGTTGGCGCTGGCCACCGGACAGCCGGAACGGATACTGGTGGTACATCAGTTCGGGGTCAGGCAGCCCGACCTCGTTCAAAAGCGCGATCGAACGTTCCCGGCGGGACTTCGCGTTGCCAACCCCATGCGCCAGCATCACTTCGTCGATCTGCGAGCCCACCGTCATCAGGGGGTTCAGCGCCGACAGAGGGTCCTGAAAGATCATCGACACGATCCGGCCCCGCAGACTTCGCAGCGTGTCGGCGGGCATACCCACGATGTCGCTGCCTTCGAGCTGGATCGAGCCGGCCTTGATGCCGATCACTTTGGGCAATAGCCCCATGATCGCGTTGGCGGTCACCGATTTTCCGGAGCCGGACTCGCCGATAATGCACAGGATCTGTCCGCGCTTGAGGTCGAAGGAAATGTCTTCAACTGCATGGGCGCGCTCGCTGCCACCCGGCAGGCTGACGGTCAGTCCGCGCACGGAAAGCGCTACATCGGATGCAGCTACGGCGTGGATGGTCGCGGCCATGTGATCTCCCTCCTGTCCTTCGTCAAACTCCCCAGCACGACCCTCCAGTCCCGCTGTCGGAGCATCATGCCGCGGATGCGGCATCTGCGAGCGCTCCGTGCTCATGAACCACTGCCATTTCGCTTCCCCTCTTGCGCGCCGGTCCAAAGAACGAGGCTTTCGCTATCGTTCATCCGAGTTTGAACCGTTATTGTCTCCAGAGTCTCCAAAACATGTCGTGTAGGCAGCACGATCAACTAACCTGGTACATCGCCAAGGTATTATATTCTGATGCTGCCCGGCGTGGCGCGGAACCGAGACAGGCATGAGCGATGGCCCATTGGGTTATCAGGCAAGGGCATCTTTCATCCGGTACCAGGTGCCGACGATGGGCAGGAACCAGGGTTTGCCCGCGGTGAACGGCAGGGCTCGCCAATGCATCCCGCTGAGCGGGTTGGTATCCAAACGGCCCATGGCGATATCGGCCAGAACGCTTCCGATCAGGGTCGACAACTGCGCCCCGTGGCCAGAATAGCCCATGCCATAGATGACGCCGTCCGCCTCGCCCGCTCGCGGGAACCGGTCCTGCGTGCAGCCGACGAGACCGCCCCAGCAATAATCGATCTCGACGTCGGCGAGCTGAGGAAACACAGAGAGCATTTGCTTGCGCAGGAGCGCACCCGAGACGGCATCGCTGTTCTGGTTCGACACCGCGGAAAATCGCGCCCGCCCGCCAAACAGAAGCCGGTTGTCGGGCGTCAGACGGAAGTAATTGGCGATGTTGAGCGAGTTTGTATAGTTGCGATTTCCCGGCAGTGTCGTGGCGACCTCATCATTGGTCAGCGGACGGGTGGTGACGATGAAAGAGGCGATGGGAAAGATTCGGCGGCGGAAATAGCCGAAAGTTCCAGTTGTGTAGGCGTCCGTGGCAAGGATCACCCGCCGCGCGGTAACCGTGCCGCGCGGTGTTATCAGTTGCCAGTCGTCCCCGGTCCGCGTGCGGGCCGTGACGGGCGCGTTTTCCCAGATCACCGCGCCGTGGCGGTGGGCGGCCTCGGCCAGACCGTTGGCGTATTGGCCCATATGCATCATCGCGGACTTGGGGGAAAGCACCGCGCCGTGAAAGGCATTCGACCCGAGTTCCGCTCTCAGATCGGCGCGCGAGAGCCATTCGACAGATGGATCGACCTCGCGCCGGATTTCGTCGCACATTGCCTGCAGGCCGGCCACATGGGCGGGTTTCGAGGCCAATTTGAGCTTGCCGGCGCGGCGGAAGGCACAGTTGATGCTTTCCTCCTTGATGATCGCTTCGATCATATCGATGGAATCGTCATAGGCGCGCCACAGGCGCCGCGCCTGGGCCTCGCCGAAGCGCGCCTTGATCGCGCCGAAACTGGCGAAATGGCCGCTGTTGAGATGCCCGCCATTGCGCCCTGAGGCGCCATATCCGACGTGTCTTGCCTCCAGGACGGCGACCTTGACGCCTGCCTTCGCCAGGGTCCGTGCGGCATTGAGTCCGGTAAAACCCGCACCGATAACCGCCACTTCAAAGGTTCCGGAAACGGGGTCAGTCGCGGCATTTGCGAAAGGGCTCGCGGTCTCGTGCCAGTAGGATGCGAATTTCATCGCCGCTCGCCTTTCATGCTCGCCGCTGCTGGGTTTCTTCACTTATGAGAATGACTCCTTTTTCCCGCGCGCGGTTCGCGTTCGGTGCTGGAGGCGCAGAACTTTCCCGCAAATACCGGTCAACAATCCGCAGGAAATTCCGTCCCGCCGCAAACTCCACTACCCGCCAGGGTGCGTGGCCCGCTACGATGGACGAAGATCGGGGAGGTTCTTGCCGCGATTGGCAACATGATACAGATCCGCATCAGCGCACGGACATCCCTGTGGTTACCGCTGTGACACGCCGGAATTGCCTGTACGGCCTTTAGCAGCCGGGCTATTCTTGGTTGTGCAATCGATGGGTGTCCCGCATGAAGCTTGACAAAATCGACATCAGAATTCTTTCCGAATTGCAGAAGAATGGAAGGATCACCAATGTCGAGCTAGCCGATTTGGTCCACCTATCGCCCAGCCCCTGCCTGATGCGGGTCAAGAAACTTCAGGCGGAAGGTTATATCAGCGGCTATTCTGCCCAGATCAACGTTGCCAAGTTGGGCGCAAGCCTTACCGTTTTCACCGAAATCACACTGAGGAACCACCGGCAGGTTGACTTCGCGCGGTTCCTTTCGGCCATCGAAAAGATTGACTCCGTCATCGAGTGCCATCTGGTTTCGGGGGGATACGATTATCTCGTGAAATTCATGACCGCCGGGATCACCGAGTATCAGACGATCATGGAGGATTTGATCGAGATGGAAATCGGGATCGACAAGTATTTCAGCTTTGTGATCCTCAAATCTCCGATTGTGAAGTCGCATTTGCCCCTTGAAGCGATTGTGGCGGAACACTGAGCTTCCGGGTTACGGTGGGCAGCGCCGGAGCTTCGCATCAGGTTTTCATTGCCGCCCGCACATCCTTGTCTTCGAGCGTCTGGTCCAGCGTCAGCCGCGTGCGTTCAACGATCTCGTCGATTTCCGCTTCCGTGCAGCACAGCGGCGGGGCGTAGCCCAGGATGCCCTGATTGAAGGCGCGGATGATCAGGCCGTTCGCCCAGGCGCGGTCGAAAATCCTCCGGCCCGCGTCGGCTTCGGCGGGCAGGGGCGTCTTGCGCTCCTTGTCGGTGACGAGTTCCACCGCAGCCAGCATGCCGCGCCCACGCACCTCGCCCACCAATGGATGATCGGATAGGGTCTTCAGCCCCGCCATCAGGTGCGCGCCGGCTTTGCGTCCGTTCTCGAGCAGACCGTTTTCGTAAAGATCGAGACAGGCGAGCCCCACAGCCGCGCTGACCGGATGCGCCGAATAGGTCTGGCCGTGTCCGACAGGCGCGGCGCCGGCACCATCGGCGATGGTGTTGTAGACATTGTCGGACATGAAGACCGCCCCCATCGGGACGTAGCCCGAGGTCATCCCCTTTGCGACGGTCAGGAGGTCCGGCACGATACCATCCTCCGAGCAGGCGAAAAGCGGTCCCGTGCGGCCGAAGCCGGTGATGACTTCGTCGGCGACGAACAGGACGTCGTGCTCCCGGCAAACCGCATGCATGGCCTTCATCCAACCCGCGGGAGGCACGAGAACGCCGCCGGATCCCTGGATCGGCTCGGCATAAAAGGCTGCGACACGCTCCGTGCCCAGTTCCGAGATCTTGGCGCGGAGGGCCGCAACCGAAGCATCTATGATGGCCCGGTCGTCGGTCCCGACCGGATTGCGGTAGCGGTAATGAGACGGGATCTTGTGCTGCCAGTGATAGGGCGCGCCGAAACCGGTGTGGAAAATCGGCAGCGCGGTCAGCCCTGCGCCAGCCGTCGAGGATCCGTGATAACCGCTCTCCAGCGAGATGAACTGATCCTTCTGTGGCGTGCCCTTGGCGTGGTAATAATAGCGGATAAACCGGATCGTGCTGTCTACAGCGTCGGATCCGCCGAGGGTGAAATAGACGTGGTTCAAGTCGCCGGGGGCGTGTTCGGCCAGCCGGGCGGCGAGGCGGATCGCAGGCTCCGATCCCAGTCCGAAATAGCCGGTCGCGTAAGGCAGGGTGCGCAACTGTTCGGTGGCCGCTTCGATCAGGGTTTGCTGACCGTAGCCGGCATTGACGCACCAGAGACCCGCGAACCCATCCAGCAATTCCCGCCCTTCGGCATCGATGGCGGTCGCGCCCCTCGCGGATTTGAGGACACGTACCCCCGCTGTCTCGTGACCGCGGTAGGAGGCCAGGGGGTGCACAAGGTGCGCGCGATCGAGCTCGATCAATGAATTTGGCAACATTTTGGACCTCCGTTTATCCTAGGGCCTGGCTGGCTAGGGCGTAGGTCCAGTGTTGGCCGGTTGTGGTTTGGTTTCGCTTCTCGGCTGCGCGAACCATGGCTATTCCCCCGTCGGTATGGGGCAGCCCGCGTTCGACCAACCAGGGCGCCAGTCCGGTGGCAGTGTTGGTGTCGACCCGGACGAACTGTCCCTGACTGTGCGCCAATAGGAAGGCGATCAGTCTCCGCGCCTCATTGCCGTTGCGCGCAGCAACGGGGCCGATCACCTGCCCCCGGCCGAAGTCGCGGATCGTAGCGAAGGACACTACTTCGTCTGTGTCGCGTATGATGGCGAATTTCGCCCGCCCCTTGAGGATCTGCATCAGCTTGGACCGGTCGTGGCCGTAGGCCGCCCGGTCGATCGCCACGAGCTGCGTGTGATCACTGGCGCCGGCCCAGCTGACATCTGCCGGCGCCTCAATAGGTAGCGGCACCCCCTGATGCTGCACAACTTCCCCTGTGGTGGTGAAGCCCATCTGTTCGTACAGGGGCAGACCAGCCCGAGTCGCCACCAGATAGCAGGTGCGCTCGCCGGCCAGTGTGAGCGCCTCAGTCATCAGCTTGCGCCCCAGTCCACGCCCGCGCATGGCCTCATCGACGATAACCAGGCCGATGACCGCCCCATCTTCGCCGTATGGCGTCATAAGGATGGTTCCCACGACGCGCCCGTCCTCCAGGGCCACCACGCCCCGGCTGACGGCAAGGGACAACTCCCAATCCGCGAGACGGTGCGGCCATTTGGCTTGGCGTGACAGGACGAGCGCACCTTCGAGGTGCGCCGGTGTCATCGGCTCAAACGTGATGGCGACTGCGGTCATGATGTTTCCTTGGCGTATGTATCCATTGCAAGGATGATAAGGGGAGGCTGACAGCAATTCCTCCCGAGCATGGCCGGCGGAAGACCGGTTTTCGCCGTGGTTTGAGGGCTGCGCCAAATCTTATGCTGTGGTTCGGATGGGGTCATGCCGCTGCCCCGCTTGACCCGCGATTCCTGGAATCGTGACAAAGCGCCGAGGCGAGCCGATCTTTAGCCGAGCGCGTTCAGCACTGCAGTCGCGATGGATTCGGTGGTGTCCTTGCCCGGAACGGTGCCTAGTCCGGTACGTGTGACATCGGACAAAGCAGTCATCAGGCGATCGGCCGCTTCAGGTTCGCCGAGATGCTCCAACATCATGGCCGCCGACCAGATGGCGGCCATTGGATTGGCGATGCCGAGATGGGCAATATCCGGTGCCGAGCCATGCACCGGCTCGAACATCGAGGGTTGGCTGCGGTCGGGGTTGATGTTGGCGGATGCCGCAAAGCCCAGCCCGCCCTGAATCGCGGCGCCGAGGTCGGTGAGAATATCGCCAAAGAGATTCGACGCGACGACGACATCGAGACTATTGGGCGCCATCACCATGCGCGCGGCCATGGCATCTATATGGTAGGTGCTGACCTCGATATCCGGATAGTCCGCCGCCAGCTTAGTCGTAATCTCGTCCCAGAACACCATTGTGTGTTTCTGTGCATTGGACTTGGTCACCGAAGCAAGCTTTCCGCGCCTTTTGCGGGCTTGCTCGAAGCCGAAGCGCAGGATGCGCTCCACGCCCGTCCGCGTGAATATCGAGGTTTCGATCGCCACCTCGTCCGGCGTTCCCTGATGGACGCGGCCGCCGGCGCCTGAATACTCACCCTCGGTGTTCTCGCGGATGCAGAGAATATCGAAGGCATCTGTCTTGAGCGGCCCCTGCACGCCGGGGAGAAGCCTGTGCGGGCGGATGTTGGCGTATTGGACGAACGCTTTGCGGATCGGCAGCAATAGCCCGTGCAGCGATACCGAGTCGGGCACCTGTGCGGGCCAACCGACCGCACCGAGAAGGATGGCATCGAACGCGCGAAGCTGCTCGATCCCATCTGCCGGCATCATTGCGCCTGTCTTTTTGTAATAGGCGCAGGACCAGGGAAATTCCGTAGAGGTCACCGCAAATCCGATGGACAGAGCCACCTTTTCGACCGCCCGCCAGGCTGCCCTCGTGACATCGGGTCCGATGCCATCGCCGGGGATCAGGGCAATATTGTAGCTCTTCATCTTTGTTCTCCAACAGGCTGGGGCCCGCCGCCAAGTCGGCGCAGGATGGGGATTTGGGGAATATGATTTGGCTGAGGCGCTCATGCAGCATAATGTCTGGCGCGCCCGGCCCTCAGGTTTCCAAGCGTCAGACGGGCCGCGTTATGGCGTGCTGCATCGCGTCAACTCAGTGCGTGCCCGGCAAGACCATAAACCCATGGCGCGCCTGCGGTCCGATTCAGGAACCGACGTCCTTTGGACATCGTCGTTGTGGTTTCACCAACAACAAGACCGGCTTGCTCAAGAAGTGCGGGAAAGGGGCCGTCCTGCTCGCGCGTGTCGATGCGGACGAAGCGGCCTTCCATTGCGCGCAGATGCCAGCCGGCGAGCTGGATTGCGTCGTCGTCGTTCTCGGCGACGATCGGGCCGATCACATGGCCTCGGCCGAATTCACGACGCATGGCATAGCCGACAATCCGGTCATCCCGCCGCAGGATGCAAAGCTCTCCTCCTTTTGCGAGTTGCGCCAGGAGCTGCGAACGGTCTGCTCCGAAGGCGCGCGTATCGATTGCCGTGATCTCCTCGATCCCGTCGACGGGGAGTGCGCCTAATGTACCGTTCGGCGCGGGAAGGTCCGGAAGCCTCGCCGCAATCCCGTTGTGCAGGAAAACCGTCGCCTCAGGGATGAAGCCAAGCGAAACGTAAAGCGAATAGGAGGGTTTGGTCGCATTCAGGCTTAAATCGCGCTGTCCGCAGTGCTCCAGCACCTGCTCCATAAGCCAGCGGCCAGCCCCCTGCGCCTGTGCGCGGGGCGTTGTGATCACCAGGCCAATGGTGGCGAAATCGGTGCCGTGCGGAAACCACATGGCACTGCCGAACACCCGGCCGATGCCATCGACGACGACGATGCCTTGCCCGACGCGCCGCAGGAATTCCCAGTCCGCCGGCCGATGCGGCCAGCCGACGCCGATTGATAGCGCGTGCAACAACTGAATATCAGCTTCGGCGATGTCCTGTGCGATCAGATCAAAGGACTTCAAACGAACAGATTTCTGCATTGGAGCTCCTTCACCGCGGAACCGAAAGGCGTGCCGTCGCTGCCGCCAAAGCCAGTATGGATGCCTACTGCCATACAATGACGCGAACGGGCCAGCAGGTTTCACTGCATTGGCGCCGTTCGGCGAAATCTTCTGCCAAACTTCACCGTCATTCCGCAGGGAGCCTCAGGGACTTTTGGTTATGCTGGGACGGAACCATAGCAGCGCCAACCGAGGCCGCCATGAACGTCGAAGACATCCTTGCAAGCCTGGTGGCCTTCCCGTCGGTCGTCGGGACACCCAATGGCGAGATCGTTTCGTGGATTCGCTCCTATTGCGCCGCGCATGGCGCCGAGGTCAGCGTTTTTGCCGGTCCCGAGGGCGACCGCGCCAATCTCTTCGCCACGATCGGACCGCGCGAGGCGCGTGGCTATATTCTGTCCGGCCATATGGATGTGGTGCCAGCGGGCGAGGCGGAGTGGCTGTCCGATCCCTTCGCGTTGCGACGAGACGGCACCCGGTTCTACGGTCGCGGGACTTCGGACATGAAAGGTTTCCTGGCCTGTGCCCTGGCCGCCGTGCCCCGGCTCGCAGCGATGAAGCTCAAATATCCCGTTCACCTTGCCTTCTCCTATGACGAGGAGGCCGGGGCACGTGGCGTGCCACATCTCATCGCCAAGCTACCTGAGCTCTGCGAAACGCCGCGTGGCGCCATCATCGGCGAGCCGAGCGGGATGCAGGCCGTGCGCGGGCATAAGGGAAAGGCGGCGGCCCGGGTTGAGATTATCGGGCGCTCGGGGCATTCCTCGCGGCCCGAGCTGGGGCTCAACGCCGTGCATGCCATGGCCGAGGTCGTGACCGGCGCGGTGACGTATGGCGAGACGCTCGCCGCCGGCCCTGGCCACCCTGACTTCGAACCATCGTTCTCGACCTTGCAGTTCGGCACCATCACGGGCGGGCAGGCGGTCAATATTGTTCCGGATCGTTGCTGTGCCGAGATCGAACTGCGCGCAGTGCCGGGGCTCTCGGCTGCCCAATTGCTGGAGCCTGTGAAAGCAAAGGCCTTTGCCTTACGCGAGGGTGGGTTCGACGTGATCTGGCAGGACCTCAGCGCTTATCCGGGTCTGTCGCTGGCCGAGGACAGCGCGCTTGCCGGTCTTCTCGTTGCACTCACCGGCAGGCAAACGCGCGCGGCGGTCAGCTACGGCACGGAAGCGGGGCTGTTCCAGGAAACCGGGATCGACGCGATCATCTGTGGCCCGGGGGATATCGCCCGGGCCCACCGGCCCAATGAATACATTGAAGCTGATGAACTCGCAGCTTGCCAGAAGATGATCGAGGATCTCGGTGTGCAGCTCGCGGCCTGAGGAGGGGCAATGACATTCCTGTTCAATTCCGATGCGGCACGCGCGGCGGTGTTTCGCGAGCATTTTGCGCGTGATCTCCCCGATCTACCGTTCGTTCATTCGAGCGAACCGGTCGATCCCGACAGCGTGCGTTATCTGCTGACATGGACTGTGCCCGAGGACATCTCGCGTTACCGCAATCTCGAGATCCTCTTCTCGATCGGGGCTGGCGTCGATCAATTCAAGGTCGATGCCATACCGGCAGGCGTCCGGATCGTCCGCATGGTTGAGGACGGCATCATTCGTATGATGCAGGAATATGTCACGCTCGGCGTTCTGGCGCTGCACCGCGAGATGCCTGCCTATCTTGCGCAGCAGCGGCAGAGTGTTTGGCAACCGCTTGCAGTGTGCCAGGCAACGGAACGCCGCATCGGATTTTTGGGGCTGGGTATGCTGGCACAGGCCACGATCGAACGGCTCAAGCCGTTCGATTTTCCGCTGGCCGGCTGGAGCCGGAGCCGGAAGGCAATCGATGGCGTCGCGTGCTTTTCCGGGCAAGATCAACTCGCGGCCTTTTTGAACCAGACCGATATCCTTGTCTGCCTGCTGCCGCTAACCGCCGAAACGCGAGGGTTCTTGAACCGGGACGTTTTCGCCAGCCTGCCCGAAGGCGCGCGGCTGCTGCATGTGGGCCGGGGGCCGCAGCTGGATCAGGCTGCATTGCTGGAGGCGCTCGACACCGGTCGCCTCGCCGCGGCCATGCTGGACGTTACCGATCCCGAACCGCTTCCGCATGACCATGCATTGTGGCGGCACCCTAAAGTGATGATCACGCCGCACATCGCATCGGTGACACAGCCGCACACCGCGGCACGGGCGGTCGTTGAAAACATCCGGCGCTATCGCGCCGGAAAAGATCTGATCGGCCTCGTCGATCCGAACCGTGGCTACTAACAAGGACCAATCCATGTCTCTTCTTATCTCCATCGATACCGCCCCGTCCTTTGCTCCGAAGGTTTCTTCTCCGGATCCGGCCCGCCTCATCTCCGGCAATCCTGTGTTCAGGAGCTGGCCGCAGGATTCGGCAAAGCAGGACAAGGTACAGACCGGCGTCTGGGAGGCGACGCCGGGCGAAAGTCATTCGATCAAGGGCACCATGCTCGAATTTTGCCACATCATTTCCGGCCTCGTGGAAATCGAGGAGAAGGGTGGTGAAACCAGAACCTTCCGAGCTGGCGACAGCTTCGTGATGAAGCCCGGCTTTGTCGGCATCTGGCGCACTATCGAGACCGTGCGCAAAATCTATGTCTGCGTCTATGACTAGCGGCCGGACGATGCATCCAACGCGGACAGAATGATCGGCTTCCAGCACCCCGCGTTCTGCGATTCACCGCTGCCGAAATAGCCGATCTCAACGCAAAATGCGGCGGGAGACCCGCTAACGTCTATCGAAACGCCAGTGCGAGGTGGCCCCGTGACTTTGAGTTTCGACCCCGACAGTCTCGACCTTTCCGCGTACCACTATGTCGGTGGCGAGCGGATTGTGGCCAATGGAGAGTTGGAGTTGCGGCGCCCTTCGGACGGCAAAGCATATGCTGGTTGTCCGGTGGCCGATGTCTCGCTCGTGGATCGTGCCGTTGCAGTTGCCAAAGATGCGCAGAGATCGACCGGCTGGGCAGATGTCCGACCGCGCGAGCGTGTCAAAGTCTTGCACGCCTGGGCGGACCTGATCGAGAAGGAGGCGGTCGCGCTGGCGCGGCTGGAAGCCGTCGCGTCCACGCGTCCAGTCGCGCAGCTTGTTGCGCTCGACATCCCCGTCATCGCCGAGCAAATTCGTTTCTTCGCCGAATTCGCCGACAAGGAGGGGAGCGACGTCGTTCCAACCGGCTCGGACAGCTTCGGCATGACGGTCAGCGAGCCCTATGGCGTCGTGGGTGCGATCACGGCGTGGAACGTTCCGCTGTCGCTTGCCGCGTGGAAACTGGGGCCAGCGCTTGCCGCGGGCAATGCGGTGGTGCTCAAGCCTTCGGAGATGACGCCGTTTTCGACGCTTCACATGGCAGAACTCGCTGTCCGGGCCGGCATTCCCGCCGGGCTGGTCAACATCGTCCTGGGCGACGGCCCGACAACCGGCGCTGCGATCACCGGTCATCCCGATGTCGCCAAGATCAGCTTTACCGGATCGACGCGGGCCGGCTCTGCCATCATGGAGAACATCGCCCGCACCGGGACCAAGCCCATGACGCTGGAGCTCGGGGGCAAGAGCCCGCAAATCGTTTTCGCCGACGCCGACATTCCTCGCGCCGCAGCAGCGATTGCGACAAGCATTCTCGCCAATGCGGGACAAGCCTGCGTGGCCGGGTCCAGGCTGATCGTCGCGCGTGAAATCGCAGATCAACTGACATCCGCGATCATCGCTCAGATGCAGTCGGTTCGGGCGGGCTATACCTGGGACGAGACCAGCACATACTCGCCGATCATCTCCGCGCCCCAGATGGAGAGGATCGCCGGCATCGTAACCGCCGCCCGCACCGCCGGTGCCGAATGCCTCTTCGGGGGCGAGCCGATTGCGCATGAGGGCTATTTTTATAGCCCCACGCTTTTGTCCGGCGTCGATGAAACATCGCCCGCCGTGCGCGAGGAGATCTTCGGGCCGGTGCTCACCGTGCAATGCTTTGACGATGAGGCTGAGGCCATCGCACTTGCCGATCATCCCACTTACGGGCTTGCTGCGGGCGTGTTCACCCGCGACCTGTCACGCGCCCTGCGCGTAACGCGAACGCTGCAGGCCGGTACGATCTGGGTCAATCGCTACGGGCGTTCGCGCGATCACATCCTGCCGACCGGCGGATACAAGCAGTCCGGCATGGGCAAGGACCTGGGACGCGATGCGTATTTGGCGAACCGCAAGACCAAGAGCGTCCTCATCGGCCTTTGAGGCGCTGGACGATAATGAGTTGATACAACGACGCAAGCCGGGCTTGCGGACCTGAACAAAGAGGAAAGATCATGAATGCGATGACGAAAGTTAGCGTTCTCAACGACGGGGGTCTGTTCCGTCAGACGGCGCTCATAGGCGATACTTGGCAGCATGCGCATTCTGGCGCGACTGTCGACGTGATCAATCCGGCCAGCCTCGAAGTCCTCGGAACCGTTCCTGACATGGGGCGCGCCGAGACCCAGGCTGCAATCGACGCGGCGGACGCCGCCTTTCGGGACTGGAAGGGCCGCACGCACGCTGACCGTGCAGCGCTCCTGGAGCGCTGGCACGACCTGATGCTCGAGAATACCGAAGACCTGGCACTCCTTTTGACACTCGAACAGGGTAAGCCGCTCAGCGAGTCGCGTGCGGAAATCCGCTATGGCGCGTCCTTCGTAAAATGGTTTGCCGAGGAAGCGAGGCGCATTGGGGGAACCACCATTCCCTCGCCGACCGCCGACCGCCGCATCCTGGTGCTGAAGGAAGCCGTTGGCGTTTGTGCCATCATCACGCCCTGGAACTTCCCCAACGCCATGATCACCCGCAAGGTCGCGCCGGCACTGGCAGCTGGGTGCACCGTGGTCATCAAGCCGTCCGAGTTCACCCCATTCTCGGCACTTGCGCTCGGCGTTCTTGCCGAACGCGCCGGCATTCCGGCGGGCGTTATCAACATCGTGACGGGCATGCCCACCGAAATCGGCAACGAATTGATGGCGAACGAAACCGTGCGCAAGATATCGTTCACCGGCTCGACCCGTGTCGGCGCGCTATTGATGCGCGGGGCGTCCGACAGCATCAAGCGCCTCAGCCTCGAACTGGGCGGCAATGCGCCGTTCATCGTTTTTGACGACGCCGATCTCGACAAGGCCGTCGAAGGGGTGATCGCGTCCAAGTTCCGCAATGGCGGCCAAACCTGTGTCTGCGCGAACCGCGTCCTGGTGCAGGCCGGCGTCTACGATGCCTTCGCCGAAAAGCTGGGGCAGCGTGTGGCGCGGCTGAAGGTCGGCGCCGGCACCGACGAGGACACCGATATCGGACCGATGATCAACGCAGCGGCGATCGACAAGATCGAACGGCACATCGCCGATGCGCAGGCCAAGGGCGCCCGGATTATCGCGCAGGGTGAAACGGTTCCCGAAGGCGGGCAGTATACCCGCCCCGTCGTTCTGGGTGGTGCGACCACCGAAATGCAGCTTGCGTCCGAAGAAACCTTCGGACCGGTCGCGCCGCTGTTCCGCTTTGAGACTGAAGAAGAGGCGATCGCGATTGCCAACGGCACGCCGTTCGGGCTTGCTGCCTACTTCTTCACCGAAAACCTCAAGCGCTCGTGGCGTGTGGCCGAAGCACTAGAGTTCGGCATGGTGGGGCTCAATACCGGCATGATCTCCACTGAGGTCGCTCCCTTTGGCGGCGTGAAGCAGTCGGGTCTCGGCCGCGAAGGTTCGCAACTGGGGATTGAGGAATACCTGGAAACCAAGGCGCTCCACATCGGTGGTTTGAACTAGGCCTATGCGGGGGCTAGGCGATTTGGAGCCCGATGGCCCGAGCCCCCTGCATTAGAACGGGTAGGTAGTATTGATGAAAACGCTGCTCCTTACGAAGGATGAAGTAAGACGCCTGGTCGAGATGCCGGACGTCATCGGCGCGGTCGAAGACGCTTACAAGGCCTTCAGCAGCGATCAGGTCATTCAACCCGACTATATCGGGATCCAGTTGCCTTTTCATCGGGGGGAGATCGACTTCAAGCTCGGCTATTACAAAGCCAACGAAGTCATCTCCATGAAAGCGCACTCCGGTGGGTTTACCAACAACCCGGCGGAGCACGGCGTGCCCAATAGCATGGGCACGATTCTGCTGTTTGATGCCAAAAGCTGTGCGTTGATGTGCATCATGGACGGAAGCCTGATCACCGGCCTCAGAACCGGGGCGTCGGGCGCTGTTTCCGTCAAGGCTCTGGCGAGAAAGAACGCCAGGACGGTCGCATCGATCGGTACGGGCAACCAGGCCCGAATGCAGATCCGGGCGATAAGCAAGGTGATGAAGATCGACGAAATCCACGCCTTTAGCCGCACCGCCGAAACGCTGTCGAAGTACAAGTCGGACATCGAAAGCGAATTCGGCATTCCTGTCATCCTCGCTGGCTCCAAAAGGCAAGCGGTTGAGCGGGCCGACATCCTGATTACGACGACCCGTGGAAAGGGGGATCTTGTGGAAGCAGACTGGGTGAAGCCCGGCACGCATATCGTGGCGATCGGCACGGATGCCCGCGGCAAGCAGGAGCTCGACCCCGAGCTCTTCAGGCATGCGAAGATCATCGTCGACTCGATCCCGCAATGCATTGAAAAGGGCGAGACGCAGCACCCGCTCGCCATGAACATCATCGCAAAAGACGATATCCACGGCGAGATCGGCGAGGTCCTGCTGGGAACAAAGCCCGGACGGGAAAGCGATGACGAAATCACGATCTTCGATTCCACCGGGATGGCCATCCAGGACAACACGACAGCCCACAAGATCTATTCCAACGCGATTGCCAGAAACGTCGGTACCTTCTTTCAGTTTTTTGAGTAGAGATCATGCGCAATTACCCCACCATCGAGGACATCCGTAACGCCCGGGAACGGCTGAAGCCGCACGTCAGGCACACGCCGCTATTGCGAGCGGACAAGATAGAAAAAGCAGTTGGTTGTGAGCTCTATCTCAAGCCCGAAACCCTGCAGATTACCGGCGCGTTCAAAATTCGCGGCGCCCTCAACAAAGCGCTTTCGCTGCCGAGAGAGGAGATCGCAAACGGTATTATCGCGACGTCGTCGGGCAATCATGCCCAGGGGCTTGCCTATGCCGCAAGGATGCTGGGCGTGAAGGCAATACTGGTCCTTCCGGTCACCTCGCCAAAAATCAAGATCGAAAACACAAAGGCCCTTGGCGCGGAGGTTATTCTTTTCGACGGCGATACCGCCGCCAGATGGAAACGCGTGTACGAAATCGCCGAAGAAAACAAATACGTGCCTGTTCACGCTTTTGAAGATCCTATCGTGATGGCCGGCCAGGGGACGATCGGGTGCGAAATACTGGAGGACTTGGACGACGTAGACACGGTCATCGTGCCCGTGGGCGGCGGCGGGCTGATCTCTGGGATTGCCACTGCCATCAAGGAGACCAAGCCATCGGTACGCGTCATCGGGGCCGAGCCCGCTCTGACGCCAAAATATTTTCACAGCCGGATCAACAAGGAGCGCACATCGCTTCCCTTGAAGGACACCATTGCGGATGGCTTGCGGATAAGCGTTCCGGGTCAAAACCCGTATCCGATCATCGAAAAGTATGTAGACGAGATCGTTCTGGTTGAAGACGAGCACATCGTCGCCGGCATGCGCGCTCTTGCCAAGGACGCTAAACTGATCGCTGAACCCGCCGCATCGATCGGTATCGGGGCGCTGTTGGCCAACGTTATAGACGTCAAGCCCGACGAAAAGGTTTGCGCAGTGCTGAGTGGAGGAAACTGGGATTTGTGCGATCTAGCCGAGATATACAAGGAGGCGGGATAATGAGTGCCAGCTTCGCCCGCGCCAGCTGAATTGACGGCCCCGCCAATGTCGTTGATAGCGCTTGGCTGTGGAACCCCAAGAGGTTGTCCTCGGTCCGTCCGAAGTGGCTGATACTTGCCATTCAACTATGTCGCACGCCTACCGATCGACGATTCCTCCGCCTTGAGCCGTCGGTCAGGTCGAGGACATTGACGAATCGCGTGCATCCTTTCGAATGCTTGGTCAAGTCGGCTCACTTCTCTTTTGTCAGCCTAGGGTTTCCGGGGCCAAGTCGACTTAGAACTTTTGGGTTCGGATATTATTTATCGGCTCCCAGCGGTAGCGCGGCGATGCCGTTTCTCTACGCGAGGCGTATCCGGAGATTGAGAACGCTACCAACGATGGAGGGCGTAAAGTTGCGCTAAATGCCTATGAAGAGGTGTGTCCGACAGCGACAAAAGCTGGTGGCGAGTGGAGTTGCCGGCCCTGAGCGAGGCGACGGTGCTAACGTCAAATGCGGCCTCGACAACGCAGCCACCGGCAGGCAGGTGCGGAACGCAGCATGGAACCCTCTGCACCGTCGTCAAGCTGGTAGGTGATGCTGTTTTCGAGCGCCAACCCGAATGGCAGAACGAGGGTACCCCTGATGCCCTCGTTTTTGGGTCGCAGTTCGATCGCCAGCGTCCGTTGGCGGCTTTCCTGGGAGATTTGCTGCTGGGAGAACGCACAGCGCCTGGTCTTGCCAACATCAGGCGCCGAGACGAGAGCACAGGCGACGGTCCAATCGCCGTGGACTTCGCGCAATGATGATGCATTGCCAGGAAGCGTCGCTTCTTGAGCCCAAACCGGGGTTGCCAGGGCCAAGGCAGCGAGAAGGGAAACCGTGATGAATCCAACGGAACGGTTTGGAGTGCCTCGTACTTCGATCATTGGCTTACAGCGTCTGCGCTGGCTGCGATCATGGCGTTCGACAAGGCCGCGTACGCCACGGACCAGGCGCATTTGACCTCTTCGGTGAAGGCGGGCCCGAGGCAGTGGGCCAGCGTCCATAGGAGAGTGTCGCCAACAATCGCATAGTGTTCCTCCTTTACCCCGTAGCCGACATGGCGGCGGGCGAGGACTTGGACGGCCGGGAGGACTGCATCAAATTCGTGAAGGCTGTTCGCGACCAACGAGAGCATCTGGACGAGCTTTTTTGATTGCGGCGCGATGTCTTCCGGGAACAGGCTGCGCACTTGAGGATGGGTGATGAAAAGGCGTTCGTAAAAGGTCGCTCCAAACTGGTTGGCTCGGCTTTGCAACTGCGCAAAACTTGCCTGGACGTTGCGAACATCATCTTCGGTCATGGATTTACCGTTCTGTGCCTGTGCTGGAGAGAAATTCAGGGAGGGGTCCGAAGGCCCCTCCCGTCAGGTCCGCCGACTTCTGCGGCTTCTAGAACCTGACGCCGAGATTTGCTTTGATGCTGTGATCGGAGATGCCTGAACCGAGCTGACCGGAATAGACGAAACCAAGCGTGGCATCAGGCGTGATGTCCAGATCAAGGCCAGCCTCGAGGATCAGTGCATCCTGAGCCAGCGGAACTCCAGCGACCGTGAAGGCGTCGCCGCCGGCAACGAATGTGTTGGAGGCCGTTGGAACGTCTCCAAAGGCGTGGCGCCAACCAATCATACCGGTAAGCTTAGCCGTGCTGGTCCCGCCCATGACCAATTCCGTCGAGGCCCTCAGTCCCAGGGTGGTGAAAGTGGCATTGATCACGTCGTCTGCTCCGGTGAGTGCGGCCGCGCCGCCATTCTCGGTGAACCCGTTGGTGGCATGGCTGACCCAGGCAAGGTTGGCAAAGGGCTCGAAGCGTGCAGAGTCAACATCCATGCCGTAGCTCACCTCGCCGAAAAGCTGACCGGTGGCGGCCGAGTAGCTTGACGACAGGCTATCGAAAAAGCCGGTAAAGGCAGCGGTGCGGTTCACCTCGAGATCGTGCCAGCTATAGGCCCCGCCGAACCGGGCGGCGAAGTCGTTCCATGCCGTGCCACCATAGGCACCGAGGTGATAGCTGTTAGCCGAGCCTGAAGAGGCGCGGTCGTCTACATTGAAGCCTGAGCGGCTGTAGCCGGCAAGCACACCGGCCTGCCAGCCATCGAACACTTCGCCGTCGGCGCCGATGAAGACGCCTCCAGTCGAGCGGTCGAGCGAGGCGGCGTTGCCATCGCTGTCGGTATGGCCGCTTGCGCCGAAGGCCTGGGTCCAGAAGCCGAGACCCTCGCTCGCGATACCCAAACGCGCAGCGGCAGCTTCGCGTACGAAACGGCTGTCCTCGATCAGGGCGGTCTTGGCAGAGGCATGGATCTCGCCGGAGATCGCATCGAAGGCGGCACGCGCTTCATCTTCTGTGCCCAGCACCGCGATGGCATTGAAGAGTTCGCCACCGCCGAGCGACTGGGCCCCGGCTGCCGCCGCGATCTGGTTCGGGGTCAACGCCGCGCTGTCGAAGTCAGCCGTCCGGGCGATGGTAAGGAAGACATCATTGGCGCCATAGGTAAGCGTCGGGGTGAGGAACAGAGACGCGGATGCGAAGTCGGCGCCATCGAATGCACCGCCAACACCGGCAGCAGCCGTCAGAATGGTGTATTGTGTGTCGATGGCGAAATCCGGGAAGGGTATAACTTCGACCGTACCGCCATTGAGCGTGGCCGTGCCGGTGGCATCGATGAGGTCGCTCTGGCCAAGGCTGTTTACTTCTACCTCATAGACCGATCCGGGATCGAAGGTGACATCACCCGCGACGTTCAGCGTGCCGATCGAATTGCCCGGCGCCACCGTGCTGCCATCAAGGGCGAAGACGGTCGCCACCGTGCCGGTTCCGCCGAGTGTGCCATTGCTGATCGACACGAACACGGAGTCCGCGATTGAGCCGTTGACGATCAGCGTCCCATTGGCGATTTGCGTCTCTCCCGTATAGGTGCTCACGCCGGACAGCGTGAGGGTACCCTCGCCGACCTTGCCGAGCGCGCCGCCAACGCCGGACAGGGTGCCGCTGAATTCGGTCGAAAGATCGTTCAGTCCGGTGAGGAGCCCCCTGTCGCCGAGAATGATATCACCAGCCCCCTCGATCGAGCCGACGGTCGTGCCGAAGGCAGGCAGAATTGCGCTGATGTCAACAGTGGCACCCGCGGCATTGATAAGACGCGCATAGCCAAGGGAGGCCGTATGGCTCAACTGGATCAACCCTTCGTTCACGATTGTCGCGTTGCCGGCGCTGCTGTCGTTGATCCATTGGATCGTCCCCGAATTCGTAATCGTTGCGTCGGCGGCGGTGCTGTTTCCGGCAAATCCCAAAAGCCCGTTGTTGTTAATTGTCGCATTGGCTGCGCTGCTGTTACCGAAGAACAGTGTTTCGGTTGCGAGTGCATTGTTGGAGATGGTCGCCGTTCCGGCCGTGCTGTTGTCCAGAAATCTTATTCGCCCGTCATTGCCAATCACTGCGCTGTCTGCGGTGCTGTCGTTGAGGAAGACCACCTCTCCCACCGCAGCATTTGTGATCGCCGCGCCGCCGGCCGCGCTGGAATCTTGAAACTCGAGAACACCGCCACCCTCGACGATCAGGGTTGCACTACTCGCGGTACTGGTATTGCTGAATTCGGTGGTGCCGGTGCCCGACGTCGTGATCGTTGCGCTGTCCGCGCTGGCGACACCGATGAACCGCGCAACGTTGTTGTTCGTGATCGCGGCGTTTCCAGCCGACCCGTGCTCGAAGCCCAGGATGCCATTGTTGGTTATGGTGGCATTGCCCGCACTGGCGTTTACGCCCCCAAAGCCCAGCTCGCCATTGTTGACGACTACCGCATCGCCTGCACTGCTGTCATTCAGGAAGCCCACCAAGCCACCGGCATTGTTTATAATGGTTTGCGTGCCGCCATTGATGACGATGCCCTCGCCATGAAAGAGCACCTGCTGATCGTTGGTGAAAACATAGTCGTCCGCGTTCGCGTTGAAGATCCAGCTGTCCACGTCCACGTCCAGCACGCCACCCGTTATGGATAGCGCGGTTATGGCGGACGGACCGAAAATGGCGGTGTCGCCCGCATTTACAGGCGCTTCGCCCGTATCCCAGTTTACGGCGCCGAAATAGTTGGTGCCCACGGGTGTCTCCAGCCACACCGAATCCACCGCCAAGGCCGGCGCTGCCGCCAGCATCGCGGCTAAGGACACCGCGATGGACAGCCCCGAGAGCATCAGGCCGTCGCGGAAGGAGCGCAGCGCGGTGCCCGCTGAGGTGGAGGAGATCTGTCGTAGAGCCGTCATGGACCGATTGCCTTTCATAATTTGGACTTGGCGGCCGCACCGCCTGGGGCCGCCTCAAGGGAGAGTCGGTTCGGGCATGTGCGCCGCGCGGGTTGCTCGCGAGGGCTACGGGTTTCCCCGTAACTCCTTGTTGGAGCAGCAATTGCGGCGGTGCGTGGGAATTGCAATGCGAATGCGAGACCCTCGGCGGCGTTGTCACGCTACGCGCAAATTCGAAGGCCCCGGCGTTACCGAGCGTGCAGGCCGACATGGAGGGTAAGAGGGCGAGGTGGTGCGCCTTGGCGAAGCGGTATGCGCTGATTCTCGGCCTGACCGGGGACCGGACCCCGGCACCTTGGCGCGCAAGCGGGCTTCCGGAAATAACGCGTAGGGAGACCGGGCGCCGCCCGGTCTCCCCAAAAAAGACGCTGCCGCGATCAGAATTTAAGGGCCAGGCCGACCGAAACGGTATGCATGGACAGATCGAAGTCGCGTTCTCCGAACACCGGGTCGAAATAGGTCTCGCTCCCGAGGCCGTAATAACGGTACTCCACGCGCCCTAGCCAATTGTCGTCGAACGCATGCTCGATCCCCAGACCTGCGGTCCAACCGCCATGCAAGGCGTAGCTGTTTGCGGGGACGCTTGGCAGGTCGATGTTGGCTTCGGCCGCCGCGATGCCGGCAGTGGCGAACAGGAGTGTCCGGTCGAGCGCAAGGCCCAGACGACCCCGCACCGAGCCGAACCAATCGACTGATGCCGCGCCCGGGATGTCATTGGCGCCCCACAGGAAGTCCGCATTGATCCAAGACGCGTTGATATCGCCCTCTATACCCACCGCGAGGGCATCGAGCTGGAGGTTGTATCCGGCATACGCACCGATGAACGGCCCGTTGAGGTCGATAGGCGCACCATCGAGCAGCAGGTCGGGGCCGGCGGTCTGCCCGAGCGTCGCAAAGCCATAGCCAACCTGGACGCCGACATAGGGGCCGGTCCAGTCATAAAAGACGAGCTCCGCCGGTGGCTCCGGCAGAGGCGGCAGGACGGTGATAGGGTCGGCGGCCCAAGCGGGTGTGGCCAGAACCAGGAACGCAACCGAGGTTGCCAGAGCGTTTCGAAGAGATGTCATACCTCACCCGTTCAAAATGGATCTTGGAAGAAGCGCCGTGGAACGCCACGCGATGGCGGCCTCCCACGGCGTGATGCATGGGAATATTACCAGCAGTTGCAGTGCGATAAGGAGATTGCAACGCTTACGGGGCGGCTGGGCATCGGTTGTCACCCGGCGCGCAAAAAGACAGCCTCATGCGACGCCTGGCGCGCAAAGCCATGGTGGAAAACCTTAAGGAGAAACCGGAATCAGCCGAGACCGACCCACCTGAACGGCGCATGATCTGCCGGGACGGCAGTGCGCGCTTGCAGCCTAACAGACGCCAGAGCACGCTGCTGGCTGGGCGTCAGATCGTAAACCCGCTCGAACGCCCGAATGAAGCTGGTGCGGTGGGAAAAGCCGTGCGCCTCGGCAATCTCGCCGATCGTCCTGCCGCGTTGCGCTGGATCCATCAACGCCTGGCGGGCGAGGCGCAACCGTTCGTTCTGGATATGGGTGGCGATGCCGCCATCCTCCTGGAAGAGATAGGAAAGCTTGCGCCGGCTGATGCCGAAATGCGCGGCAATTTTCTGAGGCGAAAGGTCCCGGTCGAGCGCGTGACTGCTGATATGTCGGCGAATGGCCTGCATCAGGGACTGATGTACGCCGTCCGCCGTTCGTTCCGCGATCATTCCGTTGATCGCCGCCGCTGACAGTTGCAAGACCGCCGGCATCAGCGCCTGCGCCTGTGTCACGGTGATCCGATGGGCATGGGATACCAGTGAATACATTTGGTCATGCAGCATTTTGACCAGGATGTTGTCGCCGCGAATGTGACGGATCGGATACGCGTCCGGCTCAATAAGAAGTGGTGCGAGCAATGGGCGTGGTATGGCAACGTGCAGGAAATCGATGTCGGTCAGCGCCATGCGTTGCGGATGGGTCATGTCCGCCACCAGCATATCCCCCGGCTCAAGTCGGCTGCCCGTCTCGGTATTCCGGCAAACCAGGCGCCCGCTCCTGAAGAAATGCAGCACATAGTGCTCGACATTGTGGCGGGCTATACAAAAGCGGGAGCGGTCGAAGGCCTGGGCCGTGATCTGCATATCGCCGATGGCGATCTTGTCCAGGACGAAGCTCTCGACGCGGGCATGGAAATCAATATCAGAGTCTTTACTGAGCCGCGCTTCGCAGATCGGCTCCAACTGTTCCTGCCAGTTTTCGACTGCAGTGCGTTGGGGTAGGATCGCGGTATCGAAAACCGAACGCGGAATGACCCGTCCGGCATTCACGTCTTCCCTTTGAATGGTCGGCTCTGACATCTCGTCCTCTTGGTTTTCGCGTCCACGTGCGCCTCCGGAGCACTTGGTGCGAATGGGCTAAAAATGACCTATCCATTTGATCGGCGAGGGGTGCGATAACGCATCTTTGTCCGCGCTCCTCCGCCCAACGGCGATCGCACGCTGTTGGCTGGGCGTGAGACTATAGGCGCGCTCGAAGGCGCGGATAAAACTGGTACGGTGAGCGAACCCATGGGCTTCGGCGATTTCAGCGATGGTTCGACCGCGCTGCGCAGGATCCATCAGTGCCAGGCGCGCCAGGCGCAGCCGCTCGCTCTGGATGCAGGTTGCGATGCCGCCATCTTCCTGGAACAGATAGGACAGTTTGCGCGGACTGATACCAAAATGAGAGGCAATTCGTTTCGGCGTCAACTCCGCTGCAAGCGCATGAACGCTTACATAACGGCGGATTGCTTGCTTGAGCGCCGAAGACACGCCGAGTCGGGTTTCGTCCCTGACGCCCCCGTTTATTGCCGCGGCAGCCATTTCGAGCAGCGCAGGCACCAGCGCTCCCGCCTGTTTCATGGTGATGTGGTGGCTTTCCGCATAGAGTGCATTCACATGGTCGTAGAGTAATTTGACCAGGATATTGTCGCCCGAGAAGTGCCGCAGTCCGCTCGCATCAGGCTCAGACAGGAGAGGCGCTAGCAGGGCGCGCGGCACGACAATATTCACCACATCCAGGTCGACAATAGCTACCAGTTCCGGGTTGGCCATATCGGCGAGCGTCATGTCCCCCGGTTTGACGGTCTCACCAACACCAGTTTTACGGCAGATCAGGCGCCCCTTCCGGTAGAAGTGGAGCATATAGTGGTCGATGCCGTCACGGGCGACACGGAACCTTGATCGGTCATAGGCATAGGTGGAATTCCGGACATTGCCCAGGACCAGCCTGTCGAGGATGACAGCCTCCGCGCGGACATGGAAGTATTCGGGTTCCTTTACCAGCCGTGCGTCGGCGAGATGGTCCAACTGCTCCTGCCAGAGTGCGAAAGCCTTTTGCGGCGGGAGTCCGCGCGTATCGAAAATGGACCTCGGGACCGGCTGTCCCGCAAGTGCCTGATCGGTATCACCTGCATGTTCTGACATTGGGTGCCCCCATAGATATTGGCGGATCCGCCCCCCTGGAATTACTCTCGCACACTCGCCTGTGCAAATATCAACTCAACAATACGTTCGCAGAACTTTTCAGCGCGACGATTATGGCCCCCCGAAGCTCGCAGCAATCTCATCAATCAGTGCGTCGTAGGTTTCGCGTTCCGAAAATTTGTACTTGATCTGCAGGCCATGGATAATGTTGTCGTCACCGAACACGAAGCGCTTGTAAAATAACCCTTCATCGGTCCATCCGGAAACAACCACCCAGCCATCCCCGGACGAGCGTTCGATAAATATCTCGCGATCACTCCATCCGGAAACGGTGATCAAATCATCTCCATCCCGGTAATGGGAAGTTTCAACATCAATGCCAACCCCGGAGGCACTCAACTCGGCAAACTCCTCAGGTGTTGCCTCGAGGGCGTTGTTCATAGCGAAAACGGCGAGGCTCGCGCCGTCGGGGGACAGAAACGTTATCCCTTCGCCGCGAGGCGGAGGCTCCATCGCTTCACGGAAGACCTCCGCCGGAAATGTCACAAACGTGCCAAAGCGGGCGTTCTCATACGTCAGGGTATCGGCATAGGCAGGGCCGGCGAAAGCGGCCACACCAGCAAGGATACCTCGGGGGAGGCAAAGTACGCTTGGACGGAAGCGCCGTCCCCTATTTCGTGACAATTGGTCGGTCAATCAAAGCGCCTCCTCACAAAGCACATTGATCTCATTATCTGGCTTCGCAGTTCTGGAGATCAATTTCGGCGATCTGGCC
This sequence comes from Pelagibacterium halotolerans, assembly GCF_044811015.1. Taxonomy (GTDB): domain Bacteria; phylum Pseudomonadota; class Alphaproteobacteria; order Rhizobiales; family Devosiaceae; genus Pelagibacterium; species Pelagibacterium halotolerans_A. The sequence continues at coordinate 3,017,425 of NZ_CP085243.1, forward strand.
CTTCTCGTCGTACACTCGACCGCCTTGGGGCATTCCTCAGTATTCGCTGACCTCAAACGCCAAATGCAGTTCGACCTCAAAAAGTGCAATCGGTCCGCAAAGGTCGAGGAGCAACTGTCACACTGAGCGCAAAATGGCATTGAGATTTGTCGCGCTGCGCGCATGCGCTGTAACGACAAGCACGCGAGAATAACAATCGATCATTCACGCCGGGATTGGACCAAGGAACGTTATGCAGTCGCAAAGCCGCGCCGCGGTAGAACCAGTCGGGCAACACGAACTCCATGCCCTCGATGCGGCCATCGCGCGTGACGCATTCCTCCCATTCGTTGATCCAGGAGAACGCGTGCCGGCGCCAATGTCCGCCCTGGCGGATGATGGTCCGGACAGCGGTTGATTGCAGCCGCGTGAGCGCGCCCTTCAGCGGCTTGTAGTCACGCGAGCCGATTTCGCGGCCGATCGTCGACGCTCCGATAACTGCGAAGGCGAGCTGCCGGGTTTCGGACGGAATAGCCTGCTCTACGATGCCGCGCGTTGCTCAAAAGCCGGCAGGTGCGGCTGGAGCGACGACAGGCGAGCGCGGCGCGTGGCAGGGCCCTGCACCTCGCGCCGGCGCGGATAAGATGGTCCTGGCCCCAAATAGAGCTGGAAAATCGCACCGGCGCCGCACGATGCCGGTCCTCCGCACTGTTAAGTATCGCCATAGATCTTCAGCGCCTGCGACAATTGCATCGCAAAACGCGCCGAAGCGACCGGCAGGGTGCGGCCGCGCATTTGGCCGAGAATGAGATTGCCTGTCGGAAGGTCCTTCTCGGAGATCGGCCTGAACACGATCGCGCCATCCTGCTGATTTCGCAGGCCTATGGGGATCTGGAAGCCGATGACGTTCTCGTGCATCACGTAATGCCGGATCAGTTCGAAGCTTTCGGTCTCGACGACCGGCGATACACGTCGGGCGCCGCGGCGGGCGGCGAAGTCGAGCAAGTGGCGCACACCATATTTGTTCGACGGCGCGACATGCGGCGCATCGAGGCAATCGCGCAGCCGGATTTCGCTCTTTTCGGCCAGCGGATGATCGGCCCGCATGACGGCGTTTACCGGCTGCGGGGCAATGTGAAGTACCTCGAAATCCACCAGGTAGACCGGCTCGAACACCAGCACCAGATCGCTCGAATAGGTGGTCAGCTCCTGCTCGGCCTGCGCTCTGTCCCGCACATTGACGGTAAAGGTCACACCGGGGTGCTCGGCGCGGTAGCGGGCGATCTGTTCGGGCAGGAAATAGGGCAGCATGGCCTGGGAGCAGGCGATGGACACATGCCCGCGCCGCTCGCCCAGGAGATCGGCCACCTGACCCTGCACCCGCATCAGATCCGACTGCATCGTCCGGTAGTGGTGCAGGAGCAGTTCGCCGGCGGGGTTGAGCCGCACGCCACCAGGCAGGCGCTCGAATAATTCGGCGCCGAACTCCTCCTCGAAGGCGTTGATCCTTCGGGTAAGGGCGGACGCGGTGATGTTCATGTCCTCGGCGGCACGGCGCATGGAGCCGGCACGCGCCACGGCCTCGATCATCCGGAAATTCTGCAAGTGCTTCATCTCAGTCAGCTTTCTCGTCCCAGGATAGGCGCGGTGCATTTTTTGCACCGCATTGCTGAGAATGTAGCAGTTTGCGGAACCACAAAAAACTGCAAGCTGCGAACAGATTTCTCACCGCAGGGGTACGCACGATGTCGATTTCGAGACGCTCATTCCTTCAGACCGGCGCCGCGCTGATGGCTGGACTGCCGTTTGCCCGCGCCATTCCCGCCATGGCGGCGCCGCTCGATACGCTGGTGATCGCGACCGGGCAGACGATCAACAGCCTCGATCTGCACCGCACCGGCACCAATCGTCCGAGCTATCAGGTTGCCATCAACTGCTATGACCGGCTGATCTCCTTCGGTTCCAAGGAACTGGAGGACGGCAGCCTGTCCTTCGACTACTCCAAGATCGAGCCGGAGCTTGCCCAAAGCTGGACCATCTCGGAGGACGGGCTGACCATCACCTTCAAGCTCAAGCCCGATGCCGTGTTCTGGGATGGCCGCAAGGTGACGGCCGCCGACGTGAAATGGTCCTTCGACCGCGCCGTGTCCGTGGGCGGGTTCCCCAGCACGCAGATGCGGGCTGGCGGCTTCACCCGTCCGGACCAGTTCGAGGCGGTGGACGAGGAGACCTTCTTGGTCAAGCTCGACAAGCCGTCCAAGCTTTCCCTGCCGGACCTCGCTGTGCCAGTGCCCTTTATCATCAACTCCGAAGTTGCAATCGCCAATGCGACAGCGGAGGATCCATGGGCGATGGAGTATCTGCACACCAATCCGGCCGGCTCGGGCGCCTACAAGGTGGCACGCTGGGACAACGGCCAACAGATCGTATTCGAGCGGTTCGACGGTTGGGTCGGCGGTCCGTTGCCCGCGGTTGCCCGCGTGATCCAGCGCGAGGTGCCGAACCCTGCCACGCGCAGGGCGCTGATCGAGCGCGGCGACGTGCATGTATCTTTCGACATTCCCGACAAGGACGCGGCCGAACTCGCCGACAAGCTCACGGTCTATTCGACCCCCATCGCCAACACGATCCACGTGGTCGGCATCAACTACGATTTCGAACCCTTCCAGGACGCGAATGTGCGCAAGGCCATCGCCTATGCCATTCCCTACGAAGAGATTTTCCAGACCGCCGCCTATGGTCGTGGTGCACCGCTCTGGGGCGGGGATGCAGAAATCGCCGACACCGCCTGGCCGCGCAAATCGCCTTATTTCACCGATATCGAGAAGGCGAAGGAACTGATGGCGGCTTCGGGCTATCCCGACGGATTCTCGGTGCCGATGTCGATCAGCACCGATCTTTCGAGCTGGATGGAGCCAACCGCGCTTCTCATCCAGGAAGCCCTGGGCAAGATCGGCATCCTGGCTGAGATCGAGAAAATCCCAGGCGCGAACTGGCGCACGGCCGCGCTCGTGGAAAAGCGTCTGCCATTGCATCTGGAGAATTTCGGCGGCTGGCTCGACACACCAGACTACTACTTCTTCTGGGCCTATATGGAAGGGAACCTGTTCAACTCCTCCAACTACCTCAATGCGGAAGTGCAGGCGCTGACCGAGCAGACCCTGCCCATGGCACAGGATGATCCCGAATACCTGCCCAAGATCAGGCGCATGTTCGAGATCGCCTTCGAAGACCTGCCGCGCATCCCGCTCTACCAGCCGGCGCTCAACGTTGCCGTCAATGGTGCGGAAGGCTACGAGTTCTGGTTCCACCGCCAGCTCGACATACGCTCGCTCAAGGGCAGCGGGGAACTCTGAGCCATGGCAGGGCGGGGCGCAGCCATTCTCAACCGGGTCGCGCAAGCGATCCCGGTTGTCATCGGGGTGGTGATCATCAGCTTCCTGCTGACCCGTGCTTTGCCGGGCGACCCGGCCGTTCAGTTCGCCGGCGTTGCCGCAACACCTGAATCCATAGAGCAGGTGCGCGTGGCGCTCGGGCTCGACAAGCCGTTGTCCGAGCAGTTTGTCATCTATGTGGGGCAGTTGATCCAGGGGGATCTGGGACAATCCGTTTCCACCGGACGTCCCGTTTCGGTCGAACTCGCCTCACGCCTGCCGGCCAGCCTCGAACTAACGCTGACCGCGCTGGTGGTTTCCTGCCTCGTTGCCATTCCGCTTGGTGTGCTCGCCGCCACAAAGCCGGGAAGCTGGGTCGACCAGCTCTGCCGCATTCTGGTGACGGCGGGGGTCTCGCTGCCCACATTTTTCACCGGCATCGTGCTGGTCTATGTCTTCTACTACCTGCTGGGCGTGGCGCCCTCGCCATTGGGGCGGCTGGACTTCATCTATCTCGACCCGCCGCGTGTCACGGGTTTTTTCCTCATCGACGCCGCGCTCATCGGTGACTGGGAAACCTGGTTCGGGGCGTTGAAACAGCTGGTGCTGCCCGCCACCACGCTGGCCCTGTTCACCCTTGCGCCGATCGCCCGCATGACCCGCGCCGCCATGCTCTCGGCGCTCTCCGCCGATTTCGTGCGCACCGCGCGGGCGGCGGGATTGGGGCGGCAAAAAGTGCTTATTGGTTATGCCTTCCGCAACGCGCTCCTGCCCGTGGTCACAACGCTCGGCATGGTCTTCTCCTTCGTGCTCGGCGCAAACGTGCTGGTCGAGAAGGTATTCGCCTGGCCCGGCATAGGCTCCTACGCCGTCGAGGCGCTCGTCGTTTCCGATTACGCGGCGGTGCAGGGCTTCGTGCTCGCAATGGCGATGCTCTTTGTCCTGCTCAACCTCATCATTGATCTCACCTACACAGCGATCGATCCGCGCTTCGGGACCTCAGCCAAATGACCGAGACAATGGTTACGCCCGCCCAGAGCAAGCCAGGCGAACCGATACCGGGAGCAAAGCCGAAATCCGGTGCGTTGGCCCATACGCTTTATGTGCTGCGCGAAAATCCGGTGACCGCGATTTCCTTCGCCATGTTTGCCTTTTTCGTGCTGTCGGCGCTGATCGGGCCTTATGTAGTGCCGTACGATCCGCTGGCAACCAACGCGGAGATCGCCCTGCAGCCGCCTTCCGTCTTGCACTGGTTCGGCACGGACGCGCTGGGGCGGGACGTGTTCTCGCGGGTGATCGTGGCGACACGACTCGATCTCGTGATCTCGGTAGCGGCGGTGGCCATTTCCTTCGCCATCGGCTCGGTGCTCGGCGCGATCGCGGGTTATCGCGGCGGTTGGATCGACATTATCCTCAATCGCATCCTCGACACCATCATGGCCTTTCCGCTTTTCGTGCTTGCCATGGGCATTGTCGCGGCGCTCGGCAATTCGGTGGGCAATATCATCATCGCCACGGCGATCATCAACATTCCCTTTTATGCCAGGGTCGTGCGCGCGGAGGTGAACATCAGGCGCGAATCCGGGTTTGCACTCGCGGCCAAGCTTTCCGGCAATTCCGATGCGCGGGTTCTGGCCGTTCATATCTTCCCCAACGCGCTGCCGCCAATGATGGTGCAGGTCTCGCTCAATCTCGGCTGGGCCATCCTCAACGCGGCCGGGCTGAGTTTCATCGGCCTCGGCGTACGCCCGCCCACCCCGGAATGGGGGATCATGGTCGCGGAGGGCGCCAATTTCATCGTCTCGGGGGAGTGGTGGCTCGCCTTGTTCCCTGGGTTATGGCTGATGCTTGCTGTCTTCACCTTCAACCTGATGGGCGATGGTCTGCGCGATATTGTCGACCCGCGCCGGCGGACCTGAGGAGGACGGAATGCTGTCGATCACCGATTTTCACGTCGCCTTCAGGACCCGGCGGGGCGAAGTCAACGCAGTCAACGGCATCAGCTTCGAACTCGCGACCGGGGAGCGCCTCGGCATCGTGGGGGAAAGCGGCTCTGGCAAATCCGTCACCTCCTATGCCCTGATGCGCATTCTCGACGCCGGCGGGCGGATCAAGGCGGGCGAAGTCGTCTATGACGGCATCGACCTGCGCCGCGCGGCCGAAACGGACATGCGCGATATTCGCGGGCGGGAAATCTCCATGATCTTCCAGAATCCGCGCGCCGCGCTTAATCCGATCCGCAGGGTGGGACACCAGATCGAAGACGTGCTGCGCCAGCACGGGCGCGCTACGCGACACGATGCGAAGCAAAAGGCCATCGCAGCGCTGGAGGCGGTGAAGATCCGCGACGCGACCGCGCGCTACGAGGCCTATCCGTTCGAGCTTTCGGGCGGCATGTGTCAGCGCATCGTCATCGCCATCGCCCTCGCCTGCGATCCGAGACTGCTCATCGCCGACGAGCCGACGACCGGGCTCGACATCACAACCCAGAAGGCGGTGATGGACCTGATGAACGAGCTTGTCACCTCGCGTGGCATGTCATCCATTCTCATCACCCACGATCTCGGCCTTGCCTCTCAATATTGCGACCGCATCGTGGTCATGAAAGACGGGCTCATCGTGGAGGAGGGTGCGCCCGCGCACCTGTTCGCCCGGCCCGCTCACCCCTACACCCGCAAGCTCGTGGACGCGACGCCGCGCCGGGGCGCCTCGATCCGTTCGCTCTTGCCCGAGGCAGTGCGGAAACCGATTGCGCCCCATGTCGTAAAGGACACGCCGCTGATCGAGGTGAAGAACCTAGTGAAGACCTATCAGGGCAAGTCAGGGCCGGTGCACGCGGTCAAGGGCATCTCGTTCACCATACGCGAAGGCCAGAGCGTAGGGCTGGTGGGCGAGAGCGGCTGCGGCAAGTCCACGACATCCTCCATGCTGGTGCGCCTACTCGATGCGACCTCGGGAGAGATCCTTTATCGTGGCGAGGATCTGGCGAAGATCCCATCCTCCGGATTCTCCCGCAATCCGCTGCGGGCCAAAATCCAGATGGTCTTTCAGGATGCGACCGACAGCCTCAATCCGCGCCACACAGCCTGCATGACCATCGCCGAGCCGCTCAAGCGCATGGGGACGGTGAAGGGCCGGGCGCTGGACGCGCGCGTTGAGGACCTTGCGGGTTTGGTCGGGCTGCCGCTGCACCTGCTCGATCGCTTCCCACACCAGTTGTCGGGCGGTCAGAAGGCCCGGGTCGGGATCGCCCGTGCCATCGCGCCGGACCCAGACTTCCTCATACTCGACGAGCCCACCGCGGCGCTGGACGTATCCATCCAAGCGGTGGTGCTCAATCTTCTCGCCGACCTCAGGGCGCAGCTGGGGATAAGCTACCTCTTCGTCAGCCACGACCTCAACGTGGTGCGCCTGCTTTGCGACGAGGTGATCGTAATGAAGGCGGGCGAGGTGGTGGAGGCCGGTTCCGCCGAGCACGTAATGGACAACCCCCAACACGCGTACACCAAAGAACTGCTTTCCGCCGCCCCACAGGCGCCAAGGCGTAAGGCCGCATTCTGAGACGATTTGCAAGGACTTGACTATGCTATCTGAATTGCCGTTCACCCTATCGGCTCTGCGCCAGGCCTATGCCGAAGGGGTGCGCCCCGAAGATGTGATTGCCGAAGCCTTCCGCAGGCTCGATGCGGTGGCCGATCCCGGCATCTTCATCCACGAGGCGCGCGAAGCGGCATTGGCCGAAGCGCGTGCGCTGGGCACGCCCGACGGACGTCCGCTCTGGGGCATCCCCTATGCCGCAAAGGACAATATCGACGTTGCCGGCATGCCTACCACCGCGGCCTGTCCGGACTTCTCATACGAGCCGGCGGGGGATGCGTTCGTGGTGGCGCGCCTGCGGGCGGCGGGAGCGATTTGTCTGGGCAAGACCAATCTGGACCAGTTCGCAACCGGGCTTGTGGGCGTGCGCACGCCCTTTCCCATACCCAACAACGCGATCGATCCCGACATCGTGCCCGGCGGCTCCTCCGCCGGTTCGGCGGTCCTGGTGTCGCATGGCATAGCGTGCTTTGCCCTGGGCACGGATACCGCCGGTTCCGGCCGCGTGCCGGCGGCCCTGAACAATCTGGTGGGGCTCAAGCCCACCTTGGGCACACTGTCGGCCAGCGGCGTGGTGCCGGCCTGCCGCACGCTCGATACAATCTCGATTTTCGCGCTTACGGTCACCGACGCCTACGAGGTGTTCGAAACGGCATCGGCTTTCGATCCGGCAGACGCGTATGCCCGCGAAATTCGCACCGGCCCCCTGGCCGCGCTGTCTCCGGGGGTTGTCATCGCGATGCCGAATGCAGCAACGCTTGAGACGTTTGGCGATGCGGAGCAGGCAGCACATTTCAGCGCCACCATAGCTCGCCTGGAAGCTCGGGGCGCAATCGTGAAACCGATCGACCTGTCGCCCTTCTACGACGTGGCTCAAATGCTCTATGAGGGTGCCTGGGTCGCTGAACGCACGGCTGCCGTCGGCGCCCGGATCACCGAGGCGTCCGGTACCCTGCATCCGACCACGCTTGCCATCGTTTCGGGCGGTCTCGAAAAGTCCGCCGTGGACACCTTCAAGGGCATTTATCGCCTGCAGGAGCTCAGGCGCGTCTGTGAGCAATTGTTGGTAGGGGTGGATTTTCTCTGTGTGCCGACGGTCCCGACCTTCGTGACACGCGAGGAGATCGACGCCGATCCCATCGGTCCCAATTCCCGGCTCGGCACCTACACCAATTTCGTCAACCTGCTCGACATGTGCGGCATCGCGGTGCCGACAGGCGTGCGCGCCGATGGCCGGCCTGGCAACATAACCGTTCTCGCCCGTGCCGGCGAAGACGATCGCGCGGCCGGACTGGCGCTGATGATGGAGGCGGGCTTGCTCGGCGCAACGCGCTGGCCTCGGCCGGAGGTGGCTTTGGCTACCACCCGCTTGCGCGACGACGAGATCGCCGTTGCCGTTTGCGGCGCACACATGTCCGGGCTGCCGCTCAATTCCGAACTCACCTCGCGCGGCGGACGCCTTCTCCGCGCCACAGAAACGGCACCCGACTACACGCTCTACGCCCTGGCGGGAGGCCCGCCCTTCCGGCCGGGCATGGTTCGCACGGCGCCGGGCACCGGTACATCGATCTCCTTGGAGGTGTGGGCGCTGCCAAAACCCGCGTTCGGCAGTTTCATGGCCGGCATTCCCGCACCCCTCTGCATCGGCAGCGTCATGTTGGCAGACGGTACGAGCGTGAAGGGCTTTCTGTGCGAGCCAGCCGGCATCGAAGGGGCAACCGACATCAGCGCCCTTGGCGGCTGGCGAGCTTATCTGGCCCAAGGCAAACCCTCGAGAGCGGCTTCGGTCCGATGACACTTCGGCTGCGAAAAAGCAAAAGCGTCTGTCACCGGCCTGAGGCGAAGGTCAGAACCTGCTCGCAGTCTGGTGCGACGATCAGGACGAGACGGTAGCGACAATCTGGCAGAGGTTCTCTGGTGGCCGCCAGGGATGGAAGCAATTAAGCCGTTCCTCCCCGGCGAACAAGTCAGCGAAAGTGCGCTTTAGAAAGTTGGCTTCCAGCTTTAGAGGCCGAGCTCGATTGAGCGCATGAGGCTGCGTGCCTTGTCGCGCGCGTCGTGCGGCGTCAGGATGGGCCACGAGCCGATTTTGATCCGTTTCATATGGCCGTTGATGCGCTTGGAGACGTAGAACACCTTGCCGCTTGTGGCCGACACTCGCAGATGTAGGCCATCAGTTGAGTGGACACGCGGAGCTTAAGACCGAGCGTACCCAAGCAGAGCGCTTATGTCGTGATAACAGTCCGAAATGTCAGGGACACCCTCCGCCCTCGAGGGACTTTCTTGCCGTCAATCACATCCGACTTGCGAGCAGGGATACCATGCGTCCAGTTGAACCGGGCCTCGTCGTTCAGCACGAGCAGACCGCGTGGAGCAAGAGCCTGGGTAGATGACTGTCTGGAGTGGATATGTGAGAATTCCATCAAACACGTCGAGCCTAGGCTCAGGACCTATTAATTTCGTTTGAGATGTGATTCACGGCTTCCAACAGGAGGCCTTGATGGGTGATTTGTTTTTGCTGAGCGAGCGCCAGATGGCGCGGATATCTCCGTTCTTTCCGCTGTCGCATGGGGTGCCGCGGGTCGATGACCGACGGGTTGTGAGCGGCATCGTCTATGTGATCCGCAACGGTTTGCAGTGGAAGGATGCGCCGGCCGGCTACGGGCCGCACAAGACGCTCTACAACCGTTTCATCCGCTGGAGCCGGATGGGTGTCTTCGACCGCATCTTCGCCGGGCTCGCCGGCAAAGGGCCAAAACCCGAGCGCATCATGATCGACGCGACGCATCTCAAGGCTCACCGCACCGCGGCGAGCCTGCTCAAAAAGGGGCTGTTCCCCGTCGCATCGGGCGAACAAAGGGCGGACTGAACTCGAAGCTCCACACCGTTTGCGACGGTGAAGGTCGGCCGATCATCCTGCTCCTGTCGGAAGGCCAGATGAGCGATCACACGGGCGCCCGCCTCGTGCTCGACGCCTTGCCGCCGGCCTCCCATCTGATCGCCGATCGCGGCTACGACAGCGCCTGGTTCCGCCAGGAACTTCAAGCACGAGGCATCGAGCCCTGTATTCCCTCGAGCCGCAACCGCAAGGTCCCGTATGACTACAACAAGGCGCTCTACCGTCAGCGCCACAAGGTCGAGAACCTTTTCGCAAAGCTCAAGGACTGGAGGCGCATCGCAACCCGCTACGACCGATGCGCCCACACCTTCTTCTCGGCCATCTGCATCGCAGCAGCCGTCATCTTCTGGCTCTGATCAATGAGTCCTGAGCCTAGACTAAGCGACACGATAGTCTCGCCAAAACAAGGTTCGCAATCCACATGAGGGGCGATGCCCTGACCAGGCAAATATTCATTGACGATCACTTGGTCAGGTCGCACGTGGAAAATGCCGTCTTCCACCAGTCGGTCCGCAAGGGCAGATAGCCAATCAGGTAAAGGGCCAAGATAGGATTCGTTCGTTACACGTCGGGCCCTGTAGTCATAGCGAAAGCCGTCGTGCTGAACACGCCGCTTGAGATCTCCGAGCCACGTGGAATTGTCGATCGATCGCAAGAGCGCGAGTTCGTACGCCTCATCGACATAGTTCGGCACGTAACGAGCAGCGGGTGGCAACATTGGCGAATCTCACATTCAGCCACAAGCTAACAATCTATCGATGTCCCGTCATGGCAACTGCAATACCCTGGAACGGAAGTTTCGATACTTCGCCAACGAGATGAACTCGGCCACGCCGATGCGGCGCTCGTTACGCTCGACCTTGGCGGCGTAGTATTCCGGTACGATCCACATGTTTATGGTCAGCGCCATGCGTATCGGCTGGAGCAGCTGTAATCACCTGGAAATGGTGGAGGTGCTCGAAGCGCGTGATGCCGAGAGCCTGCAGCTCGATATTCAGCGCCATCTAACGAACTGGCGGAAAGTATCTGCCGGGCTGCAGGGCCATTGACCTATCGATGGAAAGTCGGCCGTCTGGTTCGCTGAGCTGCTGGCGCTCCTCGAGGTTACAATCCGATCATAACAGGGCAAAGTGTCCGTACCAGTAGAGTGAGGGCCTTCCGTCTATAAACGATCCTTGATCATTTGCGATGCGCCGCTGACGTCACCCAGTTTTTCACCGGCCCTGAGGCGTGCGATGAGGCCGATTTCCGCGCTTTGCATGTCGAGTGCACGGTCCGCCACCGCCTCGGCATGTTCTGGCGAAAGGACAACTACGCCGCTTTCGTCGGCCAAAATGGCGTCGCCCGGCGCGACCGATACACCGCCGCAGGCGATCGGCGTGTTGAAGCTGCCGGACTGGGCATAAAGCTTGGTCGTGATCGAGGACCGGCCGCGGCTCCAGACCGGGAAGGCATTGGCGACGATCTCGTTGACGTCGGTCACCGGGCCGTCGATCACCGCCCCGGCAAAGCCGCATAATGCCGCCGCGTTGGTCACGACGCCACCCCAGCATGCGTGGCGCGTGTCGCCCGAGCGGTCGATGACGAGGATGTCTGTGGGCCGGAGCGTTGAAACGACATCATGCAGGAGCGTCGAATCGTTGGCCGCCAGCCGCAACGTGACTGCCGTGCCTGCGATTCTCCTGCCCGGATCGATCGCGGCAATGGCGCTGTCCATGAAGGCCGAATGCAGGAAGTGTCCGACGGTAGCTGTTTCGACTTGCCGGAGTTTTGCAAGCAGCGCATCAGGCAGGCTTTCGGGCAGAGGGTTTTTGATAAAATCTTTCACTTTTCTTTCCTTATCGGGCTGAGCGTTGGGGCAATTGGTCGATCACCGATGCAAGACCAGCCATCAGCACCTGATGCTCGGCAGCGATCACGCGAACAGAGGCGCCTTCATCGATTGCGAACCGTTGTTCCTGAGGTTTCCAAGCGGGTATCCACCACGGCTTGCCGGCAGATTTGGCGGACCGTGCGATATGAGAGATGTCGGCGCGGTCTGCGTCGGTGAACGCGTAGGTCTCGCGTCCCCGCGTGAGTGCGAGATCGAACGGGCCGACGAAAACGCCGTCGACGCAATCGTGCGCGAGGATCGCGTCGATATCGTCGAACGCATGTGCGGTTTCGATCATGGGCAGGCAGAGAACGTCCCGATCGCACCGCGCGAAATAGCCGGCATCCGGCGCGGTGAACCGCGCGGAACGTCCGGCGGCATAACTGCGGGTGCCGCGAGGCGGGAATTTGGCCGTTTCCAGCGCGGCGTGGCACTCTTCGAGCCGGCCACAATGGGGAACGATCACGCCATCGACGTCGAGGTCGAGGGCGCGCTGCACCCAGACCGGTTCGGGGCCTTCGACCTTGAAGAACACGCTGAGCCCGATGGCACGAGCGGCAACGACGAGCGCCTCGCGCCGGTCGGGGGAAAAGGCGTTGTGTTCGACGTCGCACACGACGCGCTTGAAGCCGGCATTGGCCGCGATCTCAAGGAAATCGAGATTGGGCGTGCTCATCCAAAATGCGTAATCCTCAAGCATCGGCTTGGTCCAGCACGTGATGGGTGTTGGACGGCAGGATGGTGCGGATATGCCGGGCGTAGTCGAAGTCGATGTCCGCCAGTATCACGCCCGGTTTGCCCGAGGCGCGGGCAACGATCGTACCCCAGGGATCGATCACCATCGAATTGCCGTAGCAGGCACGCTCGCCGGCCGCTTCTCGGTGGAAGCCGACCTGTCCGGCGGCGATGACCCAGCTCTGGGTTTCGATGGCGCGGGCGCGCAAGAGCGCTTCCCAATGGTCCTTGCCGGTCTCCATGTTGAAGGCGGCCGGGACCATGATGACGTCGCAGCCATTGCGCATGTGCCGCAGATAAAGCTCGGAAAACCGCATGTCATAGCAGATCGAGCACCCGAACTTGCGGCCCTTATGGGTGAAATCGACGATAGCGTTGCCGCGGTCGATGACGTCGGATTCGCGGAAGACATGACCGCCGGGCGTTTCGACGTCGAACAGGTGGATCTTGCGGTAGCGCGCGCGTTCGGCGCCGTCCGGGCCGAAGATCACGCTGGTGTTGTAGTACTTGTCGCCCTCGCGCTCGATCATCGAGCCGGTATGGAGGGCAACACCGTAGGTTTTCGCCAACTCTTGCAGGGCGCGATAGCCTTCGCCATCGGGGAAGATCTCCGCTGCGGCCCATTGCACCTCCCTGAGCCCGCCCAGGAACGTTGAATATTCCGGCAATGCGATAAGATCCACGCTTTGCCCGGCGATCCTTTCTGCGAACAAACGTGTGATCGTGGCGATATTTTCCGATTTGTCGTCGCGGGAATTGAGCTGCATCAGGGCAACACGCACGGGCTTCTCCTCTAAATGGGCGGAACTGAACGATCTCATAATGCGCTATTGACGCGCGATCTTCAATGTGAAATGTTTTTTGAGCATTTAAAAAACACGAGGGGTGTTATGAAGCTCGCAATGCTTACGGGGAACATCGCGTTGTCGGTCCTGGCAATCGGCGCCGCATCGGCGGCCATGGCCGACACGCTCAATGTCCAGCTATCGTCCGATATCCGAAGCTCCCAGCCGGGTATCAACCGCGATGCCATCACGGATTCGGTTATGCTCAACGTCGTCGAAGGGCTCGTTGCTGCCGGCGAGGGCGGGGATATCCAGCCGATGCTGGCCGAAAGCTGGGCGGTGTCGGACGACCGCACGGTTTATACGTTCACGCTGCGGGACGATGTGGTCTTCCACAACGGCGCGCCGTTGACCGCCGAGGACGTGAAATGGAGCTGGGAAAAGCTGCTCAGCAATCCTGATTACAACTGCAACGTCTTTTTTGACGGTAGCCGGGGCACGCAGATCGTCGGCATCGATATCCTCGACACGCACACGGTCGCGTTCGAACTCAATGCACCCGATGAGATGCTGCTCACCTATATGGCGCAGCCGCAATGCGGTGCCGCTGCAATCGTGCATCGCGACTCATTCAACGAAGACGGCACCTGGGACCGCCCCATTGGCACCGGTCCGTTCGTTTTCGACGAGTGGACGCGTGGCGAAAGCGTGCATTTGGTCAAGTTCGAAGACTATGCGCTTACCGGAACCGGTATCGACGGCTATGGCGGGCGCAAGGAAGTGCTGGTTGACGACGTGAATCTCGTCGTCGTGCCGGACAATTCGGCCGCTGTGGCCGGCTTGCGTAGCGGAGACCTCGATATCCTGCCCTATGTGCCGCCCAGCGAGGCCGCCGAGCTTGCCGGTGACGATGCCTTCCAGCTCGTTTCCGAGCCGCATGGCGGGCTCGTGACCATGCTGTTCCAGACGCAAGACCCGGTCATGTCGCATCCAGCCATGCGCAAAGCGTTTGCGACTGCGCTCGATGTTCCGCAGATCGTCGATGCGGTGATGTACGGCCTGGGCGTACCCAACAATTCGCTGGTCGCTACGGGGTCGCTCTACCACACCGAGCATCATGACCAAGGGTATGAATACAATCCCGCCGCGGTTCCCGCGCTGCTGGAAGAAGCGGGGTACAATGGTGAGGAAATCACCATCCTCACCAACCGCCGGTCGGCGATAAGCTACGACGTCGCCGTGATCGCTCAAGCCATGCTCCAGGCCGCTGGGATCAATTCCAAGATCGAAGTGCTCGAATGGGCGAGCCAGCTCGACCGCTTCCGTTCGGGCAACTATCAGGTTATGGCGTTCAACTATTCGAACCGCGCCGACCCGGCTTTGGCCTATAATGCCGTGACCGCCTCAAAGGAGGAGCGTGCGAATGCCATTTGGGACAATCCCGAAGCCATAGCGCTCTTGAATGCGGTTCTTCAGGAACCCGAACAGGCAGAACGTCAAGAGCTTTTCGACCGTTTGCATACGCTGTTCCTGGAGGACGTTCCGCTTCTGATGCTGGCCAATGGGCTGGATGTCGGCGTGGCAGCGGACAACGTAACGGGCTACCGCACGTGGCACGGCTTTGCCCGGCTCTGGGGCGTTGGCCTTACCGAATAGAACCTTCCAGCCCTGATGCTCCCGCGCTTTCTCCTGGGCGTGGGGGCATCGCCTCACATCGGTCGGCGCGCAGCGCCGCACAAGGGCTTCGCCAATGCTTAGATTTACGCTCTCCCGATTGCTGACGGCCATACCGACGCTGCTTATCGTTTCGGTTGCCGTATTCACCCTGGTCCGGCTTATTCCGGGCGATCCGGCTAGTCTCATGCTCGGTGACCTCGCCGACGATGCCGCCTATTTTGCCTTGCGCGAACGGATGGGGCTTGACGAGCCGATCGCCGTCCAGTTCTTCATCTGGCTGGGTAATCTCTTTCAAGGTGATCTGGGCGTTTCGATCACGACCGGTGAGCCGGTTCTGCCGCTCATTCTCGGACGGTTTGCGACCAGTGCGCAGATGGTGCTGATGGCGGTGGCGCTTGCCGTCGTCGTCGCCGTGCCGATGGGCATGGCCGCCGCCTGGCGGCAAAATGGCGCGCTCGACCTTGCCATCGTGGGCCTTTCGACGCTCCTGGTCTCCATCCCGACATTCTGGCTCGGGCTCATGATCCTGCTCGGGTTCGGGCTCAAGCTCGGCTGGTTACCCGTTCTCGGCTATGTTTCGATAGCCCGGGATCCCGTCGCGGGGCTGCTTTATCTCGTCATGCCGGTCGCCACCCTCGTGCTTCACGAGATCGGCATTCTCGTGCGCATGGCCCGAGCCTCGACGCTCGACGTGCTGCGCCTCGACTACATCACCCATGCCCGTGCCAAAGGGCTGACCGAAACTGCGATCCTCTTCAACCACGCGGCGCGCAACGCCTTCGGGCCGACCTGGACGCTGATCGGGCTCATCCTGGGCAATCTTCTGGGCGGCGTCGCTGTCGTCGAGACGGTTTTCACTATTCCCGGGCTCGGGCGGCTGATCGTCGAGGCGATCTACGGCCGCGACTATGCGGTGGTGCAAGGGTGTCTGCTGTTCGTCGCTGTGACCTATGTGCTCGTCAACCTTGTGGTTGATCTTCTCTATCCCCTCTTCGATCCGCGGGTGGCCGCCGAATGAAACTCCATCACCGCAACCGCATCATCGGCGGCACTTTGATCGGCATCTTCGTTACAACGGCGGCCGTCGGTGCGCTCTGGACGCCCTACGATCCGCTGCGCATCGATCTGCGCGACAAACTTGCGCCACCGAGCATCGCCCATTGGCTGGGCACTGACGAATTCGGCCGCGACGTTCTCTCCAGGATCATGGCTGCCGCCGGTACCAGCGTTTCGATCAGCATCATGACCGTATGTTTCGCAGTTACCATGGGTGTGCTCTTCGGCGTCGTTTCGGGCTATGCGCGCGGCTGGCTCGACCGGGGCGTCATGACGCTCAACGACGCCTTGCTCGCCTTTCCCTCAATGCTTCTGGCGCTCGCGCTGCTTTCGGTAACCGGCGCCAACATGTACGGGATCATTTTTGCGCTTGGCCTTGCCTATACCCCGGCCATGGTACGCGTCGTGCGCGGCGCCGTGCTTTCACTGCGGGAGCGAGAGTTCGTCGAGGCGTCGCGGATCATGGGCAATTCGGCGCTCTTTACGATGGCGCGGCATATCCTGCCCAACTGCATCGCACCGGTGATCGTGCTTGCCACATCGATGTTCGGCACCGTGATCCTGACCGAAAGCGCGCTGAGTTTCCTTGGCCTGGGTGTGCCCCCGCCAGCGCCGACCTGGGGCAACATGCTTGCCAGCGCTCGCCCGCACATGGCGCAGGCGGTCTGGCTGGGCATCTTCCCGGGTCTGTGCATCTCGCTCACCCTTTTGGGGATCAATCTCTTCGGTGATGCGATCCGTGACCGCTTCGATCCGCGTATGAGGGGGCTGTGATGACAGCGAGCGAAACATTGCTGAGTGTCCGGGATCTTTCGCTCAACGTGCGCGGGCCGGATGGACCCGATATCGTCAAGCGTGCCAGCCTCAATGTCGCGCCGGGTGAGGTCGTGGGCATTGTCGGGGAGTCCGGTTCGGGCAAGACGATGCTGGCACGTGCGCTCATGGGTCTTCAGCCGCCCGTTATCGTACGCACCGGCGGAGACATCCGGTTTCGGGGACAATCGGTGCCTGAAATGGCGGCCAAGCATATCCGCGCGTTGCGGGGAGCCGAGATCGGCATGGTGTTCCAGGAACCCATGACCTCGCTCAATCCCTCGATGATGATCGGACGGCAACTCGACGAGCCTTTGCGGGTGCATACGCGGCTAGATGCCGCCGAACGTCGCCGGCGGGTTCTCGACATTCTGACCCGCGTCGGCATTCCCGACCCCGAAAGCGGGCTGAGCGCCTACCCGCATCAGTTCTCCGGGGGTATGCGTCAGCGCATCATGCTCGCTTCGGCGATGCTGCTGCGCCCCGCACTGCTGATCGCCGACGAGCCGACGACAGCGCTCGACGCACTGGTGCAGCGCGATGTGCTCGAATTGATGCTGGAGTTGACGCGGGACGAGGGTACGGCGCTCTTGATGATCAGCCACGACCTGCCCATGGTGGCGCGCTATTGCCAACGCGTGCTCGTCATGCGGCGCGGAGAGATCGTCGAGGCGGGGGATACCGAGACGATCCTCGCCCGGCCGAAGCATGATTATACCCGGGATCTGCTGCAGGCTATGCCAACGCGCGGGCCCAGGCGGACGTTTCCCAAGGATGCGACGCCCATCGTCGAAGTGCGCGGGCTAGAAGTGTCCTACACGTCCAAGGCCGGGCTTTTCGCCGGGTCAAAAACCAAGCGCGCGCTCCATGGGATCGATCTGTCCATCAGGTCCGGTGAAGTCGTCGCGCTGGTGGGCGGGTCCGGCTCGGGCAAGACGACGCTGGGCCGGGCAATCGCCGGGCTCACTGCGGCATCGGCGGGCGATATCCTGTTCCGTGGCGAACCGGTCCGGCGCGGTTCGCGTGGGTACAGGGATTACCGGCTCAACTGCCAGATGATCTTCCAGGATCCGTTCGGCTCGCTCGATCCGCGTATGACCATCGGTGCACTGGTCGGCGAAGCGCTGCGGCATGAGCCGGGCCTTGATCGCGCCGATGTCGCAGGCCGCGTTGCCGAAATTCTCTCCGAAGTGGGGCTTGGCGCGGACTATGCCGGGCGATATCCACATGAACTTTCCGGCGGTCAGCGCCAGCGCGTTGCGATTGCCCGTGCCATCGTCCGCAACCCGGATTTCGTGATCGCCGACGAGGCCGTCTCGGCGCTCGACGTCACCGTGCGGGCGCAGGTGCTCAGGCTTCTTGCGCGGCTGCAGGAGCGGTACAGGTTTTCCTGTCTGTTCATCAGCCACGATCTCGGTGTCGTCGAACAATTGGCTGACCGTGTCGTCGTGATGCGGGATGGACGGATCGTCGAGGAAGGTGAGCGGGACGCGATTTTCGACACGCCGCAATCCGACTATACCCGGGCGCTGCTGTCCGCGATCCCGACGCTGGAACGCACGGAGCACGGCGTCACGATGAGCTGGCGGTTCGCCGGGGAGGCGGCTGCGCAGTGACTCTCCCGGCAGACGGCCTGCTGCGGGCCACACCGCAGTCGCGCGGAACCGACCCCGCCGTCATCCTTGGTCTGTTCGAAACGATCGAACGCGAGGGGATCGAGCTTCACAGCCTGCTCATCTGGCATGACGGGGCACTTGTGACCGAAGCTTATTGGGCGCCTTTCGCGGCCAATAGGCCGCATATGATGCATTCGGTGACCAAGAGCTTCACCTCGATGGCGGTGGGACTTGCCGTGGGCGACGGGCTGATGTCCATCGACGACCCCGTGATGCGGTTTTTCCCCGAGCATGACGGTATCAATCCGTCCGAGAAGCTCGGGCGTATGACTGTGCGGCACCTGCTCACCATGACCAGCGGACACGCGCGGGGGATTTCGGGTGGGTCGTGGCGGCAACTCGAAACGAGTTGGGTTGCCGATTTCCTGCGTCAGCCAATCCCGCACGAGCCGGGCGAAGTCTTCGTTTACGACAGCGCGGCGAGCTACATGCTTTCGGCCATCGTTCAGAAGGCGACCGGGCGGCGCGTCTCCGATTACCTTGCCGAACGCATCTTTGCGCCCATGGATATGTCCGCCGCCATGCGCTGGGACATCGGCACCGACGGAGTCAATACCGGTGGCAATGGCCTGTCATGTCTGTCGAGCGATCTGCTCAAGCTCGGTATTCTGCATTTGCAGGGCGGCGTCTGGCAGGGACGAGCATTGCTGTCGCCGGACTGGGTGCGGGATGCCACCGGCACGCAGGTGCAGGACGTCATCCTGGGTGTTTTTACAGGCGCGCATTACCTCGGGCCAGACGAAGTGGGCGACGGGACGCCGCCCGAAAAGCGCGAGGGCTATGGCTATCATTGGTGGCGCGGGCCGCATGGCAGCTTCTCGGCCAACGGGTTGTTCGGCCAATACTGTATTGTCCTGCCAGACGAAAACGCCGTTGTCGCCTTTACCGGCGGCATGGCCGATGACGACCGGCGCGTTCATCGCCTGATCTACGATGCGCTTAGGCCGGCGCTCGGCGCAGGCGCAGCCGTAGATAACGACACACTCGCCGACGCGACTGCCGGACTGACGTTCCGCATTCAGCCTGGCCCGGACACCAGCGCGATGGCACCGCGCGATTGGCAGGGCCGGTACGCGATGGTCGAAAACGATCAGACCGCCGGGCAAATCGCGCTACGGTCATCTGGCGTGGATGTGGAATTTTCGCTGACCGATGCGCGCGGCACCCATACGATTGTCGCCGGTTTCGGCCATTGGGTAGAGGCTATGACGACCATGACAGGGGCTCGACTCCATCATTCCTACGAACCAAGGGATGGGCTGCGTGTGCTTGCCTGCGCGCGCTGGCTGCCGGAGGCGGGTGGCTGGGCGTGCCTTGAAATGGATTGGCTGTTCGTTGAAACCGCCTTTCGGGACACCGTGCGGTGCTGGATTAGGGGGGGAACGCTGCGCGTGACGCGCACGGTCAACGTTAATTCCTCGCACCTGGCGCTTCCCGAGTTGCAGGGCGAACGTCTCGGTGTCGCACATACCTTGGGGATTTCATGACCAAGTATACGCTCGCGGCTATGACGCAGGCGGAATTCGCGGATCGGATCAAGGATCCCGTGACCATCCTCATTCCGCTCGGCTCGCAGGAAGTGCAGGGGCCTCATGCGCCCATGGGCGACTTTCGGTTGACCGAGCGCCTGGCGGAGATGAGCGCGGACGCCGGGGACGGTATCGCGGCACCGGTCCTCCCCTTCGGCTATGCCGACTTCTTCCGCGGCTTTGCCGGCGGTATCCAGTTGCGGCCGCAGACCTTTTCCGCGGTACTCGAAGACGTCATCGTCTCGTTTCTCGATCACGGGGTCGAGCGGCTTCTGATCTTCAACGGGCATTCGGCGAACGGCCCGCTTGTCGACCAGGTTGCCCGGAAGATACGGCGCGAGCGGGGCGTCGCCGTGCCCTCGCTCAACATCTGGAAGAGTATTCCCGACACGCTTTGGACGGAACTTTACGGCGACGAGGCCGGCGCCGTGCGCGGGCACGGCGGGGAGCCGATGTCCTCGGCTTATGCCTATCTCTTTCCCGAGCGTATCCGGCCCGATCTGATCGCTGACAAAGCACCGCGCGGGCAGGCGTATGGGCTGGACATTCACGGCATATCCGGCGTCCGGTTCGAAGGTCAGCCATTGAACCTGCCGATCGACGCGCACGAGGTCGATCCTGCCGGTATGCTCGGTGGGTCCGCGCGTGGCGCGAATGCCGAGCGGGGCAGGGCGATCTGCGAGCATATCGTGAGCCACACCGCGCGGCTCATCAGACATATGACGACATGCGACCCCAGAAAGATGCTGTCGGGACGCTGAGGATGGAGGCGAGAGTGAAAAAATACCGTGTTGAGCCCATGCCCGATCCGGCAGATCCGGCGCTGCTTTCGGCGCTCGAGGCCATCGAAACCGCAACGATCGGGCATATGCGATATACCGGGTTTATGGACCGGTGCATCCAGGCGGTGGATCCGGGGCAGAAGACGCGAGCGGGTGTGGCGGTCACGGTAGCCATCCCGGCGGTGTGCTCGACGCTGGTGCACTATGCGGTGAGCCATATCCGGCCCGGCGACATGCTCGTCATCGACAGGTTGGGGGACGACCGGCACGCCTGTGTCGGCGGCGCCGTCGCGCGGGCCGCGAAGCAAGCCGGCGCGGTCGGCATCGTTGTCGACGGCCCGGTCACGGACGCGGCTGAAATCCTCGCCGAAGGGCTTCCCGTCTGGTGTCGTGGCACGTCGGCCATCACCACCCGGCAGGCCGGTTTGGGCGGCACGTTCAACCGTCCCATCGCCTGCGGCAACGTTCCGGTGCTGCCCGGCGACATGGTTCTTGCCGACGCATCCGGTGTCGTCGTGTTGCCCCGGGATGAAGCCGATGGAATTGCCGAGATCGCCATCGCGCGGGAAGGCCGCGTGGCGCGCACGATGGACCGGCTCTCCGCCGGCGAGAAACTCGGCGAAATCACAGGCGCGGTTCGGCGGGTCGAGGACGATCTTGCCCAAAACGGGGAGGGCGCGTGATGTCTGCCGCTTCCGCGATACCTGCGGCACGCTCGGCCGGAACCATGTTCGGTCTTGAAGACCAAACCCTTCCCGGTGTGCTTTCGGTTGAAGCGCCGCGCGCGCCGTTTGTGCCCGTTGTATTTGATAGCCCTCACAGCGGCCTGGATATTCCCGACGATTTCAGGCCTGCCGTCAGCGCAGAGCGTGTCCGTGTTTCCGCCGATACGCATGTTGACGATCTCTTCAGCGCCGCGCCCGATATCGGCGCGCCCTTACTCAAGGCGCACTTCCCGCGCAGCTTCCTCGACGTCAATCGTTCCCTGCGCGATATGGACGTAACGATGGTCGATGGTGTCTGGCCCCATCCCGTGCGCGAAAGCCCTACGGCGCGGCGGGGAATGGGCCTGATGTGGCGCTATGCCTGGGGCAACGAGTTGATGCATGATCGCCTTTTGAGCGTTGCCGAGGCCGAAGACCGCATAGCGCGGTATTGGGTGCCGTACCACCAAACGCTCAGAACGCTGCTCGACACCACCTATGCCCGGTTCGGTGGCGTCTATCATATCAACTGTCACTCGATGACCGCGGTGGGGCACGCCATTTCGTCCGATCCGGCCGGCTCGGGACGGCCGGACATTTGCATCGGTGACCTTTATGGCACATCGGCAGGTCCCGATTTCGTGGCGTTCATCCGCGAGACCTTGCGGGCCGAAGGGCTTAGCGTTGCGATCAACAAACCGTTTCGGGGCGCGGAACTCGCCGAGGCATACGCGAATCCGGTTTTGGGGCGCCACAGCGTGCAGTTCGAAATCAACCGCCGGCTTTATATGGACGAGGAAACCCGCGAGCGCACCGCCGGCTATTCCGCACTCAAGGCCATCCTGACGCGGTTCAGCCGGACGCTCGCGGCATATGCGGTCCAGCAGGTCGGAGTGGCGAAATGAGCGATCGAAAAGCCCCGGGCTTTTACCGTTCCGGCCGCACGACGTTCTTCGCGTCGCGGATGGACCAGCGGTTCTCCTATTGCTGTTACGTGCCCGAGGGCTACGCGCCCGATGGCGATGCTGTCTATCCGCTCGCGGTGCTCGTCCATGGCAGCTTGCGCGATGCCGCGACGCTACGCGACGAGTTTATCGATTTCGCCGAGGCCAATCAGTGCGTATTGCTCGCCCCGTTCTTTCCTTGCGGCATCGAGGAGCCGGGCGATCTGCACAATTACAAGCTCATCCTCTATCGCGGCATCCGGTTCGATCTCATCGTGCTCGATATGATCGAGGAGGTTGCCGAACTCTATCGCCTGGATACAAGCAAGGTGCTGATGCACGGGTTTTCCGGGGGCGGGCAGTTTGCGCACCGGTTCTTCTACCTTCACCCCGAGCGCCTGATGGGCGTTTCCATCGGCGCGCCGGGTACGGTTACGCTCGCCGATCCGGAAAAAGAATGGTGGGTCGGCACGCGCCGTATGGAGGACATCTTCGGGCGCCTCTTCGACCCTGAGGCCATGAGCGAAGTGCCGGTGCAACTGGTCATCGGTGCGCAGGACATCGAAACCTGGGACGTGACCGTCGGGCCGAATTCGGCCTTTTGGATGCCGGGGATCAACGACAGCGGTGAGACCCGTATCGCACGGCTCCGCGCGCTCGAAGCCTCCCTTGCTGGGATCGGCATAACGCCGCGTTTCGATATGGTCCCCGGCGTCGCGCATATCGGCGGGCTCATCAAAGATCCGGTGAAGGCGTTCTTTGCCGACTGTCTTGCGGCTCGTCGAAGTCGAGGTATTTGACCGGCCACAGGTTCGCGATCTCGGCCGCGATGCCTGATCGGGCAGAATGTCCGTGCCGGCCTAATCGAGCTGGCGGACGGTGTCGGTCTTGGGCGTGGTCCGGCTCAAATGCCGGTAGAGGATTGCCGCGGCGAGCTTCGTATCATCGGCGGCAATCGCATCGAGGATGGCGATATGATCACGGGCGGCACGGCGTATCCCCTCTTCGCTGATCTGGGTGAACTCGGCGTACTCGGTCATGCGGCGCAAGCTGTTCTGGCGCCGTATCGCCTGCACCAGAAACCTGTTCTGCGACCATGAGACGACGGTTTCGTGGAAATTCGCGTTCGCCTCGAACCAGTCCGTGCCGGAAACCTGGGAAATAGGCATTTCCAGCAGTTGTTTTTGTTGAGCCTGCAAGGCTCCCAACTGCTCCGGGTCGGCACGGAAATCCCGTTCTTCGACGGCGCCGCATTCGATAATGATCCGAAAGGCATAGCTCTCATTGACGGCCTGCTTATTGTCCAGGCATTCGGCAAACCGCCATCCATGGCCGGGACGCCGCTCGGCGAGGCCTTCGGCCGAAAAGCGCATCAGCGCGCGCCGCACGGTACCGCGGGTGACGTCGAATTGTTCGGCCAACTCCGCTTCCGAGGCTTCGTCGCCGATCGCGCCGTTGGCCCGGGCGATCATCATTTTGGTGTAAAGGGCCTCCGTATCCGATGGTGGGACAATGGTGTCGAGATCGGTTTGCGCATCGAGGCTCCGTTTGAGCCGAAAGCCCGACGTTGGAGCCTGGGTTATCAAATCCTGCTCGCAAAGGATTTGAAGAACCTGCCTCACGGGTGTTCGTGATGTGCCCAGTTCTTTTGCCAAAGCGGCATCGGATATTCGATCCCCGACCGCCCACCGGCCATCCTGAATGAGACCCACGAT
Organism: Pelagibacterium halotolerans; assembly: GCF_044811015.1. Classification (GTDB taxonomy): domain Bacteria; phylum Pseudomonadota; class Alphaproteobacteria; order Rhizobiales; family Devosiaceae; genus Pelagibacterium; species Pelagibacterium halotolerans_A. The sequence goes on from NZ_CP085243.1 coordinate 3,041,563, forward strand.
TTTGCGCGCCACTTCGGCTTGCAGTGGGCTTAGCGAGGGCAGATCGAATACCGAAGCAGTCTTTTTTTTCATGCTGGCGTTGAATTTTCAGCGGTTTGACAAGGTTTTCCACCCCATATCTAGCATTTCATGTCCTATGGATGAACAAAAAACATCGAAGCAAGTTGTTGCCAATTGACTTTCCTCCGCTTCGAGCGCTTGCATGTCTTTAAAAGGGGTAGCCGGAACTTCTCACACTGGCTATGCCCTGCGCTGGCTCAAAGTGGCGTGAGGGTAGCCGGAGAGCGCCGTGCGTATTGAACATACGTGCAAGCTCTCCAGCGTACACTGTCGCCACTTTCAACCAGCCCTTCGGGTCGGATTGTGGCGGCCGCCGCCGTATGCGACTCGCCACAATCCGACGCAGGGCGTAGCCAGTGTGAGAAGTTCGGGCTAGAGGAGCATGCGCCTGTTCGGTTCGGCAACGCGCCGCATCAATCACCGCCTCGTGCTTGTGAGTTTCATCGGGCTCGCAGTCGTTTTGGCGTGCATTTCCATCTGGGTGGTAGCGGTCGGAAACGGGATGCTCCGAGTGGAGCGCGAGCTTGTGGACCGGCTGACGATTTCGTTGCGCGCCGTGGAAAGCGAGATCGAACGCTTCCGCTACTTGCCTGGTGTTGTCGGGGAGGACGAACGCATTCGCGCGCATTTGCGCGGCGCTGCGCCGTCTGGCGCCGCCAATCGCTATCTCCAGATCGTTCGCGAGATGTCGGGTGTCGACGAAGTCTATGTGCTCGATACCGAGGGGCTGACGCTGGCCGCCAGCAATTGGTTGGAGCCCAGCAGTTTCGTTGGCAACAACTATAGCTTCCGGCCGTATTTTGCCCAGGCCATGGCGCGTGGAGAGGGGCGGTACTACGCCGTCGGCGTCACCACGGGCATACCCGGCTACTTTCTGTCGGAACGGATTGACGAAGATGGAGAGCCGATTGGCGTCGTGGTCGTCAAGGTCGATATGGCACCGCTTGAGCAAACATGGACCAAGGCCGGTGAACAGACCGGCATTGCGGACGACGCCGGCATTGTCTTTCTCGCTGGCAATCCCGGCTGGCGCTATAGGCCTCTTTATCCGCTTTCGATGGAAGCCGAAGCCCTCATCGCCGCGGAGCGCCGCTATGACGGTATCGATGTTGCCGCGCAGCGGCCATTGGCGTCTACGCCTCCACCGGAGAGTGGCACGATAACCATATCGGAAGAGGACGGTGCATTCCTGGTTGGCACGGTGCCCGTCGATCCGGATGGATGGCAGCTCTTTTCGGCCCTGCCGCTGCAACCTGTCTATGGGGAAGCGCGCCTCGTAACGACGCTGGCGGCGCTCGCCGCCATGCTTGTCTCAGCCATTACCCTTTTCCTGTGGCAGCGCCGGCAACTCACACGCATCAAGCTCGAACAGAACGCTGTGCTGGAACGCCGCGTCGCCGAACGCACCCGCGAACTCGCGCACGAAATCGAGGTGCGCAAGCGCACGGAAACCGAATTGCGCGAGACCCATGATAGCCTCATCCACGCAGCGCGTCTTGCTGCGCTCGGGCGTATGTCGGCAGCGATCGTCCACGAGGTCAGTCAGCCGCTCGCAGCGCTCGACAGCCGGTTGGCGGCGGCAGATCTCCATGCCGAACGCAACGCCCCGGCGGAGGTGCGGCGCAATCTCCGGTCCGGCCGGGATTTGCTAAAGCGTATGAAGCGTACCGTCACGCATCTCAAGACATTTTCCTCGCGGCAGGACCCGGCACCTCTCGAGCCCGTTGACATCGCCCACGTGATCGAGGCGGCCTACGATATCGTTGAACCGAAGGCGCGAGAGGCTGGTATTGCTCTTGAGGTACAGGCAATGTCAGGTCTCCCGGCCGTTACCGGTGATCCAATCCGGCTCGAACAGGTGTTCATCAACCTCATGCTCAATGCTATCGACGCAACACGCACCGCCGGTAACAGTCATGTCGGTATCTCCGCCGCCTTGCGCGACACCAATGTCGTGGTCGCAATCGCCGATACCGGCGCCGGCATTCCCGAGGATTTGCGTGAACGGATATTCGAGCCGTTCTTCACCACAAAAACCACCGGGGAAGGGTTGGGGCTGGGACTCTCGATCACGCATACAATCCTCGAGGAATATGGCGCAACGCTCTCGTTTGCCTCCAATACGGATGGTGGCACGCTAACCACTGTCGCTTTGCCCCTTCACGTTGCGAGGCTGCATACGGAGCCGGTCGCATGACGGATCGTGGTGCAATCGCCTTTATCGACGACGAACGCGAACTTTGCGAGGCCTCCGGCGAATGGCTGGGCGTGTCCGGGTTCACCGTCGAAACCTTTGCCGATCCGGCCAAGGCGTTGAGACGCATCGACCCGAGGCTTTTCGATTGTGTCGTTACCGATCTGCGCATGCCCCGCGTTGGCGGGCTCGATGTGCTGGCGCAGATGCAGAAGGCGGACCGTGACTTGCCCGTCATCCTCCTGACCGGACACGGGGATGTACAGATGGCGGTCGAGGCGATGCACGCCGGCGCGTATGATTTCATCGAAAAGCCCTATGATGCCGACCGGCTGGTTACCGTGCTCGACCGGGCGGTCGAGCGGCGGCGTTTGCGGCGCGAGGTGGGGCGGCTGCAATCGGCGCTGGGCGGCGAGGCGGTCCTGGAGCAGCGGCTGGTCGGCGTTTCCCCGGCGATTGCCGATGTCCGCCGTCGCGTCGCGCAGCTCGCGGACGTCGATGTCGATGTGCTGATCCGGGGTGAGACGGGTACTGGCAAAGAGGTCGTGGCGCGTGCGCTGCACGATCTTGGGCACCGGGCCAAGGGCAATTTCGTTGCCATCAATTGCGCCGCCATTCCCGAAGCGATTTTCGAAAGCGAAATCTTCGGTCATGAGCGCGGCGCGTTTACCGGTGCGGGGACCGAGCGCATCGGCAAGTTCGAGTTCGCTTCTGGCGGCACCGTTTTTCTCGACGAGATCGAATCGATGCCGCTGAGTTTGCAGGCGAAAGTCCTGCGCGCCATTCAGGAACGCAGCATGGAGCGGTTGGGCTCCAACCGGGCCGTCCCGCTCGACGTGCGTTTCATCGCTGCGAGCAAGGTCGATCTCAAGGCCGAAAGCGATGCGGGGCGCTTCCGTGCCGATCTCTATTTCCGTCTCGGAACGGTGGAAATCGACCTGCCGCCACTGCGGGAACGCCGCGAAGACATCGCGCTGCTTTTTGCTCTCTTTGCGGGGCAGGCCGCCGAGCGCTTTTCGCGCAAGCCGCCCGAATTCGGCCGCGCTTTCCTCCAAGAGCTGCGCGCGGGGTCTTGGCCGGGCAATGTGCGTGAGCTCAAAGCCACCGCGGACCGCGCGGTCCTTGGGCTCGACCGCGAAATGACCGGCGGTGCGCCTGGTGTCGAGCTCGGGCAGGGCACGCTCAACGACAAGGTCGCCCGGTTCGAGGCAGAACTGATCGCCGAGGCTCTGCGCGCAGCCGGCGGTTCGACCGCCGAGGCGGCTGAAATCCTCGGCCTTGCGCGCCGGACACTCAATGAAAAGATCGCGCGGTACGGCCTGCGCGATATAGCCGAATCCGGCCATTGAGCACTGGCGGTTTTCCGCTCGCGGAGCGCCGACCTGGCGGAAATCCGCCCAGAATTATGGCTATTCACTGCGGCTCAATCGCGCCAACTTATTGAAATCGAATAATTTTCTGCCCGTACCCGCATCTGGCACATCCCTTGCTCAATACAGCGTGACCGGCCCGTGGAGGATGAGGCCGGCGATCAACTTGCATGCAAGGGAGGATTTTGCATGAACTTCAAATCCGCCAAGACTTATGCCGGGCTGCTGCTCGGTGCCGCCGTCGCGCTGGGCTCGGTTGCCGCCGTTGCGCAGGGCCAGCAGTTTATCAACATCCTGACCGGGGGCACGTCCGGCGTCTACTATCCGCTCGGTGTCGCCCTGTCGGAAATCTACGCTGAGAACATCGAGGGTGCGCGCACCCAGGTGCAGTCGACCAAGGCTTCGGTCGAGAATCTCAATCTGTTGCAGGATGGGCGTGGCGAGGTCGCGTTTGCGCTTGGCGATTCCGTCAAGCTGGCCTGGGATGGCAATGCGGATGCCGGTTTCTCCGAGCCTTTGACGGATCTACGTGCCATCGCCGCCATCTATCCCAACTATATCCAGATCGTGGCTTCGGCCGATTCCGGCATCGAGACGCTGGCGGACCTCGCCGGTAAGCGCGTTTCGGTTGGCGCCCCCAAGTCCGGCACTGAACTCAATGCCCGCGCGATCCTTGCGGCTGCTGGCATGAGCTATGACGATTTCGCCCAGACCGAATATCTGCCCTATGCGGAATCCGCCGAGCTCATCAAGAACCGCCAGCTCGACGCAACGCTGCAGTCCGCAGGGCTCGGGGTTGCCTTCATCAAGGACCTGGCTGCCTCGATCGATATCAACATCGTTGAAATCCCGGCCTCGGTCATCGAAGCGGTCGGCGCGCCTTACGTGCCAAGCGTCGTGCCAGCGGGGACCTATGGCGGTCAGGACGCGGACGTGAGCACCGCTGCCATCGGCAACGTTCTGGTGACTCATGCCGGTGTGGATGAGGAAACGGTCTATCAGATGACCAAGCTTCTCTTTGAGAACCTCGACGCCATGACGGCGGCGCACAGCGCCGCCGGCGGGATCAGTCCTGAAGGTGCCTTGGCTGGCCTTACCATTCCCCTGCATCCGGGCGCCGAGCGCTACTACAGGGAAGCGGGCCTGATGTAATCTGCCGGTAGGCTGGGACACCCGGGTTTGGTCCCGGGTGTCCCCATAAATTTGCGCCGCCGTGCTTTGGGAGGAATGACAATGACGCGCGACGACACCGGCCCGGCGGCTGCGCCGACCGAGGCTGCAACTTTTCACGACCCCCTGGCCAGGGGCTTTCCCTCAACCCGCGAGGGCAAGGTGCTGTTCTGGCTCGCCGTGGTCTTCTCGATCTTCCAGATCGTGACCGCGTTGCACCTCGTTGCCCTGCCCAGCATCGTTGTGCGGGCCTTCCATGTGGGGTTCCTGCTGGCGCTGAGTTTTCCGTTGATCGCGGCGAGCCGCGATGCCGGACCTGTCGTCAAGGCGCTTGCATGGGCCTTCGCCATCGCGGGCTTCGGCGTCGCGGTGTATCAGTTCGTCGAATATGGACCGCTGATCGTGCGCGCCGGTGACCCGACTTCGCTGGATCTTGTCGTCGGCGTTGTCGCGCTGGTCACGCTCTTTGCCGCCTCCTGGCTGATCATGGGACCGGCGTTGCCCATCATTTGCGGCCTGTTCCTTGCCTATTGCTTCTTCGGCCAATACCTGCCGTCGCCGCTCAACCATCGCGGCTATGATTTCGAGCAGGTCGTCGACCATATGGCCTTCGGTACCGAGGGCATCTACGGCATTCCGACGCTGGTCTCCTCGACCTATATCTTCCTCTTTATCCTTTTCGGCTCGTTCCTCGAACGCGCTGGAATGATCAAGCTTTTTACCGATGTCTCTCTTGGTCTTGTCGGTCATTCCCAGGGCGGAGCGGCCAAGGTCGCCGTGATCTCCTCGGGCCTGATGGGCACCATTTCCGGCTCAGGCGTCGCCAACGTCGTCACCACTGGCCAGTTCACCATCCCGCTGATGAAGCGCTTCGGCTACCGTCCTGCTTTTGCAGGCGGCGTCGAGGCAACCTCATCGATGGGCGCACAATTGATGCCGCCGGTGATGGGCGCAGTCGCGTTCATCATGGCCGAGACGCTGGGCGTCGAATATATCGAGGTGGTCAAAGCCGCGATCATTCCCGCCATCCTCTATTTCTTGTCTGCCTTCTGGATGGTGCATCTGGAAGCCGGCCGGCGTGCACTTTACGGCCTGCCGCGGAGCGAATTGCCCTCGCCGCTCGCTGCGCTCAAGGCGCAATGGTATCTGGTGTTGCCGCTGGCTGCGCTGATCTTCCTGCTGTTTTCGGGCTACACCCCGCTTTATGCCGGCACCATCGGCCTTGCGCTGACCGTGCTTTTGATCCTCGGCGGATCGGTGGCCTTGCGCTTGCCCGGTAAGGTCATCCGCCTGATCTTTTGGATAGGGCTGGGGTTGATCGCTGCCGCGCTTCTGAAGTTCGGCACCTATGTCATCGTGGCCGCGGTGCTGGCGCTCATCGCACTCAACCTCTTTTCGAAAAGCGGCCGCGAGACGCTAGCTATCTGCCGGGATTCGCTTGCCGAAGGTGCCCGCACAGCACTTCCTGTCGGCATAGCCTGTGCCATCGTGGGCATCATCGTCGGCACCATGACGCTGACGGGCATGGCCAACACGTTCGGCCAGTTTATCGTTCATGTCGGGGAGTCCAATCTCTTCCTTTCGCTGGTGCTGACCATGGTCACTTGCCTGCTGCTCGGCATGGGTATCCCGACGGTCCCCAACTACATCATCACCGCGACCATCGCCGGTCCGGCGCTCTTGCAACTGGGCGTGCCGTTGCTCGTAAGCCATATGTTCGTCTTTTATTTCGGCATCCTCGCCGACTTGACCCCGCCGGTGGCGCTCGCCTGCTTTGCGGCAGCTCCCATCGCGAAGGAAAACGGGCTCAAGATCTCGCTCGAGGCGGTCAAGATCGCCGCAGCCGGTTTCGTTATCCCTTATATGGCCGTGTTCACCCCAGCCCTGATGCTCCAGGACGGGGGTGAACTTGCAACGGCCATCGGCTTTCTTCCGGCGGTCGCGTATATCATCTTCAAGGCGTTGCTGGCGATCGGGCTCTGGGGCATCGCCGTGGTCGGCTTTTTCCGCCGGAAGATCGGTGTATTCGAGCGGGTTGTTGCCGTAGCCGCCGCCTTCCTTCTGGTTGCGGCATTGCCGATGACCGACGCGCTCGGTCTTGCCTTGGCTGGCGGGTTCTTTGCCTGGCAGGTCGTCGGTGCACGGCGGGATAACGCGCCGGCCGCGATCCATGAGTGAACCGCTTTGCATTCTGGCGGCGGGCAAGGTCCTCGTGCTTGCCGTCAGCACCTTTACCTTGTCTTGGACGCATACCGTCGAGCGCATCGAATGGTGGGAGCATTGGCAAGTCCTCGACAACGGACTGAAGGTGACCGAAGCAAGGGTGCAGGGGTCCGGGGCGGGCATCGATCTTCCCGGAGATGCTGTCCGCACAGCCGATGGATGGCTTTACGAGCCGGCCCTTCCGCCCGTCGAACACCTCGTGCTTGCCGCTTCGGGCGCGGGGCAGTCTGCGTGGCGGCTATGTGGAGACGGGCAGTGCTTGACGCTGGGAGAGGAAAGCGGCGATCCGATCAAATTATGGCGTGCCGAAGGCGGCGTGTGTGATGCAAATTCAGTGACCCCATAACGGTTGTATCTCGCCGCTCGGGGGAGGATGGTTCTATTCCACGCTGCCCAGCAATTTCCGCGCTGCTTTGAGATGGGGCAGATCCACCATCCTTCCCTCGATCTGCAGGACGCCGGCTCCAGGGTTCGCCGCAAAGGCTTCGACGATGACGCGTGCGTGCGCAATCTCGTGCGCGCTGGGGGTGAAGGCCGCGTTGATGATCGGCACCTGTGAGGGGTGAATGGCCATCATCGCGGCAAACCCGTCGCGGCGGCCACGTGCCGCATAGGCGGCAAGACCCTCACTGTCGGTGATGTCCGGATAAACGGTTTCTATCGCGGGCACGTCGGCGGCGCTTGCGGCGAACAATGAAAGGCTGCGAACCATTTCATATGGCGGCGTGAAGCGTCCGTCCGCTTCGCGCGCCGTTGCGGCACCGACGGCGGCGGAAAGGTCCTCGGCACCCCAGGTAATGCCAGCCAGCCGCTCGGCAACCTGATCGAACGTGTCGAGCGCGAAGATGGATTTGGGCGTCTCCGTCGCAATGGGGAGGATTTTGATATCGGCAAGTCCAAGCATCGTTGCAAGGTCCAGCACCGATGCCGCCCCCTCCGCCTTGGGCAGTACAATGCCGTCCGGCTTTGCGGACAGCAGCGCATTGATATCGTCGCGCACGAAAGGTGACCCTAAAGGGTTGATCCGTACGAAGACAGGTACGTCGCGCCCGGTCTCGGCAAGGAACGCCGTGACATCCTTTCGCGCCCAGGGTTTGCGTTCGAGCGCGACGGAATCCTCAAGGTCAAGAATGACCGCGTCCGCGCCGCTCGCTATCGCTTTGTGCATGCGATCCGGCCGGTCTCCGGGCACGAAGAGGAGCGAGCGCAGTCTCATGGCTCTCGCCTCCTGACAAGGGCCATCCGCAGGCATTCGCAAACCACCTCGCCATGTTGATTTCTTGCGCGATGGGCAAACGTGACGATCCCGGCGTTTGGACGGCTTTCAGAGGCCCTCACGTCGACGATTTCTGTTTCGGCACGCAGCGTATCGCCGATGAAGACCGGTTTGGGCATGCGCACCTTGTCATAGCCGAGATTGGCAACGAGGGTGCCAAGCGTGGTGTCTTCGACCGTCAGACCGATCATCAGCGCAAAGGTGAAGGTGCCGTTGACGACGATCTTGCCGAACTCGGTTTTCGCCGCGTATTCGGCATCAAGATGCAGCGGCTGGGGATTGTGTGTGAGCGTTGAGATCAAGAGGTTGTCCGTCTCCGTCACAGTGCGGCGGATGGCGTGAACAACCGTATCTCCTATGCTCCAATCCTCGAACCAGCGTCCGCTCATGGTTCCTCCCCTTCGATCCGCACGAGGATTGCCCCTTCCTCGACCTGCGCCCCGAGTACCGTATCGAGCGCAACGCGCCCGCCGAAAGGTGCCTTGAGGGTATATTCCATCTTCATCGCCTCAAGCACCAGCAGCGGCTGTCCCTGTTCGACATTCTGGCCTTCCTCGACGGAGAGTGCCGTGACCTGACCCGGGATCGGAGCGGCAATGGCGCCATTGCCAGCCGCGCCAGCATGCGCGGCCTCGGTGCGATCGGGCGTAAAGCGCCATGTCTCGCCGTTTTCCGTTACAAGAACGCCGTCCCGATACCGGATCGGATCGAGGTCATGAACGGTTCGGACATTCCCTGTTACGGTTTCATTGCCAAAACGCATCCGTATCTCGTCCACCGCCGGCGCGTTCATACGGAACCCGACGAGCGATCCCCACGCATCGTTGGACCTGGGCAGCATGGCCCTCGCGGCGGCGGAACGGGCCGCTTCTGACGGGGCGGGCGGCGCCGTGAGCGTTTCGCCAGCGCGGTCAATGAGGCCGGTATCCACATCGCCCGTGCGGAAGGCGGCGCTGTCCAGCACGCGAACGAGGAAGCCGGCATTGGTGGAAACGGGGTAGACCGAAGCGCCGGCACAACCGGCGCGGAGCCTCGTGATCGCCGCATCGCGCGTGTCGCCATGGGCGATCAGCTTTGCGATCATGGGGTCATAAAAGGGTGTCACAGCATCGCCCTCGCGGACGCCGGTCTCGATGCGCACGCCCTGAGGCAATGCGAAGCGCTCCAAACGGCCAGTGGACGGCAGGAAATCCTGCGACGGATCCTCGGCATAGAGGCGGGCTTCCGTGGCCCAACCCTTGATGGCGAGTTGGTCCTGCGATTTTGGGAGCTTTTCGCCCGCGGCGACGCGCAGTTGCCATTCGACGAGATCGACCCCGGTGATGTCCTCGGTGACGGGATGCTCGACCTGCAGGCGAGTGTTCATTTCCATGAACCATATCCGATCAGATCGCAGCCCCTCTGAAGCGTCGGCGATGAATTCGATGGTTCCCGCCCCAACGTAATCCACGGCTTTGGCTGCGCGGACGGCGGCAGCACAGATTTCCGCGCGGGTTGCCGCGTCCATTCCCGGTGCGGGGGCTTCTTCGATCACCTTTTGATGACGACGCTGGATGGAGCAGTCGCGCTCGAACAGATGCACGATATTGCCGTGCGTGTCGCCAAAGACCTGCACCTCGATATGGCGGGGCCTGGGCACATATTTCTCGATCAGAACCCGTGGGTCACCGAACGCGGAGACGGCCTCGCGCTGGCAGCTTTCCAGCCCGGCTGCAAAGTCTTGCTGCCGCTCGACCCGGCGCATACCCTTGCCGCCGCCACCCGCGACCGCCTTGATGAGCACAGGATAGCCGATCGTGTCGGCCTCGCGCGAAAGGCGCTCGGGGGACTGATCTTCGCCCAGATATCCGGGCGTGACCGGGACGCCGGCCTCGGCCATCAGCCTTTTGGCGGCGTCCTTGAGCCCCATGGCACGGATCGATGCCGGGCTTGGCCCTATCCAGACAAGGCCTGCATCGAGGACGTATTGGGCAAACGCTGCGTTTTCCGAGAGGAACCCGAAGCCGGGATGGATAGCCTCCGCGCCGCTCTCGCGTGCCGCTTGGATGATGCGGTCGCCGCGAAGGTAGCTTTCGCGCGCGGGAGACGGGCCGATGCGAACGGCTTTGTCAGCCATAGCGACGTGCATCGCACGCGCATCGGCATCGGAATAGACCGCAACCGTCCTGAGCCCCATGCGCCGCGCCGTGCGCATGACGCGGCAGGCGATTTCGCCTCTATTGGCAATGAGCAAGGACGCAAACATGGCTACATCCTGAAGACGCCGAACTGCGCCCGCTCGGGTATCGGCGCATTCAGCGTTACGCGGAACGCAAGACCAAGGATGTCGCGCGTTTGCAGGGGATCGATGATACCGTCGTCCCACAACCGCGCGGTGGCATAATAGGGGCTGCCCTCCTCCTCATAGCGGGCGCGAATAGGTGCCTTGAAGGCGTCCTCGTCTTCCGTGCTCCAGCTTTCACCCCGCGCTTCGAGCGCGTCGCGGCGCACGGTCGCCAGCACGGAAGCGGCCTGTTCGCCGCCCATCACTGAAATGCGCGCATTGGGCCAGGTGAACAGGAAGCGCGGGGAATAGGCGCGTCCGCACATGCCGTAATTGCCCGCCCCGAAGCTGCCGCCGATGATGACGGTGATCTTGGGAACGTTGGCGGTCGCAACGGCGGTGACGAGCTTGGCGCCGTCCTTGGCGATGCCGCCCGCCTCGTATTTGCCGCCAACCATGAAGCCGGAAATGTTCTGCAGGAACAGTAACGGGATGCCGCGCTGGCAGGCCAGTTCGATAAAGTGCGCGCCCTTTAGGGCGCTTTCGGAAAAGAGCACGCCATTGTTGGCGAGGATGGCGACGCGCGTGCCCCAGATTTGGGCGAAGCCGCAGACGAGCGTCGCGCCATACCCGGCCTTGAACTCGTGAAAACGGGAGCCATCGACGAGGCGGGCGATCACTTCGCGGACCTCGTACGGCGCCCGCACGTCCTGCGGGATGTGACCGAGAAGGTCGTCCATCTCCGCCAATGGCGCATCGATATCGTCCAGCGTTGTTTCGGGGGCGAGATCGGGTTTGAGCGTTGAGACGATATCGCGGACGATAGTGAGGGCATGGGCGTCGTTATCCGCGATGTGATCGACGACGCCGGACCGCTTGCCGTGGGTTTCGGCGCCGCCCAGTTCCTCCGCCGAGATGATTTCGCCCGTTGCCGCTTTGACGAGCGGCGGGCCCGCCAGAAAAATCGTGCCCTGATTGCGGACGATCACCGTTTCGTCGGACATGGCGGGTACATAGGCGCCGCCCGCGGTACAGGCGCCCATGACGCAGGCGATCTGCGGGATGCCCCTGGCGGACATCTGGGCCTGATTGAAAAAGATGCGGCCGAAATGGTCGCGGTCGGGAAAGACCTCGGCCTGATAGGGCAGGTTCGCGCCTCCGGAATCGACGAGATAGATGCAGGGGAGATGGTTTTCCAGCGCGATCTCCTGCGCGCGGAGGTGCTTTTTAACCGTGAGCGGGAAATAGGCGCCGCCTTTGACGGTCGGATCGTTCGCAACGATCATGGTCAGACGTCCGGAGACGCGGCCAATGCCGGCGATCAGCCCCGCGCCGGGGGCCTCGCCGCCATAGAGGCCATAGGCTGCAAGTTGCCCGATTTCGAGGAATGGCGAACCTGCATCGAGGAGGGTCTCGACGCGCTGGCGCGGGAGCATCTTGCCGCGTCCAACATGGCGCTCGCGGGCGGCCTCAGGACCGCCGATGGCGGCTTCTGCAACGCGTTGCCGGAGCTCTTCGGCCAATGCGCGGTTCTTGTCCACGTTGGCGATGAAGCCGGGGTCGGCGCGATTGGCGGACGCGGGAAGAACTGGCGCGGTCATGCCCCGATCAGCTCCCGCCCGATAAGGAAGCGTCTGATCTCGTTGGTGCCCGCGCCGATGTCGTAGAGTTTGGCGTCGCGGACGTAGCGTTCGACCGGCCACTCCTTGGTGTACCCGGCACCGCCGAGCGCCTGCACGGCTTCGAGGGAGACTTTTACCGCATTTTCCGAGGCAAGCAGGATGGCGCCCGCGGCATCGAACCGTGTTGTGCGCCCCGCGTCACACGCCTTGGCCACGGCGTAGACATAAGCGCGGGCCGAGTTGAGCGCGACGTACATATCCGCGACCTTGGCCTGCATGAGCTGAAAGTCACCGATGGGCCTGCCGAACTGTTTTCGTTCGCGGACATAGGGCAAGACCGCATCGAGGCACGCCTGCATGATGCCTAACGGCCCGGCGGCAAGAACGACCCGTTCGTAGTCGAGCCCCGACATCAGGATTTTCACCCCCTCCCCAACAGCGCCCATAACGTTCTCGGTGGGCACCTTGCAGTCCTTGAATACCAACTCGGCGGTATCCGAGCCGCGCATCCCCATCTTGTCGAGCTTGGGGGAAACGGAAAAGCCCTCAAAGCCTCTTTCGATGATAAAGGCGGTTATGCCCTGAGGGCCGGCTTTCGGGTCGGTCTTGGCGTAAACCACCAGCACATCGGCTTTAGGTGCGTTGGTGATCCAGAATTTCGTGCCGTTGAAGAGGTAATGATCGCCGTTGTCATCGGCGCGCAGGTTCATCGAAACGACGTCCGATCCCGAACCGGCTTCCGACATAGCGAGCGCGCCGAGGTGTTCGCCGGAAATGAGCTTCGGCAGGTATTTGCGTTTCTGTTCGTCTGTGCCCCAGCGCCTGATCTGGTTGACCGCAAGATTGGAATGAGCGCCGTAAGACAGCCCCACCGAAGCCGAGGCACGGCTGACTTCTTCCATCGCCACGCAGTGTTCGAGATAGCCAAGGCCCAGCCCGCCGAACTCCTCCTCGACGGTAATGCCGTGCAGCCCCAATGCCCCCATCTCTGGCCAGAGATCGAGCGGGAAGGTGTTGGTCTCATCGATTTCGGCGGCACGCGGGGCGATGCGGTCGGCGGCGAAGCGGGCGGTTGTTTCGCGGATGGCGTCGGCCATTTCGCCGAGGGTGAAGTCCAGGGTCGTCATTGGCATCTCCTCAGGTCCATGTCCGCGGTTCGATGAAAATCAGCGCGGGGTTTTCCAGGAGGCGCTTGAAACGCTGGATGAACTTGGCCGCATCATAGCCATCGACGATCCGGTGATCGAACGAGGACGAAAGATTCATCATGGTACGGATCGTGACGTGGTTGTTGACGACCACCGGACGGCCCATGAGCTTGTTCGGCCCTATGACAGCGACCTCGGGATGGTTGATGATCGGCGTCGCGGCAACGCCTCCGAGCGCGCCGAGGCTTGTGAGGGTTATCGTCGAGCCGGAAAGCTCCTCGCGCGACGCGGCGCCCTCGCGGGCGGCGTTGGTGACCCGGCTCATCTCGCGGGCGCAATCCCAGATATCGAGGGCCTCGACATGGCGGACGACCGGCACCACCAGCCCGTCCGCAGTCTGGGTGGCGATACCGATATGGATGGCTTCATGTTCATACAGAATGCCGGCTTCATCGTCGTAATGGGCGTTGACGTACGGGAATTCGGGCAGAAGCTGCGCCAGGGCGCGCATGAAGAATGGCAACAGCGTCAATTTAGGTTGGGCGCCCTGACGCGCGGCGTTGATCTCGCGGCGCAGTCCCTCGAGGGCCGTCATGTCGCAGTCTTCGACATACGAGAAATGCGGAATGCGGCGGGCCGAAATTTCCATCTTCTCGGCAATCCGGCGGCGCAGGCCGATAATGCGGATCTCACGGACCCCGTGCCGCTCGCGTGCGACCGGCGCCGGAGCGCGGTCCTTGAGGTAGGCATCGAGATCGGCATCGGTAACGCGGCCCTCAGGACCCGTGCCCGTCACGTCCGCGAGGTCGATCTTGAGATCCTCCGCGCGGCGGCGGGTGGCGGGTGAGGCAAGAATGGGACTGGGTGGCGCCTGTTCGCCCGCCTCAGCCTGAACCGTCGGCTCGGCGACCGGCGTGTCTGCGGGGATTTCACCCGGCTCCTCCTCAGCGGCTGCAGGCGGCCCCTCGACCGGTTCTTGCGAAACCTCCGCTTCGCCTTCGATTTCCAGATCCACGAGGACCGAACCGACAGCGACCTTGTCGCCGGGTTCGCCGTAAACGGCCAGCACTGTTCCCGATACCGGCGAGGTCATATCGATTGTCGCCTTGTCCGTCATGACGTCGACAAGGGACTGGTCTTCTTCGACCTTGTCTCCGGGTTTGACGTGCCAGCCGGTGATCTCAGCCTCGGCCACCCCCTCTCCAATATCGGGCAGGCGGAATGAAAAGGTCTTCATGCCACGGCCTCCACACAATGCTTCAGCGCCTTGCCCACCCGCATGGGGCCGGGGAAATAGTCCCATTCAAAGGCGTGCGGATACGGCGTATCCCAGCCGCACACGCGTTCGACGGGCGCTTGCAGATGATAAAAGCACCGCTCCTGGATCAAGGCGGACAATTCGCCACCGAAACCGCCATAGCGCGAGGCTTCGTGGACGATCACGCAGCGTCCGGTCTTTTTGACAGACGCCACGACGGTATCGATATCGAGCGGCACGATGGAGCGCAGGTCGATGAGTTCGGCATCGACCCCGGTTTCCTTGATGGCCGCTGCCGAGACGTGCACCATCGTGCCATAGGCGAGCACGGTCACCTCCTTGCCGGAGCGCACGATGGCGGCCGACCCCAGCGGGACGGTGTAATGCCCGGCGGGAACCTCGCCGGCCGGATGCTCGGCCCAAGTCTTAAGCGGCTTGTCATAGTGGCCATCGAAGGGGCCGTTATAGATACGCTTGGGCTCAAGAAAGATCACCGGATCGTCCTCCTCGATCGAAGCGAGCAGCAGGCCCTTGGCGTCGTAGGGGGTGGAGGGAATGACGGTCTTTAACCCCGTGACGTGGGCAAAGATCGCCTCGGGACTTTGTGAGTGGGTCTGCCCGCCAAAGATGCCGCCGCCATAGGGCGAGCGCACCGTGATCGGGCACCAGAATTCCCCATTCGAGCGGTAGCGCAGCCGTGCGGCTTCCGAAACGAGCTGATCGTAGGCAGGGAGGATGTAGTCCGCGAACTGGATTTCGATAATAGGCCGTAGGCCGTACGCGCCCATGCCGATTGCGGTCGCGACAATACCGCCTTCCGAGATCGGCGTGTCAAAGCAGCGGGTCAGCCCGTGTTTTTGCTGCAAGCCCTCCGTGACGCGGAATACGCCGCCGAAATAGCCCACGTCCTCACCGAAAATCAGCGTATCGGGATCGGTCGCGAGCTTGACGTCGAGAGCGGAATTGAGCGCTTGGATCATGTTCATGCGCGGCATGGTTAGACCCCTGCCTCACGGCGTTGCTCGAGGATGCGCCAGTCGGGCTCGTGGAACACCTCTTCGAACATTTCGCGCACATTGGGCTTGGATGTGCCAAGCGTCCCGACGCCCTCAGCCTGCTTGGAGGCTGCCTTGATGGCCTCGGTGAGTTCGGCGGTCAGCGCCTCATGCTTCTCGTCCGACCACTCGTTGAGCGCGATGAGATGGTTCTTGAGGCGGTCGAGCGGATCGCCCAGGGGCCAGAGGCTCGCCTCTTCGTCAGGCCTGTAGCGCGTGGGGTCGTCGCTGGTCGAATGGCCGGCAGCGCGATAGGTGAACAACTCGATGAGTGTGGGGCCATTGTTGGTGCGGGCGCGCTCGGCTGCCCATTCGGTAGCGGCATAGATGGCAAGAAAATCGTTGCCGTCCACGCGTAGCCCCGGAATGCCATAGGCGATTGCCTTTGCCGCAAAGGTCGTCTCGTTTCCGCCAGCGATGCCGGAAAAGCTGGAAATTGCCCACTGGTTGTTGGTGACGCACAGGATAACCGGGGCGTGGTAGACCGACGCAAACGTCAGCGCCTCGTGGAAATCGCCTTCCGCCGTGGTGCCCTCGCCGACGTGACCGATGGCAATCTTGTCATCGCCCTTGAAGGCTGAGGCCATGGCCCAGCCGACAGCGTGGCCGAAGCGCGAACCGACATTGCCCGAGAGCGAATAAAAGCCGTATTCGCGCGCCGAATAAAGGATCGGCAGTTGCCGCCCGCGTAACGGATCGCGCTCATTGGAATAGATCTGATTGCAAAGGTCGAGTAGCGGGTAATCGCGCGCCATCAGCCATGAGAGCATCCGGTAGGTGGGAAAGCACATATCCTCCCGGCCCATGACGAGCGCTTGCGCGGCGCCGATCGCCTCCTCGCCCAGCGACCTCATATAGAAGCTGGTCTTGCCCTGCCGGTGCGCGCGGAACATGCGGTCATCGAAGATGCGGGTCAGAAGCATGGCGCGCAGCCCCTGCTTCAAAAGGTCCGGTGAAATGCGCGGATCCCACGGGCCAACCGCATGGTGCTTCTCATCGAGTACACGGATGAGGCCATATGGCAGATCGTGCATGCCGCCCTCAGGATCGGCAATATCGGGTCTTCGGGTTTCCCCTGCGTCCGGAAGCCGAAGATGAGAAAAATCTGGCTTGTCGCCCGGGCGAGCGAAGGGCTCGGGTATGTGCAGGCTAAGCGGTGGCCTATTGGACATGCTGCTCTCCTCCCAGATTGCACCATTCCGACACATTGAATGATACATCTAACATGAGAGGAGTACTTAACCTGAAAACTTGCAAGTCAGCGCTAATTGTAGTAATTTTATCCTATGGATACTACTTTATTGAGGAGATTTAATTTTGGACGATATGGATCGGAAGATCCTAAGAGTGGTGCAGAGCGACAGTAGCATCTCGATCGCCGATATGGCGGACAGGGTGGGGCTGTCCCATACCCCGTTCTGGCGCCGTTTGAAAAAACTCGAAGCCGACGGCGTGATCCGCGAACGCGTTGCGATCCTTGACCCCGACAAGCTCGGCCTTAGCATTACCGTGTTCGCCAACATTAAGCTCAAACAGCATGACGAGGACACGCTGGAAGCATTCGAGCGCGAAGTCGCGGAATTTCCCGAGGTGATCGAGTGCTTTTCAATGAGCGGGGAAACCGACTATGTGGTTCGCGCTCAGGTTCGCTCTATTGACGAATATGAGCGGCTCCTGAAGCGCAAACTCCTGCATCTGCCCGGTGTCGTTGCGATCAACTCCCATTTTGCACTCAAGTGCATCAAGCTCACGACACAACTGCCGGTTTAAGAGGCTGACCCAAAAGTCCGCGGTTGAGGATTGGCGAGGGATTTTTGGTTGGAATTGAAGGGGAATTTTGGGCAATATTATGCATATTGGCTAAAATTCCCCTTCAATTCCGGCCAACAAAGACCCGCCAAGCCGACCCGTCGGACTTTTGGGTCAGCCTCTAACCCGCGTTTCGTTGGCACGGCGAAGCGCTATGAGGGGGATCTCTCTACCGATTGCCTTTCGACAAGTTCGCACTCGACCTTGATCCGGTTGGGCTTGGCGTAAAGGCCTCCGGCACCGTCGATCAGCAGTTCGGCGGCGATCTGTCCCATTTCGTAGTGCGGAAGGATAAGGGTCGTCAAAGGCGGGTGCATATGTTGGGAAATCTCGCGGTCGTCAAAGCCGATCACCGCGACGTCGTCAGGCACTTTCAATCCCAGTTCTGCCAGAGCCTCGTAGCACCCTAGCGCCATCATGTCGTTGGCGCAGAAGATCGCGTCGGGCGGGTTGTCCATTGCCATTAATTCGTGGGTCATTTCGTAGCCAGCCGTCGGTTCCCAGTTGCCAGGGCGTACCAGATCGGCGTCGAAGGGGATGTCGTTGCTCGCCAAGGCTTGTTTGTACCCCTTGAGGCGGTCGCGGGCGGCGTCGACGCCGTGCTGGCCGTTGATGAAGCCAATGCGCTTG
This sequence comes from Pelagibacterium halotolerans, assembly GCF_044811015.1. Classification (GTDB taxonomy): domain Bacteria; phylum Pseudomonadota; class Alphaproteobacteria; order Rhizobiales; family Devosiaceae; genus Pelagibacterium; species Pelagibacterium halotolerans_A. The sequence goes on from NZ_CP085243.1 coordinate 3,059,641, forward strand.
CGGCCTGCTTGAAGCAATCTTTCGGTCGCGGTCCGGCCGCCTAAAAGATCGCCCGGGAGCACGGACGGGTAGGCGCGCTGGGCGTCGTAGCAGTTCACCAGCACTGTGCGGTCGCTGGCGAGCGCCGGCGGGAGTTCCACCAGCCGTGTCAGGATCGTGCCGTAGATGAAACCGAGCGTTGGGAGCTCTCCCATCTGGTTGACGACGGCCGTTTCCATGTCTGCGTCCCCGTGGCTAAGCTCCAGGCAGATATTGATACCGAACTCGAGCGCCTTGTCGCGGGCCCCTTCGAAGGCGAGCGCCATCCAGGGATCGGTTGTCACCTCGTCCGCGATGAACACGATGGTCGATTGTCCACCGGGGGCGCTGCGCGATCCTCTGCGCACGAACTGGTAGCCCAGCTTCTGCGCGGCATCCAGAACGCGACGGCGTGTGGTATCTGTCAATTTGGCGCCGGGGCTTCCGTTAAGGACGAGCGAGACCGTCGCTTGCGAGACGCCCGCCATTGCGGCGACATCCATCATTGTCGGCCGGCCGCGGCCGCCATGTCCCTTGTTTTCCGCCATCGACCTTTTTTGACCTCGCGAGTTCCCCGAACGGCTTGCTCTTTTGCTGCTGGCTAGCGGCAAATCGGCCAGATTGCAAACGTCAACTGTATTTACCTACCAGGATCCGAACAGGCGGCAGCGCAAGGCCTTCTGTATCAGCAAGCACAGCTTGACGAATTTCTATTACTAAATATTATTGATTTTCGATAGAGGGGATGATTATGAAGCTCTTGGTCACCGGAGCGGCTGGGAAGGTCGGGCAGAATTTCCTTGCCCGTTTGCGTTCGCAGGAGGCGTATGCCGACTGGGAGGTTGTGGCGCTATGCCACAATCGGAAGGTCGAAGAGACCGGCCATGTCCGCACGATTTCCGGATCGCTGGCTGATGCCGCGCTCGTCCAGCGGGCAATGGAAGGCGTAACGCACGTGCTGCATATGGCAGCCGTCAAGGAAAGTCCCGATCTTGCTATCGACGTGGCTGTCAAGGGCATGTTTCTCCTGCTCGAGGAGGCGCGTCGATCTCCGACATTGCGTCAGTTCGTCCTCATCAGCGGAGACTGTACGGTTGGGCGCATCTTCCATCGCTATCCCGAGCCTATCACCGAGGTATCGCCTCGCATGGCCTATCCGGGTTGCTATGCGCTCACCAAGGTCCTTGAGGAGGTCATGATCGAGCAATATCAGGTGCAGTACGGATTGCGTGGTACCGTCTTGCGTGCACCGTGGATTATGGAAAAGGACGATTTCAAGTTCGCCTTGACGTTCGGCTCCGATCAGTTCGGCGGCCCGCCCTGGTCGGCCTTGATTTCGGCTGAAGAAGAAGCGGACTTTGCGGCGAGGGGCGTCGTTCCTCTGATGCTGGGCGCAACAGGGGTGCCGCTGAAACGGAGCTTCATACACGTGGACGACCTTGTTTCAGCCATTTTCGCGGCGCTCGGCAATCCGGCGGCGGAGCAAAACCTGTTCAACATCGCGATGAACGAGCCTGTCGATTACGCCGTGGTCGCCGACTACCTTGCGCGGACCCGGAACATCGAGGCTGTAGAGATACAGACTCCGTTCCATAGTAACTGGCTGGGTAATTCCAAGGCACGACTTGTGCTAGGATGGCGGCCGGAAAACGATTTCGAGGCGCTCATAGAGCGAGCCTGGACCTATATGCGGGATCCCGGCGATCCTCGAAAAATCTGGTACCCGGGGTAGAGGACGCCGGGCCAGGAAACAAAGGGAGGATACCATGAAATCCATTCAAATGCTGACTTTGGCGTCGGCGCTCGCTCTTGTTGCGGGAGGTGTCGGCGCACAGGAAAAGGAAACCCTGGCGATCGTCGTCAAGGGCCTGGACAATCCCTTCTTCGAGCAGATCAATCTGGGTTGCCAGGAGTGGATAGCGAACAATCCGGACTCAGAATATGAGTGCCTTTATACCGGCCCTGCATCGAGCGCCGATGAGGCTGGCGAAGTCCAGATCGTGGACGATCTCCTGACCCGAGGTGTGGCGGCGATTGCAATCTCTCCGTCGAACGCGCCGGCAATGGCGAACCGTATCCGGCAGATCGATCCCGATGTGCCGGTTATGACCATTGACGCCGATTTCCTTGCCGAAGACCGCGACCTGCGGGAGACCTATCTCGGGACGGACAATTACCTCATGGGCGTCAAGATGGCCGAGGAGGCGATGAAGCTGAAGCCGGAAGGTGGCACGGTGTGTCTGCAACTCGGCAATGTGGCGGCGGACAACATCAATGCCCGCGCCCAGGGCTTCCGTGACACCATTGCCGGAGAGGATGGTGTCGACCGGCTGACCGGGCAGAACGGCTGGACGGAGATCGAGGGTTGCCCTGTCTTCACGAACGACCAGGCGGACCTCGCCAACCAGCAGATGGCGGATATCTTCACCGCAAATCCGGACCTCGATGCGTTCATTCTTGTCGGTGGCTGGGCGCAGTTCGCACCCCAGGCTTATACGCAGGTCACCGACCAGGTGATGGACAAGCTGGAGTCTCAGGAGTTGATTATCGTTGCCGGCGACACGCTGCCGCCGCAGACCCAGGCTTTCCGCGATGGGCGGAGCCATGTTCAGGTCGGGCAGCGGCCATTTGAGATGGGCCTACGCGCGCCCGACGTCATGATTCAGCTCATCAACGGGGAAGAGGTCGAAGATCCGCTCTATACCGGGTTAGACATTTGCAATCAGGAAGATCCGGGCTTCTGCGCGGACAACTGATCTCCCAGACATGCACAAGAAGGCGCCGGGGGCGGATTTCCGTCCCCGGCGTTTTTGTTTCCTGCCGTGACCTGCCCGATTTCGGAAATCCGCCGGAAGGGTTCTCGAAAGCGCTTGATCATATATCATCATTTATATTATCACTTATAAGTCGAAAGTATGATCGATAATTTTCATTGAACCTTTGGGAGGAGGCAAATGAAACTGGGAACGACACTGACCGCCGCATCGCTCATAGCGGTCTTTGCAGCGGGCGCCGTGGCGCAGGAGAAACCGCAGCTCGCTTTTGTGGTCAACGCGGCATCCGATTTCTGGAAGCTGGCCGAGGCTGGCGTCAACGCCGCGCAAGCCGAACTGCCTGACTATGAGTTGCAGTTCCGCTACCCGGCACAGGGTACGGCGGCGCTGCAGAACGCGTTGATGGACGATCTGGTTGCCGCGGGGACCGATGCGATCATGATCTCATCGGCGGACCCCAAGAATTCGATCGATGCGTTCAATCGCATCGCAAGCCAGGTGCCGTTGTTCACAACCGACAGCGATGCTCCTGCAAGTGATCGGATCGCCTATCTTGGGTCGTCCAACACCGCCGCCGGCATACAGGCGGGCGAGATCGCCGTCGCCGCGATGCCGGATGGCGGCAAGTGCATGGGTTTTGTCGGTTTCCTCGGTGCCGACAATGCCGTGGAGCGCATCGCCGGTTTCCGGCAGGCCGTGGAAGGCACCGGCATCGAACTGGTCGATGTGCGCGGGGACGATGTGGACTTTGCGAGGGCACGGTCCAATGTCGATGACGTTCTTGCCGCAATGCCGGACATCGACTGCATGGTCGGATTCTATTCGTACAATCCGCCCAAGATCTATGAAGCCCTGCAAGCCGCGGGCAAGTTGGGGGAGATCACCGTCATCGCCTTCGATGAAGATCCCATCACGCTCGGCGCGGTGCGTGAAGGCAGCTTTGCGGGTACGGTGGTTCAGGACCCCTATCAGTGGGGGTATCAGGGCATGCACCTGATGGCGGCGTATCTCGAGGGGGACATGTCGGGCGTGCCGGATGATGGCCTGATCATTGTGCCGACGAAAATTATCGACCAGTCCAATGTCGATGCGTTCGAAGCCGAGCTTCAGGAACGTATTGGCGGCTGACCTGTCCGGCAGGGTGAGAGGTGGCCGGACGGGCGCCGGCCACCTCGAAACGTGTCATTATGCGTGTTCGACGGCACGGGGGCCGGATTATATGACTACGGGGCAGCAATTCGACTTGCGGCTGGAGCAGATCACCAAGGTCTATCCAGGCGTCGTCGCCCTCAAAGACGTGTCCTTGACCATCCGCGCTGGTGAAGTGATTGGCCTGATTGGCGAAAACGGTGCGGGCAAATCCACATTGATGAAGATCCTGGGCGGCATCCTCGCTCCGACCGCCGGCGGGATAACGATCGATGGCAAGCACCATGATCGCCTCACGGTTTCGGAGTCTCAGAGCGCGGGCATCGCTTTCGTCCACCAGGAGTTGAACGTCCTCGAAAATCTGGACGTAGCGGCCAACGTTTTTCTGGGGCGGGAGAAAACGCGCGGCAGGCTCAAGCTTGTCGATACGAGGGCGATGCACGAGGCTGTGCTGCCGCTTCTTGTGCGCGTCGGCGCCAGGTTCAAGCCGCAGACACCGGTGGCGACCTTGTCCCTGGCTGAACAGCAATTGCTCGAGATCGCAAAGGCGCTGTCGGCCGATGCGCGGCTGGTCATCATGGACGAGCCGACATCCAGCCTGACTCTTTCCGAGACCAACACGCTTCTCAAGGTCATCGCGGACCTCAAAGCGCAGGGCATAGCGGTAGTATTCGTTTCCCATCGGCTCGCCGAGATCGAGGCGTGCGCCGACCGCGTCGTTGTCCTGAGGGATGGGCGGACCGTTGGTCATCTTTCGCGCGAGGAAGTGAACCACGACGCGATGATCCGGCTGATGATCGGGCGCGACCTCAAATCGCTCTATACGCCTCCGGGCATCGCACTTGGCGATGCAGTCCTCTCGATAAGGAATGTCAAAACGACAGCCAATCCAGCGAGCACGGCAAGCTTCGACGTGCGTCGTGGTGAAATTCTCGGTGTCGCGGGGCTGATCGGGGCGGGGCGTACCGAGTTGGCCCAGGCGATCTTCGGCGTTGGAGGAAAGCTGTCGGGGGAGGTGCATATCGGCGGTATCCCGCTCGAGGCGCGCACGCCCGCCGAAGCGATCGCGGCCGGGCTTTACCTCGTACCCGAGGATCGCAAGCGATCGGGGCTCATCCTCGACTTCGAGATTGTCGAAAATATCACCATGGCCAATCTGTTCGCTTTCGCCAAATGGGGCATGGTTTCCCGGTCGCGCCAGATGGAAGTCGCCGAGGAGCACCGCGGCAGGCTGGCGATCAAGACGCCGGACGTGCGGCGCGTGGCGCAGGAAATGTCGGGCGGCAATCAGCAGAAGGTGGTGTTGGCGAAATGGCTGTCGATGGCCCCGAGGGTCGTCATTTTCGACGAGCCGACGCGCGGCATCGATGTGGGCGCGAAATCCGAGATTTATACGCTCATGCGTGCGCTGGCCGACAACGGGGTCGGCGTGATGATGATTTCAAGCGACATGGAGGAGGTCATTGGCGTGTCCGACAGGATTGTGGTCATGCGGGATGGAGCGATTGCCGGCGAACTGCGGCGCCGTGATTTTTCCGAGCACAACATTCTGACGCTGGCCGTCGGCAAGGTCCTGGAGGAGGCCTGAACGATGCAGAAAAAAGATCTTGGTCTGGCTGTCTTGATCATCGTGGTCGGCGCCGTCGTCTATATGCGCAACCCGTTGTTCCTCTCGCCGATCAATCTGGGCAACACCGCCAATCTGATTGGGCTTTTCGGTCTCTTCGCCATCGGTCAGGGCTTCGTCATTATGACCGGGGGGATCGATCTGTCCGTTGGATCGGTTATCGCTCTTTTGGGTGTGTTGTTCGTGGATATGGTCGGTCGCTTCGGCGTGCCTTGGCCTTTGGCTGCGTCCATCACCATAGGGCTAGGGGCGCTGATGGGGCTGGCGCACGGCGTGCTGATCACGCGCTTCAAGATGCAGCCTTTCGTCGTAACGTTATGTGGCCTGCTCATCTATCGCGGCATAGCCCGCGGCTATACCGGTGAGGCCACCGCCGGGTTTCCGTTCGGCGCCTCTTTCCCGCAACTCGAGTGGCTGACCATCGGGCGTACGTTTGGAGTGCCGCATTCCTTCGTTGCGATGCTCCTGATCGCCGCGCTGATGTGGCTGGTTCTCCATCGATCCGTTTTCGGGCGGCATCTTTATGCGGTGGGCCGGAACGAGGAAGTAGCCCGCTTTTCGGGAATAAAAACGGGAGCCGTCATCACCGCCGCATACGTGATCTGTTCGGTTCTCGCGGCAATCGCCGCGATCTATTTTGCGATGTTCACGAAATCGGTTCAGCCGTCGTCTCACGGCAATTTCTACGAACTCTATGCGATTGCCGCAGCTGTGCTCGGCGGGTTTTCGCTACGGGGCGGAGAGGGGTCGATTATCGGCGTGGTGCTCGGTGTCGTCCTGCTGCAGGAGCTCCAGAACCTGGTAAATCTGCTCGGTATTCCCTCTTCACTGAATTTTGCGGTGATGGGCACGGTTATTCTGCTCGGCGTTCTGGCCGATCAGCAATTTGCAGCCTATCGTACGAAAAAACGCGCCGCACAGGCGCTGGAGCGCTTGCAAGGCGAGGGAGGTGGACGCTGATGAGTGTTCTTGAACTGCGGAACATATCCAAGAATTTCGGTGCCATACAGGCGCTGAGCGACGTCTCGCTGTCCGTCGAGCCCGGAGAGGTCGTCGGGCTCATGGGTGATAATGGCGCCGGAAAGTCGACGCTGGTCAAGGTCATCGCGGGTAATTTCGCCCCCTCCAAAGGCCAGGTCTTCATTTCAGGCAAGAAGGCGGAGTTCCACAAACCAATCGACGCCCAGCGGGCCGGAATCGAGATTGTCTACCAGGACCTTGCGATCTGCAACAATCTTTCGGCGGCGTCCAATGTCTTCCTTGGCCGCGAGCCGACCTGGCAGTTCGGTCCGCTCAAGATCGTCGATTATGGTTTCATGCGAAAACGTGCCGGCGAGCTTTTCGCCCGGCTCAAGTCGGAAACCCGGCCACGCGATATCGTCAAACGGATGTCGGGCGGGCAGCGGCAGGCGGTCGCTATCGCGCGGGCGCTTTTGACGGATGCCAAGATCATCCTCATGGACGAGCCGACGGCCGCGATCTCGGTGCGCCAGGTCGCCGAGGTGCTCAACCTCATCCGCCAGTTGAGCGATCACGGCATCGCGGTGGTTCTGATCAGTCACCGTATGCCTGACGTGTTCGACGTTGCCGACAGGGTCGCGGTGCTCCGGCGCGGCAGGCTGGTCGCCAGCAAGAAGGCTTCCGACTCGTCGCCCGAAGAAGTGACGGGTCTGATCACCGGTGCCATTGAAGCGGCGTGAGGCGCGAGGGGAAACAGGGATGACCAACACCAATCTTGCAGACTTCATCAACCGGTCGGAGCATCGCAGCTTCGTCTCGCGCATCACGGGCCATCAGACGTTCTGGGTATTCCTTGCCGCCCTGCTAGCCTGCCTGGCGCTGAGTGTGTTGACCGATACCTTCGCGACCGAGCGCAATCTCTTCAACGTCACCCGCAACTTCGCCTTCGTGGGGATCGTCGCGTTGGGCATGACGGCGGTGATCGCTTCCGGCGGCATCGATCTGTCCGTCGGCTCGACGGTGGTGATCTCGGCGATGACCGTCGGAGTGGTGATGGCGGAGGGTAACCCGTTCTGGGTTGCGTTCATCGCTGCCATGGGGGCATCGCTTTTGGTGGGAGCCGTCAACGGCGTGCTGATCGCGTATGCGAAAATGCCGCCGTTCGTGGTGACGCTCGGGATGCTGTCGGTCGCGCGCAGCCTCGCGATGGTGCTCTCGAACAACAAGATGATCTACCAGTTCGGCCCGGATCATGATTTGCTTTTGTGGCTGGGTGGCGGTTCAACCTTCGGTCTGCCGCATCCGCTGATCATTCTTATCGTTCTGGCTGTGATCACTGCATTTGCCTTCAGATGGCTGCGCTGGGGCCAGCACTTGTTTGCCATCGGCGGAAATGAGCAGGCGGCGATATTGACGGGTATTCCGGTCAAGGCGATCAAGGTGAGCGTCTATATGTTCTCCGCAGCGATGGCTGGAACAACCGGGGTTCTCGAAGTGGGGTGGCTGGGCGGCGTCACCACCAATCTTGGCCAGGCAATGGAGCTTACGGTCATCGCCGCCGCGGTCATCGGTGGCGCGAACCTGGCGGGCGGAACCGGCACGGCATTCGGCGCCGTCGTTGGGGCGCTTCTCATCGAGGTGATCCGAAACAGCCTGATCCTCTTGGGTATCAGCACGTTCTGGCAGGGCACATTTGTGGGCTCGTTCATCGTGATCGCGGTCGCCTTCGACCGCTTCCGTCAGGCCCGCGGCGGGGATTGATCCAGGCCCTGTGCCCCGAAGGCGGCGCTAGAAAAGCAGCGTCGCCACAACGCGCATGAAAAGCTTGCGCAGGCCGGGTGTTGGTGGATTCCACGCACTGCCTGTGCGTTCGATGCGGAACGAGCCGTCCGGCGCCCAGAGCGAGCGCTGGACCATAAGCCAGGAGGCACAGGCAAAGAACGCTGTCGAGAACAGGTGGATCAATGAAATGATGACGTTGAGCCCCTTACGCACCCGTGCCCGGACGGCGTCGTAAATCAGGACGACGCGAATATGCCGATCAAGAGCGGCGCAATAGACGCCGCCGAATATAAAGGCGATGGCGCACAGAAAGATCGTGGTTTCGTGTGCCCAGAGCGTCGGCGCATTGAGGATATGCGCGCATGATTATTTCGAAAATCAAGACCACCATCGATACCAGAAAGCACGCGGCGAAGACGATTCCCGCCTTGTCGGTCCACTTGCCAAGAATGCCGGCTTCTTCGATCGGGCCGCTGGGCCGCTCGATTGCGGGAACGTCTTCTGGAAGATTGGGATTTTCGTCATGCATTGTCATTGGCACCTCTTGATCCTACCGGCAGGCCGGCCCGCCGGTGGTTACGCCTTGTTATTCAAGCCATCCTTCGTCACGCAGATAGGCGGTTAGCGCTTCATAGACGCGCTACGCGTTCTGCGACTGCTCGGCCACGCTCTCCCCCTCGCGCATGGCGATGGCACGGACCTTGGCGCGCTCCTCTTCGGGCCAGTTGTGGACGGTAACATCGCCGCTTGCCTCGGCTTCGGCGACCGCTGCTTCGTCGGCCTCGGCCAGAGCTGCCACATGGTGTAAAGCGAAGTCACACACCGTCTGTTCGAGCGTGTCTTGAATGTTGGCAGGCAGCGCGCCCCATTCGGTTTTGTTCATCGAAATTTCGGCAAGCGGCATCGAATGGAAGCCCGGATAGACTGGGCGCGACGCCACGCCGATGCGGTCTTTTGCAATAATGACGATATCGCGCCCGGTGAATTGTTCGAAGCACAGCGCCGCAATATCGCGGTGCCATTTGATCTTGGTATATGTGGGTTCAACAACCTCGAATACATGGAGGCAGCAACGCCATCCCCCACCAGTGTGCGTACCCATCGCTTGCGGATGGGCACAACCGCGGTCGAGCTTTTGGCGCACGCTATCGAAGGCAAGCGGCCCGACGAAAGCATTCCGGATCTCGGCTTCGAAGCCGTCGCGCGAGAAAGTACGCGACGACCGCGTCAGCGAAATGTGGGCTAGGCTCAGGACTCGTTAATCAGAGCCAGAAGATGACGGTTGCGGCGATGCAGATGGCTGAAAAGAAGGTGTGAGCGCATCGATCGTAGCGGGTAGCGATGCGCCGCCAGTCCTTGAGCTTGCCGAACATGTTCTCAATTCTATGGCGCTGGCGATAGAGCGCTTTGTCGTAGTCGATCGGCTGCTTGCGGCTTTTGGTCGGCGGAATGCATGGCTCGATGCCCCTGTCAGCGAGAGCTTGGCGGAACCAATTGCTGTCGTAACCCTTGTCGCCAAGCAGGCTGTCGGCGGACGGCAGCACGTCGAGCAAGAGCCTGGCGCCCTTGTGGTCGCTCATCTGGCCTTCGCTCAAAAGCAGTATCAGCGGCCGGCCCTCGGCGTCGCAAACGGCGTGCAGCTTGGAGTTCAGCCCGCCTTTCGTCCGCCCGATACGACGGGGAACATCCCCTTTTTAAGAAGGCTCGCCGCGGTGCGGTGGGCCTTCAGATGCGTGGCGTCGATCATGATGCGCTCGGGTTGCGGCCCTTCGCCGGCCAGCGCTGCAAAGATCCTGTCGAACACGCCCAGCCGGCTCCAGCGAATGAAGCGATTGTAGAGCGTCTTGTGCGGGCCATACCCGCTTGGTGCGTCCTTCCACTGCAGGCCGTTCCTGATCACGTAGATGATGCCGCTAACCACCCGCCGGTCGTCAACCCGCGGAATGCCGTGGGAAAGCGGGAAATACGGTGATATCCGCGCCATCTGGCGCTCGCTCAACAGAAACAAATCACTCATCAGGACCTCCTTCATCGGAGACCCTGAATCACATCTCACATCAAATTAATAGGTCCTGAGCCTAGGCCTGTTAATACTTATAGATAGGAGTTTGATGGGCCACAGTCCGACCAACTTTCGGGAAAAATGCCGCGCCGTAGGCTGCTCCGCCTGCAAGCGGGGTTTTTCGCGACAAGGGGCCGGACTACGACCTGCCTGGAGGGTTCTGTATAAATCGTCCACTCCCGGCGGCTTTTCCCGCGCGCAGAGGATAATCCTGCGCGGCACGAAAAGCCTTGGCATGGAACGATTTATACAAAGTCAAACCCTATCTACAATTGATCACAGGCCCCAGCCCGATCCCCTCAACTGCCCCTAGCAGCCTCTCGGCCAGCAGCAATCCCGCGCCGGTCGTCATCAACATCTGCGGGAATGTGAGCCATTCGAGCGTCCACGCCGCGCCGGACCGTTCCTGCTCATGCACCATCGCCTGTCCCATACCGGAAATAAGTGCCGCGTTGTACCGCGCAAGGCTTACCAGCGCCTCGGCGGCCACGGGATTGGTTTTGTGCGGCATCGCCGACGATCCTCCGCCGCCGGCAAGCACAATCTGCCGGTCGCCGCTCAGCGCCATCAGCGCAACATCCTGCCCTATCTTGCCGATCGTTCCCGAAACGCCGGTGAGCCAGGATGCGCATTCGAATATCCCGTCGCGCTGGCTGTGCCAGGCCTTGCCCGTAGCCGACAATCCCAACTCGGCCGCAATCAACGCGGCCACCTCGCCCGCCTTCTCCCCGAGCCTGGCCCGATCCCCGACCGCACCGCCCAATTGCAGCACCAGTACGCGCGCGCTCACCTCGTAAAGCCGCTCGATATGCCTTTGAAGCGGCAGCCGCCAGTCGGCGAGCCGGTCGGCCACTGAAATCTCAAGCGCATCCTGCATCCGCGTCCGTGCCATCAGCCGGTTCGCCCCGAACCGCCCCTCAAGCACGGCCAGCGCCTCGATCAGCCGCCCCAGTCGGTCCTCGAAAAGCGCAAGGATCGCCTTGAGCCGCACCGCAAGGCTCGTATCGATCACGTCCTGGCTCGTCACACCGAAATGCACGTACTCCCGATACGCCTCGGGCACCGCTGCCCGCAACTGCCGCACCCATTCCACCGTCGTCACACCGTCACGTGCCACCGCAGCGCGAATCTCGCCCCGGTTGGGCACGAACTCCGCACACGCTCCGGCAATCGCCGGCCCTGCCTCGGCGGGGATCAGTCCCGCCACGGCCTCGGCCCGCGCCAGCGCCGCCTCGAACGCCGCCATGGCATCGAGATCGGCCTCCGCGCCAAGGAGTACGGACACCTCATCGTCACCGAGAAGACCGGACAAGAGGGGATGATCGAACGGGGATGCGGTCATGCGAATCTTTATTTTATCGCGCGTCCGAACCGACCCGAAGGGCTGCGCAAGCGAAAAAGTGGTGCCCACTTTTTCTGGACACGCTCGGGGGATCAGACGTCAAAGAACACTGTCTCGTTCTCGCCCTGAAGATAGATGTCGAAGGTCACCGTATCGCCCTCGCGCCGGCCGATCAACGTGCCTTCGCGTCCGAGCGGCCGCGCCATAGCAAGCACGGGATCTTTCGCGTTGGCCTCCTCCTCCTCGGGAAAATACATCCGCGTGTGGAGCCCGATATTGATCCCGCGCGCTACGATCCAGAACGTGATGTGCGGTGCCATCATCTTCCCGCCTGGCCCGGGGACCGGCCCCGGCTTGATCGTCTCAAAGCTATAGACGCCATTCGCATCCGCCGGACACCGCCCGAAGCCGGTAAAGTTCGGATCCACGCCTGCCCGATGCTCTTCGGGGCTGTTGTAAATCCCCGCCGCATCCGCCTGCCAGATCTCAACGACGCAATCGCTGACCGGGTTTCCACCGCCATCGATCACTCGCCCCGTGACGGTGATCCGCTCGCCGCGCACCCCGTCCGAAATCATCGTCTTGCCCAGATCTTCGGCATAGACCCCGGTAATCCCGCAAAAATTCGGCACCTCGCCGATATGGACGTAAGGTCCCGCAGTCTGCGAAGGGCTTTCCTTCAACTGATTGAGCGCCTGAGCCATCAATTTCCCTCCGGACGATTTTCAAAGAAAGTCGAACGCCGGCCCCGCAATACGATGTCGAACTTGTAGGCAAGGCTGTCCATGGGGATGGTATTCGCCCAATCGAGCGCCGCCGTGAGCTGATCGATGGCCCGCGCGTCGGAAATCGTGTTCACGATGGGACATTTGGGAATCATCGGATCTCCCTCGAAATACATCTGTGTGATGAGTCGCTGGGCAAAACCCGACCCGAACAGCGAAAAGTGGATATGCGCGGGCCGCCAGTCATTGACCCCGTTCGGCCAAGGGTATGGCCCGGGCTTGATGGTATGAAAGAAGTAGTAACCTTCCTTGTCGGTGATCGAGCGCCCGAACCCGCCGAAATTGGGATCGAGCGGCGCCAGATAGGTTTCCTTCTTGTGGCGATACCGCCCCCCGGCATTGGCCTGCCAGTATTCCACCAGCACGTCCGGCACGGGCCGCCCCATTTCGTCGAGTACGCGTCCGTGCACCACGATCCGTTCACCGATCGCCGACTCTCCGGCCTTGGCGTAGTTGTGTATGAGATCGTTATCGAGCTCGCCAAGCATGTTGTGCCCGAAAGCCGGTCCGGTCTTTTCCGAAAGCGTACTTTCGAACGCAATCAGCGCCTTTTTCGGTGCCCGTAGCACGGTGGATTTGTACCCTGGCGTATCCGCTGCCGGGTGCCAGTTGCGGTCACGCGCCGGAAATGGCGCCGCCTCCCGAGCTGTGTTGGGCAGGACTTCGTTCATTCCTCGGCTCCCATCTTCTCGTTCAATATATCACGGACGATCCCGATGGCATGGTTCGCCGTCGGCACTCCCGCATAGATCGCCAGATGCAGCATGATTTCTTGCAGATCCGCCTCCGTCGCGCCTGTCCGGCGCGTTGCGCGCACATGCATCGCCATTTCCTCGTAATGCCCGAGAGCACCCAGAAGCGCGATGGTGACGATCGAGCGCTCGCGCTTGCTCCAGGTGTCGCGCGACCACACATGCCCCCAGGCCGCCTCGGTGATGAGCTCCTGGAACGGAGCTTCGAACGGCGTCGTCTTTTCCAACCGCCGGGTGACGTATTCCTCGCCCAGAACCGCCCGCCGCGTCGCCAGCCCCTCCTCGTAGCGCGCCCGCGCGCCGTGTTCCTCGCTCATGTCGCCTCTACTCCTATTGCGAAAATGCCGTTTCCGCCACATCGCGGATAATCGCGCTCACGCGCTCGGGCGCCTCAATGCAGGGGATATGCCCCGCCCCTTCGATCAGATGAAATTTTGCGCCATCGATCGCATCTGCAAACCCACGCACAAGATCCGGCGGCGTCGCGCCATCCTCGCTCCCTGCGATGCAAGCGACCGGAACGGCGATCCTGCCCGCCTCCGCCCGCATATCGAAATCCCGTATCGCCGCACAGGTGCCGGTATAGCCTTCGACCGGCTGGCGCAGCAGCATGTTCCGGTAGCCGGGAAAGTCGCTTGTTTCGCTCTGGCGGAAATCCGCACTAAACCACCGCGCGAGCACCCCGTCGGCCACCGCAGCAAGCCCCCCCGCCTCAATGGCCGCGATCCGCTGACTCCAGAACGCCGCATCGCCGATCCTGGGCGCCGTATTGGAAAAGACGATCCCGGCAACACGCTCCGGCTCCCTGGCATAAACCGCCTGGACCACCTGCCCGCCGACCGAAAGCCCGCAAAATACAGCCTTCCCGATCCCGAGAAAGTCCAAAAGCCCAATCAAATCGGCAGCATGGTCGTCCATCGCAAAGGGGGGCGTACCGAGATCGGAAAGTCCATGCCCGCGCTTGTCGTAAACCAGCACCGCATAGTCGCTTTCGAGCGCCTGGACGACATCGTCCCAGATCCTCAAATCCGTTCCCAGAGAATTGACCATCACGATCAAGGGCTTGTCGGCCAGAAATCCCGACAGCCGGTAGTGGATCATGACGTCGTTTACGCGCGCAAACTGCAAAGCGCATCTCCCATGTGTCTGGCTATAATGTTGGGTGCTCCCGGTATTGTAAAATAAAACATCCAGCCTTAATTATAACCGCAAAGTTATTATTTTAAATGAGACCCGAGCCATGATCGACAGTCGTGTCCGCTTCCGGCACCTGCGCACCTTCATCGAGGCCGCGCGCCAGCGCTCCATCGGCAAGGCTGCCGAAGTGCTCCACGTCACTCAGCCCGCCGTCTCCAAAACCATCCGCGAGCTCGAAGAAATCCTTGGCGTCAAACTCTTCGAAAAAGAGGGCCGGGGCGTCCGCGTCACGCGCTACGGTGAAGTGTTCCTGCACCATGCCGGTGCTTCCATCGCCGCCATCCAGCAGGGCATCGACAGCCTCGACCGCGGCAGTTCCGGCCCGCCGGTCCGCGTCGGCGCGCTGCCCACGGTCTCAGCCCGCATCATGCCCCGCGCCATGGCGCTCTTTCTCAAGGAGAACACCGACAGCCCCATAAAGGTTGTGACCGGTGAAAATATGGTGCTCCTCGACCAGCTCCGCTTGGGTGTCCTCGACCTCGTCATAGGCCGCCTCGCGGCACCCGAGCACATGAGCGGGCTCCATTTCGAGTATCTTTATTCCGAACAGGTCCGCTTCGCCGTCCGCAAGGGCCACCCGCTCCTTGCCGCTCCACGTTTCGATTTCGCCGCCCTGCGCGATTTTACCGTCCTCATGCCGCCCACCGGCTCCGTCATCCGGCCCTTCGTCGACCGTTTCCTGCTCTCCCACGGGCAGGCAACCTTCCCCCGCGCTATCGAAACGGTTTCAGATTCGTTCGGCCGCGCCTTTGTCATGGATTACGACGCCGTCTGGATCATCTCCGAAGGCGTAATCGACCGCGAGCTTTCCGCCGGCCGCCTCGAACTCCTCCCCATCGACACAGCCGATACAAGGGGTGCAGTGGGGCTCACGGCAAGAGAAGACACCCCCACCAACGCTTCGGTGGATATTCTGGCGCGCACGTTGCGGGAAACGATTGCTGAATTGGGGCTTTAGCCGCGTCCCCGGAACGCGGTCGGCGCCATCCCGGCCCGCTGGGCGAAGAACCGGCTGAAATACGCCGGGTCGGGATACCCCAGCAAAATCCCGATCTCCTTGATCGAAAGCGTCGAGAACTGCAGATACCGCTTGGCCTCGAGCACCACCCGCCGTTCGATCACGGCAAGTGCCGAGGCCCCGAACACCCGCCGGCACACCCGGTTCAAATGCGTGGGTGTGATCCCCAGCCTCCGGGCATAAAACGGCACCGCCCGGCTCTCGCGGAAATGCGCGTCCACCAGCGCCTGATAATCCCGAGCCAGTATTTCGGCGCGATCTCCCGTCCCACCAAACCCGGCGCTGTCGAGCCGCCAGATCGCCAGCAAAAGGAGCATCAGCCGCGCCTTGAGTGCCGCGATCTGCCCCGGCGCAACGCGGTCCGCTTCGACGACGAGGTGCCGCACTGCATGATCGATCTCCCCGTCCACGCCGCGCGCCGCGAGATTGGCGACCACGCGCGGCCGCATCACATCTCCGACCATCTCGGGCACGTCGGAAAGCACCGCCCGCACGTCCCGCGCAAAAAGCGTTAGCACCACCCCCTCGACATCGGGGCTGAACCGGTAGGAATGCACGATCAGTGGCGGCACGGTCACGAGCGCCGGCCCAGCCAATTCCCGGCTCTCCGCGTCGATAGAAACCTCTGCAACCCCGCTCGCAAGATAGAGGATCTGAAAGAACTGCTCATGCCGGTGTGGCGCAATGTGAAAGCCGTAGAGTTGCGAGCGCGAGGTGATCGTCTCCCAGTGCAGCCATCCATCGCTGCCGGTGTCGAGCTCTCCATAGAGTGCATATGTCGGGATCGTGTTCATGTTCGGATAATCCAACTGATTGTCCGCCCTGTCCATTGGAAAATCCCTTTCCCGGCGGCATTCTCAGCCGCGATATGGAGGAGAGAATATGCGCACACAGGTTGCGATTATCGGCGCTGGACCGGCAGGGCTTACCCTCGGGCGCTTACTCGAAAAGGCTGGTATCGATGCGGTGATCGTCGAGCGCAAAAGCGCCGACTACGTGCTGTCCCGCATCCGCGCCGGCGTTCTTGAACAGGCTTCGGTCGAACTCCTCTCATCGATCGGCGTCGATACCCGCATGAACGCCGAGGGCATCATCCACGAGGGCGTAGAGCTTTCGTTCGACGGCGATATGCTGCGCATCGATTTCGAAGGCCTGATCGGCCGCCATGTCATGGTTTACGGCCAGACCGAGGTGACCCGCGATCTGATGGATGCCCGCATCCAAACCGGCGGCAAAACCGTCTATGAGGCTGAAGACGTCGAAATCCTCGATTTCGATACCGCCACGCCCAGGGTCCGCTACCGCAAGGACGGCGAAACATACGAAATCGCCTGCGATTTCATCGCCGGATGCGACGGCTTCCACGGCGTCTCCCGCCAATCGGTCCCCGAAGCCGCGCTCAAGATCTACGAGCGTGTCTACCCCTTTGGCTGGCTCGGCGTCCTTGTCGAACAGCCGCCTGTGGCTGAAGAGCTGATCTACGCCCACCACCACCGCGGTTTCGCACTCTGTTCCATGCGCAGCCACACCCGCTCGCGCTACTACGTCCAGGTCGATGCAGCCGAAAAGGTTGAGGACTGGTCCGACGATACATTTTGGGATGAGCTGCGCGCCCGTCTCAACCCTGAGGTGGCCGAAGCTCTCAAGACCGGCCCTTCGATCGAAAAATCCATCGCACCGTTGCGCAGTTTCGTCGCTGAGCCCGTGCGTTTCAATAGCCTCTTCCTTGCTGGCGACGCCGCGCATATCGTGCCCCCCACCGGTGCAAAAGGCCTCAACATGGCCATCCACGACGTCGGTCTTCTCGCTTCGGCGCTCACCGAATACTACGCGGAAAAATCGGAAGCCGGTCTCGACGCCTACTCCGAAAAGCTCCTCGCCAACACTTGGCGCACCGAGCGCTTTTCGTGGTGGATGACCCAGCTCCTCCATACCTTCCCCGAAACCGGCCCCTTCGGCCGCAAGATCCAGCGTGCGGATTTCGACTATCTTAAAGCCTCGATTCATGCCCGCCGGACGCTGGCGGAGAACTATACGGGGTTCAGACCGGAGGCCGGTTAGCGCGCCCGCTGCCCTGACGAAGGCTGGTCATAGGCGAATTTGACCAACCCATTGCAATCGCTCACCTGTGACCCGATGTGTTCCTCTAACGGCGCGTCCCGCGCCGCCCCACCTGGAGGACACAACAATGAAAATCGGCGTTCTGGGAACGGGCATGGTCGGCAATGCACTCGCAACCCGGCTGGCCGGGCTCGGCCATGAGGTGATGATAGCCGCGCGTGAAAAGGGCCATCCCAAAACCATAGCCTGGGCGGAGACGAACGGCGCCAACGCCAGCCACGGGAGCTTCGCCGACGCGGCGAGATTTGGCGAGATGGTCATTATCGCGGTCCCTGGCACAGCGACGCTCGACGCAGCCAACCTGGCAGGCCCCGAGGCCCTCGCTGGCAAGGTCGTTATCGACGTGACCAACCCGTTGGTCCCCGTGCCCGATGGCCTGCCGGTTCTTGATCCCGCACTGAGCAACACAACATCTGTCGGCGAGCAACTTCAAGCCGCCCTGCCGGACGCTAAAGTGGTCAAGGCGCTCAATACCGTCAATTGCGCGGTGATGGCCGACCCCTCGCTGGTGAGCGGGGATCACGACATCTTCATCAGCGGGAACGATGACGGTGCCAAGGCAGAAGTTCGACGCCTGCTCGAATCGTTCGGCTGGCGCAGCATTATCGATCTGGGCGATATCACTGCCGCACGGGGCACCGAGATGGCCATGCCGTTCTGGTTGCGGCTTTGGCACCGGATCGGCACGACGGCCTTCAACTACAAGATCGTCGTAAAGGAACCTACGCCATGACAGATAACCGCATCGCCGTCGTCACCGGAGCCGCGCAGGGCATTGGCCTTGAGACCTGCCGCCAGCTCGCGCATGTCGGCGTCCACGTCGTTCTCACTGCGCGCCGGCAGGAACAGATCGCCGGCGCGCTCGCCACACTGAACCATCCCAATATCGAAGGCCATATGCTCGATCCTTCGGACGACGCATCGGTCGCGGCGTTCTTCCACTGGCTCGACGATACCCACGGCAGGCTCGATATCCTCGTCAACAATGCCGGTCGTCTATACAACGCCGAACGCGACCGCCCCGACGGCCCATCTGCGGATATCATCCTCGAAGCCATCGACAACAATGCCATGAGCGCCTGGCGCATGATCCAGCGCGCATTGCCCATAATGAGCGCCAACGGCTACGGCCGCATCGTCAACGTCTCCTCGGGCATGGGCGCGCTGACCGACATGGGGGGCGGTTCGATCCCCTACCGCGTCTCCAAGACTGCGCTCAACGCCATAACCCGCGTCGCTTTCAATCGTGCCAATGGCGACATCAAGGTCAACGCCGTCTGCCCCGGCTGGGTCCGCACCGAGCTTGGAGGGCACAGCGCCACGCGCAGCGTGGAACAGGGCGCCGAAGGCATTGTCTGGGCCGCAACGCTACCCGCCGACGGGCCCTCGGGAGGCTTCTTCCGAGATGGCAAATCGCTTGCCTGGTGAGTTTCCTCGGCGCGAAAACCCTGCGATAAGGGCCTGTCGGGCATAGACGAAATGGAGGAAAGATCATGAGCGGCAAGATCGCGATCCTGCTGGCGGCAAACGTTGCCCAGCGGCACGTTGACGACCTCAACGCGGCATTCGACGTTCATGTCCTGCCCGAGGATGCGGATGAAGCCGACGCGCTGCTCGACAAGATCGGCGCCGAGATCCGTGGCATCGCAGTGCTCAAGACACCGATCACCCGGGAGCTCATCGACCGGTTGCCCAATCTCGAACTCATATCGAGCTACAGCGCGGGTATCGAAAATATCGACACCGATTATGCCCACGAACGCGGTATCCCGATTGCGAACACGTCGCACATCCTCGCCGACGAGGTGGCTAACCTGACCCTCGCGCTGGCGTTGAACGTCACCCGCAACATGATGAATGGGCACCTGCACGTCCGGGACGGACGCTGGCCGGAGGGTGACATGCCGCTCACCCATTCGCTCGGCGCAATGACCGTGGGGATCGTCGGGCTTGGTCATATCGGCGCGGCGGTCGCAAAGCGCCTCGACTGCATCGGGGCAAAGACCGCCTATTCGGGACCACGGCCCAAGCCTGTCGATTATCCCTATCACGCGAGCGTTCGTGACCTCGCTGCCGCATCCGACATGCTGGTCGTGACCTGCCCGCTTATGCCCGAGACGGTACACTTGATCGATGCCGATGTGCTCGATGCACTGGGCCCGGACGGCTATGTGGTCAACGTCGCACGCGGCCCCATCATCGACGAGAAGGCACTGATCGCCGCTTTGGCGAGAAACCGCATCGCTGGTGCTGCGCTCGACGTTTTCGAAACCGAGCCCCATGTCCCCGAAGCGCTCCGAACCGACCCGCGCGTTGTCCTCGCGCCGCATATCGGATCGGCGACGGTCGAAACGCGGCAGGCCATGGGCGATGCGATGGTCGATGCACTCGCCAACCGGTTCGGCGTCACCATCCGGCGTTAGGGCCTCTTAACCCCTATCTACAATTGATGATGGGCCCTGGGGTCTAGCAGAAAGTCATAGAAGGTTCGGGGCATATCGACGACCCGGACAGATGCGATTAAACGCAAGGCGACCAGCCAGCCTCAGAGTGTCGGTGGTGCATATTAACATCAATGCGAAATAAGAAGAGCTTCCATTCCCGAGCAGTGCTTGACATGTGTCAGTATTATCGGCTGACAGATGTCCGTATCAGATGGCACCGAAATTGGGGACGCAATTGGGTCGCGGTCGTCTACAGAACTACCCTACCCACGAATTCCAGACCGAGGATGAGTGGAGCGCATTTTTCAGTCGTGACATGGCACCTACGCGTGTGCGGTTACCTTCGGGCCAGCCGGTATCGTGGGCTTTGCGTGTCGCCAGTGTGCAAGATTTGCGCGTTGCTTACGGCGTTCACGCATCGGATATCGAAATCGATCAGATTGGTTCGGGCGAGGGGCTGCACATCCACGTTCCGCTGTCGGGACAGGCGGCGTTGACGGTTGGCGACACGACGGTCATGACCTCTAGGGAACAGGCGATCTTGTTCGACTTCGGGAGGCCGCACCGATTGCAGATGTGGAGAGCGACGGGCTACGAGGCTCTCGCGCTGAATATTCCCACCTATATGCTCGATGAGGAGTTCATGGCGATCAGCGGGTACGCTCCCTGCGGTCCGATCGAATTCGAGCCGACCCTCAACCTTGTCTCCGCCCCCGGCAGGACATTGGTGAGCGTGACGAATGCGCTGGCCACAGGACTGGAGAACGGTTTGTTATTGGACGCGCCGATCGCGATCAAGTCGCTGTCCCAGGCACTTTTGCGCCTGCTCATTCAAGCGGGACCGCATCAGTTCTTTGAAAGCCTCCAGAGGTCGCCTTCGCCGGCCGCGCCCCGCCATGTCAAACGCGCGATCGATTTCATGCATGCCAACATTGCCGAGCCTTTGACCTCAGCCCAGATCGCCGAGGACGCCGGAGTCAGCGTCCGCGCGCTCGAGGTGGGTTTCCGGACGTTCAAGGATACCACGCCGATGGCATATTTGCGCAGCATTCGGCTTGACGCCGCGCGCGACGAACTCGCGATGCCGGACAATTCCTCGAGCATCGCGGAAATTGCGTATCGATGGGGCTTCACGCATCTGGGGCGCTTTTCGGCGGTCTATCGCGAGGCATATGGCGAGCTGCCCTCCGAAACCGCGGCCCGGTGCAGGGGCTGAAACGTCAGAGTCCAACCGCCGGATTCTCGGTTGGGTTCTCCCCCTGGCAGCAGGCCCTATGACACCTGTGCGTTCGCGTGGTCCCGTTCACGCCACCAGAGTTGGCGGGCGATGCTGTCGTCGCGTGTGCGGAAGCGGCAGGTGTCGCAGTAGCGGGGTGCGCAGGCGGGTTCGGGGAATGTGTCTTTGTAGTCGCGCTGGCTGGGAAGCAGATCGGCTTCGGAGACGTTCGCGTAGGGCTCGGTATAGGCGAGGCAGCAGCCGGATTTGTGGACCGCACAGGCAGCGCCGAAACTGGTCTTCAGTTTTTCGATGTACGGTTGGCGCTTCCACGGCAGGCCGGGAAGGGCGCAGAGGGCGCGGAGTGTCTCAAGGCGGTCTTCGGTGATCGCGATGTGCTCCTGATAGGCAAGTGCGCTGGCGATGCCGTCTGCGACTTCGGGCCAGAGACTTTTGGGCCTGGCGCGCGAGAGCGTGCCGAGCGTCTCGATAAGTGGGGTCATGGTGGCGATGGCGGCGTCCATGACGCGGGTCAGCCGTTCCTGACGCGAGGGGACGATTTCGACATTCTTCTGCGCGGCCCACGGGTGATCCGGCGCGACGACGGCTTTGACGGGGCCGGCCAGCTCGAACCGGTCGGGCCAGCCGCCGGGGTGGAGATACCACTGCGCCGCCTCGGGCGTGATGAGGAACCCTGCATCCGCACCGATGAGGCTATAGGCCAGCGCACCCGTGGCGCGCCCGGGGAACCACGCGGCCATATAGGTTGCCGCGGCGGGGGGCGGGGCACGGTTTTCGACGAGCCGGGCGTGGAAGGTGCGCAGGATCGCCGCGTCGTCGGCAAGCAGGTCGGGCAGCGTCACGAGCGTGTGCTTTGTCTCGGGTGGCGCCTGGAAATGATAGGGGAAGAGACCTGAGAAATGGGTCTGCGCCCAGGCGTGCGGGTCCGGGGCGTCGAGGATGAGGGCGGTTTGCGCGTGCGGTTGGGGGGCGGCCATGGAGCGGTGATGCGGCGCGTTCGGAGATTACATGAGAGGGGCACTCATATTTACGCGATCATATCGACAGATGCAATGACTGCTGGAGTGGGATGCGAAAAGGCCTGTCCCGAATCCGATCCGGGATGGGAACCGGTTTTTGCAAGTGAGACCCGAAGGTCCGCGCCAGCGAAGTCCGGGCTAGACAGCGGTGGAATGCCGAGCGGCGCCCTCGTTGAGATATTCATCGAAAACCGCCGCGAAGTGGCGCACGAAGCGCTTGCCGCGCGGGGTGACGACGTAGTGGCCGCCGGCGGCCTCGAACAGGCCGTCCTTGTGTGTGGCGAGGAAGGCGTCGGCGCGGTTGAAGACGCTTGAGGCCGCGGGACCGAACTTTTTTGTGAGGTCCGCGCGCGAGACGGCGAAATCGCACATGATGCGTTCGATGACGTAGGCGTTCATCCTGTCGGTATCGGTGAGTTCGATGCCGCGCGCGGTCGCGAAGGCACCGGAGGTCACGGCGCGGGCATAGTCGGCGGTGGGGACTTGGTTCTGGACAATTCCCTGGGGAAACTGGCCGATGGAGGATGCGCCGAGGCCCACGAGGATGTCGGCGGCGTCGGTCGTGTAGCCCTGGAAGTTGCGTCTGAGCGTGCCGGTGCGCGCGGCGATGGCGAGGCTGTCTCGTGGCTGCGCGAAATGGTCCATGCCGACCGCTTCAAGGCCGCCGGACAAAAGCGTCTGAGCGGCGAGCTGGGCCTGGTCGAAGCGTCCCCTGGCGTCGGGCAGTGCCTTTTCGTCGATCATCTTCTGGTGCGTTTTCATCCAGGGCACGTGTGCATAGCCGAAGAGCGCGACGCGGTCGGGGGCGAGGGACAGCACTTGCTTTGCGGTTCCGAGGACCGAGCGTGCAGTCTGGTGGGGCAGGCCGTAGAGCATGTCGAGATTGACCGATGCAACGCCCCGCGCCCGCAGGCCGTCGATGACCTCGCGGGTCTGCTCGAAGGTTTGGATGCGGTTGATGGCCATTTGCACACGGGGGTCGAAATCCTGCACGCCGAGGCTGGCTCGGGTCATGCCGATGGCCGAAAGCGCGTCGAGCCGGCTTTCATCCATGTCGTTTGGATCGATTTCGACGCTGATTTCGGCGTCGCCGGCGAAGGTGAAGCCGGCGCGCAGATGCGCGTCGAGACGCAGCATGTCGTCCGGGCGAAGCATGGTGGGCGAGCCACCGCCGAAATGGACCGCGCTTATCGTGGTGTTCGCGAGTCGTGCCGCGACGAGGTCGATTTCGGCGAAGAGCGCTTCGAGATAGCTGGCAATCGGGGCGTACTGGCGGACCTGTTTGGTGTGGCAGCCGCAGAACCAGCATAGACGGTCGCAATAGGGGATATGCAGATAGAGTGAGACGCGGGTTGCCGTATCGTTGTTGGCGTCAAGCCATCGGCCGTAGGTGTCCGGGCCGATGCCGTCATGGAAATGCGGTGCGGTGGGATAGCTCGTGTAGCGCGGTACCGGCTTGGCATACGCGGCAACGATGGCGTCCTGCATCGGCGGAATCGTCCCTGTGAGATCGTGTGCACCGTTTCTCACGAGCGATGAAGCGGGACTTTGATCGAGATCAAACAGTCGCTTCGAGCTTGCCGTGCGCGAGGGTGAGCGTGCGCAGGGCGAGCTCGGGTGGCAGGGCGGCATGGGTCACAAGAATGACCGTGCGGTTCGCGAGAGCCTGGGGCAAATCGTTGAGGAAGGCCAGTTCGGTTTCTCGGTCGAGGCCGGCGGTGGGCTCGTCAAGCGCGACGATTGCCGCGGGAGCGAGAAGCGTGCGGGCAAGGCAGAGGCGGCGGAGCTGGCCCGTCGACAGCGTTGTTCCGGTTTCGCCGATCACGGTGTCGAGTCCTCTGGGGAGCGCGCGGATCGTATCGTCGAGTCTCGCAGTTTTGAGCGCGGCGAAGAGCTCGGCGTCGGTCGCCTCGGGGCGGGCGAGCGAGAGGTTGTTGCGGACCGTATCGAAGAAGACGGGGCTATCCTGGCTCAGAAGGGCAACACGCGCGTGGAGGTCGGCGAGGCCGACGTCGCGGATATCCGCGCCGGCGATGGCGATGCGGCCGTGTTGCGGGTCGCGGAGCCGCAGGAGCAGGGCAAGAAGCGTGGATTTGCCCGCGCCGCTCGGGCCACCGATGGCGATGTGCTCTCCCGGGGCGATGGTGAGGTCTATGCCATCGAGGACGGTTTCGCCGTCCGGATAGGCGAAGCTAACGCCTTCGAACGCAATGCCGGTGCCTTCGGGAAGCGCGACGGGGCGCAAGGGCTCCCGAATGGCGGAGGGCAGGGTTGCGATGGCGTGGAGGCGTTCGGCGGATGCGGAAGCCTCGCCGAGTTTGCCGACAGAGCGAATGATGGCGTTGGTGGCCTCGAAGCTGCCCATGACGCCGAAAACGAGCCCCGCGAGGATTGGACCCGAGAGGGTTCCGGCTTGGAACGCGGAGAGGCCGAAATAGAGCGTGGCGAGGAAAGCGAGGCCGGTGAGCGCAGTGACGGCAGCGGCGGCGAGCGATGTCGCGAAGGCCTGGCGGCGGCGCAGGCGGCTCAGGGTTTCGCCTGCTTCGGCGAAGCGGATGGCGGTGTGGTCCTTGCGGCCGAAAAGAACGATATCGTCTTGCCCCGCGATGGCGTCGAGAACGTGTGCGCGCAGGCTTGCTGCGGCTTCAACGAGCGCGGCGCCGGTTCCGCGCGTCACGCCGATGAGCAGGGCCGGCAGGGCAATGGCTGCGGCAAGGAGGCTGGAGAGGTAGATCCAGCCAGCCTCCGGGAGCAGTGCAAAGAGGATCGCCGTCATCGCGCCGCCGAGAACGAGCGCGGCAATCAGCGGACCGATGGCGAGGAGGACGATTTCGTCGAGCGCGTCGACGTCGGCGGTGAGTCGCGAGACGAGGTCGCCATGGCGCAGCGAGCGGTCCGGCAGGGGCAAGCGCGGGAAGAGGGCGCCGAAAAGCCATTGTCGGATCGTGGAGAGGAGTTTGAGGGTTGCGTTGTGGCCGACGAGCTTTTCGAAATAACGCGCGAGGATGCGGATGAAGGAGAGCCCACGCACGGTGGCGGACGGCGCGAAGAGGTTGAACGAGACGGCGCCGGCGAGCGCGGTGGCGGTGAGGAACCAGCCGGAGACGCCAAGCAGGGCGGTTCCCGCAACGAGAGTGACGAGGGCGAGCAGCAACGCGAGCGCGAAGCGCTTCACGTGGGGGCGCAGGAGCGGGGCGAAGAAGAAGAGGGATCTCATGCACCCTCCCTGCCGTCGTGTCTTGCCGAACCGTTTGGGGCGGTTCGCTTGACCGCGGTCGGCAGCAGTTTTCCGCCAGCCAGCGTCATCACTTTGTCCGCGCGGCTGGCGATGGCTCGGGCGTGAGTGAGAACGATCAGGGTGCGGCCTCGAGCGAAGGCGAAGATTTCGTCGAGCACACGGGCTTCGGTTTCTGCGTCGAGGTGAGCGGTGGGTTCATCGAGGATGACAAGGCCAGGGTCGGTCAGGAACAGGCGGGCAAGCGCAATGCGCTGGATCTGACCACCCGAGAGGCCTTCGCCGCCCTCGCCTACGCGCGTGTCGAGACCGCCGGGCAACGCGTCGGTGAATTCAGCGACGCAGGCCCGTTCGGCTGCGAGGCGGATCGCGGCGGACGGCGCGTCAGGGGCGGCGAAGGCGATGTTCTCGGCGATAGTCCCGAAAAAGATGCGTGGTTTTTGGGTGATGAAGACGACGCGTTTACGCAGCGCGGATTCATCGATCGCTGCAAGCGGTGTGCCGTCGAGCGTTATCGTGCCCTCATGGTCGAGCAGGCGCGTGATTGCGCGGGCGAGGGTGGATTTGCCGATGCCGCTCGGGCCCATAATGGCGAGGTGGGCGCCGGCAGCAAGCGAGAGATCGAGCCCTTCGAGGATCGGGCGACCGGTCTCGGTTTTTATCGTGAGCGTCCCGATGTCGAGCGCTATAGGGCCGGCTGCGAGGGATGTGGGGTCTTCGGCGGCGCGTATTGCTGGCGTTTCGATCTGCGCGATCTGTGTTTCGATCTCGGCGAGTGCGGATCTGGCGGCGGCGCGGTCGTGGTAGTGGGCGGCGAGCTGGCGCAGGGGATTGTAGACTTCGGGGGCCATAATGAGAGCGAACAGGCCGCCGGTCAGTGTCAGTTCGGGGTGTATGGGGATGAAACCCAAAAAGGTGAGGCCTACGTAAAGCGCAACGCCCGCCACGCCAAGGGCTGCGAAGAATTCGAGAATGGCGGAAGACAAGAAGGCGATGCGCAGAACTGCATTGGTGCGTTGGCGGAGCGCTTCGCTGGCGTCGTAGACGGCGGCGATGGCGGCATCCGACTGCCCGAAGAGCTTAAGTGTCAAAAGACCGCGCAGGCGGTCGGCGAAATGGGCGGAGAGTTCGGCAAGGGCCTTGGCCTGCCTGTCAGTCGCCGCCTGCGCGCCCCACCCCGCGAGCGCCATAAACAGGGGGATCAGCGGTGCCGTGACGAGAAACAGGAGACCGGCGACCCAATCGACGGGAAAAACGACCACGGCGAAGGCGACGGGCAGGATGGCCGCGCTCACCATGGCAGGAAGATAGCGCGCGAAAAAGGGTTCGAGCGTTTCGGTCTGGTCAACGAGTGCTGCGGTGACAGCGCCTGACGCCGGGGCAAGGCCCATTGCGCGGCGACGGTCCAGGATTTGGCCAAAGAGCTCACGGCGGAGCGAAAGTTTGATCTTTTCCGCGCCAAGCTGACCGGCTTGCTCACCCGCAACGCCGAGAATGGCGCGCAAGGCGATGAGACCGGCAATGCCGAGAATCATTGGCCAGAGGGTGGAAAGCTGCATTCCCTTTTGGATCGCTTGGCCCAGCACGTTGGCGAGGAGTGCGGCCTGGAGCACCAAAAGGGTGCCGGAGATCAGCGGTATGACGATGGCGAGGGTTATTTGCGCCCCACCCCTGGCGCGCAGTTCCGTCAGCCGACGCAGTTGTGAGCGTTCGCCTTTATTGTACTGAACCTCCGGCATAGGGGTCCTTTTTCTGGATGCCCCTCCGCCCGAAGGAGAGAGGGGGAGGCAGAGGGGCAAGCTGCTTGGACGCTAGTGCAGCCTGATATCGAATAGCGGACTATTTGGGGCCGTTCTTTGACCTGGATCAAGTCCCCCGTGGCACCATGCCGCGCGACACCTGCACGTCTTCCGGGTGTGACGACTCTGGTTCTAAGATGGCGGAGTAACCGCGGTGGCGCGCGCGTCTCCGGCATCCTATCGTGTTGATTCAAATCAATGCTCTTGCCCGAAGGCGCGTTTACCACCCCGGTTTGGCGGGCCATAATGCCCGCCATAGATACAGGGGCAAGTTCTCATGATCGATCAACTCGTCGTAGATCTGTCGCGCCTGCAATTTGCAGCTACGGCTCTCTACCACTTCCTGTTCGTCCCCCTCACACTCGGTCTTTCCTTCATGATGGCCATCATGGAGAGCACCTATGTGATGTCGGGGCGAGAAATCTGGCGCAAGATGACGCTCTTCTGGGGCACGCTTTTCGGCATCAACTTTGCCATGGGCGTGGCGACCGGCATCGTCATGGAATTCCAGTTCGGTATGAACTGGTCATACTACAGTCACTACGTGGGCGACGTTTTTGGCGCGCCGCTCGCAATAGAGGGGCTGATGGCCTTCTTCCTCGAGGCCACATTCATCGGGCTCTTCTTTTTCGGCTGGAACCGCCTGTCCAAGGTCGGGCACCTCATCATCACCTGGCTCGTCGCGCTGGGAGCCAACTTTTCCGCGCTTTGGATCCTGATCGCCAATGGCTGGATGCAGTATCCGGTCGGCGCGGTGTTCAACCCCGATACCATGCGGATGGAGATCACTGACTTCATGGCGGTGATGTTCAACCCCGTGGCGCAGGCGAAATTCGTGCATACCGTAAGCGCCGGCTATGTCACCGGCGCGGTATTCGTTTTCGGCATCTCGGCGCTCTTTGCGCTACAAGGCAAGCATCTCGAACTGGCCAAGCGCTCCATGGTGGTCGCAGCGAGCTTCGGCCTGGCCTCGGCGCTTTCGGTTGTGGTGCTGGGTGACGAGAGCGGCTATGTCGCGACCGAGCATCAGAAAATGAAGATCGCGGCCATCGAGGCGATGTACGAGACCGAGCCTGCACCGGCGGGGCTGAGCCTTGTGTCGTTCCCGACGGGCAATGACGAGACGTTCTCGATCAAGATTCCGTGGGTGCTGGGTATCATCACGACGCGTTCGTTCGATACCGAACTGCCGGGGATCGAGGAGCTCGTTTCGCGCGCGGAGGATCGTATCCGCGAGGGGATCGGCGCATATACGGCGCTCGCGGCGCTGCAGGAGAAACCCGACGACGTGGAGGCACGCCGGACTATCGTGGAAAGCTGGGACACGCTCGGCTATGCGCTCCTGCTCAAGCGGTATCGCGACGATATCGAAAACGCGACGGACGCGCAGATCGCCATGGCGGCGCAGGATACCGTGCCCGATGTCTGGCCGCTCTTTTGGACTTTCCGGCTGATGGTCGGCATCGGCTTCTTCTTCATCGCATTCTTCGGCTTCGCCTTCTGGAAGGCATCGCGGGGGACGCTTTTGAAGCATAGATGGTTCCTCATTGCGGGGGTCGCGGTGCTGCCGCTGCCCTGGCTCGCGGCGGAGGCCGGGTGGGTGATCGCCGAATACGGACGACAGCCCTGGGCCATCGAGGGCGTGCTGCCGACCTTCTACGCGGCATCAGGCCTCACTGTGACCGACCTCGTTCTGAGCCTCACCTTCTATGTGACGCTCTACACCGTGCTCGCGATCATTATGGTCATCCTGATGATCAAGGCGATCAAGGCTGGACCCAAGGACTATGGCGCGCTTCTGACCGGAGAACCCGAGAGAAACGGGAACGGCCGGGACACGCGCCTGGCGCCCGCAGAATAAGGAGCAAGGACAATGGACTTCATTCCCATAGACTATGAGAGCCTGCGCCTCATCTGGTGGGCGTTGCTCGGCGTGCTCCTGATCGGCTTTGCCATTATGGGCGGCATGGATCTGGGGATCGGCACGCTCCTGCCTGCCGTCGCCCGGACCGACGAGGAGCGGCGCGTCCTCATCAATCTGATGGGCCCGACCTGGGAAGGCAATCAGGTGTGGCTCATCCTCGGGGGCGGTGCGATCTTCGCGGCGTTCCCACCGCTCTATGCGGTCTCATTCTCGGGATTCTACCTTGCGATGATCGTCATCCTTCTCGCGCTGATCCTCAGGCCCGTGGGCTTCAAGTTTCGCGGCAAGATCGCGGATCATCGCTGGCGGGCGGTGTGGGACTGGTCGCTCTTTATCGGCGGCTTTGTGCCCGCGCTCATCCTCGGGGTTGCAGTGGGGAACGCGCTGTTGGGGGCACCGTTCGACCTCGATAGAACCTTGCGGCCTTCCTATCTGGGCAATTTCTTCGGCCTCCTGATGCCGTTCGCGCTTGTTGCTGGGCTTGTCAGCCTTGCGATGGTCGTGACGCTGGGGGCGTCCGTCATCGCCAAGCGGACCAATGGCGATATCGCCGAGCGCGCCGCGCGGTACGGGCAGTGGTCGGGCATTGCCGCAATCGTCCTCTTTGCGCTTGCCGGGGTCTGGGTCGCCTTCGGGCTGGAGGGGTACGTTATCACCTCACAGGTGGTGACCGATGCCGGATCGAATCCGCTCGCCAAGGAGGTGACGCGGCAGACCGGAGTGTGGCTCGCCAATTACAGCGTGCATCCCTGGACCATAGCGGCGCCGGTTCTCGGCTTTGCCGGGATGGCGTTGGCGGTGATCGGGCTACGGCTGGGGCGCGACGTCGTCGCGATCCTCGCTTCGGCCATCGGGATTGCCGGGATCGTGGCGACGGCAGGGCTCTCGATGTTCCCGTTCCTGTTGCCGTCCTCCTACAACCCGGATGCGAGCCTTACGGTTTGGGATGCGTCCTCGAGCCATCTGACGCTGTTCATCATGCTCGTCGCCACGGTGTTCTTCATGCCGATCATCATCGCCTACACGAGTTGGGTCTATAAGGTGATGAGCGGGCCCGTCAGCGGCGAGAGCCTTTCGAAAAACCCCAACGCCTACTGAGGAGATCGGCCGATGTGGTATATGTCTTGGATATTGGGCGTGGGGCTGGCATGCAGCTTCGCCATTCTGAACGCCTTATGGTTCGAATTGCGCGAGGACAAACGCGAGAAGCGTTGAGCAAACGCGGCGCCGGACCCCTCCGGCGCCGTTTTCCTATGCGAGGGGACGCGACGTCATATGCGTCGTGTCGGCGGACCGTTGCACCATGCCGGGGTGCCGGTCGAAGACCGCAAGATGCTCCCGCATGGCGGTTTCGGCAGCCGATGCGTCGCCGCGCAGGATAGCCGTGACGATGGCGTCGTGTTCTTCGTAGGATTGCGCCAGCCGCTCAGGGTGTGCAAACAGCGCGCGCCGGAAGGGCGCGAGCCGGGCGCGCGTGAGCATCGCCATTTCCGTAAGATAGCCGTTATGCGCACCTTCGCAGATGCGGTCGTGGAAGCGCGCGTTATAGGCTTCATAGGCCGCGACGGCGCCCAAACGCACATGGACCGCGGAGGCGAGGTGAGCCTCCTCGAGCCGGGCGCGCTCGGTGACGGTCATGCGCTCGGCAGACAAGCGGGCGCAGGTGGCCTCGAGCTCTCCCATGGCTTCGAACATGGAGAGGAGCCGGTCGTCCTCGAGGCTCGCGACGACGGCGCCGCGATTGGGCCGGCGTTCGACCAGCCCCATGGCGGCGAGTTGACTCAGCGCCTCGCGGACAGGCGTGCGCGAAACCTCAAACCGCGCGGCAAGCCCGTGCTCGTCGAGGCGGGTACCGGGCGACCACTCGCCGTTGACGATTGCCTCGGCGATTGCACGGACCATTTCGTCTACCGTTGTGCCCTTGCGGGCGGAAACCTCAGCGGTCAAGGCGTCTCCTTTAACACCGGCGCATAATTAGGGTCCAGACCCTAACCAACGGCTATGCCGTGGCGCGCAATTAATCAAGTTTAATCGAGCGTGGTGCGGTAGCGGCTCATCGCCGCGGCGGTGACGACGACCACGAAGATCGCAAGCGCGAGAAGGCTCGGCCAGGCCTCCGCTATCCCCACGCCCTTCAAAAGCGAGCCGCGCACGACGCGCAGGAAGTGGGTCACCGGAATCGCGGTGCCGAGCACCTGCGCCCATTCGGGCATGCCCCGGAAGGGGAACATGAAGCCCGAGAGCAGGATCGAGGGCAGGATGTAAAAGACGGACATCTGCATGGCCTGGAGCTGGCTTTTCGCGACGGTGGAAAAGAGGAACCCCAGCGCCAGCGAGCCTATGATGAACATCAGGACCCCAAGCGTCAGCGCATCCCAGCCGCCCGAGAGTGGAACGCCGAAAATCAGCCGGGCCAGAATGAGGATGATGACCGTCTGGATGGCGCCAATCCCCACATAGGGCGCGAGCTTGCCGATCATCACCTCGATGGGTTCGACCGGGGTCGAGAGCAGGGTTTCCATCGTCCCGCGCTCGCGCTCGCGGGTCAAAGCCAGCGCGGTCATCATGACGAGGGTCATGGTGAGGACGATACCTAACAGACCTGGCACGATATTGTACGCGGTGATCGCCTCGGGGTTGTAGCGCCGGTGGATGACCATTTCGAAGGGCGGAACCGCCGGGGCGCGGGCGGTCGGGCCGGAGAGATCATGCGCGAGCGCTTGAGCGGGCAGGTTGGAGAGGGCCGCCAGCGCGCTGCCGACGGTTGTGGGGTCCGACGCGTCCGCTTCGACAAGGATTTGCGGATTGTCGTCCCGCACGACGCGGCGGGAGAAATCGGCCGGGATGGTGATAGCGAATTGGGCCGTGCCGGTTTCTATCGCCTCGTCGATGTCCGCAGGGCCGCTGGCTTCCTCGGTGAAGGTGAAATAGCCCGTGTTGCGGATCGCGGCAGCGACCGAGCGCGAATAGGCAGAATTGTCGAGGTCGAGCAGGACGGCGGGCAAGTCGCGCGGATCGGTATTGATCGCGAAGCCGAAGAGCAGCAATTGCATGATCGGTACGCCGAGGATCATGGCGTAGGTCAGCCGGTCCCGCGTCAATTGGATGAACTCCTTGATCATGATCGCGGTGATGCGCGTGCTGGCCTGCATTTCTCACACTCCTTGTACCCTGCGTCGGATTTTGGCGAGTCGCATACGGGTGCGGAGCGAAAAAGCGTATTGTCCATACGGGTTTTCGCTCCGTGCCCGGAGGCGGCCGCCAAAATCCGACCCGGAGGGCCGCTTGAAAATGGCGACAGGGGGCGTCAGAGAGCTTGCACGATGTCCCGCATCGCACTGCGCTCTCTTCCTGCCCTGATCGCCATTTTGAAGCGGCGCAGGGCACAAGGAGTGTGAGACCCGAAGGGCCGTGCCAACGAAATGCAGGCCACAGATCATCGGAAATTGTCCTCCGAGCGGTTCATCAAATGGATGAATACGTCCTCGATGGTCGGGCGATCCGGGTGCCAGGTGTAGGGCGCTTTCTCGAACGGCGCGATCGCGGTCTTGAGCGCGTCGGCGTCCGGTCCGCTCACATGGATCGACGAGCCGAAGGGCGCGACCATCTCGACGCCGGGCTTGCCCGTCAACTCGGGCACCAGCCTGTCGGCGCCCGCGCCTTCGCCGACATAGGTCGAAAGTCCCGAATGCTCGACGAGTTCGTCCACCGTGCCGCGCGCGATCAGTTCGCCATAGGCGATATAGGCGATGTCGTGGCAGCGCTCGGCCTCGTCCATATAATGGGTCGAGACCATGACGGTCAGGCCCTCCGCGGCGAGAGCATGGATTTCGTCCCAGAACTCGCGGCGGGCCTTGGGATCGACGCCTGCGGTGGGTTCGTCAAGGAGCAACAGGCGCGGTTCGTGCAGCGTCGCGGCGGCCAGCGCGAGGCGCTGTTTCCAGCCGCCCGAAAGCGCACCGGCAACCTGCCGGCGGCGCGCTTCGAGGCCGAGCTTGACCAGCGCCTCGGTGACGCGCTTGCGGCGGTCGCTCATGCCATAGACGCGTGCGACGAACATCAAATTCTCCTCGATGGTCATGTCCTCATAGAGCGAGAATTTCTGCGTCATATAGCCGGTCAGACGTTTGATCCGGCGCGAATCCCTGACGATATCGAGCCCGAAACAGGATCCTTCGCCGCTATCTGGCGTCAAAAGCCCGCACAACATGCGCATGGTCGTGGTCTTGCCCGAGCCATTGGGACCGAGAAAGCCGGTGACCTTGCCCTCGGCGACGGTCAGCGAGACGTCCCGGACCACGTGCTTGTCGCCGAAGCTCTTGTTGAGGTCCTTGACCACGATGGCGTCGGCCATGGCTCACTGCTCCTCGGGCGCACTGGGTTCGGGAGGGATCAAACTCTCAAGCCAGGACAGCGGGTCCCAATGGCTATCGGCGTGCTCCTGCCGTTCTATGGTTTGTCCCAGCGCCAGAACGTCTACGGGCTGGCCCGGCGCAAGGCCGGAGGGGTGTTCGGGCGCTGCTTCGACCGCGAAGACCAGCTTGCCACGGCTATCGCGGCTGTAGATCACCGGCGGGGTGAATTCGGGCTCGGCGCTGACGGATGTGATGGTGGCCGTCATCGGTTCCCGGCAGCCGTCGCAGGTGAAGGTCACCTCGGTACCCGGAGCGTAGAGCGGCAGGGTGGGCTCGGGCACGAAGAACCGGATATGAACGGCATTGTCGGGTAAAAGCGCGATGACGGGCTGGTTTGCCGAGACCCATTCGCCGGTCTGGAAATAGACGTCGTCGATGCGGCCGGCGGCAGGGGCCTCTGGACGCAACTGCGCGCGCCGGGCCTCGACTTCCGCGCGTGCGGCTTGGGCCTGCGTCACGTTCGCTTCGGCGGCGGCGATCTGGCCCCGGCGGGCACCGAGCTGGGCGGCTTCGAGTTCCCGGCTGATCTGCGCAAGTGCCGCGTTGGCTGTATCGGCGGCGGCCTGCGCCTGATCGAGCCGGGCCTGTGCCATCGTTCCGCGTTCGACGAGTTCGCGCACGCGCTGGAGTTCGGTCTGGGCTTCGTCATACGTGGCTTGTGCGCCGTCGCGGCGGGCGGACAGTACGGCGAGTTCGGCGGGACGCTGGCCCTCCCGTGCATCGTCGAGCTGGGCTTGCGCGGCATCGACGGCAGCCTGGGCTTGAGCGGCCTGGGCGTCGATGATGCTCTCATCGAGCGCAAAAAGCGCATCGCCCGCATCCACCCTGTCTCCCGCGGCAACCGCAAGGTCGCGGAGCGGACCGGAGATGGGTGCGGCGAGGTAGAGCATGTTGCCTTCGATATAGCCATTGAGGACCACCGGCTCGGCGGGCCGGGTGACATACCAGTATCCGAAATAGGCGAGCCCACCGAGGACGAGAACGGCGATGACGGGGCGGAGCACGTGTCTCATGGCCGGATCTCCGGATCGAGGAGAACGCCGCGCAGGATGGTATCGACGTGCTGACGGGTGAGGCTCTCGATGTCGAAGGGTTCGGCGCCCACCGGCACCATGGTCGTGTTCCAGATAAACGACATGAAGATCGGGCCAACGAACTGGATGGCGTAATTTCGTGGGTCACCGGGACGGATTTCGCCGCGTGCCTGCGCATCTGCGATGGTCTGGGTGACCAGTCCCACGACGGGGTTGACCATGACCTCGTACCAGGATCGGGCGATATTGGGAAAATTCTGGCTTTCCCCGATCACCATCTTGACGATGGCGGCGACGGGCACGGAACGCATGATCTGCGCAAGAACCGGCGGGAGCATGGGCAAGAGCACCCCGATGCGGCCCTCTGCCTGCGCAATGACGGCGCGAACCCTTTCAATATTGGGTGCAAAGGACTGGCTGACGACGGCCTCGAACAGGGCTTCCTTGTTCTCGAAATAGAGATAGAGCGTGCCCTTGGAGACCCCCGCCCGCGCGGCGATGTCATCGAGCCGGGCAGCCGCGTAACCGCGACGCGCGAACACTTCGAGCGCGGCTTCGACGATTTCGTCGGGCCGGGCTTCCTTGCGGCGCTTGAATTTGGGGGGATTAGACATTGTACTCTTTTAATTACTGACTGGTCAGTTATTTATAGGTGATATTGATGAGATTGTCCAGATGAATGAAGCATGGCGCGAATTGCGCCGGAGAGAGCTTAGGGGCGGGATATTCGGCTTTAAGCCAAAGCACTTGCCGCAATCTTATCCCCGCCCTCAAAACCTCTGCCATACTTCCTCTCACGGCCGCACCAAGGGCGAGGATGCATACGAGCTTCCGGTGAGGGCAGAGCTGGAGAGACGGGAAGCGTGGGGCCGGGCCGAGGTCTCATTTGGTCCCGCGGCGCTCCGGGTGTGTCCGCCAGGCCGGTTCGGGTCCGATGGAGGTCGCTCCAGCGGAGGCCCAAAGGGTGCTCACTCGCGCCAAGGCGACACGACCCCGGGACGCCCGGTCAGTTCAGCGCGCCATACCCTCGAAAGAGGGAGGGGATCGTCCCCGGCGGGGTACCCATAAGCCGAAAATCCCGGATGTATGCGGCGAGGCGTGCCTCGCATTTATATATCTACACAGTATGAGGCCACGTCTCGCCGCATACCGCCTGCCTTCGCAAAACCCGAAGCCGGAGGGCTGTCGGACGAACAGGCGTGTCTATAAGAAGCGCGTCAGACCGTCCTTGGGTAAAGCCGGTGAATTTTCTCGATTCCCTCAAGAACCGCGTCTGAGAGCGTCAGATCCGCTGCGCCGATATCGGTGTCAAGCTGCGCCATCGTCGTCGCACCGATGATGACAGAGGTCATGAACGGTTTGGTCAGGCAGTAGGCGAGCGCCATCTGAGAGGGATCGAGGCTGTGCTCTCGTGCAAGCTCGACATAGGCGCGGATTGCCGGTTCGGAATACGCGCTATAGCGCCAGACATCGCCAATGTCGCCCCGGCTGCCCTTGGGGACTTGGCCGTCGAGGTATTTACCGCTCAAAACGCCGCCCCCGAGCGGGGAGTAGGCGAGGAGCGCGATCTCTTCGAAGTAAGCGATTTCGGCCAGATCGAGATCGAAATGCCGGCGCAGGAGATTATATTCGTTCTGAATCGAGGCGATGCGAGACAGGCCGTTGGCCTCGGCCAGACGCAGGAATTCCATCAGACCCCAGCTCGTTTCGTTCGAGACGCCGACGGCGCGGATCTTGCCGGCCTTGACTTGGGCGTCCAGCGCTTCGAGCGTCTCAAGCATGTTCTCGCGAACGCCTTCGCGGCCCTGACAGAAGGGGTCAAAGCCCCATGAACGGTTGAAATTATAGTGCCGGCGATTGGGCCAATGGAGCTGGTAGACGTCAATATAATCGGTCTTGAGGCGTTTAAGATTGGCCTCGAGCGCGGCGACGACTTCCTTGCCGTCGATCGGGCGTCCGCCACGGATCCATTGATTGCCGGGACCGGTGATTTTGCTGGCGATCACGACATCGGCGCGCCGGCCGGATTTTTGCAGCCAGTTGCCGATAAATTCCTCGGTCCGGCCCTGGGTTTCGGCGCGTGGTGGCGTGGAATAGAGTTCGGCGGTGTCGAGGAAATTGACGCCTCTTTCAAGCGCGTAATCGATCTGCGCGTGGGCTTCGGCTTCGGTATTCTGCTCTCCCCAGGTCATCGTGCCTAGGCAGATGCGACTCACGGAAATGCCGGTGCGGCCAAGCTCGCGAAATTCCATAACGAAGCCTCTTGAGTATTTTTTGCCCGGAGCAGGGCGAGGGGAGGGCCGTTGCGGCCAGAACCAGACTTACAACCTGAACCGGCCCAGCGCAATCGCTCCATTGCACCGCCAGGTTTCAATGGCTGTCAAAAAAATGTCGTCAAAGGGCTTCAAGGGGGTTCCCAAATCGCATTTGCACCCCTATATAGGCGGCGTCTGAGCGGCACACAGAGCTGCAATTCAACGACAGATTTGGCGCGGGGTGGAGCAGCCCGGTAGCTCGTCAGGCTCATAACCTGAAGGTCGCAGGTTCAAATCCTGCCCCCGCAACCATCGATAAAAGCACCCGTTCATCCTCTGGATGAGCGGGCTTTTTTGTGCCCGAGGCCAGGCTGAGAATTCCCGCCAGGTCGCCCTCCAGCCAGAGGTCGACTTTGCCGGCCGCGCCAGGTGAGACGACGATCTGGCCGATCAACGCGTGGATGTCGTCACTGGCCTCGAGGCGAGTCTGCTCAAACCCTCGGAACATCAGGATTTCGAGTCTGAGTCCTTTCTGCCTCCAAACAAGACACCGCATGGTGCTGCCTTGCCGCCAACCGCGCCAAAGCGCGCACGATACTCCGTAGTTTGTTGGTGGTGTGGTGTTCAAGGTCGGGCCTCGTGCGCTTCGAATTGTTTTCGGCGGATGCTCCTTTGCGTGTTATCCGCCCTTCAAAGCAGTGACCGATGTCCGCAAACCAAGCGAACTGACGTCGACAACGACGCTGCGCATGGCCGAGATTTTGTCCGATGCCGGCATGCCGGCTGGTGTGTTCAATGTCGTCACGGGCATGGGCCCCGAGGTCGGCCAGGCGATCACCGAGCATGACGATATCGACATGCTGTCGTTCACCGGCTCGGTCGATGTTGGCCGCAGGGCGCTGATCGCATCTGCCGGAAACTTCAAAAAGCTCGGGCTGGAGCTGGGCGGCAAGAACCCGCAGGTGGTTTTCGCCGATGCCGATCTCGCAGATGCCGCCGATGGTGTTGTGTTCGGCCTCTGCTTCAATGCGGGCCAATGCTGTGTATCGGGCAGCAGGCTGGTCGTCGAAAAGTCGATTGCGAGAGAATTCGCGGCGCTGGTCGCAGACAAGCTGAAACGTGTCCGGATGGGCGATGTGTTCGATCCCCAAACACAGCTCGGTGCTATCGTTTCACCGCAGCATTTCGAGAAAATTCTTGGTTACATCGAAAGCGGGAAGCAGGATGGAGCCAATGTCGCCTGTGGCGGCGGTGCAGCTGAGACCGAGCATGGACGCTTCGTGCTACCGACGCTTCTGACTGACGTCGAACGGACGATGGCGGTGGCTCGTGACGAAATTTTCGGCCCCGTTTTGGCCATGCAGACTTTCGAGACGTTCGAAGAGGCCATCGAAATCTCCAATGACAGCATCTTCGGTCTTGCCGCAAGCATTTGGACGAAGGATCTCGACAAGGCCATTCGCGCCATGCGCCGCGTTGAGGCGGGCCGCACCTGGGTGAATACGACAATCGCCGGCGGGCCGGAGCTTCCGATCGGTGGCTTCAAGCAATCGGGCAATGGACGGGAGACAGGCGTCTACGGCGTGGAAGAATATACTGAGGTCAAATCGGTCCACATCGCCCTCGGCAAGCGCGACCACTGGGTCAAATAGCACTGCCGTGATGAACGCACAGTCCTGCACCATGACGTCCGAGCAAGCCGACGCGCTCTTGCGCCAACTGTTCGATGCGGCGGTCGCCGCCGCGCAGCCGCAACGCGTGATCGGCACGTTTCTTCCCGAGCCTGTCGGCGGCCGCACCGTCGTCGTTGGCGCCGGGAAGGGTTCAGCGGCAATGGCGCGGGCTTTCGAGGCAGCCTGGCACCATGCAGGGCGGGGCAAACTCGAAGGTGTGGTCGTCACCCAATATGGCTATGGCGAACCATGCCGGGATATCCAGACCATCGAAGCCGGACATCCGGTCCCCGATGATAACAGCCTTTTGGCGGCGCAACGCATCCTCGCGCTTGCGCAAGAGTTGGGGCCGCACGATCAACTCGTCGCGCTGATTTCGGGCGGCGGTTCTGCGCTGCTGTGTCTGCCGGCCGGCGGGTTGGATCTGGCCGATAAGCAGACGCTCAACGACACGCTGTTGAAGTCCGGCGCATCGATTGCCGAGATGAATTGCGTACGCAAGCACTTTTCGGCCATTAAAGGTGGCCGTCTCGCGGCCGCGGCTCATCCTGCGCGGGTGCGCACGCTGGTCCTGTCGGACATCCCCGGTGATATCCTGCATCTCGTGGCCTCCGGGCCGACTATCGCCGACGAGACTGATAGCAATCAGGCAAGGCAAATCGTCACACGCTACCGCATGGCTTTGCCCGATGGACTGATGCGATGGCTGGACAACCCGGATTGCTCGGCGCCGATGCCTGACGATCCTCGCCTTGGCACGGCGCAGTGCCATGTGATCGGCAGCGCGCAGGTTTCGCTGGAGGCCGCCGCGGCGCAGGCTCGCCGAAGTGGTTACGATGTTCACATCCTGTCGGATCGCGTCGAGGGCGAGGCTCGCGACGCGGGCCGCGTGCATGCGGCGCTCGCGCTTCAGATCAAAGATCGCGGCCAGCCTTTCACCGCGCCCTGTCTGCTGCTGTCCGGCGGCGAGACCACGGTAACCGTGCGAGCCAAGGGAAAGGGCGGGCGAAACAGCGAATTCCTGCTTGGTTTTGCGCTCGATATCGCCGGGCGCGACGGCATTTACGCGCTCGCAGCCGACACCGATGGCCGCGACGGTACCGAAGACAATGCCGGTGCGCTCTGCGACGGGACAACGGCCGATCGCATTCGCGCCGCAGGCGCCGACCCCAAATCGCTGCTGGCCGGCAATGATGCCTGGAGCGCATTCGATGCCGCCCAGAGCCTACTGGTTACGGGGCCCACGCGAACCAATGTCAATGATTTCCGCGCCATTTTGATTTCCTGACGCGGAGCAAAAAACGGCTCCGCGGATGGAGCCATTCTACGGGAAGTGATCACGAAGACTGTATTGGTGACGGGTGTATCGCGTGGATTGGGACGCGTTATTGCCGAAACGCTGGCGAAAGACGGGGCAGCGTTTCCTGGATGATGTGGAGCCGGCGGTTCGGCAACTGGAGCAGACGCGCCGTTCGGTTTGCGCTGCCGGTCGCGCGGAAGCGGGGACCGTCAGGATCGGCGTCCTGACCTCAATCGCAGGGTTTCTCCGAAAGTTGCTTGTCGCTTATCGCCGGGAATATCCGAAGGTGTCGACAATGACCCACGCCAGGGTGACTACCAAGTGACGGCATTGGTCGACTCATTGAGTTCCGGGTATCACAAGGCCCCGCTGGTCGTTGAAGCGGGACGGGCTTGGGCGGTGCATAGACGCGCGCGCATCAATGGCCTATCGCGATTGCCATTTTTGATACCGATGCTGTGGTGGGTCGGTTTTCCACCGTTCCCGATAGCGCGATGTCCCCCTTTCACAAGACGGTCAACATGCGGCTGGGGCTCTTTTACCGGGGATTGGGCTTGGCCTATCTTGCGTTTGCACCGGACGAACAGATCGAATTGACCATCGAAATGCTTTCGCACAGCCCCGACAATGAAAATGGGTTGGCGCGCGATCCATATAGACTTTGGAAGTTGATCGAGCGCGTTCGGAAGCAGGGCTTTGCTGAGCGTGCGGCGCACGTTGAACCCAGTAATTCCAATACGCTAGCTGTGCCGGTATTCAACGAGC
The DNA here is from genome assembly GCF_044811015.1 of Pelagibacterium halotolerans. Taxonomy (GTDB): domain Bacteria; phylum Pseudomonadota; class Alphaproteobacteria; order Rhizobiales; family Devosiaceae; genus Pelagibacterium; species Pelagibacterium halotolerans_A. Next base: position 3,100,328 of record NZ_CP085243.1, read on the forward strand.
AGGGGCGTGTCGCTGCTAGTTTAGGGATGACCTATTTTACCTCAGCGTTTCGCAGCCGGACAGAGGCAGTGGACCGTTATCTTGCGGGTTTGCAGAATTCATCGCGCGAGATCACTTCAGAACTGGGCCGCTTATCCCTCCAGTCTTAATCGTTTCCGCAACGGAGTTTTCGGTGTTGTGGAGAAATTGGGCAACCTCGGATGGCTTCGCCGCTGCGCGCGACTCAGGTGCCGCCGCTCCGCCATCACCTGCCGACGGCCTCCGAACCGGCGAATTCCAGAAAAACCCATAGCATCCAGCCCGTGGCTCAGGGGTTCGGTCTTCCCGGACTTTCGGGCGCCTATCGGCAGCTGAAACCCTTCGGGGAAGCGGACAGTCAGCTTTTGATCAACGGAGTTTTGGAAGCAGACGTGCACTCAAAGACACAGACCGTCAGCTTTGTGCTCTTTTCCTACAAGTGACTATTTCGGTCGGAGTCTTGAGGGTCAAGGCTTACAGAATTCCAAGCGTTCTCCACCAGCATTTCGATGGCTGCGCCGTGATCGGACATGTGTCCGCATTTTCTGAGATAGTCATAGGCCGGTCCCACGATGAGAGCGGAGGCGACGGGCCACTCCATATCCCGCACCTGTCCTTGTGCAGCCCAATCTCGATAGACCTTGGCCGCAGCGTCATGCGTCTGTGTTATCTCATCGAGGATAGGCCGCAATTCGGGATCTGAATGGGCTCGGATACGCAACTCTTCGAAAAACAGGAACAGGTCTCGGTTCGCCGTGGCCCATTCCAAGAGCGCGCGCACCGTTGTTGTTACCATTTCCTTCGGCGTGCGAGATTGGCGCTGGGCTTCGGCTCGCGTCATCCACAAGGCGTTCGCATCTGTCCAAAGAGCGACCGCTAGGCCCGGCTTCCCGGAAAAGAAATGATAGATGCTGCCGGTGGTGGCGCCGCTGGCCTTGCGAATATCGGCGATCGTGGTGCCGATGTATCCCTTTTCGACAAAGATTGGCAAAGCGGCATCCAGAATATCTTGACGGCGATTAGCCATGGTGGGTCCTTGACGATGTTAGAACGATGTTCTAGTGATCAGATTAGAACAACGTTCTAGTAGGATGATAAGATGCAATCAATACACCAAAAGACCAACGTAACGGCGGCCTTGAGCTTTGTGCGTGCCGTTGAAGCCATGGATGGCGGCAAGATGGAAGGGTTTTTTGCCCCGGACGTTGAGCAGATCGAAATGCCAAATGCGTTCAAACCGGCCGGCCAGGTCCGCGACCTGAGCGCGCTCAAGGCGGATATTGACAAGTCCAAGGGGATTATCGAGCAACAGAAATACGACATTCTCAACACCGTCGCGCACGGAGATATCGTCGTTCTGGAAATGGTTTGGCATGGAACCGTCGTAACGGACCTTCCGCCCTTGCGGGCAGGGCAGAAACTTCGGGCACAATGCGTGGCCGTTTTCGAATTCCGCGAAGGGAAGGTCATAAAACTTCGCAACTACGATTGCTTCGACGCCCTCTGACAGTGCGACGATCCAAGGCGCTCCAAAGTGCAGGAAACGGAACGCAACATGCAAGACGACGGGGACAATCAGGCGGACAATATGCTGGTGGCACGGCGGAACGATGCCGTGCCGTCCTCGGTTTTTGACGCGCGTAAATTGCCGTTGAAATAGGCCTTGGCAGTCTGGCACGAGGCCAGGAACCACTCATGATATTCGCCTTCACGACGTGCCAGAACAGCGACTGCGCACGCGTATGCAGGCCTGGTATCTTGGCGAAGCGTTTTTCGGAGCCCTTGAGACCGTGTCCCAGGAATTCAAGCGATCACGTTACCATGTCGGGCTTGGTGGTGGCGATTGTTATTCCGTGAACTTCATCAAGGACGGCATGTTTTATTGCCCTGAACTGGATCGGCGGGCACGACCGGGTGATATGATCATGCGTGACGAGGCCGAACCCCTGACCTTTCATGCCTGGGCACAGGTGCCCGGCGCCACCTGTCACACACTTGGCTTTATCATACCACGCCGTTTGGTGGACGCGTTACTCGCATAGCCGGGCTGATCCGGTGCAATGGTCTTTGATGGTCGTCAGCCTCTGGTCGCAATCCTGCGTCAGTATCTGTATGCGATGGAGCGCAAGCTGCCCAGGATGACGCGCCTTCAGGGGCAAGCGATCATTAGCCCCACTGTGGATCTGCTCGCAACAGCGATGAATGGCGCACCCCTGGCAGCCACCGAATACACGCTCAACAACGCTTTGGCGCAGCGGATCCAACGCCATATTGATGCTCATGTAAAAGACCCGGTATTGTCGGCCGCGACAATCGCCGCAAATTTCCGGATCTCGGTGCGCAAGCTCTACTAGCTTTTCGAACCGATGGGCGGTGTTCATTCGACGATCCAGAAAAAGCGCCTCGAACGTATCCACGCAGAGCTGGTCGATCCCGCTCAACCCGGGTTTATTGGGCTGAGAGCGCATGCTATGCCGCCAAATCTAGGCGCACCTGTCAGATCGCAGGCGGCCTGGTAGTCCCTATTGACGCCAGGAGGGTTTTGCGCGCCGTTGCCAAATGAGAAGAGGCGGCACGCTGGGCTTTTATCCAGTCGCGGGTACGGAGAGCATCGATATAGTTCAGATGTTCCCCAATTGCTACTGCATTCCGCTGCTTCTCAGAACGCTTGTTCCATTGATAGTGGTAGTGGAAAATCATCGAAATAAGGGACTGAAACTCGCGCGCAAACCGGTTGCTCTGGACGCTGTTAATTGTCGTGTGAAGGCGGTCGTCGAGCGCCGAGAAGTCCCGATACCGTGTATCTATCGCGTCAACCAAAGCCCAGTGATCCTGTTCGATCGTATCGAGTTGCGCCCAGACCGGGTGGTCGCCGGGCATCTCTATCAGCCTACGGACCGACTCAAGCTCAATCATTTCCCGGAATTCGGACAACTCAATCGCATACTCGGGGGTGAACCCGCGAAGAATCCATCCCCCTGAAGGTCGTCGTTCGATGATGCCGAAGCGCGAAAAATGCGTGAGGAAGTCCTGCAATGCGTGGGGCGTGGTTTCGAATTGGCGGGCCAGAAGCGAGACGTTAAGGCGCGTGTCGGGGGCCACGTCGGTCCGCAGTATCCATTCGAAAAACTTGCCCTCGAGACGTTCCGTAAGGTTTTCAATTTCCCTTTCGGAAAATCTGTCTTCCTCGCGAGGGAGGCGCTGCAACCGTTTGCGGCGTCCGCGCCATGAAATGATCCGTGTCTTGCTCAATCGCTCCAGAATGGCCCGGACAATCGTCCGGCTGACCCCCAGTTCACGTGCCAAAATGGTCTCCGAGGGGAGCTCGTAGCCCACTTTTTCCCTCCCCAGAGCATCTACCAACTGATTGAAAGCCGCTTTGAAGCGATCATTTGAGCGCGCCATGAAAGATACCATTCTCAACTCAACCATCTGTATTATAAGACGATATTTTCGTTTTGTATATTAATTATTAAAAACAGTTGACCGCCCGACTGTCCCCGTGCGTTGATTGCCGCGTCGGCCAGCCGGTCGCAAAAAAACAAGGGCTGACGGACGCATGAAGCGGCGCGCCCGGCCACTGGTGTGGCTTCGTCTTTTTGGGAGGATCGCTCGATGAAGGTTTCTTCAAGCGAAATGCGTGTTGGACGATTTTCGCTGGCAGGTGGAGCGTCCGGCCTGCCCGTCAAGGCGGAAATGCTGCATCGCATCTCGGCCTTGGCGACTCTTCTTGGGCTGATCGTTGCCTTCGCGTTTCTCAATAGCGCGTTCCTTAGCGTCAACAACGCAATGACCGTTCTGCTTCAGACCTCGGTTATCGGTTTGCTCGGCATCGGGCTGACGGTCGTGATCCTGACCGGCGGCATCGATCTGAGCGTGGGCTCGGTTCTTGCCCTTTCGGGAACGGCGGCGGGTCTGCTGGTCAAGGCCGGTCTCCCGGTTCCGATCGGCATGGGTGGCGGCTTGATCGTGGGCACGCTATGCGGGCTCTTCAACGGCTTCGTTGTCACCCGTCTGCGGATTGCCCCTTTTATTGCGACGCTGGGCATGATGATGATCGCCCGCGGCGTTGCCCTGCAACTTACGGGAGCCTCGCCTGTCTCCCAACTCGGCGCCGATTTCGGTTGGCTGGGCAACGGTGCCTTGTTTCGCATTATCGAAACCCAGGCCAACGGCCTGCCGCGTATGGTATTCCCAGGGGTGCCGTTCCCGGCTCTCCTTCTGCTCGCGATGGCTGTCCTCGTCGCTTACATACTCAAGCGGCGTCAGTTTGGGCGCCATGTGTACGCCGTTGGCTCCAATGAAGAAGCAGCGCGGCTTTCGGGCGTAAACGTCGAGCAGACCAAGCTGACCGCGTATTCCCTTTCGGGCTTCCTTGCGGGGCTCGCGGGTATTGTCTTGATGTCGCGTCTCGTCACCGCTCAACCCAACGAGGGCGTCATGTACGAACTCGATGCGATCGCCGCCGCGGTGATCGGGGGCGCCTCGCTGATGGGCGGGGTCGGCTCGATTTCGGGCACCATGATCGGTGCTTTCATCATCGGAATTTTGCGCAACGGGCTCAACATGGCGGGCGTCTCCGCCTTCATCCAGCAGATCGTCATCGGCTGCGTGGTTATCGGAGCCGTCTATGTTGACCAGTTGCGCAATCGGCGCTGAGACGCGCCCACTTCACCTTGGACTTTTATCAGGAGGAAACAATGAAGTCCGTATTTCGTAGCCTGGCGCTCGCTGGTGCCATTTCCCTTTCATTTACGCCTGTGGCAGCCGTGGCCCAGGAGATCGCGGTCATCGTAAAGACCACGAGCTCAAACTTCTGGCAGAACGTCAATCGCGGCGCGCAGGCGGGCATTGACGGCCTCGACGGCTACACCATGACGTTTGACGGCCCCGCATCGGAATCCGACATCGCGGCACAGGTCAATATGGTGGAAAATGCCATCAACCGCGGCGTTGCCGGTATCGTCCTCGCCCCGTCCGACCCCGAGGCACTGGTTCCGGCGGTCCAACGCGCTTATGAAAGCGGCATTCCGGTCGTGATCATCGACTCTGCACTCGCTCAAGGCGCGGAAGACTATTACCAGGCCTTCCTTTCGACCGACAACAACGCTGCCGGCCAGCTGATGGCCCAGACCATGATCAATGCCGTCGGCCCTGAAGGCCAGATCGCGATCATGTCGTATGTGCCGGGCGTCGGATCCGAGATCGGCCGTGTCGGTGGCTTTACGGACTATATCGAAGCCAACTCCGACATCGAAATCGTCAATACGCTCTATTCGCAGTCCCAGATGGCGACCGCCCTCAACCAGACGACTGATGTTCTTTCGGCTTACCCCGAGCTCGACGGGATCTTTGGCGCCAACGAGCCAACTGCTGTCGGCATGGGCCGCGCCATCGTTCAGGCCGGCCGCCAAGGCTCGCTCGTCGCGCTCGGCTTTGACGGCAACGAAGACCTTCAGCAGTTCGTCCGCGATGGCGTGCTCGAGGCAATCGCCGTGCAGGGTTCGTTCCAGATGGGCGAAATGGGCGTCCAGACCATCGCCAGCCTTCTGGCCGGCGAAGAGGTCGAGGAGTTCATCAATACCGGCGTCGTTCTCGTGACCAAGGACAACATCGACTCCGCGGAAGCCCAAAACGTTCTCTACTAGACCAAGGCTTCGGAGGGCGGGCCTGCCGCCCGCCCTCCGTTCTCTCTTCCGACCGAGAAGGCACGAATATGAGCACTTCCAATTCCAGCGCGACGCCCCTCGTTGAAATGCGCGACATCTGCAAGCATTTCGGTGGCGTGCAAGCGGTCCGGAATGTGTCCGTAAATCTCTATCCTGGCGAAGTCGTCGGTATTCTCGGGCATAACGGCGCGGGCAAATCATGCCTCATGCGCATGCTTTCAGGCGCAATGATCCCCTCTTCGGGCGAAATCTACCTCGATGGCGAAAAGATCGAAATCGCCAGCCCCACCGCGGCCCGTCAGCATGGTATCGAGACGATCTATCAGAACCTGGCCCTCGCCAATCATCTGGACGCACCTGCCAATCTCTTCCTGGGGCGCGAACTCAAGACGCGCTTCGGCAATCTCGACGACAAACGGATGTACGAGGAAGCCAGGGATGTCCTTCAGCGCCTTAACCCCAATTTCAAGAATTTGGCCGACCCGGTGGTCAGGATGTCCGGGGGGCAGAGGCAGGTCATCGCGATTGCACGCGCCATCCACTTCAATGTCCGTGCGCTGATTATGGACGAGCCGACCGCGGCACTTGGCCCTTCGGAAACCGAAATGGTCGCCGAACTCGTACAAAAACTTCGCGATGAAGGCATCGGGATATTTCTTGTCAGCCATGATATGCAGGACGTTTTCCGGCTCTGTGACCGCATCATGGTCATGAACAACGGGCGCAATGTCGGCTCGTACAGGATTTCCGACGTAACACAAGACGATATCCTCAGTCTCATCATCAAGGGTGCGCTGCCTGAAGGCTGGAGCCCGCGCGGGGCGGCAGCCTGAACATCACCGGTTAGGACTTAGCGACATGAAAGCCTTGGTTTGCGAGCAGCCTGGAACGTTCCGTTTCGAGGAACGTGACGCCCCCGTCAGTCCGGGTGCCGACTGGGTGCCGGTCGATATCAGTCACGTCGGCATCTGCGGCACCGACTACCACATCTTCGAAGGCAAGCACCCCTATCTGCGGTATCCGCGCGTTATGGGCCATGAGTTGAGTGGGTATGTCGCTGAGGACGCGGGGGCCTTCGCAAAGGGCGACCTCGTCATCGTCAACCCCTATATCGCGTGCGGAACCTGCCGGGCGTGCCGTCGCGGTAAGCCCAATTGCTGCTACTCTATAGGCGTCCTCGGGGTGCACCGGGACGGTGGTATGTGTGAGCGTATTTATGTGCCCCGGGACAACCTTTACCCCGCCGCCGGCCTCGAACCTTTTGAGGCTGCAATGGTCGAATTTCTAGCGATCGGCGCACATGCGGTACGGCGCTCGGAGATCGCGGCCGGCGACCGCGTTCTGATCGTAGGGGTCGGCCCGATCGGCCTCGGGACAGCCCTTTTCGCCCGCCTGCTTGGCGCGGAAGTGCATTTGCTCGACGCCAACAGGACGCGGTTGGAGATGATTGCCGGCAAGTTCGGGTTCGACAGCACGATGACCATCAACGACGGCAAGGACGCGATCCTGGCGCATACCCAAGGTGACGGCTTCGATGCTGTGTTCGATGCGACCGGCAATGTCGCGGCCATCGAGGCTGGATTCGACTATGTCGCCCACGGTGGTACCTATGTCCTTGTGAGCGTCGTCACGGACACCGTCAGCTTCGCCGATCCCGAGTTCCACAAACGGGAAATGAAACTTGTTGGGAGCCGCAACGCGACGCGAGAGGATTTCGAGACGGTCGTCGCGGCGCTGAAATCGGGAGAGATTGATACCAGCGCCGTACGCACACACGCGATGCCACTCGATGAGCTACCCGAGCAGTTCGGCGAATTGCTCCACAACCGCGACACGGTCATAAAGGCCATCGTGGAGGTGGCATGAGTGCGTCGATTGTCCAGTTCGGGACAAGCCGGTTCCTTCAGGCACACGCTGATCTCATACTCTCTGAAGCCAGGCGTTCGGGGCAGGATGTGGGAACGGTCACGATTGTGGAAACCACAGGCTCCGCCGCCAGCCGCGCCCGCATCGCCGCGTTTGACAGGGGTGAGCCTTTCCCCATTCGCATCCGCGGACTTGAGAACGGGACAATCCGTGACGAGACTCGCATGGTCGATGGCATCGTCGCAGGGCTTTCCGCCCGTACCGACGCTAGAGCTTTGCGCACCGCGTTTGTCGAAGCCGGCTATGTCTTGAGCAATACCGGCGACAAGGGATTTGCGCTACCGCAATCCCCCGATCCCACGCTGGAGAATTGGTCGAGCTTTCCCGAACTCCTGACAGCGCTGCTCCATGAGCGCTGGAGCGCGACCGGCGCACCAGTTGTCATCATGCCTTGCGAGTTGATTTCGAGAAACGGAGACACACTGCGCAGCATCATTCTAGAGCTTGCCGCAATGCGGCAAGACGCAGCCGCTTTCTCCGATTGGATCAAAGCGCGGTGCGTGTTCGTGAACGCCCTCGTCGACCGCATTGTGTCCGAACCTCTCGCCCCCGTTGGCGCAGTGGCCGAACCCTACGCGCTTTGGGCTCTCGAGGCTCAACCCGGTTTCGTGCCGCCGTGCACACACGATCAAATCCAGGTCGTATCCGATCTGGGGTCGATCGAACGCAAGAAGCTCTTCATGCTCAATCTCGGCCACACACTCCTGGCTCAACGCTGGCGTGATTACGGAGGGGCACCCGATCTCACGGTTCGGGAGTCTATTGCCGACCCGCATACGATCGAATGGCTCGACGCCATATTAAGCGGCGAAATCGTGCCGGCTTTTCCTGCCGCCGATGACGCAGAGGCATATTGGCGCCAGTGCAAGGAGCGTTTCGCCAATCCTTTCCTGGACCACCGGTTAGCCGACATCGCAACCAACCACGAAGCCAAGATCGAGCGCCGTGCGAAGGGTTTTCTCGATTGGGCCGAAACGCAAATTCCGGGGCAGTCGGCTTTCCCCCGGTTGCGGGCCGCTTTTGGTGACTTTTTGCGTACGGCAGGAGAACGCCGCAATGCGGTTTGAGGCACGGTTTTCGCACTATGCTCGGTGCGCCGCGTTTAAGGATGCGCGCAAAGGGGTCGAGGCAGGTTGGGCGCAAAACCTGTTGCCCGATGAGGCTGTGTGCACCCTGGCAAGCACCTTCCAGGCATTTTACGGGACCGCATGGTCATGACCCGACGTTTCAATCTCCCCCGGTTCGGCTTCGGTGCATCCGGTCTCGGCAATCTCACACGCACGGTCAGCGATGTCGAAGCGCACGAGACGCTACAGACCGCCTGGGACGGTGGGCTGCGCTACTACGACACTTCGCCGCTCTATGGCTTTGGGCTGAGCGAGCTTCGCGTAGGGACCTTCCTGCGCGGCAAGCCCCGAGACGAGTATGTCCTTTCCACGAAAGTCGGACGCTATCTCGTGCCCCCACGCGGCCGGACCTACGATCATGGCATGTGGAGTGCGCCGCTCGATCTGATGCCGGTACTGGACTATTCCTACGATGCAACCATGCGCGCCCTCGAGCAGTCCCACTCCAGACTGGGCCTGGCCGATATCGACATCGTCTATATCCACGACATCGACCGGCGTAATCTCGGAGCCGATTTTGACCGCCACTTCCGCATTGCCCTCCAAGGCGCCTACCGCGCCTTGGACGAACTGCGAAGCCAGGGCGTCGTCAAGGCCATCGGCATCGGGGTAAACGAATCCGAGGTCGCCGCGGATTTCATGGCCGAGACCGACCTTGACCTCGTCATGCTGGCAGGCCGCTACACCTTAATCGAGCAGCCGGCAATTGCCGACTGTTTTCCCATGGCCCATAAGAAAGGCGTTGGCATCGTCAATGTCGGCGTCTTTAACTCCGGCGTGCTTGCCAAGGGCGTATCGAGTGCGACATACGACTATGGTGCAGTGCCCCGGGACGTGGTCGAAAAAGTGCAGGCCATCGAAAATATCTGCAACCGGTTCGACGTCGACATGCCGGCCGCAGCCGCCCAGTTCTCTCTAGGTCACCCGGTCGTTGCAGCCGTCGTTTTCGGCATGACGCGCCCCGAAAGCGTGACACGCACCCTGAGTTATCTCGACACGCCAATTCCAGTGGACTTCTGGCAGGCTTTGGTCGAGGAAGGCATCTTGGCCGGAGACGTGCCTCTGCCCGCGCCCGCACTAGACTGATCGGAACTAAGATGCATACGCAGACCTTTCCCGCGATTGTGCTCAATGCCACCGACAACGTAGCCGTCGCCATCGACAATCTCGCTTCCAACATCGATGTCGCAAGCGGCGTGGCGACGCGCCAGCGCGTCTCCAAGGGACACAAGGTTGCCATAGCGCCCATCGCCGAAGGTGACGCGGTCCGCAAGTTCGGTCAAATCATTGGTTTCGCCACCAGCGCAATCGCCCCGGGGGAATGGGTGCACGAGCACAATTGCGGCATGGGAGCAGAGGACGGCGCATTCGCGCGCGACTATGATTTCGGCGCTGCCGTCCAGCCGGTTGACTTCGTTCCAGCTGCCGATCGCGCAACCTTCGAGGGTTTTCGTCGCCCAAACGGCAAGGTTGGCACACGCAACTATATCGGCATCCTCACCTCCGTGAACTGTTCAGCCACCGTCGCGCGTTATATCGCCGAAGCCGTCAACCGTTCGGGCATTCTCGACGACTATCCGTCGATCGACGGCGTCGTCTCCTTCGTTCACGGTACTGGCTGCGGCATGTCGGGAAAGGGTGAAGGCTTCGACATTCTCGCGCGTACCCAATGGGGTTACGCGGCCAATCCCAATCTTTCGGCGGTATTGATGGTGGGGCTGGGCTGCGAAGTCTTCCAGATCGGCCGCATGAAACAGATGTATGGCATTGCCGAAGACGATACCTTCCAGACCATGACCATCCAGGGCGAAGGCGGGACGCGCAAGGCTATCGAGCAAGGTGTCGAACGCGTCAAGGCGATGTTGCCCATCGCCGCCCGGGCGCAAAGGGAAACTATCCCCGCATCGGAGCTCATCCTCGCGCTGCAATGTGGTGGCTCGGATGGCTATTCTGGCATCACCGCAAACCCGGCGCTTGGTGTTGCGGTCGATATGCTGGTGCGCCAGGGCGGCACCGCCATCCTCTCGGAAACTTCGGAGATATACGGCGCCGAACACCTTCTGACCCGCCGGGCCGCAGGCCGGGGCGTCGGCGAAAAGCTCATTGAGCGCATTCGCTGGTGGGAGGATTACTGCGCCCGCAACGGTGGCGAGATGAACAACAACCCCTCCCCGGGCAACAAGGCCGGCGGGCTCACCACCATCCTGGAAAAATCCCTCGGCGCCGCGGCAAAGGCCGGTACGACACCGCTCAACGCAGTCTACGAATACGCCGAGCCGGTGCGCGAGCGCGGCTTCGTTTTCATGGACACTCCGGGCTTTGATCCGGTCTCGGCAACCGGCCAGGTCGCAGGCGGAGCCAACGTTCTATGCTTTACGACCGGTCGCGGCTCGGCATTTGGATGCAAGCCGGTTCCCTCGATCAAGCTCGCGACCAATTCCGATCTCTATGCGCGCATGACTGACGACATGGACATTAATTGCGGCGATGTCCTCGAAGGCGTGACGCTTGAAGCCAAGGGCGCCGAGATTTTTGCCCATATCCTGGATGTTGCTTCAGGCCGGAAAACCAAATCCGAACTCCTCGGCTATGGCGACAGCGAATTCGCGCCCTGGCAAGTTGGTGCCGTGATGTAGCGGACCGGACGTTGCGCTGGCCCAGACGGCTTGGCGCAAAAGCGTCCACGTCGCCCGCAATCGCCACTGATGTCTTGCCGTACAACGCCATGGGTTCGGAGCCGGGAGTGCCCGGCTCCGAATGGTTTTGCTAGAATTCATCCATATTGTCCGGGGTGACGAGAGCCGCACCCGAATCGATCAGGGACTCGACCTCACCACCGCGAAGAGCCGCGGCAAGCGCCTCAACGCCATATTTTGCCATATTGAACGGGAACTGCGCCACGGTGGCGTCTTCCAGACCCGCCGCGAGCGCCTCGGCTTCGCCGCAGCAGAAGTCGAAGCCGACCAGCACGATGTCGTCTCCGGAAATCCCGGCGTTCTCGATCGCACGGGCAGCGCCGGCGGCTGGAGGACCGCATGCCGCATAGATCGCCTTCAACTCGGGATTGGCGGTAAGCAGATCTTCGGCAACGCTGATGCCGAGTTCCTCGGTGCAGTTGGTCGCACCGCGGCCGACGATATCCACATTGACCCCCGTCAGGCCTTCGAGCATGCCGTTCACACGGTCGTCGAGAGCAGGAACGCCCGGGACACCCTCAAGAATGCCGAGCGTATCCCCATCGCTAAGGACGCCGGCCAGATATTCTCCGGCGATGACGCCGGCGGCGTAGTTGTCGGTGGTCGCCAGCGCCGTCCGGCCATCCCAATCCGGGATATCGTTGTCCATCAGAACAATTTTCACGCCGTTTTCGATGGCGCGGTCGAGCGTGGACGCAACGGTGGGATCGACCGGGGTTATGGCGATGCCATCGACTCCCTGCACGACCATGGACTCGATGAGCCGGATCTGGCCCTCGATGTCGGTCGCGGATTCGCCAACGCCGAAGACGAGTGCGATGTTGCCGTCTTCTTCAGCGGCTTCCCGGGCGCCGTCTTCCATGGTTGCAAAGAACGGGACCGGGAATTTGGTGATAAATCCGATGGTAACGTCCTGGGCCAGCGCCGGTCCGGTGGTCACCGCAGTGACGAACAACCCTGCGAGCAGCAGTTTCAGGTTCATAACTTTCCTCCCTTCAACGTCGTCTCGGTGGTGAGAACGACTGGTCATCGCCCGCCCCTGGCAGGCGATTGCGGTCAACCCTCGGCGCCTACGATCATCGCAACCATATGCTGCTGATTATCGCGCCGGGGTTTGAGCTGGCCAACCTTGCGTCCCTGACGGAGGACAACCGCCCGATCGGCGAGCTCGATGACATGTTCCATGTTGTGGGTGATCAAAATCACCGCGTTGCCCTCAGCCTTGAGCTGCACAATGAGGTCGAGCACCTTGCGCGACTCCCGCAATCCCAGCGCTGCGGTTGGCTCGTCCAGGATGACGACCTTGCGCGCGAACACGGTGGCGCGTGCCACGGCGATCGCCTGGCGCTGGCCTCCCGACATCAGCGCGACGGTTGCATCCTTGCGCGGTAACCGCACCCGGAGCCGTTCGATGACCTCTTCTGCCTGCCGCTCCATTGCCCTGGAATCGAGAACTCTAAGACCCAGGGGCAGCCATTTCGGGAATCCGATCTCGCGGCCGCAGAAGAAGTTCTGCGCCGGTGTCAGATTGTCGAACAGGGCCAGGTCCTGATAGACGGTCTCGATCCCGGCCTGCCGTGCGGCGGCAGCCGAATGCAGTGCCACATGCTCGCCATCAATGAGGATTTCACCTTCGTCCAGGGCATGAATGCCGCTGATGCATTTGATCAGCGTGGATTTACCCGCCCCGTTGTCGCTGAGAAGAGCCAGCACTTCGCCTTGATAGGCCTCGAGGCTGACATCTTGCAGGGCATTGACGGCGCCGAAGCGCTTGTGCGCCCGGATAACGGTTAGAACGGGGGCGGCCGGCTCGGTCATCACGCTTTCCTCGCCTGCAGGGCGCGGACGCGGCCTTCGAGATGGTTTCTGAGGACATCGGCCTCGACGGCGAGGACGATGATCGCGCCAATAGCGATCATCTGAAAAAAGACGTTCACGTTCATCAGGTTGAGGGCATTGCGGATCACACCGATCATCACTGCCCCCACCAGCGCATGGCCAATATGGCCACGCCCGCCGAGGAAGCTCGCCCCGCCGATGATCACCGCCGCGATGGTGTCGAGCTCGAGAAGATTCCCGTAAAGCGGCGAACTCGCCTCGGTCCGCCCGGCCAGAACCACGGCACCAATACCGGCGCAGATGCCGGAGATCACATACGCCGAAACCAGGACCCAATTGATGGGAATGCCCATCTGCACGGACGCTTCGGGCTTGCCGCCCACCGCGTAGAGCCATCGGCCCCAGACCATGAACCGGGCTATGAAGAACACCACGATCACCACACCGGCGACCACAAAGAACGAGTTGGGAACCCCGAGGAAGGAGCTGCTGCCGAGCGCACCGATAGCCTCCGGCATGCCGCGCATGGTGGTGTGACCGATGGAGAACTGCAGCGCTAGGCCCCGGCAGATGCTCAGCGTAGCCAGCGTGATGATGAACGGATGCGGCAACCGCCCCAACACGTAGACCAGGCCATTGACGGCGCCGACAAGTGCGCCGGAAAGCACCATGACCACAATGACCAGCGTGGCCGAATCCACGACCCGGTACAAAAGGCCGCCCATCACCGTCGCCAGCGCAAGGTTCGCGCCCACCGACAGGTCGATACCGCGTGTCAGGATGACGATATGCTGCCCCACTGCCACAATGGCGATCACAGCCGTTTGCGCCAGGATGTTGCTGAGGTTGATAGGCTTGAGAAAATTGGGGGTGAACAGGCCAACGACGATGATTAACGCTACCAGGATCAGCACCGGTCCGACACTGAGCAGGCGCAACCCGATCGAGAGAGTCGACGCGCCCGCAAACCCGGGCCCCGCGCCGCGGTCGACGGTATTATCGGACGGTTCACTCGTACGAATGCGTGTTGACACCGTTTCCTCATCCCGCTCTGTAGGGTTATAGCGAGTAATAATATTTTTGTTCTTTATCGATAAAACACCACTAATATTACTTCGTCAATGGCGTTTTATCTGGTAATGAACCGTTCGTGGAGGCGCCATGAAGACCGATGCCGTTTTCAAGAGGGCATTTAATGACGCACTGGAGTTGATGGGCACTCTTGGACCGGGAGAACCGATTCCGTCCGAGACCGCGTTGAGCGGGCGGCTGGGGGTGAGCCGGACAACGGTCCGCAAGGTATTGATGGAGCTCGCACAAAAGGGTGTGGTCGCTACTTACGAACACGATCGCGCGTATGCCGTCACGGGCAAGAGAGTGGAGCCGTATCCCGAAGCCGAGACCATTCCCCAATCCGAGCAGGTCGAAACGCAGTTCATGGAATGGATGCTGCGCGACGACACGCGTCCGGGCACACTGATCAATGAGCGCGAACTGGCGCGGGAGTTCGGGGTCGCAACCGGTGCGATCCGGGAGTTTCTCAACCGGTTTCAACACTACGGACTGATCGAGAAACGTCCAAATGCCGGGTGGTTATTCAAAGGATTTACAACGGCCTTCGCCCTGGAACTGTTCGAAATCCGGGAGATGTTCGAGCTGCGTTCGGCGCGGGCCCTGGGCGCTTTGCCCGCCGCCGCGCCGGAATGGAACACGCTAAAGGCTCTACGGGAGGAGCACGAGGCGCTGCTCGCCGACATCGATCGACGCTTTCACGACTTTTCCGATCTGGACAACAGATTCCATCGTTTCATCAATGCGACTGCTCCAAACCGGTTTGTCGACGACTTCTACGGCATCATCAGCTTGATTTTCCACTACCACTATCAATGGAACAAACGCGACGAGAAAACGCGCAACGCGGTAGCCATCCGTGAGCACATTACCTATATCGACGCCCTGGAAAGCCGAAACCCGTCACTGATCGAGCTGGCCTGCAGAGCCCACCTGGCCTCAGCCAAGCAAACCCTCTTACGGTCAACGATGAGAGCAGATCAGGTTTCGACGGCCTCATCCAACCTGCGGTAACGCGTTTTGTCGCCCCTTGCGACCCGGAAGCCAGGAGCGCCGCCGTGAAGACCCATACTATCGTACCTGCGGTTTAGTGCTTTGCCTCTAATCCCGCATTTACGGAAATTGGCACGACCTGACCTGCTGTCGGTTTCATGGACACCGGGATAAGGTGCTTTTGACAAAGCCGGAGTTTGCGAATGCAGGGAAGAAAATTCAGTCGCAAGTTCGAGCTTGCGCTAGCAATGCCGCAAAAGCATGTCAGTCGTCCTCGTAGATCGGATCGGTTACGTGATTGCCGCCCTGATAGAGCGCAATTGGATCGGTTGCGTCCGGGCGCGGCACAGTAGCCTCGACTTCCGCCCGGAACGCCTCCGCGCTGTCATTTGGTACCCATCCAAGCCAAGCCACGTGCGAATTATCCCACCAGCTGGCCGCATTGTTCGACACCCCCCAAATGATCGGACATCCCAACCGCGATACCGCGAACACGCGCTCGGTTAGCGAAGCGAAATCATCATAGCTCAGCCATGTAGCAAGTTGACGGTAATTGCGCGGCTTGTCGAAACAGGATCCGACCCGGACGATGGCTGTTTCTTGCCCGAACCGGTCATAATACATCTGCGCGAGCGCCTCGCCGAAACATTTAGATACGGCATAGAGCCCGTCTGGCCGGGCCGCCGCCTTGGCATCGAGACGCTGGTCCTGGCGATAAAATCCGACCGTATGGTTGGAACTGGCAAAGAGGATTCGCGGCATCCCGTTTGCGCGCGCAGCCTCGTAGAGATTGTAGAGCCCCACAATATTGCCGTCGACGATGTTAGAGAACTTGTCTGCGGCCGCGACACCTGCCAGGTGCACAATCCCGTCGCACCCTTCGACCGCGCTGAACACTGCATCCCGGTCAGCGAGGTCGCACAGGGCGAACTCTTCCCCCTCGCGTCCGACTGCCATTGGGCTGCGGTGCGAGATTCGAATGATATCCGCCATATGGGCAAGTTTTGAGCGCATTACCGTGCCCATGCCGCCTGCGGCGCCCGTGATCAACAATCGTTTCATGAGGGTTCCTTTCGGTAATGGCAGGCGCAGGTCCGCTACGCCGCCGGAGTTGGCGTTTGCGGTGAACATAAAGATAAGATAGGATACGTCAATCTGTCTGACTACTTTTGAGATGTGCGATGTATCTGTTTGACAGTTCAAGACAGGGCATGTGTCAGACACTACCGGAAAACGAGGGAATCGGGGCTAACGCGTCGACGCGAAAAGCTACATGGATGCCGATAACCAGGAAGCCGCCAATGGGGGCACGTTAGTCGTGCAGGTCAGCAGGACATTGCGCGCGGCGATTCTTGCAGGCCAGTTCAAGCCTGGTGACAAGCTTCCCAGCGAAGCAAAGCTCACCGAAGTCCATGGCGTCAGCCGCACCGTCGTGCGTGAAGCCATAGCGGCCCTGCGCGCTGATGGCCTGGTCGAGCCCCGCCGCGGCGCCGGCATTTTCGTCCTCGAGTCCGGCGCCGCCCACGCCCAGCCCTTCAAGAACATCGATCACGCCCGCATTTCCTCGATAATTGAATTGCTCGAACTGCGTGGCGCGGTCGAAATGGAAGCGGCTGCCCTTGCTGCGCTACGCCGCTCCCCCGCGCAGGAAGAAGAAGTCCACGAAAAGCACGCCGCTATCCAAGCATGTATTGCCCGGGACGCGCCCACAAGTGCTGCCGATTTCGAGTTCCATAAGGCAATCGCCAGGGCAACCAACAATCCTCGTTTCCTTGAATTTGTCGAGTTGATGGGTCAGGACGCCATCCCTCGCGCCGCTCTTCAGTCGGCAGAAAAAGGACGCTCCTCGCCAGCCTACCTCACGCAAATCCATGATGAACATGGTCAAATCGTTTCCGCAATCTCCGACGGCAATGCGGAAGCCGCTCGCGAGGCCATGCGTGAACACCTTCAGGGCAGCCAACGGCGCTATCGCGCGTTGCTCAGGGACGTATAGGGCATCGGGATCGGCTACGGGCCGGTCTGGAGGTTCAAGACCGTAGCGCTCCCGCCTTGCGTTTCCGGCGAAAGCCGGAGGCCCACTTTCCACACCCGCATCGTTGAAATTTTGTGCTGAGTTCCGGCTTTAGTCGGAAAGGCGAGAACGGTGTGCGAGGGTGTTGCCGGACCTTTACTGAAAAGATATCATACAAGCTGTTGACATAAGTCATGCAGGTTTGTATGCCAGTCAGCATCACAACGATGGCTGCTAGGGATTATGATGGCGATGGATTTTTTTGAACTGAAAGAGGCTCTCGGAGCCGGGTTGCTCTCGTTTCCCGTCACCCATTTCGATGCCCAGGGGCGCTTCAATGCCGGGTCTTACCAGCAACACGTTGAATGGCTCTCCCGCTACGAAGCCACGGCCCTGTTCGCCGCTGGCGGCACAGGCGAATTCTTCTCGCTGGCGCCTGATGAAATTGCCGATGTGGTGCGCGCCGCAAAGGAAGCCGCCGGCGGTCGTACGGCCATCGTCTCGGGCTGCGGCTATGGCACGGAAGTCGCCGTCTCCATCGCCCGTTCGGTCGAAAAAGCAGGCGCTGAAGGTATCCTGCTTCTGCCTCATTATCTGATCGATGCGCCCCAGGACGGGCTTTACCACCACATCAGGAAAGTTTGCCAGTCCATCGGTATCGGCGTGATGGTCTATAATCGCGACAACTCAATCATCCAGCCAGACACGCTCAAGCGCCTATGCGACGAATGCCCAAACCTCATCGGCTTCAAGGATGGTTCGGGCGACATCGGTCTTGTCCGCCAGATCACCTCAACGATGGGCGACCGGCTCACCTATCTCGGCGGCATGCCGACCGCTGAACTCTTTGCAGAAGCCTATCTCGGCGCCGGGTTCACCACCTATTCCTCTGCGGTTTTCAATTTCGTTCCCGGCCTCGCTGTCGAGTTTTACAAGGCGCTGCGCGGCGGCAATCGCGCGCGCTGCGAAGAAATCCTCAAGGACTTCTTCTACCCGTTCATGGCCATCCGCGATCGCGCCAAGGGTTACGCCGTTTCCGCCATCAAGGCCGGCGTTCGACTGCAAGGCTTTGACGCAGGTCCCGTTCGCGCGCCCCTATCGGATTTGACGCCAGTAGAGGAAGAGATGCTGGCGGCTCTGATTGCGCCCTATAAGCGATGAAGATCGTCAACGTTTGCACTCATCTGCTCGAGCACCCTCTTGAAACCGCCTTCGAGAGTGCGTCCATGCGCTTTGACAGACGGCTGCATGTGCTTGTCGAGATCGAATGCGACAACGGCATCACCGGCTGGGGCGAGTGTCTCGGCCCGGCCGTCCCCAACGCCGCTATTGTCGGCATCTATAAGCAATGGCTTGTCGGCCAGAACCCGCTCGAAACCGAAAAGCTCTGGGCAACGCTCTACAATGCCCTGCGCGATCAGGGCCAGCGCGGCCTGACGGTTACGGCGCTCTCGGGCATCGACGTCGCGCTTTGGGATATCAAGGGTAAGCATTTCGGCGTGCCGGTCTCGACACTCCTCGGCGGCCGCTTCCGCGAGTCCGTCCGCGCTTACGCCACCGGCTCGTTCAAGCGTGATGGAGCGGACCGGGTCGAGGACAACGCCGCCGACGTCGCGCGCTACCGCGCTGAGGGTTTCCACGCCACCAAGATCAAGATCGGCTTCGACGTCGAGCAAGACCTGCGCACAATCAAGGCTGTCCGCGAGGCGGCGGGCGATGACATGCGCGTGATGATCGACGCCAATCATGGCTACGACGCCCTCGAAGCCATCGAGTTGGGGAAGAAGGCCGCCGAGTATGGCATAGACTGGTTTGAGGAGCCCGTGATTCCCGAGCAACTCGACGCATACCGCGCCGTTCGCGCTGGTCAACCCATCCCGGTTGCTGGCGGTGAGACCTGGCATACCCGCTGGGGAATGCGCGAACCCATCGAAACCCGCTGCATCGATATCGCCCAGCCCGACCTGTGCGGCTGCGGCGGCTTCACCGAAGCCCGGCGGATCGCCGACCTCGCCTCACTTCACGGCGTCCGCCTCATCCCCCATGTTTGGGGCACGGCAGTCCAGATCGCCGCCGCTTTGCAGTTCATGGCAGCGATGGTCCCGAACCCGGTGCGCACCAAGCCTATCGAGCCAATCCTCGAATTCGATCGTACCGATAATCCTTTTCGTCAGGCCGTGGTCAAAACCCCGCTCGAACACCAGCGCGGCTGGGTTGCGATTCCCGACGGCCCCGGCCTCGGTATCGAGATCGACCGCGACGCGCTCAAGGAATTCGCACCCAGAACAGATTGATGCTCGGCTACTCGGCTGCAAGTTTTCGCGAGCAGCAAGTTCTCTGACACCCACCAGCACGATCGGCGCGCAGATGCGTCTGTATCTGCCCGGATGTGCGGCAAGGGCTGCCGTGCCAACCAGGCGCCTGATCATGATCATAAGTTATCATACAAAATTGAAATTAGTATGTTGACATTGATCGCGCTCCTGCATAGCAGTATTACATGCAGCGGGTGATGCTTTTGGAGAGCGACGTGCCGCGTTGCCGGACTTGGGAGACATGGGTCGCATTCAACAGGGGCCCGGACGTAAAAGGAGGAGTACTTATGAATATCTTTATCAAGGTAACCGCGTCGGTTGCCGTTTTGGCCGGCCTATCGACGGCGGCGGTCGCCCAGGAAATTATCCTGCGCTCATCGGATACGCATCCCGATGGCTATCCGACTGTGGAAGCCGTCAAATATATGGGCGAGCTTCTGACCGAACGCTCTGGTGGCCGGATTGCCATTGAAGTCTACCACTCCTCGCAGCTCGGCGAGGAAGCTGACACCATCGAACAGACCCGTTTCGGCGTGATCGACCTCAACCGAGTCTCGCTTGGCCCGTTCAACAATCTCGTGCCGGAAACGCGGGTCCCGTCGTTGCCCTATATCTTCCGGTCGATCGATCATATGCGCGAGGTGATGGATGGCGACATCGGCGATGACATTCTCGCCGCCTTCGAGCCGCACGACCTTGTCGGTCTGGCCTATTACGATGCCGGCGCGCGCTCCTTCTACACCTCCAACACGCCGGTCCGCTCGATCGACGACATGGCCGGCCAGAAGTTCCGCGTCATCCAGTCGGACCTGTTTGTCGACATGGTCAACGCGCTGGGCGCCGACGCCGTGCCGCTGCCCTATGGTGAGGTATATTCCGCAATCCAGACGGGCGTCATCGATGGTGCGGAGAACAATCCGCCGAGCTACCTTTCGTCTGCTCACCTGGAAGTGGCAAAGTACTACACGCTCGATGAGCATCTGATCGTTCCCGAGGTTTTGGTTATGGCCAGATCGACATGGGACAAACTGTCACCTGAAGACCAGGAATTGGTCCGGCAGGCCGCCAGGGACAGCGTTAGCTATCAGCGGGAACTGTGGGATGCCGCAGTGGTCGACGCCATGGCCGCAGCCGTTGCGATGGGATCCGAGATCATCGAGGTGGACAAGCAGCCGTTCATCGACGCCATGGGCCCGGTCTATGAGCAGTACGTGGATACGCCGGAACTTCAGGATCTGGTGGCCCGTATCCAGGCTGTCCAATAGCATATCATTGCTTGTTGGGCGCGGATGTGCTGAGGCACCCGCGCCCATTTCGTATCGGTGTCCGGCCAAGGCCGGTCAGCAACAAACGCCGCTAGCCAAGGCGCTGGGGGAGGGTGGAGGATGAAGGGCATGCAGTCGTTCCTACGCGGATACAGCGCAGTGCTTTCCGTGGTTACAACAGTGGCACTTTGGGTGGCCGGTGCGGGCCTGATCCTCATGACGGCGGCAGTCGCCTGGCAGGTTTATGGGCGCTATGTCCTGGGCTCGACCCCGCGGTATACCGAGGCCCTTTCGGTCATGCTGATGGCGTGGTTCATTTTCCTTGGCGCCGCGGTGGGCGTGCGCGAGCGATATCATCTCGGGTTCGATGTTCTGCTCTATTTTCTGCCCCGCGTGGGAAAGATGATCTTCCGCTCGATTTCGGATGTGGTGGTTATGGCCTTCGGTATCGGTATGGTCGTCTATGGCAGCCAGCTTTCCTACGCTGCGTGGTCGGCGACCATTCCGACACTCGGGGTGCCTGGCGGCCTTTCCTATTTCCCGATCGTTGCCGGTGGTGGCCTCGTCTGCCTTTTCACGGTGGAGCGGCTGCTTCAGCGCTGGACGGGCCTAAATCCGGATGACGATCCCGGCGATACCGATGTCGGCGAAAATGGCTTCGAGAAGGTATAGCGGCAATGGAACTCTTTATTCTCTTCGGCACGTTTGTAGTGCTGCTGCTGATCGGAACGCCAATCGCGTTCTGTCTGGGCATCGCCTCGTTCGCAACCGTCCTTTTCATGGGGCTGCCGCCGGTTGTCGTTTTCCAGCGGCTTAACTCCGGCGTTTCCATCTACTCGCTTCTGGCCATTCCCTTCTTCATCTACGCTGGCGACCTGATGGTGCGCGGCGGCATCGCGGGGCGATTGGTCGCGTTTGCGGGGTCGCTTGTCGGCCACATGCGCGGCGGGTTAGGGCAGGTCAATATCGCCGCGTCGACCATGTTCGGCGGTATCTCGGGATCAGCGGTCGCCGACGCGTCGGCCATCGGCGGGCTCATGGTGCCGCAGATGAAGGAGCGCGGCTATGGCGTAGACTATGCGGTCAACATCACCGTGACCTCGGCGATCATCGCGCTGATGATCCCGCCATCGCACAATATGATCATCTATTCGATCTCCGCGGGCGGCCGCATTTCGATTGCGGACCTCTTCACCGCCGGCGTGATCCCGGGCATGATGCTCACCATTGCGCTTATGATCGTTGCCTATATCGTGGCGGCCAAGCGGGGATACCCCACGGAAAAATTCGCCGGCTTCCGCGTGGTGCTTCAACTCCTGCTTGCCGCTATCCCCGGACTGATTTTGATCGCCATCATCTTTGGCGGTGTGCGCTCGGGCATTTTCACTGCAACCGAAAGCTCCTGCATCGCGATCGTTTACGCCTTGCTCGTGACCCTGATCCTGTACAGATCCATGGGCTGGCGCGATTTCGTGGCCGCGACGCTGGGGGCGGTGCGCACCACGGCCATGGTTCTGATGGTCATCGGCAGCGCTGCGACGTTCGGCTGGCTCCTGGCTTATATGCGGGTGCCGGCCCAACTGGTTGCCTTCATGCAGACCATTTCGGACAATCCGATCGTTGTCCTGCTGATGATCAACGTGCTGCTGCTGCTCCTGGGCAGTTTCATGGACATGTCGCCGCTCATTATCATCACCACGCCCATCTTCCTGCCGGTGGCGGTGGCCTATGGCATCGATCCGGTCCATTTCGGCGTCATCATGGTGCTCAATCTCGGCATCGGACTATGCACGCCGCCGGTGGGGTCCGTGCTCTTTGTGGGGTGCGCTGTCGCCAAGATACCCATCTGGGAGGCGATCAAGACCATCTGGCCATTCTATGGCGCCTCGATTGCGGTCCTGCTGCTGGTGACCTATTTCCCCGGCATCTCCATGTGGCTGCCCTCGCTGTTTCACTGATGGCGCCGCAGCCCGATCGCACTGCACGACATTGAACCGTCTCGGGAAACCGGGGCGGTTTGATGGTTCTCGACTGCCGAAAATAATGATTCCCGGTAACCGCGTCCGTCTCCCGGTGCAGACCGGGAAAGGGGAGATCTGCGCTGTACCGTGCACCTAGCAATGGCGGGGGCGGGCCTGGGGTCGGGCGTTCTCCACGTTCGCACCAGCACCCGAACGCTCAGCACAACGTGAATTGATTTTACCGACACATGTCGGTAAATAGACATTCATGCGAACACGTCTTTCCAAATCTCAGCGCCGATCCGACATTCTGGAAAAGGCACGGCAGCTCATCCTGGCGCGGGGACTTTCCAACACTGAGATGGAGGACATCCGTCTTGCCTGCAGAATTTCCCGGGGCGGCCTTTACCATCACTTCGCAAACAAGCGCGCGGTGGTCGCCGGACTGGTCGAAGAGGAAGTCGAAGCGCTCGTTAAGGTCCTGGAGACGACACACGGCTCTCCGTTTGCGGCCTTGCTGAGGGCAGGCTCGAGTCACCTCGGCAAGGCGAAGGGTGTTTTGTCGGGATTGTCCACAGACGACGAGCGCCTCGATTACCTGTCGAGCCTCGATCAGGCCCTCGCCGCACACCTGAGCGAACCACTTCGCATCCGGCTAAAAGAGGCTGTTCTGCCAAACGTGGATCCGGGCCACGTCGCCGAACTGTTCCTGACGATAAACGCCCACATCAACCGCCGCGAAATACTGGGGCAATGGCGTCCTGCCCAGGCGGCTGGGTTTGCCGCGACGGCTCTTCAAATGCTGGTCCCCATGCTCAGAACCCCTTCGGATCTCGAACCCATTATTGCGGACCTCAAGAAGCAATCGGAGTCATCATGATCCCTGTTTCCTTTCTTGTCCTGACATTTGCGATTTCGCTCACGGGCTTTGCCTGTATTCTCGCCATTCCGCCCGCGCGGAGCCCGGATACGGCTATCGGGCTGCCATTCTGGCTTATCATGGTCTGGGGACCGTCTCTGGCGGCAATTATCCTGAGCGCGCGAAACCACGAACTGCTCGATCTGCTCAGCCGCACGATCAAGGTTTCCACGGTGCCATGGGAAGCGTGGGGCCTTGTTCTGGCTCCGTTGGTGATCTTGCTGCTCATCAAACCCTTCACTCCCGGAGAAGCGCCCTCCATCGGCGCGGGCCTTGTGGCCGGGATGATCGGCTTCAACCTGATTCTCGGTCCGCTTGGGGAAGAGCTTGGATGGCGGGGCCTGTTTCAAGAGCAACTGAACCAGAGGATCGGCTGGCTCGAAGCATCGCTTCTGATCGGGATTATCTGGCTGGTTTGGCATCTTCCGCTCTGGACCATTGACTCCCCCCACGCGCAAATCGCTCTTCCGCTCTTTGCCGCGCATTGCATGCTGTATTCGGTGATCATTGGCGCTGCCTACACGATCTCCGGCGGCTCTATCCTGCCGGCGATCCTTATTCACCTGACCGTCAACCTGGCCGCCAATCTTGCACTCTTTGTGGGTTTCCGGGATCCAAATGCTTGGTTTAGCGCAAGCCTTATTCCGCTTTGCTTACTTGCACTTTGCGCAATTGGCTTGGTGTATGCCCGGACCGGGCTCATTGGCATCCGATGGCTTCAAATGTGACGTGCTCACATGCCAAGGGTCAACACGCGACAAAACAAGGATTTGAGGGTGGTGGGCTGAATGCAATTCAGCGCGACACGGTCTAAGCGAAGCCATGCATCGACGCGGCGACCGCCAGCCCGCCATTCAGTTGCCGCCGAGAAGAAGCAGGTCAAAATCACCGCGTTTCTGTTGCGCAGATTGGAAGCGTTCTAAACCGGACGGCACGAATTGCCCGGAACGAACTTGGGCGCTAGGACGAAGTCCTGCGCCGGTTCGCTGGCGGCGTCGGGGTTGGTGATGCGGTGGACGAGGCGGCG
This sequence comes from Pelagibacterium halotolerans, assembly GCF_044811015.1. GTDB lineage: Bacteria > Pseudomonadota > Alphaproteobacteria > Rhizobiales > Devosiaceae > Pelagibacterium > Pelagibacterium halotolerans_A. Next base: position 3,125,168 of record NZ_CP085243.1, read on the forward strand.
CGCGATGAGGTTGCCGAGTTGAAGCGTATCCTGAACCACCATGGTGATGCGCGGGGTGATGACGCTGCTCCACTGCACGTTGTCGATCATCGCGAGCGAGATGTCGTCGGGGCAGGAAAAACCCAGTTCCTGCATGGCCTGCAAGGCCGAAAGCGCCAGCACGTTGTTGGCGCCGATAATGGCGCTCGGGCGCTCGGGCTGTATCAAAAGACGCATCGCTGCTTCATAGCCGGCCGCGCGGGTGAACTGACCGTCGACCACAAAGTTCGGATTCACCTCGACACCGGCGCTGGCCATAGTTTCGATAAAGCCGCGATAACGCTCGGCGGCGGTGTGAAAATGCTTGGGGCCGGCGATGAAGGCGATACGCCGATGTCCGAGCTGAAGCAGGTGCTCGGTGAGCATGGCGCCGGCCAGATAGTTGTCCGAGCCTATGAAGTCGCGCTCGATCCCGGCGACCTTCTGGTCGAAGCAGACCATGGGGACATTGATCGACTTGATGAAATCCACATATTCCGGGCCGAAGCTCGAAGGTGCGAGCGCAAGGCCGGCGATCTTGAGGCCGATTAGTTGGCCGATGAGCGCGCGCTCCCGATCCGGCTTTCCCGATGAGTCGGTGACAAGAACGAAGTGCTCGTGTTCGAGTGCGTAGTTTTCGAGCTCGCGCCGGATGTCGCCGAAAAAGGGATTGCCGACATTGCCGACCACAAAGCCGATCATGCGGCTGCGGCCGCGCGCGAGGCTCTGCGCCAGCGGGTCGGCCACGTAGCCTACCGCAGCGGCGGCATTGCGGATTTTTTCGAGCGTCTTGGCGCTGACCCGGCCAGGATTGCTGAAGGCCAAAGAGACTGTCGAAACAGACACTTGGGCCAGCCTGGCCACATCCCGGATATTCGCCATAAGGCCTTTCTCGAACCGTTTCTATCGTTCTTTATGGAATACGAAAGCGCGCTTCTCAAGAGGGCTTTGCGAAAAATATGTAGCATTCGCTGACGTTTTTGCAAATCCGAATGTATCTATTCACGTTTCTCAAACCAGGGCTTGACAAGCACTGCATCGGATTCAAGGATAATAATCGAACCGGTTCGATATGACCGACAGGAGGACAAGTTGGAAAGCGCAATGACGATGGGCGGTGGTGCCGACACAGCACAAGGCAAGGCCTGGTTCCTGGAGGACCGGTTCGGCATGTTCATCCATTTCGGGCTTTATGCGCTGGCGGCGCGGCACGAATGGGTGCAACACCGCGAGGAGATTTCACCCGAGGATTACCGGAAATATTTCGAGAACTTCGATCCCGATCTCTACGACCCGCGCGAATGGGCGCGCCGGGCGCGTGAGGCGGGGATGAAATATGTGGTGCTGACATCCAAGCACCATGAAGGCTTCTGCCTGTGGGACAGCAAATACACCGACTACAAGGCGACCAATACGCCCTACGGCAAGGACCTGCTCAAGGCCTATGCCGATGCCTTCCGCGCCGAAGGGCTCAAGGTCGGGTTCTACTATTCCCTGATCGACTGGCACCATCCCGATTTCCCCATCGACGGCATCCACCCCTTGCGCAACCACCCCGATGCGCTGGAAATGAACAAGAGCCGCGATGTGCGCAAATATGCGCAATACATGCGCGATCAGGTGACCGAACTCCTCACCGATTTCGGCGAGATCTCGGTGATCTGGTTCGATTTCTCCTATCCCCATCGCGACTATCGCGGCATGCCCGGCAAGGGGCGGAACGATTGGGAAAGCGAGGAACTGGTCACGCTCGTGCGCAAGTTGCAGCCCGATATCATTGTGGGCGACCGCTTGGACCTCCCGGCCGACGGTAATTTCCCCAAGGATCTTGCAACGCCCGAACAATATACGCCGCGCGTCGCGCCGACGGTCAACGGCAAGCCGGTGCGTTGGGAAGTATGCCACACCTTCTCGGGCTCATGGGGCTATTATCGCGACGAAACCACCTGGAAGGATGCGGGCCAGCTCATCAACATTCTGGTCGATGCGGTTTCGCTCGGCGGCAATCTTTTGATGAATGTGGGGCCGACGGCCCGCGGCACCTTCGATGCACGCGCCAATCAGGCGCTCGCGACCTATGGCGAATGGATGCGGGTCAACAGCCGGTCCATCTATGGCGCTGGAGCGTCCGAATATAAGGCTCCCAACGGGTGCAAGTTCACCCAGAAGGGCAACCGGCTCTATCTCCACATCCAGACCTGGCCGTTCCGCCACATCCATATCGAGGGGTTGGGCGGCAAGGTGAAATACGCGCAGTTCCTGCACGACGCGAGCGAGGTGCACTGGCTCGACCCCAAAGCGGAGGTGGATTCCAATATCGGTATCGCGGTGGGCGAGGGCATGCTGACGTTGGAGTTGCCGGTGCTCAAGCCCGATGTGGTGTCGCCGGTCATCGAGCTCATTCTCAAGGACTGATGCGGAGGAGCAGCGGGCGCAGCGGGTGATGTCATGAGCCAGGAGGCCGAATTGATCGCCGCGATGACACCGCTCATTGCGGACCTGGCCGAGGATGGCAGAGGCGCCGTCGCCTTGGCCGGGTCCCGCGGCAAGGGCTGGGCGGACGCGCAGTCGGACTACGACTTCCGCGTCTATGCCGATGCCTATCGCGGCCCGGACATCCGCGAGACGCCGCAATGGCACCGGTTCGAGGCGGCGCGGCGCGCCTGGGCATCGAAAGGCGTCCGCATGGATGGCGTCTGGATGCGATCCTATGCCGGCGTGCGGCGCGACCTCGCGGCCTGGATTGCGGGGACGCCTGTGCCGAAAGAGTTCGAATGGACCATTTGGGGCTACCAGCTCCCCACGGACCTTTATAATCAGCACATCGTCCATGATCCCGATGGCGAGCTGGCGGTCTGGCAGAGCCAATTGGCCATCTACCCCGAATCGCTGCGCGCGGCGATCCTGCGGCACTACCGGGGCATTCTGGCCTATTGGGCCGATGACGGCCACTACGCCAGTAAGGTGACGCGGCGCGACCTCGTTTTCCTCGTGGGGCTGAGCGGCAAGCTCGCAAACGCCATCCTGCAGGTCGTCTTCGCGCTCAACCGCGTCTATTTCCCCGGCGATGGCTGGAACCTGCAGATGGCGGCGAATCTGCCGCTCAAACCCGAACGCTTCATATCGCGCATGGAAGCCATCCTGGCGCCGGGGCAGGACCCCGATACCTGGGTGCGCCAGCGCCAGAACATCATCGCCATGGTCGCTGACCTTGAGGCGCTGATCGCGGCCGTTGACGGCCAAGACGACCAAGCCGGCTCTAAAGAAGGCCGGAACCACCCAATCGATCCGATTTCACCAATAGTCGCTGAGGAGAAACTATCGTGAAACGCACATTGATACTGGCCGCCGGTCTTCTGGCCGGCAGTTCGCTATTCGCCACCGCCCACGCCCAGGAGCAGGTGAACCTGACATGGCAGATGTGGGGCAATGAAAACGACACGGCGCTCTGGGAGAGCCTGGCGGACCTCGTCACCGAGGAATACCCCCATATTACCGTCACCCCGCAGATATCGGGCTGGACGGATTACTGGACGCGCCTGCCGGTCCTCGCCGCATCCGGACAGATTGCCGATCTGGTCGCCATGCAATCCATGCGTATGCCCAGTTTCTATGCGCTTCTGGAGCCGCTCGACTCGTATTTCGAAAGCGACGGCTTCGATGTTTCGGCGTTCGAAACCTCGATTATGTCCGGTCTCAGCTATGACGGAACGCAATATGCGCTGCCCTATGACGTCGGGCCGTGGCTCGTCTTCTACAACCGCGACAGGTTCGCCCAAGCAGGGCTCGAAGAGCCGGCCATGGACTGGACCTTCGACGAGTTCAAGGCTGCTGCCCAGGCTCTGACCGATGGCGAGAATTACGGCTATGCGGTGTCGGCTTTCGACTTCGTCGCCGGCCCGGTCGCCCTTGGCGCCGAATATTTCGACGACGGCAATAATTTTGCCGTGACCAATCCTGGGTATACTGAAGCGGTCGGCAAGTTCGTCGATCTGGTTGCTGTCGACCATGCCTCGCCGGTCTTCGCCTCCGCCGCTGGGGCTATGACCTCCAGCGGCCGCTTCGCCTCGGGCAATGCGGCTATGTATATCGACGGCCCCTGGTCGCTGATTTCGACCCAGGGCGATGTCGATTTCCCGGTGGGCGTCGCGCCGCTGCCACGCGGGGACGGCGAATCGCGCTTCATCACCGCCGGTTCGGGCTGGGGCATTTCGACCTCCAGCGATCATAAGGACGAAGCCTATCTGGCACTGCAGGTCCTGACCGGCCCCAAGGCTGCCGAAATCCTGGCGTCGGCGGGGCGCGCGCTGCCGGCGCGGCTGGCGGAGCAATCTTACTGGTATGACATAGCGGCCAAGGACATCAGCGGCACGCGCGAGACGCTGACCTATTCCTTCGACCATTCCACCCCGTTCCGTCTCAACGCGTATTGGAACGAGTTCGAGAACCTCATCAACCAGTACATGCCGCTGGCGCTCAATGGGGACGCGACGACCGAAAGCGTGTTGGCTGACATCCAGAGCCAGCTTCCATTCTAGGCGATATGTGCCCGGCCGGACGTCCCGGCCGGGCCGAACACCAAAACCGGAAGGGAGGGGTCCGTGACGGTGGTGCAAGACACAATAGCGGCGACAGAGGGCACGCGGACGCGGCGCAGGAGCCGGCTCGACCGGCGGGAGGCGCGCGCGGCGCTTTTGTTCCTGCTGCCGGGCTTCATCGGGATGGTGCTGTTCCTCGTTATGCCCATCGTCGCCTCCGTGGCACTCAGCTTCACCAACTGGAAGCTGCTGGGCACGCCTGAATTCGTCGGCATCTCCAATTATGTCCGGCTCTTTACCGCAGACCCGCAATTCTGGCCGGTGCTGCGCAACACACTGTTCTTCACCGCCGAATATCTGGTGCTGAACGTCGTGATCTCGTTGGGGCTGGCCGTCTGGATCTCCAGCCTCAAGATGGGGCAGCGATGGTTCCGGGTGATCTTCTTCCTCCCGACCTTCACCCCGGGCATCGCTGCCGCCATCGTCTGGATGCTGATTTTTGCGCCCGGCGGCTTCTTCGATTTCGTCATGCAATCCATGTCGGTCGCCATCCCCTCCATGCTGACCGACCAGACCCTCGCCATGCAGGCGGTGGTGATCGTCTCGATCTGGGCTGGCGTGGGCTACAATACGGTGCTCTTCAATGCGGCGCTCGACATGGTGCCGCAGACCTATCTCGAAGCCGCGCGGATCGACGGGGCGACGGCCTGGGACCGGTTCTGGAAAATCCGGCTGCCGCTGATTTCGCCGGTCCTGTTCTTCGGCACGGTGATGACCGCGATCACATCACTGCAGGTCTTCGACCAGATCTATGTGATGACCCGCGGCGGACCGGGCAACGCTACGGCCACATTGGGCTACGCCATTTATCAACGCGGGTTCCAGAACTTCCAGATGGGCTACGCCTCGGCTATCGCCTGGGTGATGTTCGCCATGATCATGGCCCTGACCGCCGTGCAGTTCTGGCTGCAGCGCAAATGGGTGCACTATGACAACTAAGGCAGCTTCCCGCCGCAAGATGGCGCTCGACATCCTCAACCACGGCGCGCTGACGGTCGTGGCGCTTGCATTCCTCTTCCCGTTCTTCTGGATGGTCTCCAACGCGGTGCGCAGTAACGCCGAGGTGCTGGCGATCCCGGTGCGTATCCTGCCCAACGTGTTCGAGTGGGACAATTTCGCCAAGGCCTGGACGCAGCTGCCCTTCGGTCGGTTCTTCCTCAACAGCATGATCGTCTCAGTAAGTGTGACGATCATCACTGTGATCGTTTCATGCCTTTCGGGATATGCCTTCGCGCGGCTGAAGTTTCCCGGCCGGGACGCGTTGCTGATGGCCTATCTCGGCACGCTGATGGTGCCGGCCATCATGCTGATCATTCCGCTGTTCCTGATCGTTAATAGCCTGGGCATGGTCAATACCTTCCAGGGCGTCATCCTACCGGTATCCTTCAGTACCTTTGGGGCCTTCCTGATGCGGCAGTTTTTCATGTCCATCCCCAAAGAGCTCGAGGAGGCAGCCCGGATCGACGGCGCGTCGCGGCTTCGGATTCTCGTCAGCGTCATCGTACCGCTCTCCATGCCCGCGATCGGCCTCCTGTCGCTTTTTACCTTCATCGGCCAGTGGAACAATTTCCTCTGGCCGCTGATCGTCTTGACGGGGTCCGAGAATGCCACGCTGCCGGTCGGCCTCACCATGTTCCAGACGCAGCAGGGGACGCAGTGGAACTTCATCATGGCGGGCGCGGCGCTGTCCATGCTGCCGGGCATCGTACTCGCGATCCTGTTGCAGAAGCTCATCTACAATTCCATCGCCCTCAATGCCGGCATGGGCGGCCGCTAAACCGAGGAGAGGACCTGATCCATGGCCAGTGTTACCATTCGCGAGGCGGTCAAGAGCTACGGCGCGTTTGAAGTTCTGCACGGCGTATCGCTCGCGGCGCGCGATGGCGAGTTTGTCGTTCTTGTCGGGCCCTCAGGGTGCGGCAAGTCTACGCTCCTGCGCATGATCGCCGGGCTTGAAAGCATCACCGACGGCGCGATCGAGATCGGCGACCGCATCGTCAACGAGCTCGAACCCAAGGAGCGGGACATCGCCATGGTGTTCCAGACCTACGCGCTCTATCCACATATGAGCGTGCGCGACAACATGGCGTTCTCGCTCAAGCTCGCGCGCACGCCGCGCGAGGAGATCGAGCGCGCCGTGCGGCGCGCCGCCGAGATCCTGGCGCTTGGCCCCTTGCTGGACCGGTATCCGCGCCAGCTTTCAGGTGGCCAGCGTCAGCGCGTCGCCATGGGTCGCGCCATCGTCCGCGATCCGGCGGTATTCCTTTTCGACGAGCCTCTATCGAACCTCGACGCCAAGCTGCGCGTGCAGATGCGGGGTGAAATCAAGGCCCTGCACGCGCGTCTGGGTGCGACGATGATCTATGTAACGCATGACCAGATGGAAGCCATGACCATGGCCGACAGGATCGTCGTCATGCGCGACGGCAGAATCGAGCAGGCGGGCACGCCCCTCGAACTCTATGACAATCCCGCTAACAGCTTCGTCGCGAGCTTCATTGGCTCGCCATCGATGAACCTGATCGATGGCGCGGTGGTCGAAGACGGCAATGGCGTTGCGATGCGGGATGCCTGCGGAACCCACTGGCCGTTGTCCGAGGCGGCGCGAGCCCATCTCGGGCGTCCGGTGCAACTGGGCCTGCGGCCAGAGCACATCCGGACCGCAGAAGGTGGGACGCCCGGAACTCTCGTGAACCTGGAGCCTACGGGCTCGGAGACGCACCTGCAGGTGCAGGTTGGCGATCAACCCATCATGGTCGTGCTGCACGACCGGTTCCTCGCGCCAATTGGTTCGACAGTCGACCTTGCGATTGATCCCGATTCCGCAAAGCTTTTCGATCCGGAGACCGGAGGGCGCCTGGCCTGAAGGCGGGGCAGAACAGGGAAATGCGGCGATCGGCAATTCTATCGCTCTTCCGTTATCAGTCGGACAAAGCCGCCGATTTCGGGCGCCTTTTATTTGAACAGCGTTGCACAATATCCCCAATGAGCGTGCGTGGCAGATAGGCGGTCTCCTCGGTCCGGCAGAATACGACATCGCTTTTCTCCTCAGACCGGCTGTGCCATGGCGCGGAACGGGACAAAGCTCACACCAGGATGATCTTTGACGGGCGCTCGAAATACGTCGGGTGCGGGGGATACCGCCCGGTGCTATTCGGCCTTCAGGCCGCCTTGCGGGAACTTGTCGACCTTGGCCTATCCAGGTCCGCAGAACACGCGGCGGTCCGCAAGCGGATGGAAGGCGCGCTGCTCGATTGGGCGACACGATGGTGTCCCCTGGCGTGGCGGCCCAAACCAACCTACACCACGCCAGGGGACACCATCTCGTAGGTTTTCTGTCGGGCTGCGGCGGGGTCACCCGGACATTCTTGCGGGCATATGCGATACCCAATGATCGGGTGAGTCCCCAAAGACCATGCTTGGCGACCGGCCACATAGCGGAGAGGTGATTCAAACCTATGTGCGCCGGGACCATGGAAGATGGGCTTATGCACTTCCCCGTCCCACGTCAGCGCGGTCGAAAGCCGTGCTCGATATTCTGGGCGATTGCACCGAGGTCGTTGTTGACCTGATGGTCCCGATCAAAGAGCACGCGGGCCGTCGCGTGGGCAATGGCCTGCGCGTAGAGTTCCATGTGTCCGAGCGGAACTTCCTCGTCCGCGGTGCGGTGGTAGAGGATACGGGAACGTCGGCGTGAAGCTCTCCCGTTAAGTCTGTTGCAGGGGCGGTCTCCCACCGCGCGGAGGACACTTGGATAGGTTTGGATCATCACGCCGCTGTCTGGAAAAGGCGTTGATTAATGGTGGAAGGTCCGCAACCAATCGCCTGCAATTCAGTTACCTGTAAGCGCCGCCCGGCGCCTTGTCCGTTCGGCTGCGGCGCGTGCTGTGTTTGGCGTGGGATTGCTCCCCAAGTACTGGCACGGCAGCCCTGCAATCGTGCCGGATGGTTGTCGCTATGCTCGAAAATCCGGAAAAAAGCGTGGTCCGCTCGACGCGCTGGCTTGGCCGGGCGCTGGTATTGGCCGTGATCGTCGGTATTGTCCTCGGCACTGTTTTCCTTTCTTCTCTGGACTTGGGCGAAACCACTCAAGCGCTCGCGAGGGTCGATCTCCCGACCTTGTCGGTGGTGCTCTTTTTGTCGCTTGTGAACTACGCGCTGCGGTTCTGGCGCTGGATCTTGTTTTTGGGCGGGCGGGCTGCCCCGGTTCCTTTTGGCCGGCATCTTGCTATCTACCTTTCCGGTTTCGCGCTGACCGCAACACCCGGCAAGGCCGGCGAGACGATGCGGAGTCTCTATCTTCGTCCGTTCGGTATCCCCGCAAGCCGGAGCCTCGCGGCGTTCTATGCGGAGCGACTGCTCGACCTGATCGTCATCAGCCTGATGGCGATGCTGCTCGTCGCCCATCCGAGCGTCATCATGCGGGTGCTCGGACTCATCGGCGCCGCCATCGCTCTGGTTTTGCTGGCCATGCAGCATCCGGGGATAACGGCGCTTGTCGGGCGCGTTGGCGCCGGGTTGCCCGGTCGTGCCGGACGCGTTGCCAGTATGGTGGCGGATTTTCTGGGTGAGGTGCGCATGATGATGACCGCGCGCCTTGCCGCCGGCGGAATCCTGCTGGGCCTCGTTGCCTGGGGTGCCGAAGGCTTGGGGACGTATCTGGTGCTCCATTCGATGGGATTTCCGATCGACCTTTCCTTGGCCTTTGGCATCTATGCCACGGCGATGGTTGCAGGTGTCTTGTCCTTCCTGCCGGGTGGTCTAGGGGGAACCGAGATCGTCATGACGTCGTTATTGATCCATGCCGGCGTCTCGGCCCCGGTTGCGGTTGCGGCCACGATCATTGTCCGGTTGGCAACCTTGTGGTTCGCCGTCGTGATCGGGTTGGCTGCGTGGGTCGGTCTTGAGGCTTTCGGTGGCCTCAAACGCCGCAATGAGGTCGCGTCCCGGTAAGGGAAAACCGTTAGATGACAAATCTGGAGATGCTCCCGAATGCTGAAGACACCGCTTCAGCGCCGCAGATTCCGCTGGTCGTTGCGCTCAACGGAACGCTGATCCGGGGTAACCTGCTTCTGGAATCGATAATCTTGCTGGTCAAGCGGTCATTGCCGACCATTTTCCTGTTGCCGGTATGGCTTATGGGCGGGAAGGCTGCATTCAAGGAGGAAATCGCCCGCCGCGTCTCGCTCAACCTATCGGGATTGCCCTTCAACCTGCCGTTTATCGAGCATCTCAGGCGACAAAAAGCGCGTGGCGTCCGTTTGATCCTCGCCACGGGCACACATGAAACGCTCGCAAGGAAAGTCGCTGATGAGCTTGGCCTTTTCGACGACGTTCTGGCTGCCGGAAACGGCAATAACCTCACCGGCGCCCAGAAGCTCGCGGCGTTGCAGCGCCGGTTCGGCGCGACGGGGTTCGATTATGCGGGCAACGGTCCCGAGGACTGCCTGATCTGGCGTGCGGCCCGGCATGCAACTGTGGTGGACGCGCCGCGTCGGCTGGTTGCCTGGGCCGGACAGAACGCCGATGTCGAGCACGTGTTTCCACGGCAACGGTCGCCGCTCGCGCTCTATCTCCGCGCTCTTCGCGTGCACCAATGGCTCAAGAACATTCTTCTGTTCGTGCCGTTGATCACGGCGCTGAGGTTCTCGGATTTCGCGGCCCTGACGGATTTGCTGATCGGCTTTTTTGCGTTCAGCTTCTGTGCGTCCAGCGTCTATGTGGTCAACGACATCATCGATATCGCGGATGACCGGCTTCATCCCAACAAGCGGAATCGCCCCTTTGCCTCCGGCGCGCTGCCGATCACGCACGGGATCGCCATGGTTCCGCTTCTGCTGGTTGCGTCGGGGGTTCTCTGTCTTTTCCTGCCCTGGCAATTCGCCGCCATTCTCGGCGTCTACTATGTTGCGACCGTCGCTTACACATTCGGCCTCAAGCGCATGGAGGCGATCGATATCGTTACGCTCGCCTTACTCTATACGACGCGCATCTTCGCAGGCGGCGCGGCTGCTCACCTGCCGATCTCGATCTGGCTGTTGACCTTCTCGATCTTCCTGTTTCTCAGCCTTGCGATCGCCAAGCGGTATACCGAGCTGATTTTGATGCGCAAGAACGGCAGGCAGAAGAGTTCGGGACGTGGATACCGGGTTTCCGATCTCCCCATGCTACGGGCCATGGGTGTGGGAACAGGCTACGCTGCAGCGGTTGTTCTGGCGGTCTATCTGGATACGCCACACGTTAGAGCAGCCTACACAGAGCCGGCTCTTTTGTGGGTTTTTGTGCCCATCCTCGTTTTGTGGCTCACGCGGATTTGGATCAAGACGGGACGAGCGGAAATGCACGATGACCCGCTGATCTTTGCGGCACGGGATCGGGTCAGTTTGACCTTCGCGGTTTTGTGCGGTGCCGTTATCGGGTTGGCGCTATGACGATCGCCGGCGCGACCTACCGCTCATGGGGGCGTCCGCCCGCGAAGGCAGAACCCAAAGCCATACGCCTGCGCTGGCGCGACGAGGGATTTCCCGTCGCGCGTCCCGTGCTGCCCTATGGCAACGGGCGCAGCTATGGCGATAGCTGTCTTGCCGGCGAAGGTACGTTCGTAGACCTTCGCGGCCTTGACCGCTTTATTGCGTTCGACGAGGAGACGGGGCTATTGCGATGCGAGTCGGGCGTCCTGCTGGCCGATATCCTTGCTCATTTCGTGCCTCGGGGGTGGTTCGTGCCGGTGACGCCAGGCACGCAATTTGTAACGCTTGGTGGCGCAATCGCCAATGACGTCCACGGCAAGAACCACCACAGGGCTGGTAGCTTTGGCCATCACGTGCGGTCCCTTGAGCTTTTGCGATCCGACGGCACGCGGATCGTCTGCTCGTTGGAAGAAAATGCCGACTGGTTTGCGGCCACCATCGGCGGTTGTGGCTTGACGGGGATTATTCTGTGGGCAGAAGTCACCCTGAAACGGGTGCCGGGGCCGGCGGTCGATGCGGAGGCATTGCGCTTTTCAAGTATCGACGAATTTCTTGAATTGAGCCGTGCCTCGCACAATTCGCATGAATATACCGTCGCGTGGATCGACGCGCTCAGTCCGGGTAAGGACGGAGCGCGTGGGGTTTTCTTTCGCGGCAATTTCGCCGTGGATCAGCGCCAGGTTGCCGCGGCCCGGAAGAAGCCGGGTTTGCCGTTCACGCCGCCAGTTTCGCTGCTCTCGAAGAGGACGGTAAAGGTCTTCAATGCCGTCTACTATCACTGGCCGCGACGATCCCGTGGCCACGTACACTACGAGCGATATTTTTATCCACTCGATGCGGTGGCGAACTGGAACCGCGTGTTCGGAACCAGGGGCTTTTATCAATACCAATGCGTGGTGCCCAACGGGGATGCGGTCGACGCAATCCGCGCGCTTATTGCGCGTGTTTCAAAAGCCGGCGAGGGGTCGTTCCTCTCGGTGCTCAAGGTCTTTGGCGATCACAAGCCGGCAGGCTGGCTATCCTTCCCGCGTCCCGGTGTGACGCTCGCTCTCGATTTTCCCGATCGTGGCGAGGAGACGCTGGCGCTACTCGATGCGCTGGATGAGATCACCGCGGAGGCGGGCGGCGCGGTTTATCCGGCCAAGGACGCGCGAATGAAAGCGGTGGACTTCCAGCGCAGTTTTCCATTTTGGCGGCGGCTCGAACGCTATCGCGATCCTGCGATATGCTCCGATTTCTGGCGGCGTGTCGTCGTTTCGCAAATTTAGGGGTGGCTGTGAGGACGATTCTGATTATTGGCGCCACTTCGGCAATCGCTGCCGCGACGGCGCGTTTGTTTGCACAGGATGGTGACCGGCTCTTCCTTGTTGCCCGTAACGAAGAGCGCCTCAAGGCGACGGCCGACGACTTGGCTGTGCGTAGCCGGAATCTTGCGGGATATCGCAACCTCGACGTCAACGTGCTCGAAGCGCATCAATCGGTTCTGGAGGATGCCGAAGCGGCATTGGGTGGGTTGGACATTGCATTTGTCGCCCATGGTACGCTGCCGGATCAATGGCGCTGCCAAGGGTCGCCGGAGCTCACCGTCGAGGAATTCCGGACAAACGCCGTCAGCACCATCGCTCTCCTGACCCGACTTGCCGAACGGATGGAGCGCAACGGGCGCGGCAGGATCGCGGTCATAACTTCGGTCGCCGCCGACCGGGGGCGGCAGAGCAATTATGTCTATGGTGCAGCGAAAGCCGCGGTGGACACCTTCCTCGAAGGATTACGGCAGCGGCTTTACAAAGCCGGCGTCGGCGTCACCGTCATCAGGCCAGGCTTCGTCGATACGCCGATGACCGCCGCGTTTTCAAAAGGACTGCTGTGGACGACGCCGGAGGCGGTTGCGCGATCCATTCACGCTGCCATAGTCAAAGGCAAAGATGTCGTCTACGTGCCCTTTTTCTGGCGGTGGATCATGCTCGTGATCCGTTTCATGCCCCGCAGCCTTTTCAAGCGAATTTCGCTTTAGCTACAACTTCAGCGCTTCCAGGGCCCGGTACGGATCGGGGATGATGACGCTGGGCTCTGCCCGCGCCTGCATCACCATCGCCCCTGCCATGAAGGCGAGAAACATCAGCATGATAACGAAGGCCGCGGAGCCGGACCGGTCCATGGCGGTTTGTACCTTTCGCTCGTGAGCGCCGGAATCGCTTGCGCGCGCTAGGTTGCGGGCGGGAAGCGGGCTGGAACCCGGCGTGTGTTGTCTCGCTACCCAGGCCGTGATCGCCTGAATGGCCGCCAGCCAGATCAGCGGAACGACTTCGACGACGACGCGCTGTTCCACCAGCCGGCCGAAAAGGATCGCCGATGCCAGCAATGGCAAGCCATACCAGAACACAATACGGCCAAGTACAGGTGAGAGATGCTGACGGAGCAAGAGCACCGGCAGGTAAAGCCCGGCGCTGAAACGCGCAAAATACGTGAGGAGGTAGAGCGGGCTCGCGAACAATGCGAGATTATGCATCAGGTGGTTTTCGTATTCCGACGCGCCGACGCTGGCATGGGGATTTTCCATGGCTGGAGCAAGCCATACGATGCCGCCGTAGATTGCGACAAAGACGGCGATTTGAGCGGCCAACGCCATCAAGAGCGTTTTGGGGCTCAGGCTGTGGCGGCAAACGCCGAAGAATGCTGCGATCATGAATACGGCGGTTTCCCGGTTCAGCGTGGCCAGCGCGAATACGCCGAGGTATGCGGCGAAACGGGACAAATCCCGCCGTCGCTCGAAGCGCACCAACATGAGTGCCGTGGCGAGCGTGAACACGGCGGCCGGAAGGTCGTATACATAGCGGAAGAGTCTCACGGCGCGCCATTCCCCAAGGCCCAGCGTGCCGGCCTCGTTCTGGAATGTCGATGGAAACCGGAAGTCGGGAACAATCAGATGCATGGCCACCGGCACGAGCACCGTCAAGGCGAGCGGCCAGCGCAGGCGTGGCGAAACCTCCGGGCAAAACATCTCGACGCCGCGCAACGCGACGAAAACCAGAGCCATCCATGCGGCAACCTCGAGAGCCGCGAATATGACATCCGCGTCGAGCCAAGGTACGACCTTGCCGACCCCCGATGCGAGCAGCGGCATAAGCATGCGGTACTGGAACGGTGCCGCGGCGTTGAAATCCGCCATGCGTTCGGGACTGGCGAGCCACCATGATAATGTTGCGGCGTAGTGAAAGCTGGTGAGGAGAACAGAAATCCAGAGCAGGGCGGCGATCCATATGCCCTGAACGATGCGGTCGCTATAAAGACGTGGGGCGCTCCCAGGCCGCCCGGTTACCGATGATGGAATCGCTTCCACGAGAGCCTCCACAGCCCTCCGCCTCGGCGGCTGGATGCCGTGTCCGAGCGCTGCAATAGGGCATAGTGCAACTTCCAATCGGCTCGATTGAGCCGGCGATTAGAACTTCCGTCCTGCTTTGCAAAGCTCCAAGGCTTTGTTTTGTCGCGTTTTTAAGCGGGGAAAACGGTGCCCGTTTCCTCCTGAAACGCTCTAGCCAATAATCGCCGGGGCCGGAAAAAGTTCCGCTGATGGCTATCCGTCGTCAGACGTTGAGCCTTCCGCGACGGTGACTGGTGGAGCGGGCCATTCGAGCGTCGTGCGCATGAGGAAGACGTTGTACGGCCCCCATTGCGACATCGTGTAATAGAGCGAGGTATCGATGGCGCTGCCAGGCACGATATAGGGCGCGTAAAGGCCCGGATAATCTTGCGCCGTTACCACGACCTGAGCGTCTGTCCATGGGCCGGTCAACTCGGATGCAAGGCGCAGCACGATAGCGTTGCGTTCAGGGTCGAAATACATCATGATCCAGCACCCGTGCGCCTCGCTCCAGGCAACTGACAATTCACCGACCGGAGCAGGCACGATTACGCGTGCGGCGGCCGGGTCGGACACCCATTCGGTGCCGGTCCAATATTCATATGCATTTCGGGCCAATATCTGGTCTGTGGCGACGCGGCGCAGCTTGGCGCCACCGAAACGCCCCTCGGGAATGCCGAGCGAGTAGAGTATGTCGCCGTCGCGGACGAACGCGACCTGCTCGAAGCCGATCGGCTGGGCCTGAACTGCTCCGGAAGGAACCACCCAGCTCTGTCCGTCATCGTCCGAATAGGCGATGCCGGAATGGCCGACCTCCCAGCGCCCTGGCCGTCCCCAGGTTCTGACCGACATGTAGTGCAGATAGATCCGGTCGCCGATGGAAACGCCATGGGTCGGGATGACGGTCTTTTCCAGGCCATCGATCTTGCGCGACTGGATGAGTTCCCTTGCCTGGCCGTCGGCTCCCGTGATCATCGTTTCGATCGGAAGGCCGTTCTGCGGGTCCGGATCGGCGATACGGGCCATTGTATTGCTGCGCCAGTTCCGGCGCCCGAACAGCCCCCTGGGGCCGAACGTATCGCCGAAGACCATATACAGCGCGTCCTTGTGGAAAAACATGTGCCCCAGATCGGTGCCGTGGATATCCCATTGACCAGCGGTGGGGGTGACCCCGCCCCCGCCGGTGATCTGGTTTACGATTTCGCTGCGTGTGACGCTCACCGTCAGCGGCGGCATGGCCGTTTCTCCATCCACCATAGGTTGGTCAGGCGACAAGCCATCCGGCGTTTCGATACTGGACAGCTCGGTCGTGGGGTCGGCAAAGGCGATAACGGAGAACGAAGAAAACGCAACGCAAACAAGGGCGGCCAGCAGATTTCGCGCCATACAAGACTCCCGATACATGTCCAGGAGCCCCGTATTTGCGGGCTTGTGCCCGTCTCTTGACCGGAATGTGAGGCTCCAAGCCCGTTAGCTAGATAGCTGTCGTATACGGGGAGTTGGAGCTCGCAAACAATTAAAAACGAAGTGATTTCCTCGTGATTTTCGGCATTCTTCTTTATTATCAAGTGTTAAAAAATATAGTTATCGTGCAGTGATGCCATGTATAGGAATGTTTCTGTTCAATTATACGTGATTGAAGGCTCTGGCGTATATGGTGCGGGAAACGAAACCTTAAGTGTTCCATCGCCCGGAAGTACTGCCGGATCGCGGTCGCAAGTAAAGACATAGGCAGGCCACCGGGTATCGGCCTGAAGGGGGACCTCGCGCGTGGCGCACCGCAATTCGGGGCGTTCATGTTCTATCCAATGGACGAACTGGAAGCCGTCGGTGGGGACGACGACGCCGTTCATATCCGCCCGAGACTTGATCTCGGGGATCGCGTGCCACCAGACACGGTAGGTCGGCGTGCGCGGAAGTTGTCCTGCCAGTTCATAGTAAAGCGTCGCCATGCGCAGTTCGTAAGACATGACGACCAGAGGATTATCGAGCGGCGCTTGCGCGACGACCTGCCGAATGGTCGGTCGCAGGTTCTCGAAAACGGGTGTCCGGTTCGAAAGGAGTGTGGCGATCTGCTCGGTGCGAACGGCTCCTATTGCCAGCAGCACCAGGGCCAGGCCGTTAACAAGTGCCGGGCGGTATGCGAGCCGCCATGCAAGCGTTGCGGCGGCCGCTATGAGGAGAGGCCCCAGAACCGGCAAGTGGAAGGCCCGAATGTCGTAGGCGCCATACCATAACATGAACGGCGCAAATGAAAGCGCCGCGCCATAAACCAGCGCGAGGCCGCGCCAGTCTGCATCCCGGCGTTTCCAGCCGGTGGCGAAACATACGAGCCCCGCGATGATCAGCGGCGCTGAGATCCATGGATGGGCCGAGAGCAGCGTCCCGGCCAGCGCTTCCAGCGTTTGCGTCGATGCCAGACCCGCACCGTACAACGTGCCGAAATAGGTCCCGAAAATATAATCCAGAAGCTCCTCCGGCCGCGGGGGCAGGGGCATATATTCGGAATAGGCCGTGTTGGGGTCGTAGGCTGCGTATGCCAGATAGAGGTACTGGGACGCGCCTACGAGGATAAAGAAAAGAATTGCCGCAATCGGACGCGGGCGCAGGATCAGGCGAAAGTGTGTTGCTGTCAGCCAGACGAAGACCGGCAGCAGCATGACCATCATCAGGTGATTTCCGAATGAGAGCGCATAGACGGCGCAGGCGGTGACGAAAAATCCGACGCGGCGGGTCTGGACGAAGAGGACCAGAAAAAAGAGAGTGGTAAGAATGAAGGCGAGATTGAGCGCATAGACTTCCGCCTCGGTCGCCTGGATGGCCATCAGGCTGGAGGTTCCAAGCAATAGCCCCGCCGCAATTGCCACGAGGACGTGGCGCGTCAGGCGATGCACGATCAGAACCGCCATAGCGTTGGCGACGGCCGCGGGAAGGACCGAGAGCGCGAAGGTCATCGCCCACCATGGCGGCAACGGCAATCCAAGCGCACGTACCGCTGTGCCGAGCAGCAACACGGTTGGGTACCCGGGGCCGTGCGGCATGATCGGTGTATGACCGAGAATCTGGAATTTCGTCGAGTCCCCGGGGTTGAACACGCCCCCCAACCCGGGAAACATCAGTAGCCCATAATAGACGAGCGACGCGAAAAAGATGAGCGCTGCGGCAATGGCTGGCACGCGCCGGTCGTCCTGCACCGGAGATTGCCGCTCTTTGAGCAGGTACGCGCGAACGGTCCGCAGCGCGCGGATCATGCCACGGCAAAGCCCCGCAACCATCCCGCCCCAATCCGGCCGGAACCTCGGAAACAGCCTTACCTTCGCCAGGTTCTGCCTATCCATTCCGCCACCGGCCTACCGATGATCCACGCCATGATGCCATGCGCTTCATCCGATCGTTCATTGGTGATGAGATGTGCCGGGCGGACCATCCATTGAGATCGGGATGGTTCCATTCGCCTGCGTCGCGAACAAGGGTGCCGATCGGCCTATGATGCGCGGAATGCCCGGTGCGAATACCGGCTCACGCACGGTTCCGCCGAGGCCGAAAGGAAGCTGGACGCCCGAGCCCTCATCCGTCGGGGTCGTGGGTGGGTCGAGCGAAGCCATACCCTCGGCCTCGAGCCTGCCGCTCGCGAGGCGGGCTTGGCCCGACAGGCTGACTTCGAAATCGTCACCCTGGAATTGTGCGAGCGGCAAATGAACGATGCCGTCGTGAACCGTCGCGGAAGCGATGAAGCTAGAGAACTGTGTCCGGCCCGCAACCGGCATCAGCGGATCTCCGCTTCCGGGCAGAACGCGCCCGTCCGCGAGTTGGCGAAGCGTCGAGACGATGTCTGCGCCGCTGAGGCTGCCGTTGCGGACGACTGTGACGGCCCAGCCATCGAGCGTGTCAATGGCGGCGCCAAGCGTGGTTCCACGTCCCTCGAGTGTGGTGGTCGCGTAGATGATGCCCTCTGGCGGCCGGTCCTGCCCCACAGGCAGTCCCGTTGCCTCCGGCCAAAGCGCCCGCCCAATCTCTCCCGCCGATATATGCTCCACGCTGCCGGTAAACCGCATGGATGACCCGAATGCCGTCGGCAAAACGGCAAGCCGTCCGCGTATTTGGCCGCCGGCCAGTCCCGTTTCGAGCAAGGTCAGCGTTATCCGTCCCGATGCCGCATGAAATCGCATTGTGGGTTGAGCGAAACTCAGCCGGCCGAAATAGACTTCCGGCGCACGCATCGTCAGGTCTATGTCGGCGTCACTGAGCCAGGACGGAGTGAGGGGGATGTCAAGCAGGTCCCCATAGTGCACGGGAAGAACCCCCGCGACGTACGGGCCGAAATCGAAGGCGTTGAATTCGAGCATTCCCGAGAGCAGCGGCCGGTCTCCGCGCAAGTCGAGGAGGACCCGGCCCGAAGCCATGGTGCCAACTGTCTCGATAGCCGCGTCGTGGAGCGTTGCCGTACCCCCTTCGGTAATCCTGAGAATCCCGGTCGCGCTGAAAGGGGCGAGCGTCGCAGGTGTTTTGTGCGTCTGCGCTGGGTCTCCCGAGGCGTTCAGGATGCCCCATGAATTCGTTGCCTGATCGATAGAGGTTGTTGCGATTGTCAGCGCTGCCGCACTGCCGGCCGGCGCAAAGAGGTTGCGTGGGCGCTCGAGGCTGGCATTGAATTCGATGGTTTGCCGGTGCCATTGCAGGACACTGTCGAGTTCAATAGGCGTTCCTTCGGCGCCCATGGCAAACCTTGCATTGATGCCGGTCATCTCTTCGTTCAGCCCCGGAGCCACGACCTGGACGCTTCCGCCGCGAAGTACAATCGCCTCGATGCCGCTATCGCGGGTTTGGACGAGGAGCGGATGTTGGAGGTATTGTGCCAGCCTCGCGAACACTGCATGCGGTTGCCCATGGGTATCCCGTTCGAGCCGGATGTTTGCGCCGTCCAGCGTTAAGGTCCTGGGTTCGAACCGTCCACTGAGAAGCGGTAGAACCCGTAGAGACACGCTCAACGACGCTGCGCTGAGAGACCACCGGCCATTGGGACGGTCGCTGCCGATTTCGACCTGTTGGAGCGTCACGGAAGGGGTTGGCAGGAGGGTGACGCTTGTCTTCCCGGCGACGCTGAGCGTTTCGCCGGTTGCTGCATGGATAAAGGTAACAATGCGCGTTTCGGCAAGATCGGTCCATGCGTGAGGCAATGGGCGCGCGAGCACCGCTACGCTCATAGCAGCAATCACTAGGCCGATGGAAATGAACACTCTCATGGCAGCAAAGTATTTTTTACATAATCGCCCAGGCGTCGATTGGTTGCACTCGGACGTATCACCGGTGGATCGCAAGCGGGTGGTGGAATGGCAAATGCAGGTAATTGAGCGACGGATGCCAGCGCTTCCGCCCCTCCCCATTAAGGGGAGGGGCGCGGTATTTGGCAGTAAACCGAAGCATTTGGCGTAAACTCATCCCCTCACCCCAAAGGGGCGAGGGGTCTATGAGGCTGCCCCAGGGCATTGCTTCCTTCGCCTCCCTTTGGGGGAGCCTCCGAGGCGACGGCCGAAGGCCAGCAAATCGCTCCAGCGGAGCGATTTGAGCCGACGAAGGCCCCGAAGGGGCGGATGAGGGGGATTCGGCGTAAGCCGAAGTTTCCGCCCCAAAAACTTATCCCCGCCCCTGAAACCGCGCTTATGATGCTCCTCACGGACCCGCTTCTGATGGGCGCAGGCGCAACGAACGTTTGGGCGGGACCGGTCCGGGTCCGATGGGAGTCGTCCCAGCGGAGGTCCAAACGTCACCGAGGCCAGCCACGGCCGAGCTGTGGTAACCGGGGAAACCTGGCGGGGATTGGCCCCAGCCCGAGCGGACGCCAAGCCAAAAACCCCGGATGTATGCGGCGAGGCTCGCTTCGCATCTATATAATCAGTATGAGGCGCGTCTCGCCGCATACCGTCCACGCTCAATAACATCCGAGGCTTCAAGGCCGTCGGACGAATAGGTGTGTCCGACGTCACATCGCTGCTATCGGTCGGATTCGCGCCAGCGGGGATTGATCCAGGGTTCGGCATTGTCTGCGGGGAGCGGCGGGCGGCCCAGGATGTGGTCGGAGGCTTTTTCGCCCACCATGATGGAAGGGGCGTTGAGATTGCCATTGGTGATGGAGGGGAAGATCGAACTGTCGGCAACGCGCAAGCCCTTGACACCGATCACGCGGCATTCGGGGTCGACCACGGCCATAGGGTCGCTCGCCTTGCCCATCTTGCATGTGCCACAGGGATGGTAGGCGCTTTCGGCATGCTCCCGGATATGTGCGTCAAGCGCGTCGTCGCTCTGCACATCGGCGCCAGGCAGGATTTCCTTGCCGCGATAGGGATCGAAGGCTGCTTGCGCGAAAATTTCGCGGGTGATGCGAATGCAGTGGCGGAAGTCGATCCAGTCTTGTGGGTCGGACATGTAGTTGAAGAAGATAGCGGGATCGGCCTTGGGATCGGCGGAGGTAAGCGACACCGCGCCGCGCGAAGCCGATCGCATGGGCCCCACATGCGCCTGGAAGCCGTGCCCCTCGGCGGCGGCCTTGCCGTCATAGCGGATCGCGATGGGGAGGAAGTGGAACTGGATGTCGGGGTAGTCGATGCCCGCGCGCGAGCGGATGAAGGCAGCGCTTTCGAACTGATTGGAGGCACCCAGCCCGGTCTTGAAGAAGAGCCATTGCGCGCCCGAGAGCGCTTTGCCCAAAAAGTTCCAGTGCTTGTAGAGCGTAATGGGTTGGGTACAGGCTTGCTGGATGTAGAGCTCGAGATGGTCTTGTAGATTCTGCCCGACGCCGGGGCGGTCGGCGACGACCTCGATGCCGTGTTCGGCCAGATGCGCGGCGGGGCCGATGCCGGAGAGCATCAGGAGCTTGGGCGAATTGATCGAGGAGGCGGCAACGATCACCTCGCGGGTGGCGCGGACGGTTTCGATCTTGCCGCCGCGCTCGATTTCGACGCCGGTCGCGCGACCGTTTTCAATGACGATCCTGCGGGCGAAGCAGCGCAGCAAGCTGAGGTTGGGGCGCTTGAGCGCGGGCTTCAGATACGCATTGGCTGCAGACCAGCGCCGGCCCTGCCAGACCGTCTGCTCCATCGGGCCGAAGCCTTCCTGCTTTTGCCCATTGTAATCGTCGGTCAATTCGAATCCGGCCTGGGCTCCCGCATCGACGAACGCCTGATAGAGCGGGTTGGCGCGCGGGCCCCGGGTGACGTGAAGTGGGCCATCCTTGCCGCGCCAGTTCGGATCGCCCCCATGGCCGCCATCGTGCCAGTTTTCCATGCGTTTGAAATAGGGCAGAACGTCCGCATAGCCCCAGCCGGCGGCGCCAGATTCGGCCCAATGGTCGAAATCACGGGCATGGCCGCGGACGTAGACCATGCCATTGATCGAGGAGGAGCCACCGATCACCTTGCCGCGCGGGCAGACGAGGCGGCGGCCGCCGAGACCAGGCTCGGGCTCGGACAAAAAGCCCCAATCATAGCGCTTCATGTTCATCGGATAGCTCAGCGCCGCCGGCATCTGGATGAACGGGCCGATATCGGTGCCGCCATATTCGAGGACGAGGACATTATGCCTGCCGTCCTCGCTCAGCCGGTGAGCCATGGCCGCGCCCGCCGAGCCCGAGCCGATGATGATGTAATCTGCCTGCACGGGAGGTTGCCTCGCTAGAATGGCGCTTCGACGTCGCCCATGGCGACATAGACGGATTTGACCTGCGAATAATGCTCGATCGCCGCGCGAGCATTTTCGCGGCCGACGCCAGACTGTTTGACCCCACCGAAGGGCATTTCGACTGGGGTCAGATTATAGGTATTGATCCAGCACGTCCCAGCTTCGAGCGCCGCGACCATGCGGTGCGCGCGCGCGATATCTTTGGTGAACACACCGGCGGCAAGGCCGAACTCGGTGGCGTTCGCGCGTTCGAGCACCTCGTCCTCGGTTTTGAAGGTGAGGACCGAAAGGACCGGTCCGAAGATCTCCTCGCGGGCGATACGCATGGCGTCGGTGACGCCGGAAAAGAGTGTGGGTTCGATAAAAAAGCCTTGGGCGTTCAGGCCTTTGGGAATGTCCCCGCCGAAGACGAGCGTAGCGCCTTCGGATCGTCCGATCTCGACATAACCGAGCACCTTTTCGTGCTGGGACTTGGAAACGAGTGGGCCGATCTGTGTGGCATCTTCGCGCGGGTCGCCGATGATCGCCTTAGCGGTGCGTTCGGCAATACGGGCGATGAATTTATCCTCAATGCTCTCGTGGACGAAAACGCGGGTGCCGTTCGAACAAATCTGGCCGGTCGAATAGAAATTGGCGTTGATCGCGGCGGAGACGGCGTTTTCGATATCGGCATCCTCGAAGATAATGAGCGGGGATTTCCCGCCCAATTCCATCGTGACGTGCCGGATGCCCTCGGCGGCCGCGGCGTAGACTTTCTTGCCGGTAGGGACCGAACCGGTGAGCGAAACTTTGTCGGTACGCGGATCGGTGGCGAGCGCGGCGCCGACGTCGCCATAGCCCTGGACGACGTTGAACAGGCCCGCTGGCGCGCCGGCTTCGACGAAGATCTCGGCGAGTTTGAGCGCGCAGAGCGGGGTGAGCTCGGAGGGTTTGAAGATCATCGCGTTGCCGCAGGCGAGCGCGGGGGCGGCTTTCCAGCAGGCAATTTGGGTCGGGTAGTTCCAAGCCCCGATGCCGACGCAGACGCCCAGGGGCTCGCGCAGTGTGTAGGCCAAATCGGCGCCCAGCGGGATGGTTTCACCGGTCAGCGTCGCGGCGAGGCCGCCGAAATATTCGAGCGCTTCGGCGCCCGAGGTGGCGTCCGCAACACGGGTTTCCTGGATAGGTTTTCCGGTGTCGAGCGTTTCGAGCTGGGAGAGCTCCTCGTTGCGTTCGCGGATGATGTCGGCGGCGCGGCGGAGGACGCGGCCGCGCTCGACGGGGGTGAAGCGGGCCCATTGCCGCTGGGCGCGGCGGGCGGAAGCGAGGGCTTTGTCGATGATCGCGGGGGTTGCCGAATGAAGCGTTGCGATGGTTTCGCCGGTTGCCGGGAAAATGCAGACAATTTCTCGGCCGGTTTCGTCCTCGAGGTAGGCCCCGTCAATGAAATGGCTCGCTGTGGGCTGGGCGTTCATCACTATTCTCCGCGCGGGAAGCGTTGGGTCTCTTCGAGGACGTTGAGGTCCATGTGGTTGCGCATGAACCGCTCGGAGGCCTTTTGCAGGGGTTGAAAGTCCCAGGGGTAATAGGCGCCGTTGCGCAAGGCCTCATAGACGACGTGACGGCGGGCCTGGCTTTGACGGACATCGGCGTCGAACCGGTCCATGTCCCACAGCTCCCGCACCTTTGCCGCGAAACGTCCGGCGGTTTGCGCATGCGCGGGATCCTGCGCGAGATTTGCCGTTTCGTGCGGGTCGGTCTCAAGGTTGAAAAGCTGGGGCGGGTCGAGCTCGCAATGGACGTATTTCCACGGGCCCTCGCGCAGGGCGACGAGGGGCGCATAGGAGGCCTCGGCGGCGTATTCGATGCGGACAGGGGTATCGCGTGTTTCCCCGTTGGCCAGCGGAACGAGCGTTTCGCCATCGGTCCAGGGGGTGACCTCGGACAGATCGATACCGGCGAGTTCGGCGAGGGTCGGGGTGACGTCCATCGTGCTCACGGGGGTATCGATTCGGCCCGCCGGAAGACCAGGCGCAGAGATCATCAGGGGTACGCGGGCGGAGCCTTCATAAAAGCTCATTTTGAACCAGAGACCCTTTTCGCCCAGCATGTCGCCGTGGTCGGAAACAAAGACGATGATGGTGTCTTCTTCCTGCCGCGTGGCGCTCAAGGCGTGCATCACTTCGCCGATCTTGTCATCGAGATAGGAGATGTTGGCAAAATAGGCGCGGCGGGCGCGTTCGATGTCGGTCTCGGTGATCGTATATTCGCGCCAATCATTGGCGTCGAAGATGCGTTTGGAATGCGGGTCGTGGTCCTCATAGGGCAGGGCCGGCACCTCGGGGAGGAGGTGGTCGCAGTCCGCGTAAAGGTCCCAATATTTGCGGCGCGCGACATAGGGGTCGTGCGGGTGGGTGAAGCTCACCGTCAGCATCCAGGGCCGGTCGTCATTGCCGCGGGCGAGGTCATAGACCTTACGCGTTGCGTGATAGGCGACCTCGTCGTCATATTCCATCTGGTTGGAAATCTCGGCGATGCCGGCGCCGGTAACCGAGCCCAGATTGTGATACCACCAGGCGATGCGTTCGCCGGGTTTGCGGTAGTCCGGCGTCCAGCCGAAATCGGCGGGATAGATGTCGGTGGTCAGCCGCTCCTCGAAGCCATGAAGCTGGTCGGGGCCGACAAAGTGCATCTTACCCGAAAGCGTTGTCTGGTAGCCCGCGCGGCGCAGGTGGTGGGCATAGGTGGGGATATCCGAGGCGAACTCGGCAGCGTTGTCGTAAACCCGTGTGCGGTGGGGCAATTGCCCGGCCATATAACTCGCACGGCCCGGCGCGCAGAGCGGAGAGCCGGTATAGGTGTTGGCAAAGCGTGTGGAGCGCTCGGCCAACGCCTTGAGATTTGGCGCGTGGAGCCAGTCCGCCGGGCCATCGGGAAAGAGCGTGCCGTTGAGCTGGTCGACCATGAAAACGAGAATATTGGGCTTCCGGGTCATCTGCGGGCGATCCTTTCCAACCAGAGATTGAGGTAGTCCTTGACCATGTCTCTGGTGCTCTCGCGGTCGGGGACTTCGTCTTGTAGTGCGCACCGGATGTAGAAGCCGTCGATCATCGAGGCGAGCCCCTGGGCGACCTTCTGGGCCGTGCGGTCGTCAAAGAGTTGGCGCAGGTTGAACAGGAGGTTGGCGTGCAGCCGCTTGGCGTAGATCTGCAAGAGCCGCCGCGTGGAGTGCGATTGCAGGGCGCGCACGTAAAAGATCAGCCATGCGGCAACGATCTCGCGTTCGAACTGGCTTTGCTCGAAGCTCGCATCGATGATGGCGCGAATGCGCTCCTCGGGCGTATCGGCCAGACGCAGTCGCTCGCGCACGGCGAGTCGAAACGTTTCGAGAACCCTTCGCATGGCCGCCAGAAATATCTGATCCTTCGATCCAAAATAATGGTGCGCGAGCGCGGAAGATACGCCCGCACGCTTGGCGATCTGGCTGACAGTCACGTCGAGTGAACCGGCCTCTCCAATCTCCGCGATTGCCGCGGAAATCAGCGCTTTCCGGCGCAAAATCGGCATACCAATTTTCGGCATATTTGCGACTTTCCCGAGAAAACTGTTTACATCTCCTCCTAATTTGTTTTTGATTGACTCGTCAATCAAGAAAAATTTCCCCACCCCACCCCTTTCAATAGAGGAGATGGCCATGATCAAACACGCCGCGACCCTGACCAGCGCGCTGGCGCTTTCGCTGGTTTCGAGTGCCGCGTTCGCCCAGGCTCAGTGCACCGAGGTTTCATTTTCCGATGTCGGCTGGACCGATATCACTACGACCACTTCGGCGACCAAGCATGTACTCGAAGCGCTTGGATACGAGGTCGATGTAAAGGTGCTTTCGGTGCCGGTGACCTTTGCCTCGCTTGAAAGCGACGACATCGACGTCTTCCTCGGCAATTGGATGCCCGCTCAGTCCGCGGCGATCGGACCCTATATTGAAAGCGGCGAGGTCGAGACGGTTGCGACCAATCTCGAGGGCACGAAATATACCCTTGCAGTCCCCTCCTATACCTATGAGAAGGGATTGCAGTCTTACGCGGACATTGCCGATTTCAGGGAAGAGCTCGACGAGACGATCTACGGTATCGAGCCGGGCAATGAGGGCAACGCCTATCTTGTCAGCCTGATTGAAGAGAACGCTCACGGGCTTGAAGGCTTCGAGGTCGTGGAAAGCTCCGAGCAGGGCATGCTCGGACAAGTTGCGCGTGCCTATGAAGATGGTGAGGACGTCGTGTTTCTCGGCTGGGAACCCCATCCGATGAACGCCAATTTCGAATTGCGCTACCTGCCGGGCGGTGAAGACTTCTTTGGCGGCGAAGGTACCGTGCATACCGTGACGCGGGCCGGGTTCGTCGATGAGTGTCCCAATGTCGGCAAGCTGCTTGAGAACCTCTCCTTCACGCTCGCCATGGAGAACGAGATCATGGGCGAGATTCTCGATGAGGGTGCGGACCCTGACGACGCGACGCTGGCCTGGATGCAGGCTAATCCCGAGCTACCGCTCGCATGGGTCGAGGGGGTGACGACCGTGGATGGCGGCGATGCCACCGCCGCGGTGACCGAGGCTCTCGGACTTTAAGACATTCATGACCCCAGCCCGGCCCAGGCCGGGCTGGTTTCGTTTGGCGCTTTAAGAGGGGGCTCCGCGTTGGAATGGCTGACTAATAACAAGATCCCGGTCGGGAAGTGGGCAAGCGCCTTCTTCGACTGGCTCAAGAATAATTTCGAGGGCGTCATCGATGTCCTCGCCGATGGCGCAGAGGCCCTGATCGAGGGGCTATTGTGGCTGCTCCAGACCCCCCATCCTTTTTTCATTATTGCGGTTTTCGCCGTGCTGACATGGCTTTTACAGCGCAACTGGAAGACCTGCCTTTTCGTCGTGCTCGGCTTTCTGTTCATTCTCAACCAGGACTATTGGGAGGAAATGACCGAAAGTTTGACGCTGGTCGTTTGCTCATGCCTCGTGTGTATGGCCATCGGCGTTCCGATCGGCATCGCGGCGGCGCACCGGCCGCGCGCCTACCGGTTTATCCAGCCGGTGCTCGATCTGATGCAGACCCTGCCGACCTTCGTCTACCTCATTCCCGCGATCGTCTTTTTCGGTATCGGCATGGTGCCGGGCCTGATCGCGACGGTGATCTTCGTCGTCCCCGCGCCGATCCGGCTGACCTATCTGGGCATCGCTTCGACACCGACGCCGCTGCTTGAGGCGGCCGAAGCGTTTGGGGGGACCAACAGCCAGAAGCTCTTCAAGGTCGAGTTACCCTATGCGTTGCCGCAAATCATGGCGGGGCTCAACCAGACCATTATGCTCTCGCTCTCGATGGTGGTTGTCGCCGCGCTCGTTGGGGCGGACGGTCTCGGCGTGCCAGTCGTGCGCGCGCTCAACCAGGTCAATACCGCCCTCGGCTTCGAGAGCGGGTTCATCATCGTTGTGGTCGCAATCATTCTCGATCGCATGCTGCGCATTCAACAGGACAAGAGATGAGCAAGGCTGTCGTATTCGATAAGGTCAACATCGTCTTCGGGGACAATCCGGACGCCGCGTTGCCGCTCATGGATCGGGGCAAGAGCCGGTCCGAAATTCAGCAGGAAACCAATCAGGTTCTCGGGGTGCACGACTGCTCGCTCGAAGTCGAGGAAGGGGAGATCGTCGTCCTGATGGGCCTGTCGGGCTCGGGCAAGTCGACGCTTTTGCGGGCAGTCAACGGGCTCAATCCGGTGGTGCGTGGTTCGGTCACGGTCACCTCGGACGGATGGTCGTGCGATCCGGCCAATTGTACCCGGGACGAGCTTTTGCGCCTGCGCCGCCGGGGCGTGGCGATGGTCTTCCAGCAGTTCGGACTTCTGCCCTGGCGCAATGTGCTCGACAACGTCGCGCTTGGGCTCGAACTCGGGGGTATGAACCGGGCCGAGCGCGAAGAGAAGGTGCACGAGGAACTCGAACTCGTCGGGCTTTCAGAATGGGCCGAGAACAAGGTGAGCGAGCTTTCGGGCGGGATGCAGCAGCGGGTCGGGTTGGCGCGCGCCTTTGCCACCAAGGCGCCGATCCTTTTGATGGACGAGCCGTTCTCAGCGCTCGACCCGCTTATTCGCACCAGGCTTCAGGACGAGCTTCTGGTGCTCCAGGAAAAGCTCAAGCGCACGATCATCTTCGTCTCGCACGACCTTGATGAAGCGTTCAAGCTGGGCAATCGCATTGCGATCATGGAAGGCGGGCGGATCGTTCAGTGCGGCACGCCGCAGGAGATCATCGCTAATCCGGTCAATGCCTATGTCGAAGATTTTGTTACGCATATGAACCCGCTCAACGTGCTGCTGGCGGGCGATGTGATGTCCAGCACACCGGCTGTTTCGGCGAAAACTGCAGTGGATGTGGAAACGCCGGTTGCGACAGTTATCGACAGCCTTTCGACTGGTACCGATATTGTAGGGGTCACCGATACGGAGGGTCGACCAGTAGGGTCGATCACCAACCAGGACATCATTGTTGCGCTCCAATCCAAGGAAGCGGATGCGCCTTAGGGCTCGATCCCATGCGGGTCCGCACGATCGCTAACGCGAATCCAGCGGAGCACTGTGCTCAATATGCCGAACTTCGCTGGCAAGCTCGACATGCAGCTTGAGTTTACCGCGACGCAACAGCAAGTGCATCAATCCTGATGCTTCGTGGCCGGGCGGCTATCGGCTTGCAGATACATGGTCCAATCTGTCAGGAGTTTGACCTTACTTGTTTCGTTGAAGGACGCCGGCGATGTCAATCGCAACGCTTTTGGGGTTTTCCGCAATTCTCATGTGGGCGCTGCTGGCGCTGTTCACTTCGGCGAGCGGTGCGGTCCCGCCGTTTCAGCTCAATGCGATGACGTTTACGGTAGCGACGGCGATCGGGCTTGTTTATCTCAAGGCTAGAGGCCGGAGCTTTGCGATCTTTCGTCAACGACCAGTTGTATGGCTGCTTGGGGTGGCGGGGTTATTCGGTTATCACGCCTTCTATTTCGGGGCGCTGCGGAATGCGCCACCGGCTCAGGCGAGCCTTATCGCTTACCTCTGGCCGCTGCTGATCGTTCTGGGTTCGGCGATTCTCCCGGGGGAGCGGTTGCGCTGGTTCCATGGCGCCGGGGCGGTGCTGGGGTTGTCGGGCGCGGCGCTGATCATCGCCGGAAGCGGCGACCTTGCGGTCTCGACGGCTTATGTGCCCGGCTACATTCTGGCGGCGTTCTGCGCGCTGACGTGGTCGAGCTACTCGTTGCTTTCCCGGCGGTTTTCCAGCGTGCCTTCGGATGTCGTGACCGGATTTTGTTTTGCTACGGCTATTCTCTCGGTTTTTGCCCATCTCGTGTTCGAGACGACCGTCTGGCCGGCGAATTGGGTCGAGTGGCTCGCGGTGCTCGGGCTTGGGCTGATGCCGGTGGGGGGAGCGTTTTACGTCTGGGACTATGCCGTCAAGAAGGGCGACATCCAGCTTATCGGCGCTGCGAGCTACGCGGCGCCGCTTCTTTCCACGCTGATCCTTATTGCGAGTGGGCAGGCCGCGTTTTCCGGGGCTATTGTCGTCGCGGCGGTTCTGATTACCGCCGGTGCGTGCCTTGCGGCGCTTCCGTTGTTCAAGCGTTTGCTGGATGCGCGGCTTGCGGCAAGGCGCAGTTCCGTGGGGTAGGCAGTGTGAGAAGTCCGGGCCAGGTGGACCTCAGCGGGCCAGCCAACCCCCGTCGACCGGCAGCACCACGCCATGGACATAGGTTGCCGCATCGCTGGCGAGGAAGACTGCAGCGCCACCGATGTCGCCGGGCTGGCCCCAGCGTCCCGCCGGGATGCGGCCTAGGATTTCCGTGTGGCGCTTTTCATCGTTGCGTAGGGCTTCGGTGTTATTGGTCTCGATATAACCCGGCGCAATGGCGTTGACGTTAATCCCCTTGGCGGCCCATTCGCAGGCGAGGAGCCGGGTGAGGCCGGCAAGACCGCTCTTGGATGCCGTATAGGAAGGGATACGGATGCCGCCCTGGAAGGATAGCAGCGAAGCGATGTTGATGATCCTGCCTTCCTGGTCTGTGGCGAACGCCTTGCGGGCGAAGGCCTGGCAGAGGAAGAATGCGGTCTTGAGGTTCAGATCGATGACCGCATCCCAGTCCTCTTCGGTGAAATCGATCGCGTCAGCGCGGCGGATGATGCCGGCATTGTTGACTAGAATGTCGATGGGACCCGAGGAATCCCAGTCGTGTTCAAGCGCCGTGACGGCAGCGTGCATGTCGCTGAGATCGACAATGATTTCTGCACAGGATTGACCGAGTCTCTCTACCTCGGCCTTGGTTTCCGCCATCGAGGAGCGGCCTACCGCGATGATGTCGGCGCCCGCTTCGGCCAGGGCGATTGCGATGCCCTGACCAATGCCGGTGTTCGCTCCGGTGACGAATGCGCGTTTGTTTTTCAGGCTGAAACCCGCCATCAGCGCAGGTCCTCCATCGCGACCATGTCGACGTCCTTGTAGTCGATGTTATCGCCAGCCATGGCCCAGATGAAGGTGTAATTGGCCGTGCCGGCGCCACAGTGGATCGACCAGCCGGGGGACAAGAGAGCCTGCTCGTTGGCGATGACCATGTGGCGAGTTTCGTCCGGTTCGCCCATGAAATGGAAGACGCGGGCGGTCTCGGGCATGCCGAAATAGAGGTAGGCTTCAGTGCGGCGGTCGTGCAGGTGGGCGGGCATGGTGTTCCAGACCGAACCGGGCGCGAGAGTGGTCATTCCGACGACAAGTTGGCAGGACTTGGCCCCATCTGCGTGGACGAACTGAAAGATTGAGCGCTCGTTTGAGGTCTCTTGCGCACCGAGGTCGATGCGGTTGGCGTCTTCGATTTTGATGAGCCTGGTTTCGTAAGTCTTATGGGCGGGTGCGCTGACGATATAGAATTTCGCGCCCTTGCCCGAGAAGGAAACGTCCCCGGCGCCCATGGCGATGTAGAGCATATCCCGGTGACCCAAAGTGTAGTCTATGCTCCCGACCGTGACGATGCCTTCCTCGCCGATATTGGCAATGACCGCTTCGCGGCGGTCGAGGAAATTGGCAGTGCCGAGGGTTTTGAAGGCCTCGAGTTTCAATGTGCTATCGGCGGGCGTGGCGCCGCCGACGATCATGCGGTCCATGTGGCTATAGGTGAGGTTGATTTCACCGGGCACGAACGGGGTTTCGATGAGGAACTCGGAGCGCAGTGCGGTGGTATCGAGGCTGCGCGCGGTTTCGGGGTCGATGGCCCAGCGCGTTTCGACGTTCATAAAAAGCTCCCAATAGTCTGGAGTTGGAATTGATGGTGGTCAGTTCGCGTTCGCGAGGCGTTTGGCAGATGCAGGCCGGTTTCCGGCCAGCATTTCGACGAGCAGCAGCATTGCCAGTGCCTGGCCGTAGGGAGCCGGGGCGTTGGGGATGCGGCGGTAGAAATCGAGGTCGTGGCCCATGGGGGTGCCGTCCGAGACTTCGGCGACGATGCCATCCTCACCGATCCGCGTGGTAACGGCGGCAAAGGCCTTTTCGGCCAGCGTGCGGCAGTCGGGGGAGAGGAGCCCGAGTTCGATGCCGCGGAGGACGCCATAGGCGATACCGGCGGTCGCGGATGTTTCAAGCGGGGAGGCCTTATCATCGAGGAGCGTTGAGAACATCCCGTTCTCATGCTGAAGGGTCTTGAGCGTCGCCACCTGCGCGCGGAGGACCGCTCCGAGGAATTTCGCCGTGGATGCCGGGATGCCTTCGATCAGCCCGAAGAGTTCGGGAATGGCGACGGTGATCCAGGAATTGCCGCGCGCCCAGAAGGCGTTGGCGAAGTTGTGGCGGCCGTTGAAGGTCCAGCCGTGATACCAGAGCCCGGTCACCGGGTCAGAGAGATAGCGGGCGTGGACCAGGAACTGGTAGAGCGCCTCGTCGACCCAGTCGCGACGGCCAAAGCGCTGGCCGGCGCGGGCGAGGAACAGGCAGGTCATGAAGAGCGTATCGTCCCACAGTTCGCCATCGTTCATGCGCTCCTTGACGACATGCTGGAAGCCGTCGTCCTCAGTGCGCGCGAGACCGGTCATGAGCCAGTCGGCCCAGTCCTTGACCAGCGCTTCCCAGTCGGGGCGGTCGACGTGGTCGATCAGGATGCTCAGGGGCAGCATGGGCGAACTTGAGTTAACCTGGCGGGGCGGGAGACCGCGCCCGATCTGCCAGTCGTACCACTGTGCAATGGCGGCGATGAGCGCGTCGTCGTTCGCGGCTTCGGCGTGGCGGATGAGGCCATAAACGCCCACGCCGACTTCCCAATCCCATTCGTCGAACTGAAGGGAGAAACCATCGCTGGCGAGCGGCGCTGTCTCGTTCATGCCTTTGAGGCGCGCGAGGCCGAGCGCAACATTGGATAGCAGCCGGGAAAGGTCCTCTTGGGTATGCATACTTATGAACTTTCTCGTGACGATCTCGTGTGGGGTCAGGACAGGGGGGAGGCCGCCGTTTCGCGGACCTGTGGTGCGAGGCCCGGATTGGGGAAGGCGAAAGGAATGCCATCGACCGACAGGCCGGAGGCGTAG
Organism: Pelagibacterium halotolerans; assembly: GCF_044811015.1. Taxonomy (GTDB): domain Bacteria; phylum Pseudomonadota; class Alphaproteobacteria; order Rhizobiales; family Devosiaceae; genus Pelagibacterium; species Pelagibacterium halotolerans_A. Next base: position 3,157,861 of record NZ_CP085243.1, read on the forward strand.
TCGAGCTCAAGGGATTGGGCGCCCTTGCGGGAGAGGGTGGCGCGCATGGCTTCGGGGGCGAAGGAAAGCGCGGTGTCGCCCAGCATGGATTTGATCGCGGCGATATCTGCGCCTTGCGCGCGTTCGCCGACGATCACGGCCCATGCGGCTTTCGTACCTTGGGCGCGGTATTCCCGCCCGGCGCCGGGGCCGGTTTCAACCGGGACGATCGGCGCGGAGGCGGTCAGTGCGGCGAAGCCATTGCCGCCGCGCAGGATCAGCCAGTTGTTCCAGATGAGGGTTTCGTCGAAGCCGCCGGAGGGCGCGCAGGCATGGGTGAAATCGACGCGCGGGTTCTCGCCCAGGTCATAGAGCATCAGGGCCGCGTCTTGATATTGCCCGATGCGCGGCATGACGCCGTTGCCGGCCCAATAGGACGGGCGCTGGTGGCCCCAGGGATCGTCCTCGCCGGGATGGTTGATCCAGGCGCGGGCGAAAGGGTGGCTCGCGAAGCGGATGTCGATGAGGTGCTGCTGGTGGCCCTTCTTGCCCGGCTCGCCATCGACCGAGGCCGAAAGCTGGACGGCGGCGCGCTTGTGGAGCGCGAGACGGCCAGCGCTTTGATAGCCCTGGACGTAGTGCGCGTTGAGCGCCGTGCCGGGGGGCGGCGATACGTAACGGTCGAGCCCCGCGGGTGGCTCGTAGCTGCCGGCGGCGAACATGGGCAGTGCGGCGACGCCGTCGTTGAGCCAGCCTTCGCCGAAGGCGACGGTTGCGAAGGGGGCGAGTTCGGTCAAGGGGCCGGCGTGCAGTTCCTTATCGTAGGCGCGGCCCTGCGTGCCGGCGGCGACGCCGCCCAGCGTGTGGAGGGCGATCATGGTGAAAAGGCGGTCGAGGAGCGCTTTTGCGCGTGTTTTGATGTCGCCATCGGCCCAATGCTCAAGGGCGAGAAGGCCGATAAAATCGATGGGGTAATAGGCGGCGGAGTTCCATTCGGCGAGGCCGTGGGCCTCGACGGAATCAAACCATTTGCCAAGGCGTTCGGTGGCGAGGCGCGCCTGCGTGGTGCCCTTGCGTCCCGAGGCGGTGAAGGTCGCCGAGGGGAAGAGCCGGCCTGCGAGGTATTGGGAGGTGTGGAAACACAGGACGTGGTTTTCGCTCCAAAACCACATGACGTCGTTGCCCGGCTCGTCAACCCAGTAGCGGTAGTTGAGGATGGCGGTTTCGATGCGCTTGGTCCGCCGCTCAGGGAGCTTGTCCTTATAGGCGCCGTAGAGCCAGAGGAGCGGCACCATGACGAAATCCGAGCAATCGCGGCGCTCTTCGATTGCGGCGAGGGTATCGGCGAGGATGGTGTCGAGCGTTTCGCCGTCGACCTGGTTTGCCGCGAGCATGGCGAGCGCGCGGCCTACACGCAATTCGCCATGTTGCGCGGCGAAGGCCAATGCCGCCTCTTTGCGTGCCGAGAGCGTTGCGGGCTGGCGCGGTGGGGTCTTCTCGCGCAGGAGCGCAAAGCCGATATGACGCGTGACGCGGGCAGAGCCGATTTCAAAGGTAAGATCGAGCGGGTGGTAGGCGTCCGGGAGGGTGTCGATGCCTTCGAGCACGACGCGATCCTTGCCGGTGCGCAGGGTGGCGCGCGTCTCAAAGAGTGGCGGCAGGTGCTGCATGTGGACGCTTTGCCGGATGCTGGCGGTGACCGTGACATCGGTTTCGCTCGGTGCGTCGAAGACGAGGACTAGCGGGCCCGCGCTGGTGAACTCACCTTTGGGGCGAACGTCGGCGGCGAGCGTCATCAGTGTCTTGATGTCGGAAGGGCTCGCGCCGCCGGGAACGCCGGCCTCGATCGCGACGTCCGCCTTGGAGGTCATTTCAACGTACCAGGTGGTGTCGCGTTCGGCGAGGTCTTCGGAGAGCATCACAACTTCGCTGCCGGTGGCTTTTAGCGGCAGGGTTACCGCTGTCGTCTGACCGGCGTTGCGGGTGAAGGGTTCGAATTGTCCGGCGAGGACGCCATCGACCCAGATGTGGACGCCTCCGCAGGTTGTAACAGTGAACGGGTAGTCGCCGTCCTCAGGCGGTACGAGGGTGGTGCGGCACCAGCGCGCGAGCTTTGTGGGGCGATGCCAGAAGTGCGAGAAATCGAGCCGCCGGTTGAAGCCGGGCAGATTGATGCTTTCGACGGGCCAATCGGTCTTGAGCGGGACGGTGCGGGTCTTGATTTCATCCCAAAGCGCGACGCGGCACGGGAGATGGCCGACATCGACGAAGCCGTTGATGAAGCGGTAGTTGACGCGGTCCTCGGCGAGTGCGGGGGTGCCAGGGTAGTAGGCCGCTTCGAGAGGTGACAGTGCCCACGCAACGACTGTTCCGCCCGGCGGGACCGGGAAGAAGGCGGTGACGGTGTTTGTCTCGGTCGTCAGTGCACTCACTGGCGCACCCCGACGAGGTCGAGCTTTTCGGCGAAGTGGCAGCGGACCTGCCGGTTGGGCGCTACCGTGCGCAGTTCGGGCACTTCGGCCGAACATCTGGCTTCCGCATAGGGGCAGCGTGGGTGGAAGGCGCAGCCGGAGGGCGGGTTGGCCGCGTTCGCGATTTCGCCCTTGAGCGGCACGCGCTTGCGGGCCCGGTTGCCCTTGGGATCGGGCTGCGGAACGGCGGCCATCAGCGCTTCGGTATAGGGATGCAGCGGCTTGGTGAAAATGTCACCGGTCGGTGCGGTCTCGACGAGGCGGCCCAGATACATCACGCCGATGCGGTCGGAGATGTGCTCGACCATACCCAGATCGTGGGTGATGAAGAGATAGGTGAGGCCGAATTTTTCCTGCAGGTCCTGTAGGAGGTTGATGTTTTGTGCTGCTACCGAAACGTCAAGCGCGGAGACCGCTTCGTCTGCCGCGATGAAGCTCGGGTTCAGCGCAAGGGCGCGGGCGATGCCGATGCGCTGGCGCTGCCCGCCGGAGAAGGCGTGCGGGTAGCGCTGGAGATATTCGGGCCGCAGGCCGACGACGCTCAGAAGTTCGGCGACGCGATCCTTGATCTCGGACTGGGTCCCGACGCCGTGGATGACGAGCGGTTCGCCGATCAATTCCAGCAGCGTCATGCGTGGGTTGAGCGAGGAATAAGGATCCTGGAAGATCATCTGCATCTCGCGCCGGAGTGCGCGCAATTCGCGCTCGGGCAGGTGCGAGATATCGACAATGGAATCGTCGCTGCGGCGGAAGAGGATCTGGCCGTCGGTGACGTTATAGGCGCGCAGCATCAGGCGGGCGACGGTAGACTTGCCCGAACCGCTCTCGCCGACGAGCCCGAAAGTCTCGCCCTTCCTGATGTCGAGGGTTACTCCATCGATGGCCTTGACGTCGCCAACATGGCGGCGGTTCCAGCCGGCATGGATGGGGAAGTACTTCTTGAGGTCGCGGATCGAAAAGAGCGTGTCGTCCGGTATTGCCGGGCTCGTTGTGGGAGTGTCAGGCATTGACGGTCTCCTTGAGGAAATCTTCGGCGAAATGGCAGCGCGACATCTGCTCATTTGCGAAATGGTGCGCCTCGGGCATGTCGACATCACAGAGGCCGGGGCGCGCATGTTCGCAGCGCGGGTTGAACGGGCAGCCCCTGGGCACACTGAAGGGGTCGGGGACCATGCCGGGGATCGTCGGCAGGCGCCGGCCCTGATCGACGCCGAGGCGCGGGATCGAGCGCAGGAGGGCGCGCGTGTAGGGGTGCTTGGGGGCGTAGAAGATGTCGTCGACCGTGGCGGTTTCGACGATGCGGCCCAGATACATCACCGACACCCGGTCGGCGATGTCGGCGACGACGCCGAAATTGTGCGTGATGAAGACGATCGCCATGCCCAGTTCGGACTGGAGCTCTTTAAGGAGTGTCAGGATCTGGGCTTCGGTGGTGACGTCGAGCGCGGTCGTCGGCTCGTCGGCGATCAGGAGCGCGGGGTTGCACGAGATGGCGAGTGCGATCATGGCGCGCTGGCGCATGCCGCCCGAGAGCTGGTGGGGGTAGGCGTCGAGGAGCTGTTCGGGCCGCGGCATATGGACCTTGGCCAGAAGCTCGGCGGCGCGCTTCCGGGCGGCAGCGCGGTCCATCTGCATGTGCAACTGGATGGTGCGTGTGATCTGGGTGCCGATGGTGTGGACCGGCGAGAGCGCGGTCATCGGCTCCTGGAAGATCATCCCGATATGGTTGCCGCGCACCTTGCGGATGGCGCGGGAATTGCGGCCAAGCGCGGAAAGTTCGATCTGCTCGTTTGCCGTCGGGGAAAAGCGGATCGCGCCACCGGCTTCTTTCGCGTTGCGCGGGAGGAGCCGCATGATCGCACGCGCGGTGATGGATTTTCCGGAGCCACTCTCGCCGACGATGCCGAGCACTTCGCCACGATTGACGTGGTAGGAGACGCCGTTGACGGCTTTGACCACGCCTTCGCGCATGGGGAAGTGCACCTGAACCTCGTCCAGTTCTATGAGGCGCCTTTCGGGCAGGGTTTGGTTGGACATACAGCTTATCCTATTGCCCATACGGGTCGGCTGCGTCGCGCAGGCCGTCGCCGAGGAAGTTGAAGGCAAGCACCGTCAAAACCACGGCGAGACCGGGAGTCAGGAGCCATGGTGCGAGCGAGATCGAGCGCAGGTTCTGGGCGTCCTGCAACAACACGCCCCAGCTTACCACCGGCGGGCGCAGCCCGAGGCCGAGGAAGCTCAGAGCGGTTTCGCCGAGGATCATTTCGGGCACGGCAAGGGTGAGCGCAGCAATGATATAGGAGGTCATCGAGGGCAGCATGTGCTTGGTGATGATCCGATATTCCGAAGCACCGGCAAGCCTTGCGGCGAGGACGTAATCCTCGTTGCGGATGGCGAAGAACTGTCCGCGTACGACGCGGGCGAGGTGCGTCCAGCCAATGAGTGCCAATATGATCGTGATGAGCACGTAAACGAGGATCGGATCCCATGCGATGGGGAGCGCCGCGGCGAGGCCCATCCAGAGCGGGATCGTCGGAATCGAGCGGATGAACTCCATCAGGCGTTGGATGGAGCTGTCGATCCAGCCGCCGAAATAGCCCGAGATGGAGCCTAGCGCGAGGCCGAGGACGAAGGCGAAGATGACGCCGACGAGGCCGGCCGAAAGCGTCACGCGGGCGCCATGGACAAGGCGGGAGAAGACGTCGCGGCCAAGCGAATCCGTGCCTAAAAGGTTGATCTGCTCGCGGCGGTCGTCGACGCCGAAGAGGTGGAAATCCGTGCGGAAGAGGCCGAGGAAATTGTATTCGTCTCCGCTTACGAAGAGCTGGATGGGAAGAACGGTTTCGGTGTCGGTCTCGTAGAGAACGCGTGCAGTATCCGGGTCGCGTTCGCGGGCGAGTCCGTAAACGAAGGGGCCGACGAATTTGCCCTCGTGGAAGAGATGAATGCCAGTGGGCGGGGCGAGCGTGCGCAGACGCTGGATCTCGAAGGGTCCATAAGGCGCGACCATATCGGCGAAGAGTCCGGTGAGCGCCAAAAGGATCAGGAACCACATGGAGACGACGGCAAGTATGTGCTTTTTGAACCGGCGCCAGATCAGCGTCCAGGGTTTCGCGGTATAGAGGTCTTCTTTGGCGGAAGGCGCTATGGTTTGCAGTGTTTCGATGGCCTGGTCGGTCATGGCTTGTCCTCCCTCACGCGAAACGGATGCGCGGGTCGAACCACGCGAGCAGGATGTCGGAAATCAGCGTGCCGATGACGGTGAAGACGCTGAGGATGAGGATGAAGCTGCCGGCGAGATACATGTCCTGCATCTTGAGCGCCTGGAGGAGCAGCGGGCCTGTGGTGGGCAGGTTGAGGACGACGGCGGTGATGACGTCGCCGGAAAAAAGAGCCGGGAGCGACCAGCCGACCGTGGAGATGAACGGGTTGAGCGCCACGCGAACGGGGTAGTTCCAGACGACCTGGCGTTCGGAGAGACCCTGGGCGTAAGCGGTTTCGACATAGGGCTTGCCTAGTTCGTCGAGCATATTGGCGCGCATGACGCGGATGAGACCAGCCGCGCCGCCGGTGGCGAGCACAACCACGGGGACCCAGAGGTGTGAGAGGAGGTTAAGGACTTTATCGATGGTCCAGGGCGCGCTTTCATATTGCGGGGAGATGAGGCCGCCGACATCCATATGCAGATAGGCGAAGCCGATCCACATCAGAACGAGCGCAAGGAGGAAGTCCGGGATGCCCTTACCTAGGAAACCGAAGACCGTGAAGATGTAATCGAAAACGGAGTATTGCCGCGTTGCGGAATAGACGCCGACGGGGATGGCGATGATCCATGTGAAAACAAGGCTCAGCGAGGAGATCGCGAGCGTCAGGCCGAGACGGTTCCAGATGAGGTCGGCGACGGGCTTGTTCCATTCGAGTGAGAAGCCGAAATCGCCGCGAAAGACGATATTGGAGATCCAGCGCCAATATTGGACGAGCATCGGATCGTTGAGCCCGAGTTGCTGACGCATCAGTTCTTCCTGCGCCTTGGTGATGTAGTCGCCCGCATTGCGCAATTGCGCGGCGTAGGCGGTCACATAGTCGCCTGGCGGCAGTTGGATGATCACGAACGAGATGAACGAGATGAAGATCAGGGTCGGTATCGCAAGCAACATGCGCCGAACGATAAAGCTGATCATGTGTCCTCCACTGGGCAGGATGGGTGCGCGCCCGCAGGCGCGCACCCCTAGCGTGATACGGCTTGGTTATGCCGTCTATTGATTAGTTCTGTTCCATCCAGAACTGCTGGGGCTGGGAGAAGCCGATGCCGCGGAAGATGTCGTCTTCGGCGAGCCCTTCGCGGTGGTTGTGGAAGTCGTTCGCCACGATGTTGATGACCGGCTCCTCGCCGACCACGCCGACGACATAGCCGCCCATGACGAAGTTTCCGATCAACTCGTTGACCGCCATATCAGCGTCCTCGATCGTGCTGGCCTGGGACGCCCTGTCCCAAGCAGCGAAGATCTGACGGATCGGGTGATCGGCGGGCGGTTCGATGCCGGATGCCCCGTCGGTTTCGTACCACAGGAAGTACTGGTTGGCGTAGCTGTCCGAGCCCATCATGCGGCGCGGGTCGGCGGGCACGTAGGTCAGCCGGTCGAACGGCATCCACTGAACCTGGAAGCTGTTGTTCTCGCGGTTGGCGTCCCACTGTGTGCGGTCGATGATGCGCGGCAGCAGTTCGATGCCGACATCGGAGAGGTTGTCGGCCAAGAGTTCGAGCGTATCGGAATGCGAGACGTCATTGGCTTCGACCACGAGAACGAGGCGTTCTCCGTCCGGCCGAAGCCGGAAGCCGGCGCTGTCGCGTTCGGTCAGCCCAATGCCGTCGAGCAGTTCGTTGGCATAGTCGGGATCGTATTCGACCCAGTGCTCCTCGAGCTCTTCACGGAAGTAGGGCGAACCCGAAATCGGCGAGGCCGCGCGCGGTTCGGCCAGGCCTGAGAACGCCAGTTCATTGATCAACTCGCGGTCGATCGAGAAGCTGAGCGCTTCACGGAAGGCTGCATCGGCAAAGAGCTCGCCAAGGACCGCATCTTCGGTGTTGAGGTTCGGAACGAGCGACCAGACGTTAGCCGAAAGCCCGGCGTCGATGTGGTAGTCGCCGCGCTCTTCGTTCTCACGGAAGAACGTATAGTTCGCTGATTGAATGTGCCGGGCCTGCATGTCGATCTGGCCCTGCGCCACCATTAGGTTGAGCGTTTCAGGGTCCTGGAACAGGCGATGCTCGATACGGTCGATATAAGGAAGCTGATTTCCTTCCTGATCGACAGCGTAGTAGTAGGGGTTGCGAACCATCGTGACGATGTCCGCCGGGGGCGGCGTTTCGATCTTCCAGGCGGTGATCACCGGAAGGTCGGGGTTGAACCACCAGGCGGTTGCTGCGCCGCGCGAACCCCAAAGATCAGTCCACTTTTCGACATTGAAGTCGGCTGCGGCCTGCGCCAGTTCCTCGTCGCTCGCATAGTGATTGTTGAACTGCGAAAGGTAGTGCTTGGGGAACAGGAAGCTCGGGCGGTCGAGGCTCGGGTCGCCGGTCGAATCCTTGGCCAGGATCTGAAGGAAGTAGACATAGGGCGCGGCGAATTTCACCGTAAAGGTGCGGTCGTCGACGATCTCGATTTCCATCGGTACGCCGCCCGGAGCGAAGGTGGGATCGATCGAGGGGAGGATATCCTTGTTGAGGAAAACGTCCTCATACCAGAACTGCACATCCTCGGTGGTCACGGGGTGGCCGTCCGACCACTTGAGGCCTTCCAGTAGGGTGAAAGTATATTCGGTTGCGTCCTCGCTAACCGAATAGGATTCGATAAAGCCCGGAACGAGTTGGGCAGTGCCGTTTTCGTCTGGCGCCCACTTCAGGACACGTTCTTCCATCAGCTTGGTCGCGCCCCAGCGGTCGCCGGGGCCGTTGAAGGCACGCTGCCACGTGCCGCCGTATTCACCGACTTCGACAGCTTCGATGACGGTCGGATTTACCGGTAGACGTTCCTCGACCGGTGGTAGTTCGCCTGCTTCGACCAGTTCGGTCAGCGCCGGCGACTCCTGGAATGCCAAAGCCGACGAAATGAATGCCGTCGAGGCGATCAAGCCCGCCGTGATGCCGGCGAGTATGCGAAGGGATTTCATGAATTAACCTCCCAGTTCCCTATCAAGACACGGTGGTGTGCAGGGAGCACATACACCACGAATATGAAAATTTTTCTACATCCTCCTGTTCGTGCACTTTTTCTCATATTATGCATTTCCAGTATTTAAAGGATATGTGGCACGAAGGTGATCTTACAATCGCGGGAAAAGGGACAAGAATCAATAAGAAAATATTTTCATGAAATGGCGAAGGGCGCGCGGTTTCGACATCCCACTCGCAGAGCGTAGGATTCTCAATGTGTTAATAGATGGGCGTGCGCGCCGCCGTCCGATCGTAGCCGGACGGTAGGATTTGTCGTGTGCGTTAGCCGCGCCGGGCGGAGACGCTTTGGCGGATGACGAGCTTGCAGCCGAGCTCCAGGCGTTGGGCCGCGCGCTCGGTGTCGTTGGCAAGGACCCGGCGTTCGAGAAGGTGTAGGGCTTCAGGGCCCATCTGGTTGAGCGGGACATCGACCGTGGTCAGCGCCGGGCTCACCAGTTCGCCCAAGGCCACGCCGTCAAAACCCATGACCGAAATGTCTCCGGGGATATCGAGACCCGCTGCGGTCAGCGCTCGCATGGCGCCGAGTGCCAGATTGTCGGCGGCACAAAAGATCGCCGTGATGTCACCTGGCCCACCATTGTCCTTCAGCCAGGCCCCGATTGCCTCCTCACCCATCTTCGGCTCGTACCCCGCAGCTTCGAGCACGTGGGCACCGGAACGGGGTATGTTGTTGGCCCGGAACGCGTCGATGAAGCCGTCATAGCGCCGAGTGATCGTGGTGCGGCCTTCCCAGGTGAGGTGGAGAATTTCTCGATGTCCCTGTGAAATCAACCAATCGGTTGCCATCTGGGCGGCGAAGCGATTGCCTGGCGTGACACTGTCGACCCTCATTTCCTGATCTTCGCCATTGATCAAGACGGTAAGCAGGCCGGCGTTGGAAATGCCGTGGAGCAGTTCGCGCCGGTCGTCATTGAGAAGGAGTATGCCGTCGGCAGCTGCCTCCTTGGCCGCCTCGACGATCCGTTTCGCTGTCAGTGGACCGCCGCCTGCAAGCGGCACAAGACGGACGCTGCGGCGCTCGCATTCGCGAGTGAGGGCGTTGAGAACCGTCCAGGAGAAGAGATTGATTTCGTTTTCGGGAAGCGCATCGTCGGGGACGGCCAAAAGCACGGTATCGAGCGCCGTGATCGTTGCCTTCGTCTGGCGTTCTGCGAGATACCCCAGCCGACGCGCGGCGTCGAGCACACGGGCACGGACCTCGGTTGAAATTGGCGCTGTGCCATTAAGGACGTGCGATACCGTAGAGATCGCGACCTGCGCCTCGCGTGAGACGTCTTTGATTCCAACCTTTTTGCGTGTAGCCATGCGCGTCTATCCGGGCCTTCCAGTGAGCGGTTTTTCGCTGCCGGAACATTCAGTAACGGTATAGCCGAAGCGGTGCAGCGTCATGGGCGTTTCAGCTTTTTCCCAAGCGGATCGTGCGGATTTGGAACGGGGCGAAAGTTAGCACGACGCCGCCGTCGCTGACCGGCAGTTCGCGCGGCTCGCGTTCGAGAAGATCGACCTCCCGTGCCGTTCCGAAGCCTTCGGGCAAGGCGAGCGCCGTTTCGGCATGTCGACCGTGCGTTTCCCAAAGCCGGACTACGATACCGTCTTCGTCCTCAGCGCGCTTGACGCTTTCGATGGTAACGCCGTCGCAATCGAGCGCGAAGAGCGCCGCTTCGCCATCTATGGCGTCGGATGCTCCAGGCAGGAGGCGTAGTGGCATATTGAACGCTTCTGCCTCTGCCGGAACGCCTCCACCGGAAAATGTGCCGTGGTGGACAAAAAGACCATAGCGGAATCGATGTTCATCCTGATCGGCTTTCGGCCAGGGATCCGTGGGCGCGCGCAGGAGCGTGAGGCGGATGGTCGTATCCTTAGCGTCGTAGCCATATTTGCAGTCGTTGAGCAGCGCAGCGCCGAAATCGGGCTCGGAGAGATCGACCCAGCGGTGCATCGCGCACTCGAAGCGTGCTTGGTCCCAGGACGTATTGCGGTGGGTAGGGCGCTTGACGTGGCCGAACTGGATTTCCGCGGTCGCAGTGTCGGTTTTGATATTGAGCGGGAAGGCCGCTTTGACGAGCGTATGTTCCTCGTGCCAGTCGATCCACGTATCGAAATCGAGCCGTGCGGTGCCGGTTTCAAGCGCGACGATCTGGACGATGCGCGAGCGCTCATAGCACCATTCGAAGCGTATGGCAGCGCGATAGGGACCGGTTTCGATTGGCTCGGCAGAGACCAGATCATCAATCTCCCAAGACTGGTCCTCGAAATCGGAGTCGATCTCCCAGGCGTCGTAGGCAACGGGTCTGTCGCGGAAGGCTTGGAGGCAGTTGGCCGGTTGACCGGGAAGAATCAACTCCCGGCCATTGCGCTTGTCGCGGACCGATGTGATTCGGCCCTTGCGGTCGAACGCGACCGAAAGCACGGCGTTCTCGATGTGGTTCCTGGAAACGGAAAGTTCGCCGGTCCTCGATTGCGGTCGTGCTCCCGGCTCGACATGGAGGATGCGCGTACCCAGCGCTGGCGCTTTGGCAATGGGCGCGGCCTGTTCGCGCGTTCCGTCCGCGCGATAAATGGTTTGGGTCGGGATGGCAGTGCCGGCGTCAATAATCGTTTGCGGCTCCGCGCCGGGAAGCGAGACCAGCCCGTCCCGCGTGCGGGACAGAACGTTGAAGAGCAGGTATTGCCCTTTACCCGCGAGAGCGTTCGCCAGTTCGGTTGTCAAAGCGCCGGCCTCGGTGAAAAACGCGGCGTAGTCGCGGTCGCTATCCTCATAGACGCCGCCGATCGAGGAGCCGGGGAGGATGTCGTGGAATTGGTTCAGAAGGACGATGCGCCACAGGTTGTGGAGGCGCTCGGCGGGGTAGGGATGGTTGCGCGCGGTCATGGCGAGGACGGCGAGGGCTTCGATTTCGCGCAGCGCGTTTTCTGCCAGCCGGTTGTTGCGCTTGTTCTTGGCGACTGAGGTCAGCGTGCCACGGTGGAATTCGAGGTAGAGTTCGCCCACCCAAGTGGGGAAACGCGCGGGATCGGCGTGCATTTTTTCGAGCAGCCGGTCGAAGAACGGGCGCATGGGTTCGTGCTTCACCTTCGGGCAGCCGGGGATTCCGCGCTCCATGCGCCGGACGTTTTCCAGCATTTCGCGCGTCGGCCCGCCGCCGCCGTCGCCATGGCCGTAAACGAGGAACAATTCGTCGTTGAGCGCCTGCTGGCCATAGCGCTTCCACGTGCCCATGACGTGGGTAGGCTTCAGGTCGGGGTTGTAGGTCGTGCCGATGGACGTCGATGTATAGGGTTGCGTGGTGAGGAAGTAGGCAGGGACGCGCGTGCCGTCGATGCCCTGCCAGAAGAAGGTCTCGTAGGGCATGCGGTTGGTGTCGTTCCAGGAGAGCTTGTGCGTGACGAAGACGTCGAGCCCGGCAAGTTCCATCAATTGCGGCAGAGCCGCGGTGTAGCCGAAAGTGTCGGGCAGCCAGACGATGCGCGGGCGGACGCCGAAGGTCTCCTCGTGATAGTGGACGCCGTGGAGGATGTGGCGGACGAAGGATTCGCCGCTCGTGATGTTGGCGTCGGGCTCGAGCCAAAGCGCGCCTTCGATCTCGAAGCGGCCTTCGGCCTTGCGATCCAGGATGCGGGAGAAAAGCTCAGGATAGTCCTCGCTGAGCCAGTCGAGCAGGACGCCCTGATTGTACATGAACCGGTAGTCGGGATACTCCTCCATCAGCTTGAGCACAGTAGCCATCGAACGGGCCATTTTCTGTCGGGTCTCTCGCAACCGCCAGAGCCACGCCACGTCGATATGGGTGTGGCCGGTAGCGACGATAGTGGGCTTTTTCTCGAAGTCCGGCGCTTCGTAAATCTCTTTGGCGATGCGTTCGGCGCGCGTGAGGCTGGCTTGGTAGCGTTCGGGGTTGCCTGGGCGGAAGTCGATTTCGGCGAGGGCAGCGTTGGCGTGGCCGAGGATCAGATGCCGGCGAACGTCGTCCTCGGGCAGGAGACGGGCGACATCCACGGGGACACGGAGGTCGTAATAGACTTTTTCGATTGCGGCATCGTGGATGTGGAGCGAGACGCCGAAGCCGAGCTGGCGCCGGTCTTCGATGGTTCCAGCTTCGATCAGGATATCGAAGGTTTCGCCAGGCTTGGCGTTCTCGGTCAGAAGTACTTCGCGGTGGTTGCCGTCGACGCCTTGCGCAATCGCGCCGTTTATGCGGACGAGGCATTGTGGGTCGGAGCGGCCCATCACGGACCCGAATTGAGCCTCGATCCGGATTGCGATGCGTTTACCGGCAGTGGCCTCGGGTACTTCGACACAGCCCGCGAACCAGGTGTAGCTGCCCGGTTCCCCCCATACGAGGTCGCGGCCTAGGAGCGTCCAATTTTCACACGACTCGGCCAGGGCTTTGGCACGGTCCTCATGGCCGCCGAATCGCACTTTGAAGGGTGTTTCGGTGCCAAGAGGTTGGAATATACGTGCCGCGAGCGTAGCGAGAAGGTGGTCGATTTTTGCGAGTCGGTGCATCAGATGCTCGTCATTGTCGTGGTCGGAATTTCGGCTGTTAGCAGCCTGGGTCGTTTCCGCTTCCTTGGGGAAGTAACATATATTGGCGGTGAAAAATTTTCATTTTTTGTGTTGCCGCGAACACACTAATTGCCAAAACGTCTCTTCTCAATGCATTGAATTCGTCATACTGGCGGATTATTTCCGATATCGCCCGTATCCAAGTGGTTCGCGTGGTGTGTAGGATTCTGAAAATAATTTCGTAGGACGGCAATCGCCATGGCCAAGATTCCCGATTTTCCCGTCGCTGCTCAGGCGACGGATGCAACCATACGCGTACAGGCGGCGATTGCGCGTGCGCACGAAGTTGGTGGTGGCCGGGTGGTGTTGGGGGCGGGCGTACATAGATGTCGTGGGCTTACACTTCTTTCGCATGTCGAACTGCATCTTGCCCATGGGGCAGTGCTGCGGCCCAAGCCGGACTATGGGGCGTATGCGGAAACGGCGGTTCGCGTGATCGCCGAGGACAGCGATCGCGGCATGATCGTTGCGCGAGATGCGCAGAACATCGCCATCACCGGTACCGGGGTGATTGAGGCGGGCGGGGAGGCGTTTATCGCGGGTGACGACCCTACGATGGGGACCTGGGTGCCGGCGCGGCTGCGGCCTCGGGTCATTGTTCTTGATGAATGCAGCGATGTGCGGCTCGCGAACTTCGCTGTGCATGCTTCGCCTATGTGGACGATCCATGCGATCGCCTGCCGAAATCTCACGGCTGTGGGGATTCGCGTCGACAACGACAGGCGCATGCCGAACACCGACGGTTTTGTTATCGATTCCTGTGAAGACGTATTGATCGAGCACGTCGAAATTCGGACGGCGGATGACGGGATTGTGCTGAAGACGACGGCGCGGGCGGATGGAACGCCTGTGGGGTCGTGCCGGCGCGTGCGCGTCGCCAAGAGCCTGATTGAAAGCCAGTCGTGTGCGCTCAAGATCGGCACGGAAACACATTCCCCGATTTCCGACATTCTTTTTGAGGATTGCGAGATCGTGGCATCCAACCGGGGGCTGGGTGTTTTTTCGCGAGACGGCGGGGACATTTCCAATGTGCGGTTCTCGCGCATCGTACTCGATTGCGAGGAGACGCCGGACGGATTCTGGGGGGCAGGCGAGGCGCTGACAGTTTCTGTGGTGGACCGGAGACAGGAAATACCAGCGGGGCGCGTCAGCGGGCTTGTTGCCGAAGATATTTCGGGCAACATGGCGGGTTCCATCAACATCGTGGGCAGTGAGGCAGGACGGATTTCTGACGTGCAGCTTCGGCGGATCTTTGTCGAGCAGCGTCCGGGTCCCTATGGAACGGCGCTCAATTACGATCTCAGGCCGACCGGCGCCGATCTCGCGCCGTCCGCGGATGCGGTAGGCCGAGCGAATGCGTGGGTGAAGGACGCGAACGGCAGGGTGGTGGGGCTGATGCCTTATCCTGGCGGCATGCCAGGGATTTTCCTCAAGAATCTCGCGGATGTGAGTCTTGAGGATGTGACCATTACGCGGCCCGACATCCTACCTTGCCAGTGGAATCGGGAAATGATTGTCCAAGAATAGGCGTTAAACCACTCGTCCTCCGCCGTCGAACAAGTGCGTGCGGGTGGTATCGAGGCGCAGGCCGACATTGTCGCCGATACGGGCGGCGGATTCGCTATCGTCTTCGACTACCATCGATCCTGCGGCTGTATCGACATAGAGGATCGTGGCATTGCCCAGGCGTTCGAGCATGCTAATCTGGCCACCGAGCTGTGCCTCGGGGCCGCCTGGATCGGTGGGCGCAATGTGCTCAGGGCGGATGCCGACCTCGAAATCGTCGCCGGCGGAGGCGAGGGTGGGGCCGCGGGTCTCGAGTTCAATCGTATCGTTGCTGCCGGAGAACGTTACCCTGGCCTTGCGCTCGGAGGGGAAATCGGCGCGGACCGGGGCGAAATTCATCGCAGGCGAGCCGATGAATGAGGCGACGAACTTGTTTTCCGGCCGGTGGTAGAGGTCGAGCGGACCGCCGACCTGGGCGATACGGCCCCGGTCGAGGACGACGATGCGATCGGCAAGAGTCATGGCTTCGATCTGATCGTGGGTAACGTAGATCATCGTCGTTGCGAGCTCCTGGTGGAGCTTGGCGAGTTCGAGGCGCATCTGCACGCGGAGTTTGGCGTCGAGGTTTGAGAGCGGCTCGTCGAAGAGGAAGACTTCAGGATCGCGCACCAGAGCGCGACCGATGGCGACGCGCTGTCGCTGACCGCCCGAAA
This sequence comes from Pelagibacterium halotolerans, assembly GCF_044811015.1. Lineage (GTDB taxonomy): Bacteria > Pseudomonadota > Alphaproteobacteria > Rhizobiales > Devosiaceae > Pelagibacterium > Pelagibacterium halotolerans_A. The sequence goes on from NZ_CP085243.1 coordinate 3,173,332, forward strand.
GCTGGGCGGGCTTTCGGTCCATATAGTCTTCGAGCTGGAGGAGGCGGGCAACTTTATCGGACTTTTCCGCTATCGCCTCCTTGCGCTCGCCCGCGATGTCGAGGCTGAAGCCGATATTCTGGCGCACGCTCATATGGGGATAGAGCGCGTAGGATTGGAACACCATCGAGATGCGCCGCTTGGCGGGCGGGACCTGGGTGACATCATTTCCATTGATGACAACACGGCCAGCCGTGACGGTTTCGAGCCCGGCAATCATACGCAGGAGCGTCGACTTTCCGCAACCCGAAGGGCCGAGGAGGGCGCAGAATTCTCCAGCCTCTATATTGAGGCTGAGATCCTTGATTACCTCGACAAGGCCGAAATTCTTTTTCAGCGATTTGAGTTCAACATGCGGCATTGGAAAGCCTCCTCAAGCTTTCGTACGATCTAGTGCTCGCGAATCCAGACCGTCATTGGCCCGGGTTCGCGATTGGCCCAGAGATAATAGGGGACAGCCGTCAGGGTCTTGGTGCTTTCTTCGGGCGGTGTGGTGCGGTAGAGCGTGCCGGTCCAATCATCGGTGCGCATGGCTTTGCCCTCGGCCTTCAGCACCACAATCCCGTCGAAAAGATCGAGACGGTCTTCGACTGACACCGTAGCATCGCGGGGCAAAGCGAGGAGTGTGATAGGGGCGTCGGGATTGTCGATCTGCTCGAGACAATAAACGAGCGGACCGCGGCGCAGGGTGACGCGGTCGAGGTCCATGCGGACTTTGGGGTTGGCGTAGATGCGCTCGGGCGTCATCGGCAGGTCGAGCGTAATGATATCGCCTTTCGACCAGTCGCGGGTGATCGCGAGATAGCCTTTGTCGAGATTGGCCGGGATTTCGACCGGATTGCCGTTGACCGAAGCAGTCGCGCCTTTCGCCCATTCTGGGATTCTCAATTTGACCGTGAACTGGCCTGGGCTCTCGGGATCAACGGAGAGATTGATTTCTCCTGACCAGGGGAAATTACTCGTTTCGGTGAGTGCGACCTTGCGGCCACTCACGTCGAGTTCGGCATGGTTGCCGCCATAAAGATGGACAGCGATGAGGTCTTCACCGGTCGAATAGAAATACCCGCCGACCGAGGCGACGAGGCGCGAGACGTTCATGGTGCAGCACGGGCAGGGGTGCCATTCCCAGCGCTGGTGTGAGCCGTCGCTTTCGAGCTTGTTCTCGTAGAAATAGTGCTCGCCGTCGCGGCTAAGGCCCGAGAGGGCGCCGTTGAAGAGCGCAAGTTCGAGCATGTCTCCATACTGGCCATCGAGGTCGAGATTGAGCATGCGTTGGGCCCAGAAGATCATCGCGACCGAGGCGCAGGTCTCCGCATACGCGGTGTCGTTGGGCAGGTCGTAGTCGGTGGTGAAGCCTTCATTGGAAGCAGAGGGGCCGAAGCCGCCGGTGACGTACATGCGGGTCGTGGTGACGTCGCTCCAGAGGGTTTCGCAGGCTTTTTTGAGGTCGGGATCCTCAAGGTCGGCCGCGAGGTCGGCCATGGCAGCGTACATGTACATTGCACGTACGGCGTGACCGACGACCTTGGTCTGCTCGCGCACGGGCATGTGCGATTGACTGTATTCGTGACTGCCGAAGACGTAGGCTTTTGGGTCGTCACCGCGCTCAACGGCTTCGATGTCGAAATAGTGCGGTTGGCGGCCGCGTTCGTCGATGAAGTAGGCTGCGAGGTCGAGGTGCTTCTTCTCGCCGGTCAGGTGGTAGAGCTTGACGAGCGCGATCTCGATCTCCTGATGGCCGGGATAGCCGCGCTTCTTGCCTGCCTCTGTGCCGAAGGTTGCGCGGATATGGTCAAGATAGCGTTCCATCACGTCGAGCATCTTGCGCCGTCCGGTTGCCTGGAAATAGGCGATAGCGCCTTCGAGCAAGTGGCCGCAGTTGTAAAGTTCGTGCCGGTCGCGCAGGTTGGTCCAGCGCTTGTCGAATTCGTGGCCGACATACCAGAAGTTGAGATAGCCGTCCTCGCACTGGCCGGCTTCGAGCTTGTCGACGATCTCGTCGATCTGCGCCTCGATGGCTGCGTCGCGGCGATGCGACAGGGCGTAGGCTGCGGCCTCGATCCATTTGCCGATGTCGGAATCCCAGAAGAACTGGGTAGTGAAGCCCATGTGGTTGCGGGGGATTCGCAAGGGCGGGGGCGGATCCTTTAGGTCGAGGGATTCGAGAATCCCTTCGCTCCCGAGCTTCTTATACTGGCTGGGAATGGTGCGTGTTAGAACGGTCTCCAGCCGCTCGCGCCAGAAATCGCCTGTGAGGTCAACCTTGGTGAAATCCGCCGGTGCGTATTTGCGCATTTAAACGTTCCCTTTGCGTTCAGTTGGGGTGCCGCCGCAGCTTTCGCGCACGACGAGCGTGCAGGGCAGCCGCAGTACGCCCTTGAATTTTTCGCCACTGATCATGCGGATGATCCGGCGGCCGGCCTCGCGGCCGAGGTCGTAGAGGTTCATGTCGATGCTGGTGAGCCGGGGGCGCGCCGCTTCGGTCATCACGTCCCAGTTGTCGAAACCGACGACGCAAACTGATCCGGGGACCGGGATGTCGCGATCCCGCAAGGCTTCGAGGACGCCGCGTGCGATCTGGTCGTTGCCGCATACGATGCCGTCGGGTGCAGTGGCGCCGTCGGCGAACAGGATATCCACGGCCTCGCGTCCCCATCGTTCGGACCACACGCCTTTGAGGACATGAGCCGGATCGGGGGAGAGTCCGGCGGCGGCAAGGGCTTCGTGGTAGCCTTCAAGGCGGAGCCGGACAGCTTCAAAATGCTCGGGCCCGGTGACGTGGGCGACGCGCTTGCAGCCGAGACTGATCAGGTGCTCGGCTGCGAGCCGCGCGCCGCCCTCGTCGTCAGGGAGGAGGCAAAAGGAATCCGGATCGTCGTTTTGGGAGAAGACGAAAAGCCGGGGCAGGTCGCCGATATTGGTGGTCAGGCTCGGGCGCCGGTCGGCGCGGCGAGCGGTGAAGACGAGACCGTCGACGCGCTTGCCCATCAATTGGTCGATGTGCTGGCGCTCGCGCTCGGGGTCGTCGGTGGCGTTCGACATGAAGACCGCGATGCGTTCGGCGGCAAGCTCGCGTTCGAGGCCTTCCAGAATCGGCATGGTGAACCGGCCGAAACTGTCGTTGGAAATCAGCCCGACAGTGAAGCTCTGACCACGATGCAGCGACTGGGCGAGATCGTTGGGTCGGAAACCCATCTTTCGTGCTATGGCAACTACGCGCTCGCGGGTTTCGGCCTTGAGCGAACCGGCGCCGTTTAGCGCCTTGGAGACCGTGCCAATGCTGACGCCAGCTTCGCGTGCGACGTCGTGGATCGTGAGCCCCTTACGCTCCGTCCGCTGTGTCGTTTCGCCAGGGGCCCGGCCTTTCTCCATCTTGTTCATCGTTTCTGTCCCCGATCCGCTATTTCACTGCGCCCGAGAGCAGACCGGAAACGTAGTAACGCTGCAACAGGATATAGATCAGCACGCAGGGGATGATCGAAACGATGACACCCGCCTGCAGCGCGCCCCAATCAACGACACCGAAGATGCCGGTCGAGACGCCGGTGAGCATGACCGGGACGGTGAAGCTCGTTTCCCGGCTCATGAAGATGAGGGCGGCGATAAATTCGTTCCAGCTCATGATGAAGGCAAAGAGCGCGACGGTGACCATGCCGGGCAGCACAAGCGGCAGGAAGACGCGCCGCAGAATCTGGAAAGACGAGCACCCGTCCATGACAGCGGCTTCTTCGAGTTCCTTGGGGATGCCTTCGAAGCTGTTGCGCATCAGATAGACCGAAAACGGCAGTTGCAGGATTGTATGGATAATCGCGAGACCGAGGTGGTTGTTAGTTAGCTTGAGCTCGGTAAAGAGCAGATAGAGCGGCGTCAGCATCGCCTGATAGGGGATCATCATGCTTGCGAGCAGAAGGAGGAAGAAGGCCTCCTTGAAGGGGATCCGGTAGCGCGCGAGCGCATACCCTGCAGGGACAGCCAGTCCCAGGCAGAGGGCGATGGTCAGGAAGGCAACGAAGAGGCTGTTGGAGATGTAGGTCCAGAGGCCCGCCTGATAGGTCGCCACCGTTACATAGTTCTCGATGCTGACTGCATCCGGGAAATAGCCGGGGGGGACCGCGCTTGCGGCCTCGGGGGTCTTGATCGAGGCGAAAAAGGACAGCAGCAGCGGGGTCAGCATGATCGTGATCATGAAGATGCAGATCGCGCCCACGAGATAGCGCCGGGTCCGCGTTTCGCCGACCTGCCGAGCCTCGGCGACGCCGCCTGTGGCGATGTCGGATGCGGGAAGGACGGCGGTCATTTGGCTTCACCCCGGCGCTGGATGGCGATCTGCAGGGCGGCGGCACACATGATGACGACCATCAGGATGATCGAGAGCGCGCTGCCATAGCCCAGTTTGAAGTAGACGAAAGAGTTTTGGTAAATCCAGTAGACCGAGGTGAAGGTCTGCCCGCGTGGGGCACCTCCGGTCATCAGATAGAATTGGTCGAAGGCCAGCATCGAGCCGATGGCGCTGATGAGCGTTGCCAAAAGGATAGAGCGCGAGCTTAGGGGGATGATGATGCGGCGCACGCGCTGCCAGTAGCTGGCGCCGTCAATCATCGAGGCTTCAACGATGTCCTGGCCGATGGTCTGCATGCCCGCAAGCATGATGATCATCCCGAAGCCAACGATTTTCCAGACAACGGATACCGTGACTGCGAAGAGACCCAGATGCGCGCGGTTGAACCAGACCATGGGCTTTTCGAGAATGCCGACATCGACCAGGAGCTTGTTCAAAAGCCCGACCTGTTGGTCGAAGAGCCAGACCCAAAGAAGGCTGGAACTTGCGAGGCCGATTACCACGGGCAGGAAGATAACGCCACGGGTGAACTGCACCAGTGGCCGGTTTTCCGCGACCAGAAGTGCCAATAGGAAGCCAAGCCCAATCAGGATGGGGGTGATGATGACCGTATACTGAACAGTGAACCAGAACGAGCGCCAGAAGTCCCTGTCGGTGAAGGCTTGGATGTAGTTATCGAACCAGACGAACTGCCCGCCACCCAAGAGCGACTCGCTCGTCATCGAGATGTAGATGAGTTGGCTCAATGGATAGAAAACGAACACCGCGACGAAAAGAAGCGCGGGCGTGAGATAGAGGAAGCCGACGAGTCTGTTGTTGGTGGCGAGCATGGGCGTTGTCCGCGTTAAGGCGCACCGGCGCGGGTGCCGGTGCGCCGTAAGTCTTACTGGCTGGCGATTTCGAGCATTCTCGCACGGGCATCTTCGATGGCGCTTTCCACCTCGCCATCGAACACGGCGCGCTGGATCATGTTGATCCAGGGGCTCGAATCCGAGTTGACCATGGTCGCGAAATGGAAGACCCAAGGGACGTAGCCTGCTTCCAGCGCCCGCGCGGTGGCCTGCACCTTCTCGTTGCCTTCGAAATACTCGTTATCGGCGAGATCGGTGCGGGTGGTTAGGATCGCGTTCTTGGCCAAGCCTTCGAGTTGAGCTTCGTCGCTGAGAACCCAGCTCACAAATTCGCGGGCCGTTTCCTCATTAGGCGAACCTTCGGGGATGGCGACAACGTCGCCGCCTACAAAGCCGCTGACCTGGCCGGGTTCGAGACCCGGGAGCAGCGTGACGCCGTAATCGAAATCGGGAAATTGGCGTTCCATCAGCGAGAGGAGGAAGCCGCCGGAACCGGTGATGCCGATATTGCCGGAGGTGAAGGCGGAGACAAAGTTTTCGCCGGCGTCTACTTCAGCGCTTTCGGGGATGAGGCCTTCGGCCCACATCTGGCGATACTGATCGAGCACCTCGAAGACCGCTTCGCCTTCGAGTGCGGCGTCCTCGCCATTTCGGGGAAGTATGTGCGCGCCGCCGGCAACCATGAGCGGCGAGGTGACGAAGATGTTGCAGCCCGGGCATGAGCCGGCGAAGTAGAAGCCATAGGTGTCATCGCCCAAGGCGCCGATCTGCGTCGCCATCTCATGGATTTCGTAGATGGTTTCGGGGGGATCTTCCGGGTCGAGGCCGGCCTCGCGGAAAAGCTCCTTGTTCCAGACGAGGATCGAGACGTCCGGCGTGAAGCCGACACCATAGATGCGGTCTTCGTAAGTGGCGATGTCCTTATAGGCCTCGACGTGGGTCTCGTAGTTGGGATCGGCCTGGAGCTGATCGGTCAGATCCGTCAGAAAGCCCGCCCGCATGAAATCGGGCATGTAGATCAGGTCAAATGAAACAAGGTCTGGTGCTTCGCCGGCGCGTACGCTGGTGGCGAGCTTGGTGACCATCTGGTTGTCCGGGATGGCGGTCAACTCGATCTGGGCGTCGTGCGTGCTGTTCCATAGATCGACCATGAGTTGGCCGGGATCTGCGGCGCTTTCGCGGACCCACATCGTCATGTCCTGTGCAAATACACTGGAGGCCATCAGCGCGATGACCGACGCCGTCCCAAGGGGTGCTGTAAAAAGTTTGGGTAAACCCATTTCGTCCTCCCTATGCCGCTACAAGTCGCGATGCGGCTCCTCAATTCCGTTTAGGAAAAGCTTTTCCTGCCCTCGGTTGGAGTAGCGTTGCAAGTGCTCTTCATCTCGCTTGTCCAGCAGGTTCGTCACATTAGGAAAAGCTTTTCCTAAGTACGATGACATATGTGGACCTGATGTTCAAGTGGGTATTTCTGCGATTGGGTGTTAAGGATGCAGCGTTAACGGAATTTGCCGGCCCGCGCGCAACTCAACGGAAAAGCAAGCGAGTATGAAGCTTAACGTATTGTATATACAATATTTTATACCAACTTTGTTGAAATGTCCCTGATCGTTGCACGTCCTGTTATACAGTTGAGGTAGAACCATTTTGCACGCGCGTGCAAAATTGCGTTTCTCTCAATCTTCGAGCGCGGCGCGAAAAGCCGTATGTCGATACGCTTTTTCGCTCAGTACCCGTATGCAACTCGCCAAAATCCGACGCAGGGCGCAAGGAGTGCGAGACCCGAAGGGCGGTACCAACGAAATGCGGGATAGAGCTCCCGTTCTGATCGAATCAGAACGGGAGCTCTATCTCTTTATTTTATCGCGTTTTCGGAAAAGCGGTGTCCACTTTTCCTGAAAACGCTCTAGTTCGTTGCGAGTTGGGTGCGGCGAGCCAAAAGGTTGTCGGCCAGAACGACCAGTGCAGTCAGGATCGACAAACCGATCGTCACATAGCCCATGAACAAGAGGACCTGCGGATAGCCGTGCGCGTTCACGTCGATCATGGGATAGGGATACTCGTTGAGGATCGGGCCCCGAACCAGCACGTAGATCGCGTAGACGAGCGCGGGAGCCACAAGGATGGGAATGTCCTTGTACGCCAGTTTTCCGTGCGGTGTGCCGATCGTCCACCAGACGAGGTAGGTGGTTGGCAGGACGTAGTGGAAGATGTGGTCGTTAAAGAGCGTCAGGCCCTTAAAGGGATTAATCGGCGCCAGAAGGAAATAGTAGAAGATCATTACGAGCGTGATGATCGCGGCGACCGATCCGCGGGCTATCGGGTGCCGGAATATTTCAAGCCATTTGTGCGGAAAGAGCGCGCTGGCATAGGTCAGAACGAGCGCCGTGTTGCTCAGGATCGTGAGATAGCCCAGATAGTGGAGGATGCCCAGCGGCCATCCTCTGCCGTCGTTAATGTAGAGCGAGAGCGTCAATGCGGCCTGGCCCACGAGCGTGATACAGCCGACGATAAAGCCGAAGCAGCCGATGACCCTCGCCAGTTTCATATCCGCTCACCTCTTGCGATAAACCGTCACCTCAATCCGGAAGCGCAAACGCAATCACCTGATCGCTCACGCCTGGGGCTACAAAGGAATTACCGCCAGCGACGAAAACGACATATTGCTTGCCATTATAGGTGTAGGTCGCAGGTATGGCGACAGCGTTGGCATCGACATTGGCCTTCCAGAGAACCTCGCCGGTTTCCTCGCTTATGGCGCGTACGCGACGGTCCATCGAGGCGCCGATGAAAATGACGCCGGTCGAGGTCATAAGCGGACCGCCGAAGGTGACCGAGCCCCAATCCTCAGGCATATAGAAGCCCCATTTCTGCACTTGGCCGAAGGGCTTGCGCCATAGCAATTCGCCGGTGTTGAGGTTATAGGCCGACATCGTGCCATAAGGCGGATTCCAGCAGGGCATGCCCAATGGATTGAGGAAGGCCCGGACCTCGAAGCCGTAGGGGCTGCCCGTCATCGGAAAGAAGCCGGCGACCTCCGTGCCGCCCGCTTCGATCTTGTCGAACGCCTCGCGTGGGACGAGTTTGTAAATTTGCACAACGTTGGAGCTGTTGACGATATAGGTTCCGGTCTCGGGGTTAACCGCGCCACCACCCCATTCGACACCGCCTGTGGTGGGCGGATAGGTGATGGTGCCCTCAAGGCTCGGGGGCGTGAACGGGCCATCATAACGCAGTCCGGCGGCAGTATTGCTGCAGTAGCCGCCGCTGGCGAGGTCGGCCAGCCAATAGACGCCGGGCCATTCGGCGTCGACCGTCGGTTCGGGAACCGCGACAAAAGGCTGGGTTGGGGAGGCATGCTCACCCTCGACCGTAGAGGCCGGAACCGGACGCTCCTCAATCGGAAACACAGGTTCGCCCGTCAAACGATTGAGAACATAGAGGAAGCCCTGCTTGGACGTCTGGACCAGGGCGGGGACTGTTTCGCCATCGCGTTTGATGTCGACCAAAGTCGGTGCGGCGTTAGTATCGTAATCCCAGATATCATGATGGACGAGCTGGCGGCTCCAGATGACATCGCCGGTTGCGATATCGAGCGCGGTGACCGAGGTCGCAAGCGGGATCGGCTGCAAACGCTCGCCGCCGTAAAAGTTCGGGCTCGGCGAGGATACGGGCAGATAGACGATCCCGGCCTCGGGGTCGACGGACATAGATGCCCATACATCGGCCGTGCCGGTCCGGCTGGCGATATCGCTGGGGATGGGATCGAAGGTCCAGTTCAGCGCGCCCGTGCGTGCGTCTATGCCGAAAACATAGCCCGGAGGCGCTGCAGTATCGGCCCAATCCTTGCCTGCCCAGCCGAGCACGAGGGTATCGCCAAAGACGGTCGGGGGCTGAAACAGCGAGAGCGGCCATTTGTTGTTGGTCGTATTCCACGTGTTGACGTCGAGAATACCGTCGGTACCAAAATCTGTGCAGGCTTTGCCGGTATCAGCGTCGACCGAGTGAAGCTTGGCATCCATCGTGCCGATATAGACGCGCTTCTGGCAAGGCTGTCCCTCGACAGGGTTCGCTGCCTCCCAATAAGCGACGCCGCGGCTTTTCAGGATATCCTGAGTCAGCCCTTCGAGAAGTGCATGGCTGTCGTAGATCCATTTGACTTCGCCGGTATCGGGTTCGAGGGCAAAAATGCGGTAAAAGGGGGTGCCCAGATAGACCGTGTCGTTGGCAAAGATCGGCGTTGCCGACCATGCGGAGACCGGACTGCCGTCCTCACCGGTGGAGACGTCGCCGGTGTGAGCCTCCCACGCAACCTCGAGTTGGTGGACGTTTTCGGGTGTGATCTGGTCGGCGGTCGAGAACTTCTGCGCTTGCAGATTGCCATTGAATGTCGGCCAGAGATCCTCCGCGCCGGCGGATGTCGCCATGGTCAGCCCGAGCGGAAGCGCCGTCAGGTATGCAAGAAAAGAAGAAGATTTCATAAGTTTATATCCCTAAGGAACCGGGGCTATGCGGCTGATTTGGGGGTGCGCAGCAGTCCGGCGAACCAACCGATGAGGCATACCGCCATCATGATTGGTAGCCAGGTGCTTTCGAGCAGGTAACCCGCAAGCGCCGTGCCCAGGATGCCGAGCAGGATCAGGACGAATAGTATGCTGCCGATCCAGCGCAGGCGCCCCGCCAGAAGCCAGATGACAGTGGCCGCCATCAGAATGGCTAGCGTCGAGCCGATCACCAGAAGTGCCCCCTCGGTGCCGCTTATTCCGTTACCCGGCGTGAAGTAATTGACGATTGAAACGATGAGTCCCACCGCTGCGCCGAATGCGATGACGCACGGACTCCAGCGTTGAAAAAATGAAAGATTCATTGCGGTAATGGCCCCTTTTTACTCGACAGAAGGCAGTCAGTACCCCCCGGAGCCGTCGGTTCCTAAAGCTCCCGCGCACTTTTTACCGATTGGATACCAAAAAAGGGTAAAGGCGGCGCCTCGTGTGCCTGGATGCGGGAAGCGTATTGCCCTGCCGTCTGCTCAGTCAATCCGAAGCTTTCCGGTGCTCCGGCCTACCGAAAACGTTCTATTATCGTGGCGATAACATGTGGAGCATGCCGGTTTACGCGTTGGCAACGATGTGCTTGCGCGCTGACTTACGATAGCTTGTTTCAATGGCGACGTTGCGTTGGGCGATTCGCTTCAGTGCGCGTGGCGGCGGGGCCGGAAGAAGGGCTTTGTGCTTTGGGGCGCGTATGAATATCGGGGGCATTTTCGGGCAGGTGGTGTCCGGTCGAGGGGGTAATGCGGCAGTTCGCCTTGCGCTTCGCATGTGCGGTGGGCTTGCGATTTTGTGTGCGGCTGCAGCATTGAGCGGATGTGCACTCGGCGGTGCGCCTATTCTCGATCCCAAGGGACCGGTTGCGCTTGCAGAGCGCGACCTGTTGTTTACAGCCGTGGGCTTGATGCTGATCGTCATCATTCCGGTTTTCGTGATGGCGGGTATTTTCGCATGGCGTTACCGGGCAGGGGGTACTGGAAAATATGCGCCTGACTGGGATTATTCGGGCATTGTTGACGCCGCGATATGGCTGGTTCCAGCCGCGATCGTTCTCGCGCTGGGCGTTGCGCTTTGGCAGGCGACACACAGGCTCGATCCTTACAAGCAGCTAGATCCCACCCAGAGCGCGCTTGAGGTGGAAGTCGTCGCCCAGGACTGGAAGTGGCTGTTCATCTATCCCGAGCAGGGGATAGCCTCGGTCAATGAACTGGCCTTTCCCGCAGGCAAGCCGTTGAGCCTCAGGATAACGTCGGACACGGTGATGAATTCGTTCTTCATCCCGGCACTCGGCGGGCAGATCTTTGCGATGGCCGGTATGCGGACGCAGCTCAACCTTCTCGCCGACGCGCCGGGGCAATTCATGGGCCGGAACACGCAGTATAGCGGGGACGGGTTCGCCGATCAGCATTTCACGGCTATTGCGATGACCGACGCCGAGTTCGAAAGCTGGGTAGCGCAGGCAGGTCAGACTGGCGAAAGCCTCGATAAAGCTGCCTACCAAGAGCTTGCGGCGCCCAGCATCGCGCACCCGGTGACTTATTATTCGGGCGTCGAGGAGGGGTTGTTCGATGCCATTATCGCCAAATACGTCCACGGCGAGAGATATGTGACCCACGCCGAAAATGTTCCGGAGGCCGATTGATGCTCGGTAGGCTGACCCTCGACGCGCTGCCTTTTTATAGCTGGGTCGCCATGGGGGGCGCGCTGGTTACCGTACTGGGCGGATTGGCCATCGCACTCGTGATCACGATAATGGGCAAGTGGCGCTATGTGTGGAGCGAGTGGCTAACGAGCCTCGACCACAAACGCATCGGCATCATGTATGTGATGCTGGCGCTGGTCATGCTTTTGCGCGGGTTTATCGATGCCTTGATGATGCGGGCACAGCAGGCGGTGGCACTCAATTCGGATGGCTATCTGCCGCCGGATCATTTCGACCAGATTTTCTCCTCTCACGGCACGATCATGATCTTTTTCATGGCCATGCCGTTTCTGACCGGGCTTATCAACATCGTCATGCCCCAGCAGATCGGGTCGCGGGACGTGGCGTTTCCGTTCCTCAATTCGGTGAGCCTTTGGTTGACCGCCGCGGGGGCGGGGCTGATGCTCGTCTCGCTGGTGATCGGCAAGTTCTCCACCGCCGGGTGGACGGGGTATCCGCCGTATTCCGGGGCTGCCTATAGTCCTGGCGTGGGGGTGGATTACTGGATCTGGTCGCTGCAGGTGAGCGGTGTCGGGACGACGCTCAGTGGGATCAATTTCATCGTCACGATTTTGAAGCGGCGGGCGCCGGGAATGACGTTCATGCGCATGCCGATGTTCACTTGGACGGTGCTGTGTTCGAGTATTCTGATCATCTTCGCCTTTCCGGCGTTGACGGTGGTTGCGTCCATGCTGGCGCTCGACCGGATTTTCGGGATGCACTTTTTCACCAATGCCGGCGGCGGCAATATGATGAACTATGTGAACCTCATCTGGATCTGGGGGCATCCGGAGGTTTACATCCTCATCCTGCCGGCGTTCGGGATCTTTTCCGAGGTGGTGGCGACGTTCTCGGCCAAGCGGCTGTTTGGATATCCATCGCTGGTTTACGCAACGGCGGCGATTGCGCTGTTGTCGTTTACCGTGTGGCTGCACCACTTTTTCACCATGGGTGCGAGCGCCAACGTCAACGCGTTCTTCGGGATTGCGACGATGGTGATCGCGGTGCCGACGGGAGTGAAAGTCTTTGACTGGCTGATGACCATGTATCGCGGGCGGATCACGTTCCATCCATCGATGAAGTGGACGCTGGGGTTCATGGTGACCTTCGTGATCGGGGGCATGACCGGCGTGTTGCTGGCGCTGCCGCCGGCGGATTATCTCATGCACAATTCGACATTTCTCGTTGCGCATTTCCACAACATGCTGATCCCGGGTGCGCTGTTCGGGTATTTCGCGGGCTATATGTACTGGTTCCCCAAGGCGTTCGGGTTCACGCTCGATGCGCGCTGGGGGACGCGGGCGTTCTGGTTCTGGATCGTGGGGTTCTATTTTGCCTTTATGCCGCTTTATGCGCTGGGGTTCATGGGCATGTCGCGGCGGATGGAGCATTACAACATCGCCGAGTGGCAACCATTCCTCGTAACGGCGGCGATCGGGGCGGTTCTGGTGCTGGTCGGGATTATTTGTCTTGGTGTGCAGCTTTACGTTTCTATCCGGGGCCGGGAGGCGAACCGGGATACGACCGGTGACCCGTGGAACGGACGGACGCTCGAATGGCTCGCGGCATCTCCGCCGGCGCCATACAATTTCGCGGTGGTGCCGGAGGTGCATAGTCTCGATGCGTTTCATGAGATGAAACGGGAGGGCACAGCGTATCGTCGGCCCGAGCGATACGAGGATATCGAGATGCCGAAGAATAGCGGCGTCGGGGTCGTGATCGGTATGCTCGCTGGCGTGTTCGGGTTCGCGATGGTCTGGCACATCTGGTGGATGGCGGTCGGGGCCGGGCTCGGGATGCTGGTGGCGATTGTTGTCCGGGCTTCGCAGGACGAGACGGAAACCGTGATGCCGGCATCGGAGGTTAAGCGGATCGAGGATGCTCGGTTTGCGGCGCTGTCCGGGGCCAAACCGGCGGAGGTTGCGGCATGAGCGTGCAAACGGCAGCGAGGGGGAGCGTTCACGAAGAGCGGGCCTTCGGGTTCTGGCTTTACCTCATGAGCGATGCGATCATCTTCGCGCTGCTTTTTGCCACCTATCTGGTGATGCGGAACAACCTTGCCGGCGGGCCGGGCGGGGGCGCGCTGTTCGACCTTTCGAACGCCTTTGCCGAGACGATGCTGCTTTTGGTGAGCAGCCTCACATTCGGATTTGCCGCGCTTTCGGCAGACGCGGGGAAGCAACGGGCAGCGCTTGGATGGCTTGGCGTTACGTTTGTGCTCGGGGTTGCATTCGTCGCTCTCGAGTTGCGCGAGTTCGCCGGGATGATCGGCGAGGGGGCTGGACCGGACAGGAGCGGGTTCCTCTCGGCGTTCTTTACGCTCGTGGGGACGCACGGATTGCACGTCAGCGGCGGGTTGACCTTTATCGCTGTCATAGTGGGGCAGATCGTTTTCAAGGGGCTGACGCCGCCGGTGGCTTCGCGGCTGTTCCGGCTGGGGCTTTTCTGGCATTTCCTCGATATCGTGTGGATCGGGATTTTCTCGGTCGTTTATCTGCCAGGGGTTCTTTAAGATGGAGCAGGTGTCGTTCTCACGCCGGTTGCGGACATATCTCACCGGGTTCGTTCTGGCGCTTGTTCTCACGCTAATTCCGTTCGGATTGGTGGCGACGCGGGTGTTGCCGGTGGAGCAGATTTTCGCGGTGATTGCCGTTGCGGCCGTGGCGCAGGTGCTGGTGCACCTGAGGTTCTTCCTGCATCTGGATTGGCGCACGACGCCGAAGGAAAATCTCCTTGCGCTGGGGTTCGCCGCGGTTCTGATCTGCATCATGATCGGGGGGAGCCTCGTTATCATGTTCAACCTCCACTACAGGATGTGGGTCTGATCCCTTTGCTGCGATAACCGGGTTGTGCACCGCCGATCTTTTGGCAATGGTGCGGATTCGAGGTTAAAGCGGCAGGGAGAGCGAAGATGGGCACGGGCAGGATACGGGTTGGTGTCGGCGGATGGACCTACGAGCCGTGGCGTGGGACGTTTTACCCTGAAAAGCATCCGCAAAAGCGTGAACTCGAATATGCATCGCGCCACCTCACGGCCATCGAGATTAACGGAACCTATTACGGCTCTCAGAAGCCCGAAACCTTCGCCAAATGGCACGATGAAACGCCGGGCGATTTCGTCTTTTCGCTGAAGGGGCCGCGTTTCACGACCAACCGGCGTGTGCTGGCCGAAGCCGGAGAAAGCGTCGAGCGGTTCGTCACCAGCGGGATCACCGAGCTTAAAAACAAACTTGGGCCGATCAACTGGCAGTTCATGGCGACCAAGAAGTTCGACCCTGAGGATTTCGCGGCTTTCCTGAACCTTTTGCCCAAGAGCGTTGAGGGGCGGGCGCTCCAGCACGTGGTGGAGGTACGCCACGAGAGCTTCAAATCGCCCGAGTTCATTGCGTTGCTGCGCGAATATGGCGTTGCGCAGGTGATCGCAGCCGATAGTGAGTTTCCGCAGATCGCGGACGTGACGGCACCGCTTGTCTATGTCCGGGCGATGGGGGCGCAGGATGGTGAAGCTCTGGGATATCCGGATGTGGCGCTCGACGCCTGGGCCGAGCGGGCGAAGACCTGGGTGGATGGCGGTGCGCCCGAAGATCTGGCACCCGTGGTCAAGGGCGTGCCCGATAAGGCGCCACGGGACGTTTTCCTGTTCTTCATTGCCGGGCACAAGATTGCCAATCCGGCGGCGGCAATGGCGGTCATTGAGCGGCTCGGGTAGCGGTGGGAAGCGCTGATTTTTGCGCGAACGGACCGGAAATTAGCAAAATTTTAGCGGATGTGGCGAATTTGTGGCGTTGACTTAGTCTATCAATTTAGTAGTCTTTAGGCGTCATACATTCTGGAGGAAACATGACGCGGCTTAGGTACCTGTTGGCACTCATCGCTTTTACCGCTTCTGTTCTGTTTATCGGCGCCGTTACGGCGCATGCGCTTCCCCTTTGATAGAAAATTGACCGCTTGAGCACTCCCGGTCGGCGCCGTTAGGCTGAGCCTGTCTATGGGAGGCCAATATGAGCGTACAGGCGGAATGCGACGGCGATCATGCGGTGGTCGTTCTGATTACGACGGAAACCGATATGGAGGCCGACGGGCTTGCCAGGCATCTGGTTGAGCATCGGCTTGCAGCCTGCGTCCAGCGGTTACCCATTACCAGCACCTATCGCTGGGACGGCGACGTGGTGGAAGGCGGCGAGGTTTTGCTCCTGGCCAAGACAATGGCCTCGCGGTTTGCCGCGCTTGAGGAAGCGGTGCGGGCACTCCATTCCTATGACGTTCCGGAGATCGTCTGCCTGCCGGTCGAGGCGGGGTGTACGCCCTATCTGGACTGGATCGTCGCTGAGACCGTTACGGCGGAGTCGTAAAGTACTGGTATCGCCTACATTTTTTAACCCAAGCGGGATGAAATCTCCTGCTCTTGCCTTACTTCTCCTTGTTATCGTGCCATAGTGCTTCTGGTGACCGGCTGAGCCGACACCAAGGCACAAAGCGGTTCGAAGGCGAGAGGGATGATTGACTGGATTTACCCACTGATGCTGGTGGGTGCGGGGCTCATTGTCATTTCGGTTTTCACGAGCCTTGTCGCATTCCGGTTCGGCGCGCCCTTGCTGCTTGTTTTTCTTGGTATCGGGCTTTTGACTGGCAGCGATGGACTGGGGATCCAGTATTCGGATTTCCATTCTGCCTATCTCGTGGGGTCACTGGCGCTCGCGGTGATCCTTTTCGATTCCGGGTTCGGTACGCCGCTCAAATCCTTCCGGCAGGCGGCGGGGCCCGCCATTGTGCTGGCGACAGTCGGCGTGCTGTTGACAACGCTGATCCTCGGTCTGGCCGCGCGGCTGGTCCTGGGGGTTTCTTGGGCGGAAGGGTTTCTGATGGGGGCCATTGTTTCGTCAACCGACGCGGCGGCGGTGTTCTTCCTCCTGCGGGTCGGGGGGATCACGATCCGGGACAAAGTGCGTTCGACACTGGAAGTCGAATCTGGGTCGAACGACCCGATGGCGATTTTTCTCACCATCATGTTCGTCGAATTGATCGCCCAGGGCGTGGGCATCGGGGGGATGACCGGAGAGTTCATCGTCGGCTTTGCTACCCAGATGGGGTTGGGCATCGCTCTCGGGCTTTTGGGGGGCTGGGTCATCGTCCAGGTCATCAACCGGGTGGAACTCGAAGGCGCGCTTTATCCGATCATCGTTCTGGGCATGGCGGTATGCCTTTTCGCACTCACGGGTGCGCTTGGCGGCTCCGGTGCGCTGGCGGCATATGTCGCGGGACTACTGGCGGGGAATATGCGCGTGAGGGCGCGCTCGACGCTGACGCGGTTCCAGGACGGAATGACGTGGCTGGCGCAAATCGTGATGTTCCTGATCCTGGGGCTACTGGCCAACCCTTCCGAGTTTCGGCTGGTCGCCGTTCCGGCGATTGCACTTGCGGTCGTGCTGATTTTCGTCGCACGTCCGGTTGCGGTGTGGTTGTGCCTTCTGCCCTTCCGCTATCAGCGCGACGAGATCGCGTTCGTCTCGTGGGTGGGCTTGCGCGGCGCGGTCTCGATCCTTTTAGCCATCCTGCCGCTGATGGCCGGGCTACCGAACGGCGGGCTGCTGTTCAATACCGCTTTTATCATCGTTCTCACCTCGCTCCTCATACAGGGCTGGACAATCCGTCCTATGGCGCAGTGGCTGGATCTGATCGTGCCCAAAAGGATCGGGCCGGTCGAGCGCGTGGGGCTAGAATTGCCAGGCAACGCGCATCACGAATTGATCGTCTACCATGTGGTGCCGGGTAGCCCGGTAGCCGAAGGCGAGAGGCTGCCGCGTTGGGCACGGCCCTCGCTCATTGTGCGCGACGGGCAGTCGATGCGGTATCAGTATGCGGGGCGGATCAAGCCCGGCGACTACATCTACATGTTCATCGCTCCACGCTATACGCGCCTGCTGGATCGGCTGTTCGCTAGCCCCGCCAAGGTGGAGGCCGACGACAAGGATTTTTTCGGCGAGTTCCGGATCAATCCGGACCGGCCGCTCGAAGCGCTGCGGGAAGCCTATGGCATGGACATCGCACCCAACGTGGCACCGGACCGCTCAATCGCGGATTTCATGCGCGAGAGGCTTGGTGGCACAGCGGAAGTCGGCGACCGGGTGGCCGTCGGGGCAATCGAGTTGATCGTGCGCGACGTGAATATCGAGGGCGAGATCTCGGAAGTCGGGCTTTCCATCGATCAGGAGGTGGCGCGAGCACGGGTTCCAGTTTTCGTTACGGGGCACGAGCTTGTACAAACGCTGCGTGCGAAGCTGGCCGAGCGGCGGTTGCGCGCGGCGAAAAAGGCAGGTGTGGCGCGCTCTGAAGGTGGCGGTGATGTGATTGTCTCAGACGGGAACGACAAGCCGGCGAAGGATGAGGAGGAGGAGGTTTCGGGGCGCAAGGCCGATTAGAGATGGTGATAGCCCCGTTCACGCCAGAGCAGCGGTGCGGCTCCAGTCGCTTCGGCGTTGATCAGGACGCCGCCGAAGAGGCAGTGAGTATCGAGTTCGATCATGCCGGCGATCCGACAATCGATCGCGGTCGCGGCGTCGGCAAGCTTGGGGCGCCCGGAGGGCCATGTGTCCCAGGTGCCGATCTCGAAGCGTCTTTCGGGCGGGCGTTGACCGGCAAAGGCGTCGGAGACGCCGAACTGGCCGGTTGCGAGCATGGCGACCGAGAAACCGCCTTCGGCGCGCATCGTGTGGTCGAGATCGCTGTTTTTGGTGATCGAGACCAGAAGCGAGGGCGGGGTGGCGCTCAGGGAGATGAGCGAAGTGATTGTACGGCCCACGCGGTTCGCGCCTCGACCGGCGGTGACGATGCAAACCGTGCCGGCAAGGGTCGCCATGGTGTCGGCGAAATGGGCGAAATCAAGCGCATCGCTGTCCCTGGCCGGGTCGGCAAGGGTCAGCTTCGCGCTGGGAAAGCGGGCGTCGGTCATAAAGTCCGTTTCTGGGCTCAGATGGGAAAGGCTTGATCTCGCCGGGCTGAACCTGTATTTTCCAAGTTATAGCTTTCTAAAAGCCTGATTGGAGCCATGTCAAGCACCGAACCTCTTTCTTATCCGGGCTGGACGCCCCGCAATACGGCGGAGCGTATTCTGTTCCATCTCAAGATGCACGGCGACCAGACCGCGGCAAGCCTCGGGCAGGCGCTGGGGACGTCTGGGGAGGCAGTGCGTCAGCAATTAGTGCGGTTGGCCGAAGAAGGGGTCGTCGAGAGCTGGGCGCAGCCCAAGGGCGTCGGGCGGCCCTCGCAATTCTGGCGGCTGACCTCAGAGGGGCAGGACCGGTTTCCCGATACACATGCGGCGCTGACAGTGGACCTTCTGGCGACGATCCGATCCGAACTTGGCGCGGACATGCTTTCGAAACTGATTGACGCGCGCGAAGCCAAGACGCGGACGGACTACAGGGCGCGGCTTGCGGATGCGCAGACTCTGGGCGAGCGGGTGACGCGTCTAGCGGATATCCGGAGCCAGGAGGGCTATATGGCGGACTGGGCCGAGGACGGTGCGGGCGGCTATATGCTCTATGAGAACCACTGCCCGATCTGCGCGGCGGCTGCTGCGTGTCAGAATTTCTGCCGGGCCGAACTGGCGGTGTTTCGCGACGCGTTGGGGCCGGGCGCGCATGTGGAACGGGTCGAGCATATCATTGCCGGAGCGCGGCGGTGTGCCTACCGGATCACGCCGGCCGCATAGGGCTACTGTTCGCTATTATCGAATAAAGAATGAAGCTTCGTGCCGATTATCCGGACGATCATTTCCTCTATATTGCTCCGTAAAGGGTCCCCGGAGGGGGGGCAACCAAGGAGTGATCTCATGCTCGATCAAATCGAGGGCCTGCATCACGTCACGGCGATGTCGCGCGATGCGGATGCCAATAACCGCTTTTATACCGACACGCTTGGGTTGCGGCGGGTGAAAAAGACCGTCAATTTCGATGAGCCGTCGGTCTATCACCTCTACTACGGCGACGAAGCCGGTACGCCGGGTTCGGTGATGACTTACTTTCCGTTTCCCCACATCGTACGCGGGCGTCCCGGTACCGGAGAGGTGGGCGAGACGGTGTTTTCCGTGCCGGAAGGCAGTCTGGGGTTCTGGAAGGAGCGGCTCGGTACCAGAGGCGTTGGCAATGTTTGGGGCGATGAGAGCTTCGGACAGAAGCGGTTACGCTTTGCGGGACCGGATGGCGACGGGTTGGCACTTGTCGAAGCGCCGGACGATACGCGTGCAGCCTGGACGAAAGGCGGTGTTCCGGACGATGTTGCGATCCGCGGGTTTCATTCCGCGGCGCTTCGGGTGCGCGACAGCGGGGCGACAGAGGAGCTGCTGAAATTCATGGGCTATGAGGACGCCGCGACGTGTCGGGGCATCAAGCGGTTCGTGATGCCCGGCGGGAACGGCGCGGACGTCATCGACGTGCAGACGTTGCCCAATATGCCGCGCGGAGACCTCGGGGCGGGTTCCGTGCATCATATTGCTTTTGCGGTTCGGGATCGGGCGGCGCAGCTTGCGGTGCGCACGGCGCTGGTGGATACGGGGTATAATGTGACGCCGGTGATCGACCGCGATTATTTCTATGCGATCTATTTCCGGACGCCTGGCGGGGTTCTGTTCGAGATTGCGACCAATGAGCCAGGATTCGACCGTGACGAGGACACCGCACATCTGGGCGAGGCGCTAAAGCTGCCGAGCCAGCATGAGCATCTGCGGGCGTGGCTCGAAACCCATCTCCCCGAGATTGAGGATGCGCACCATGACTGAGGCCGACGGATACGTCTTTCGGGAGCATGACGGCCCGGAAGGTGCACCGACGCTGTTCGTCTTTCACGGGACGGGCGGAGACGAGAACCAGCTGTTCGACCTCGCACGGCAATTGGCACCGAGCGCGCGGATCATCGCACCTCGGGGTGACGTCTCGGAGATGGGCGCGCTGCGCTTTTTCCGGCGAACCGGCGAAGGCGTCTACGATATGGATGATCTGGCGCTGCGGACCGGGCGGATGGCCGCGTTCATGAAGGCGCAGGTGGGAGACGGGCCGGTCTACGGGTTGGGGTATTCCAATGGCGCCAACATCCTCGCTTCGGTAATGCTGAGCGATCCCGGGATCGTCACTGCGGCGGTGCTCATGCACCCGCTTATTCCATGGGCTCCCAGCGATCTGCCTGGGCTCAAAGGCCGCAAGGTCCTGATCACGGCGGGACGGCGCGATCCCATGTCGCCAGCGGAAACGACCCAGGCGCTGGCGGACTACTTTGCTGCACAAGGAGCTGAAGCCAAACTGTTCTGGCATGAGGGTGGGCATGAAATTGCGCAGGCCGAGTTGGGGGCGGTTCAACGGTTTTTGACCGAACTGTGACGTGGTTTGGCCGTTTGGGGCGGATTCTTAGTAATAGGGAAACAAAAATTACATATCTTTTGAACCGACGCATGACTCGGGGCTGGGAGAATTTCGCAAATGAGGGGAAACGAGGCTCGCCTCTCGGCATTTGCGGCTCTGCGCACCCGCGTCCTTCTCGTTCTTGCCGGGTTCATGGTGCTTTTGGCGCTCGCCGGCTGGTTTGCGTTCAACCACATCGTGGAGCAAACCGCGTTGCGGGTCGGTGCACTGGTGGCCGAGCGCCAGGTTCAGTATGATCGCTATAGAGGGTTGGAGACGCTACGCCGTGAGGTGGCGCTGGCCAAAACGCTGGCGCGGGCACCCAATATCATTGCCTGGGCAAAAGACGAATATGATCCCACGGCACGAGAACGCGGCATCGCCGAACTCGAGCATTACCGCGCGGCTTTCGACGACGAAAGCGCGTTCCTGGTGGTCGATGAGTCGGGCAATTACTATTTCAACGACAGTCAGAACAGCTACGCCGACGATCCGTTTCAATACACTGTACGGTCCGACAATCCTCGCGACGGTTGGTATTTCACCACGCGCTCGCGGCGCGAGGGCTGCTATCTTAATGTCGATCACGATGATGTTCTTGGCGTCACCAAAGTCTGGATCAACTGCATTGTCTCTCACGAGGGGCAAGTGCTGGGGATCGTGGGCACAGGGCTTGATCTTTCGGAATTTATTCGTGACGTGGTGGACATTCCGCAGCCGGGCATCCAGTCGATGTTCGTGGATGCGAGCGGCGCGGTACAGGCGCATCGGGATGCATCCATGGTCGATTTTCATTCGCTGACCAAGGACATCGCGCAGAAGAATATGGTTTTTTCGCTGTTCGATACACCGTCGGACATGGCCGCGCTCCGCGCGATGATGGCGGCGACGGCCGACCCGGAGGATGGACCGTCTGTCCAAACCGCCTATCTTTCGATCGACGGTAAGCCGATGCTGGTGGGGGTGGGATATCTCGGTGAGATCGGCTGGTACAATGTGACGGTGATGGACGTCGATACCATCGTCGACAAGCGGCTGTTCCTGCCCATCGGAGTGTTGTTGGCCGCGCTCATGGGTGTGGCCGCACTGGCGATGGCCTATATCTTCAAGGCGATGGTGCTCGATCGGCTCGAAAGGGTCGAGGCGGGTCTCACTGCTGTGCGCGACGGGAAGCGGGTGCAGTTTTCGCCCGATCCGCGCAACGACGAGATCGGAAGACTCTCCCGCGCGCTCGCGGATATGTGCAACGCGGTGACGGATTCCGAGATCGGGCTCGAGCGCCAAATCAAGGAGCGCACCGAGGAACTCGAATCGCTGGTCAATCGCGATGCCCTGACAGGTATCCTCAACCGGCGCGGTTTCGGGCAGGCGTTCGAGATCATGCGGGCTCGGGCATACGGTGATAGCTGGACCTATGGCGTGTTGCTGGTGGACATCGACCATTTCAAGCCGGTCAACGACACCGAAGGTCATCTGGTGGGAGATCAGGTGATCGTCGAGGTTGCGCGCCGGTTGTCCTCAGCGGTGCGGCGGACCGATATATGCGCGCGCTGGGGTGGGGACGAATTCCTGATCGTTATCGGCAATTGCGACGCGGAGCGGCTCGACAAGATCGCGGCGGCGATAATAGAGATGATGCGTAGTGTACCGGTTGCGCTGGACGATGGCCGGCACGTCGATGTCACAGTGAGCATCGGTACCGCAATCATCAAGCCGGACGATACGATCGACAGCGCTACGGCGATGGCCGATGCGGCCCTTTATCAAGCTAAGGCACAGGGGCGCGATTGCGCCGTTGCATTCAGTGCCGATCTGGCGGCTGCGGGCTAGCCCGCAAGTCCTCCCATTCGGGGTGACGGCGAAACTGGACGGCAACGTAAGGGCACAGGGGAACGATCCTGAAATCTTCCTCACGCGCGTCGGCGATAGCACGCCTGACCAGTTGGAGCGCGTAGCCCCTGCCCTCGAACGGTTTGGGAACGCCTGTGTGATCGATGATCCGGGCGCCGTCGGCGCGAATGCGGTAAGTCATTTCGGCTTCGAACCCGTCGCCAAGATCCGCCCAATAGCGGCCTTCCGATCCGTTCCGTGTATGCTCTATCTGGAGGGGGCGGGTCATGGCTTCTGGTCCGTTAGTGAGTTGCATCTACTACTCAGTATTTGGATTATTCAGCTCCGCTGCAAGCCGGGATGCGATTGACGGCCAGCGAGCGTCGGCTCACAGTTGACGCAATCAGCATTCGCCGAAGGGAGATCCCCATGAGCCTGCCCGTCCATCATATGATTGAGCGTGGACCTCGCCCGGTGGCGCCTTTTTCTCATGCCGTTGAGGTCGACGGATGGGTGTTCCTGACCGGCCAGATGCCCACGGACCCGGATGCTCCGGACGCGCCGCTTCCGGAAGGAATCGAGGCCCAAACGCGGCGGGTGATGGACAACCTGCAGATCGTTCTGGCTGGCGTTGGGCTCGGGCTCGAAAACGTGACGATGGCAAGAATCTATCTCACTGAGTTCGAGCGCGACTACGCCAAAATGAACGAGACCTACATGTCCTATTTCGAGCAAGGCAAACTACCGGCGCGAACGACGATCGGGGTCACAGGACTTGCGGTCGGCGCGCTCGTTGAGATCGACATGATCGCGCGCCGGCCGGGATGACCGATCCCTCTTCGCTCTTAAGCAATGAGGATCTTGATCCGGTTGTCCCAGGGATCTCGTGTTTCGATGCCGTTTTCGATTTCGGTGACGGGTGCACTGGCGTCTGTCAGGCGCGCGCGGATGCCGTCGAGAACCGTCCGGTCCTGCACAACGATTTCGAACCAGCGCAAACCGGCGGCGCTTTGCGGCGGTTGCTGTGCGTTGCGGCCGGCCCAGATGTTGAAGGCAAGGATGTGCGGGGCATAGTCGAGCGTGACGTCGCCCATGCCGTAGCGACGGCTCAGCAGCTGGCCGGCGAAGCCAAGCTGGTCGCGGTAGAACGCCATGGCCTTATCGAGGTCGCCGACATGGACGTGAACATGGCCAATGCGCGTACCTTCAGGCATCGGAGCGAGCGGGGTTGCGTCGCCGTCGAGCTCGGCGAGAAGGCCCTGCACGTCAATCGGTTCGCGTCCGGAATGGGGCTTGCCGTCGGGGGTAATCGCCATCAGCTCATCGTTTTCGACGAAACGGCCGCGCCATGGGGTCTCGAAGGTGATCTCAATACCGTTTCCATCGCGATCCCACAGATAGAGGGCTTCGGAGACGAGGTGGTCGGTGGGCGAAACGCGTGCCTTGTGGGCGATTGCGCGGTTGAGGGCGCGGGCAAAATCGCGGCGGGTCGGGACGTGGATGGCGACGTGGTAGAGGCCGGTGGTGTGTGGCGCTACGGGGGCTGTTGCATCCAGATGCAGGATGATCAGCGGCGTACCGCCTGCGCCGAGAACGAGGCGATCGGGCGTTTCTTCGATGAGCGTCAATCCAACGACGTCGCGCCAGACGGCGAGCGCGTCGTCGCGACTGGTCACCGCGATATGAACCTCTCCCAAACGGGTCGAGTTGGGAACCAGCGCCGGCGTGGCGACGCTGTTCTGGGACAATTTGGGCATCTCGGTCACCTCGGGCTTCGCCGCGTGCGGCGCTAATAACGTGTGACCTCTAATCTAGGCGTGTTTATCGTTTCGATTAAGGGGATCAATCGTGACGGTCTGTACGTCAGAGGTGAACGGGCTCCCAGAGCCCGTCCGAATTATCGGTTGGGCTCTAACTTTACAGTTGCGCATTCAGGACGCTTGCGTCGTCCCGGATGCGGGCCGGGCTCTTAGGGCTGCGGGATGTCCGGTACCCCGCGCTCACTCTCTCCTCCGTCATCACCCGGACAAGCCGGGTGATGACGGGGTGGTGGGAACAGGGCAGCGCAAAGTGCAACTGTAAACCTAGGCCCGTGCGAGTTCGCCGTCGGAAAACAGCGTCGGGCTTTGCCGGGCGACTTCGAAGACCGACTCGACCATAGAGTCGAGATGAGCTCGCATGGCATCGGCAGCCGCGTCGGGGTTTCGGCTGGCGATGGCGTCGAGGACGGCGCGGTGTTCTTCGAGCGCGATTGCAGTTTCGCGAATCCTGTTCGAGAGGTGGCGGGCACGGTCGAGATTGTTCCGCGCTGTGTCCACCATCGCTTTCATGCGCTTGTAGCCGGCGGCGCTGAGGAGAATTTCGTGGAACTGGAGATCGGTATTGTGGAAACCCTGCTTGTCGTCTTTGGCGGCAAGAACCTGCTGGCGGGCTATGTTCTCTTCAAGCGCTGCAATTAATCCTTCGGGCGGCTCGGCAGCAAGCTTGCGGACGGTTTCGCATTCGAGGGCGGTGCGGATGAAGATGTATTCCTTGACCGCCGCGAGGGAGACGAGCGAAACGACCGAACCACGCTGGGGCAGGATATCGATCAGGCCTTCGGCCTGCAGGCGCGCGAGCGCGTCGGCGACGGGTGAGCGCGAGACGCCCAGACGCTCGCAGATCTCGGCCTTGTCGAGCATGGTGCCTGGCCTTAAACGCAGCGAGACGATCGCTTCGCGCAGTTGAGACGTCACGTGGCTGGAAAGCGAGCCCCGGGGCATGTGTTCGGGGCGCTCGAGAAAGGCGTAGGCGCTGGCCTTTTTTGTCATTCGGGCTCGTCAGTTAGGCAATAGGCGGCATTTAATATGCCATTTTTTATTATAGCACGCACATTGGTCCTGACCAGCACGGAACGCATTGGCCGGATTGAACCTTTCGCCGATTCAGCGTTCAATTGGAAAAGCCAATGAACAATAAGGAGGCCTCACGATGACCCTCACCTCAGCGCTTACCGACAAGCTCAGCGAAAAGCGGATTGTGGTCGCCGGAGGGTTCATCGGCGGGAAGTGGAACACTGTCTCCTCGCGCGGCAAGGTGTTCCGGGTCTCCAACCCGGCGACGGGCGAGGTTCTGGCGCAGATTCCGGATCTGTCCACCCATGCGACCCGGGACGCCATAGACGCCGCACATGCTGCGCAGCCGGGCTGGGCGGCGCTTTCGGCGAAGGATCGGGCCGACAAACTCAAGGCGCTCCATCGATTGATGGTGGAAAATGCCAACGATCTGGCGCGCATCCTGACGCTCGAGCAGGGCAAGCCCTTTGCCGAGGCCAAGGGGGAAATTCTTTATGGCGCGGCCTATATCGAATGGTTCGCCGAGGAGGCCCGGCGAGTCTACGGCGATACGATTCCAGGGCATCAGGCCGACAAGCGGATCATGGTGATCAAGCAGCCCGTTGGGGTTGTAGGTGTGATCACGCCGTGGAATTTCCCCAACGCGATGCTCGCGCGCAAGCTGGCGCCGGCGCTTGCGGTGGGGTGCACGGTCGTCTCTAAACCAGCCGCCGAGACACCGCTTTCCGCACTTGCGATTGCCCGGTTGATGGAATGGGCCGGGTTTCCGCCGGGGGTCTTTAACGTTGTGCCGGGGACTGACGCGCCGGCTATCGGACAGGAATTGTGCGCTAACCCCAAAGTCGCAAAGATCAGCTTCACCGGCTCGACCGAGGTGGGCAAGATCCTGATTCGGCAGAGCGCGGACGGGGTCAAGCGCATGAGCATGGAGCTTGGCGGGAACGCGCCGTTTATCGTTTTCGAGGACGCGGATCTCGATGCGGCGGTCGAGGGCGCGATGCTTTCGAAATTCCGCAATGCGGGGCAGACCTGCGTGTGTGCCAACCGCATCTACGTTCACGCCGATCTTTACGACGCCTTCGCCGAAAAACTCGCCGCAAAGATGGGTGAATTGCGTCTGGGCAACGGGATGGAGACGGGCATCACCACCGGGCCTCTGATCAACGAAAAGGCGATCGAGAAGGTTGAGATGCTGCTGGCGGACGCATCCGAGCAGGGCGCGCGGATTTCGGCTATTGGCGAGAGGCCGGAGGGCGCGCTGTTTTATCCCACGACGCTTTTAACCGGAGCGACCAAAGAGATGCGGATTGCACGGGAGGAGATTTTCGGGCCGGTGGCCCCATTGTTCCGGTTCGAGACGACCGATGAGGTGATCGAATTGGCGAACGCGACGGAGTTCGGGCTGGCGGCCTATTTCTACGCACGGGATATCTCGAAGGTCTACAAGGTCGCCGAGGCGCTCGAATACGGGATCATCGGGATCAATACGGGGATCATTTCTACGGAAGTGGCGCCGTTCGGCGGCGTCAAGCAGTCCGGTTTCGGGCGGGAAGGCTCGAAATACGGGATCGAGGACTATCTCGACATTAAGTATCTGTGCCTGTCGGTGTGATCCCGCTTCGTGGCGTTCCGGGATTGATGCTTACCGGTCGTTAGGAGGTGAGTGCTTACGGTTCGGTCGAATCGTAAGGAGATCCTCCGATGGCCAGGATTATGCCGTTCGGGCGCGTCGGCGTCCGGCTCCGCCGGCGCGCGCGGATGCCATTGGGCGAGATGGCGGTGGCGCTCATTGCCGTTGCGGCACTGGGCTATGTCGCGATTGAGCGCGGGTATGTCGAGGTACCCTCTCTCGCTGCGGGTGGGCCTGAGGAGGTTGTCACGCGGCAATTCACGCTCTGTTCGGGCGGCGCGGCAACCTGCGTGACGGACGGGGATACGATAAAGATCGACGGGATCCGGATCCGCGTTGCCGATATCGATACGCCCGAGGTCTTCTCCTATCAGTGTCCCGAGGAGCTTGCGCTGGGGCAGGCGGCAACGCGGCGGATGCTGGAGCTGGTGAATGCTGGCGGGTTCGAGATGACGATGTGGGACCATCGCGACGCGGACCGCTACGGGCGGAAGTTGCGCGTGCTTATGCGCGACGGGCAATCGTTGGGGATGACGCTCGTTGCCGAAGGGCTGGCACGACCTTGGGACGGGGCGCGGCGGGGGTGGTGCGCCTGAATGGCTAATAATGCGGCGGCGGCGGTTCCTTGGACTGGCCGCGGGCCAGCGTTTCGACCGCCGATAGCTGATCGTCGAGCAGCGCGATCTGGCGCTTGAGGCGTTCGATCATCTGGAATTGCTCAGTCACGAGCGTGTTGAGTTCGTCAATCGTGTGGTCGGCATGAGCCTGCCGGATTTCGAGCGCTTCGATGCGCGCTGTGAGGTCTGAGCTGTCCATGGGCGTGCCCTGCGATGGTGTGCCGGTGTCCTACGCGAAATGTGGTTGCGCGGCAATCGTCTGGCGGCTTGGCGGGACCGCAACGTTGCTATAGAAGCGCGGACACGGAAATCGCCGCTCTTTGGAGGATCACTTTATGTTCGTCGTTTCGGGGGAGAGCCTTATCGACCTTGTCGCCAAGCCGCAGGAGGGCGATGAGGCGCTGGAGATGAGCGCACATGCGGGCGGTTCGCCCTACAATTGCGCGATTGCGCTGGCGAAGCTGGGCAATGACACAGGGTATCTGTGCCCCATCTCCAAGGATACCTTCGGCGACCTCCTTTTGGGACCGCTCGATGCGGTGGGCGTGACCCAGCTTGTCGACGAACGCAGCGACTGCAATACCACACTGGCGGTGGTAACGCGGAACGCCAAGGGGCTGCCGAGCTATGCGTTTTACCGGCAGGGGACGGCGGAGCGCGATATCAGCAGGGAGAAGCTCAACGGCGCGCTGCCTGAGGCGATCGATCTGTTCCAGATCGGCGGGTTCCTGCCTATCGAGCCCGAGGATGCAGAGATTTGGATGGATGTGGTCGGAAAGGTTGCCGCACGCGGGGCAGTGATCTCGATCGACCCGAATGTGCGGCCGAGCCTCGTTTCGGACTTCGTGGGTTACAAGGAGCGGCTCGACGGGTTTCTCGATTTCGCGCATATCGTCAAGGTGTCGGACGAGGATCTCGAAACGCTCGATCCGGGGAAATCCATCGAGGATCATGCCTCAAGCCTTCTGGCGAGACCCAATTGCGAGCTTGTGGTGGTGACGCTCGGGGAGCAGGGCTCGCGGGCGTTTACGACCAAGGCGCAGGCGAGTGCTCCGATCTACAAGCCCGAAGTTATGGGCGACACCGTTGGTGCAGGCGACAGTCTGATGGCGGGCATTCTGACTGCGATTGCGGATAAGGGACACCTTACGGTCGGGCGGATCGGGGAGCTTGACGGGCTGGCTTTGACTGAGGTGCTACGGTTCGGGGCGACGGTTGCCGGGCTCAATTGCGCGCATATCGGGTGCGTTCCGCCGACGCGGGCGGAGGTCGATGCGGTGCTGGCGAGCGCGTGATCACCGGGTCGTGATCTGTTGTGTTGTAACAAGGACCCCTCGCATATCGTAAACCGGGAAGGACCCGCGTTCTTCGAAGGAAGCGCCCTTGCTCGACTTTGCCTTTGCCTATGCCGCAGGTCTTCTGACGCTGCTTAATCCGTGCGTGTTGCCGCTTCTGCCGATCGTGCTTGCGAGTTCGGTCGGGCAGCATCGGCTCGGGCCGGTTGTCCTTGCGGGCGGGCTGGCGGTGAGTTTCACGCTGGCGGGGTTTTTCGGCTATGCGTTCGCGCAGGCATTGGGGCTTCATCCTGAGGATATCGCGAAAGCCGGGGCGGTCGTGATGATCGGGTTCGGCACGGTGCTTCTGGTGCCGCAGGCGAGCGCGAGGTTCGCACGGCTTGCGGGTGGCGTGGCTTCAGGCGGTAATCGGATGCTGTCTGTGGTCGAAGGTGCGCCGGGGACCAGCGGGCTTTGGCGGCAGGGGATTTCGGGCACGCTTTTGGGGATCGTCTGGTCGCCCTGCATCGGGCCGACGCTGGGGGGTGCCATTGCGCTTGCGAGTGCCGGGGACAGCCTTTTTTATGCCTTTTCGATCATGGCGGTCTTTTCGCTCGGGGCGGGGACGATCGTTATGGCGCTCGCTTACGGCAGCCGGGAGCTGATAGCGCACAGGCGTGAGCGACTGATGGCGGTGGCACGGTATGCCAAACCGGCAATGGGGATCGCGCTTATTGCAGTGGGACTGGGGATTTGGTTTGGGGTCGACAAGATGCTCGAATTCTGGGTGCTGCAGGTGCTGCCCCCCGGCCTTCTCGATATTTCGGTGAGCGTTTAGGAGAGACGATGATGACGGTATTGCGGCGGACGGTTCTTGGGCTTTTGCTGGCGCTGTTCAGCCTGCCGACGGTGGCACAGGAGGTTGTGCATCAGGACTATAGCGAAGCTCTGCTTGAAGAACTCGACGCGTCCGGTGAGCCCTATATCCTCGACTTTTATGCACCCTGGTGCGTTACCTGTGCGGCGCAGCAGCGCGTGATCGGGGCGCTGCAGGCTGAGAATGAAGCGTATCGTGAAGTGACCATTGTTCAGGTCGATTGGGATACGCACCGGGAGGGGCCGCTGGTGGCTGAACTCGGTATTCCGCGGCGCTCTACGCTCGTTCTTATGCAGGGCGGCGAGGAGATCATGCGGCTTGTGGCGGATACGCGGCGCGAGGCGATCGAGGGGCTGTTCGAGGCTGCGCTTTAGGCCTCGGCTCTGATCTCCAGCGCCTCACCGAGCGTCATTTCGGTATGGCGTCCCCAGGTGTCGTCGGTTTTGGGAAAGTCGGTGCGGAAGTGACCGCCCCGGCTTTCGGTGCGGCGCAGTGCGCCGGCAGCGACGAGGGTGGCTGAGGTGATCATGTTGAGATAGGCGCGGGTGACCCCAAGCGCGGTGGCTTCGAGCGTGGCGAGTTCGCGTAGGGCGTGCTTGAGGCCCGCCGCGTCGCGCTCGACGCCGACATGGTCGCTCATAATGGCGCGCAGGCGCTTTACGGCGTCGAGATTGCGCAGGATCGCTTCGGCCTCGGCGCCTTTTTGCGGGTCCCAGCCTATGCCCTCGAAGGGGGGTAGGTGACCGGTCGCGGGTTCCAAGCCGCCGATGTCGTCGGCGATGCGGGCGCCATAGACGACGGCTTCGAGCAGGGAATTCGACGCGAGGCGGTTGGCGCCGTGGAGGCCCGTGCACGAGGCTTCGCCGCAGACCCAGAGGCCTGGGAGGGAGGCGCGGCCGTCGGCGTCCACCTTGACGCCACCCATGTGGTAATGGGCGGCGGGCGTAACGGGGATGGGCTCTCTGACAGGGTCGATGCCGGCTTCGATGCAATACTGCGCGACTGTCGGGTAGGCTTCGAGGATTCGGGCGCCTAGAGCTTGGCGGGTGTCGAGGAAGACCTTTCGGCCGAGCTTGATTTGCTGGAAATTGGCGCGGGCGACAATATCTCGCGGGGCAAGTTCGGCGTCTTCGTGGACGTCGAGCATGAAGCGTTTGCCCAAATCGTTGACGAGGATGGCGCCTTCGCCGCGCAGGGCCTCGGTGGCGAGCGGAGCGGGGTCCTTGCCTGTGGCGATGGCGGTCGGGTGGAATTGGACGAATTCGGGGTCGGCGATGATCGCCCCGGCGCGGGCCGCCATGCCCATTGCATGGCCGCGCACCGAGGGCGGGTTGGTGGTCACGGCGTATAGGCCGCCGAGCCCGCCGGCGGCGAGGACTGTGGCGCGGGCGCGGATGAAGACGGGCTCGACATAGCGATCGCCGAGCTTGCGGCAGAAGACGCCGACGACACGACCATCGGCGCGGGCGAGATCGACGGCGGTGATGCCTTCGACGATGCGGATCGACGGGGTTTGCCGGACTTTGGCAATGATCGCCTGCATGATGGCGTGACCAGCACGGTCGCCCGAGACGCGAACGACGCGGTTCATCGAGTGGGCTGCTTCCTTGGAGAGCACGTAATTGCCGAAATCGTCACGGTCGAAGGGGGTGCCGAGTGCGGCAAGGTCGGCAATGCGGGCCGCGGCCTCCTCGGTGACGGACTGGGAGATGCCGTGGTCGACGATGCCGGCGCCGGCCATTTGCGTATCGAGCGCGTGGGCGGCGGGGCTATCGCCCTTGCCGACGGCGGCAGCAACGCCGCCTTGCGCCCAGGCGGATGAGGCGCCGAGGCCGAGCGGGGTAGGGGACAGAACGGTGACGGGGCGCGGGGCGAGTTTGAGTGCGCAGAAGAGGCCGGCGAGCCCGGCGCCAACGATGACGACGCCTTCGGCGTTCAGGGTGTTGTCGAAGATGTTCATTTCGAATGCGGTGCCCCTTGGTCTGGAAGCGAGGCTTTATCGTTGCGGGGCCTCTCTTCCCTTCTCCCCTTGAAGGGGAAGGTGAGCTTTCGCTTTGGCGAAAGGTCGGATGAGGGGTGCTCTTTGCAGAGGCAGCAGGCACCCCTCATCCGACCTCCGCTTCGCTCCTGCCACCTTCTCCCTCAAGGGGAGAAGGGAAGAAGGGGCTTCCGTTTGTTTGGCCGTTTTCTTAATGCTTCTTGCGCATCGAAATCTCGATCATCCGTTCGACCGAGGCGCGGGCGGGTTCGATCAGGTGTTCGGGGATGGTGATTTCCTCGGTGCCGGTGTGCAGGCTCCAGAGGACGTTTTCAAGGTTGATGCGCTTCATGTGCGGGCAGATGTTGCAGCCGCGCAGGAATGAGACGCCTTCGGTTTCGGCTGCGACATTATCCGACATCGAGCACTCGGTGACCATCACCACCTTGGGCGGCTTTTCGGTCTTGATCCAGTCGATCATGCCCGAGGTCGAGCCGGAGAAATCGACGTTGTCGATGACTTCGGGCGGGCATTCGGGGTGGGCGATGATCTTGGCGCCGGGGTAGGCGGCGCGCAGTTCGGCGATGTCGTCGGCGGTGAAGGTTTCGTGCACCTCACAGGCGCCGGCCCAGGTGATGATTTTCTTTTTGGTCTTTTTCGCCGTATTCTGGGCGAGATACTGATCGGGGATCATCAGCACCGTATCGCCCTCGACCGCCTCGACGATTTGAAGCGCGTTCGAGGAGGTGCAGCAGACGTCGGTGACCGCTTTGACGGCGGCGGAGGAATTCACATAGGTGACGACCGGCACGCCGGGATATTGCGTACGCATGGCCAGGACGTCCTCGGCGGTGATCGAGGAGGCGAGCGAGCAGCCCGCGCGGCTGTCGGGGATCAACACCGTCTTGTCGGGGTTGAGCATCTTCGATGTCTCCGCCATGAAGTGCACGCCGCACTGGACGATGATATCGGCCTTGACCTTGGTGGCTTCGATCGCGAGTTGCAGGCTGTCGCCCACGATGTCGGCGACGCCGTAGTAAATCTGCGGGGTCTGGTAATTGTGCGCGAGGATGACCGCGTTTTTCTTCTTTTTGAGCCGGTTGATCTCGAAGATCAGCGGTGCATAGAAGGGCCATTCGATCTCGGGAATCCGGTCCTTGACCTTGTCGAAGATCGGCTGTGTCGCCTTTTCGACGGCCTTGGTGAATTTGAGCTCGAACGCGTCGGCGAGCGCGACGCGGGCTTCCTCAAGCGGTGTGATGGCGTTGATCTGCTGGATCATGTCGGGTCCCGCCGCAGCTTCCTCCATTGGCCGTCCGGACGGCCGGGCTTTGACTTAAGGAGTTTTGGTTCCCATTTCAATAAAGGCCGTGCTAGGGACAAGCGAAAGCTCTCTCGCCCAATCGTTTTTGGAGGCAGTTCATGGCGCAGGATGCGGCCACGCTCACATCGATTCTTACCGCAGCGCCGGTGGTGCCGGTCATCATTCATGATGATGTATCGACCGCGCGGGCGCTAGCCGAGGCGCTCGTCGCTGGCGGGCTGCCGAACCTCGAAGTCACGCTCAGAACGCCCAATGCGCTCAAGGTGATCGCGGAGATGGCCAAGGTCGAGGGTGCTGTGGTCGGGTCGGGCACAGTGAGAGACCTCGATACCATGAAGGCCTCTGTGGATGCCGGGTGCCGGTTCATGGTGTCACCAGGCGCGCCGGTGAAGCTGCTTGAGGATGCCGAGACGATCGGCATTCCGCTGCTGCCGGGGATCGCGTCGCCGACCGAGGCGATGGCGGCGTCGCTCATGGGCTATTCCTACCTCAAGTTCTTCCCCGCCGAGGCGATGGGCGGGGCGCCGGTTTTGAAGGCGTTTGCCTCGCCGCTGCCGGATTTGAAATTCTGCCCGACGGGTGGGATCAGTCTTGCGAACGCGAAAACTTACCTCTCGCTGCCCAATGTGGTGTGCGTCGGAGGGTCGTGGGTCGTGCCAGGCGATAAAGTTGCTGCGGGGGATTTCGACGGCATCAAGGCGCTGGCCGCTGAGGCTGCCGCCCTGGCTGGATAAACCATGAAGCGCCCGGTCCCCATATCGGGCCTTGGGCACCTTCGGGTCGTCGTCGACCAGGATGTCTATGTCGGGCCGGGGCGGGCGGATCTGCTCGAGCGGATCGCCGATATGGGATCGATCTCGGCTGCAGGGAAATCCATGGGTATGAGCTACAAGCGGGCCTGGGGGCTCGTGCAGGCGCTCAATGAGGGCTTCGGCGCCCCGCTCGTCGAAACGTTGCGCGGCGGGACCCGGCAGGGCGGCGCGCGGCTTACCGACCTCGGGCTCGCCGTTCTCAACCACTACCGCGCAATGGAAGAGAAGACGGAAACGGCGATCGCGGAGGATGTCGAGGCGCTACGGACGCTCAAGAACGATATAGCCGAGCGGAAATAACGGTTGCGCGCCTCCCTTCGATTTTCTACCGATATGTTTCGAAAAACATATCGGGGCTTCGATGCGACTGCTTGCGATCATAGCACTGGTTCTGGGGGCGGGGATAAGTGCGGTCCGGGCGCAGGATGCGCAGATTGCCGTGGCGGCGAATTTCATCGCGGCGGCAGAGGCGTTGGCCGAGGCTTTTGAAACACAGACCGGGGCCGAGATCGGGCTGAGTTTCGGGTCTACGGGCCAGCTTTACGCGCAGATCGTGCAGGGAGCGCCGTTCGACGGGTTTCTGGCTGCCGATAGCGAACGGCCGGATCTGTTGGTTGAAGAGGAGCTGGCGGTTCCCGATAGCCGGTTTACCTATGCGGTGGGGCGGCTGGTGCTCTTTAGCGCCGATTCTGGGCGGGTCTACGGGCCGGAAAGCCTGGAGGGCGATTTCGACCGCCTGGCAATTGCCGAGCCGGGTGCTGCGCCTTATGGCGCGGCAGCGGTCGAAGTGATTGCGGCGCTGGGACTAACCGACGCATTGGACGCGAAGCTGGTGATCGGGCAAAGCATTGCGCAGGCCTATCAATTTGTCGAGACGGGCAATGCCGAGATGGGATTCGTGGCGCTTGCCCAGGTCGCGGGGCGAGGTGGCGGGTCGCAATGGGTGGTGCCGGAGGAGATGCATGCGCCGATTGCTCAGGACGGCGTGGTTATTGCCGCTGCGCCGAGTGCCGAGGTGGCCGAGGCGTTTTTCGATTTCATGCGTAGCGATACAGGGGCGGCGATCATCGCATCCTTCGGCTATGGCGTGCCGGAGCGCTGAGCGGTGACGCTTCTTGCCGAAATCTGGCCAGCGATCCGGCTCACCATTCTGCTGGCGTTGGTGACGACTGTGCTGCTGGTCGTGTTTGGCACGCCGCTGGCGTGGTGGCTGGCGCGGTCTCGCTCCAAATGGGTAACACTGGTGGCCGCTTTTGTCGCCGTGCCGCTGGTGCTGCCACCCACGGTATTGGGGTTTTACCTTTTGATCGCCCTGGGCCCCGACGGACCGGGCGGCATGATTGCATCCTGGTTCGGTGGGCGGACCTTGGCGTTTTCCTTTACCGGACTGGTGATCGGGTCGGTGCTCTATTCGCTGCCTTTCGTCGTGCAGCCTTTGCGCAATGCGTTCGAGGCCGTGCCCGAGGAGTTGCTGGAGGTTGCCTATACGCTTGGAGCATCGACATGGCAGGCGTTCCGTACGGTCGCCGCGCCATTGGCGCGACCGGGTTATCTCACCGCGACGGTTCTGGGGTTTGCCCATACGGTGGGGGAGTTCGGTGTGGTGCTGATGATCGGGGGCAACATCCCCGGTCGGACCAAGGTGCTCTCGATTGCGATCTACGACTATGTCGAGCAGTTGCGCTGGACAGAGGCGCATTGGATCGCGGCGGGGATGATTGCTTTTGCGTTTCTGACCGTCGCGGCAACCTTTGCAATTGACCGCAGGACGCGTGTGCGGCTCTAGCCCGCATTTCTCACACTCCTTGCGCCCTGCGTCGGATTTTGGCGAGTCGCATGCGGGTGCGGAGCGAAAAAGCGTATTCAACATACGGTTTTCTCGCGCCGTGCCCGGAGGCGGCCGCCAACATCCGACCCGAAGGGCTGGTTGAAAGTGGCGACAGTGTGCGCCGGAGAGCTTGCACGTATGTCCAATACGCACGGCGCTCTCCGCCTACCCTGACGCCACTTTGAACCAGCGCAGGGCACAAGGAGTGTGAGAAATGCGGGCTAGAAATCCAGAAGCGTGATGATGCGCTTGAGACCCCGGCGAAGGCTTTTGCGGGTCTTCTTGCCCAAATCCTCGGCGATGGTGTCTTCGAGCTGCCGCCAATGATCCTCGATTGCCGCCCGGGTGGATTGGCCCTGCTGGGAGAGCCGGGCGCCAGGGACCATTTCCGGACCGACCGCGAGCCGTAGTAGCAGGCCCTTGTCTTCGAGCCGCCGCAGGATCGCGTCGAGGTGATCGCCGTCGAGGCCGGTGAATGCCTCGAGCGTCGCCGTGGGGACGCCAGAGGGATCGGCGAGGCCTAAAAGCACCGCGTCGTCACCCACTTCGAGCCCGCGTGCAGCGAGCGGGGCGAGCAGGGCCTGCCGGGCGAGGTGGCCGGCTTCAATAAGACGGTAAAGGGTCGAGGCGGTCGGCTTGGTCATGAGAAGATCATTATCGGAACGGGGGGAAGCCGTCGATTCGGCGTTTAAAGGAAAGTTAATCAGGCCGCGCAGTGTTGTTCGGAGCGTGCTCACAGGCTAATCCTACACCATCCCTGTTACCGAACGGAGCACATGCGTGCCGCTCGTCCAGCTTGCCTCCTTAAACGCGCTTTCCGGGCACGCCGTTTCCGAGAATACGATTGCGATCCTGCCAGTAGCGGCGACCGAGGCGCATGGCCCGCATCTGCCGGCAACGACCGATTGCGACATCGCCGAGGGGCATCTTAGGGCACTTCCGCCCTATCTTGCCACGACTATCGAAGCAGTCGTGCTGCCAATGGAGCGCATAGGCGCTTCACTTGAGCATATGCGGTTCGCCGTAACCGAGAGCCGGGATGCGGTGGAACTGGTCGGCACATGGTTCGCGATCGCCAAGGCGGTACGCGAGGCGGGGATCAGGCGGCTGGTGATTGTGTCCTCGCATGGGGGTAACAGCGCGGCGGTCGATATCGTGACGCTCAAGGCGCGGGCGGAATTGGATATGCTTGCGGTGGCGACGGCCTGGATGCGATTTGGCTATCCCGATGGTTTGTTTGGCGAAATCGAGCAGCGCTATGGCATTCACGGAGGCGATATCGAAACCTCGCTCATGCTGCATTATGCGCCCAAGCAGGTGGATATGCGGCATGCGGCGGATTTCGTCTCGCGGCTGGCTGCCTGGGAGGCGGGGATGACGCATCTGACGGGATACGGCAAGCACCGGTTCGGCTGGCTGAGTTCTGATTTCAACGATCAGGGCGTTGTCGGGAACGCCGCGGCGGCGACCGCGGAGAAGGGGGCGGTCCTGGCTGATCATATGCTCAAGGGGTTTGCGGACCTGCTCAACGACGTCGCGACGTTCGATCTGGCCCGGCTGCGGTAAGGAGGAGGGATGACACAAGATTTGGCGCGAATCCGGGCCTTCGTGCAGGTCTACGATGCCGGCGGGTTTTCGGCGGCCGCGCGGATACATGGGCGATCCAAGGCGCTGCTCTCGAAGTACGTTACCGACCTCGAGGACTATCTCGGGGTACGGCTGATGAACCGGACGACGCGGAAGCTAAGTCTCACCGAGGCGGGGGAGGCGTACTATCGAGAGGTGAGCCAGATTCTCTCCCAACTCGACGATCTCGATGCGACGATATCCGACCAGACGGCGGCGCCACGTGGGGTATTGCGTGTGTCCGCGCCACGGAATTTCGGAGAGCAGACGCTCGCAGAGCCACTGTTCGAGTTCGTCGCGCAACATCCCGACGTCACGCTGGATTTGAGGCTCGAAGACCGGATGGTGGACCTCGTGGACGAGGGAATCGATCTGGCCCTCCGGATTTCAGCAATGCCTGACAGTTCGCTCATTTCGCGCAAGATTGCGGAGACTTCGATATCGGTCTGCGCCGCGCCGGCGGTGATCAAGGCTTATGGCGTACCCAAAACACCTGAAGCGCTGCGGGGGTTGCCATGTATCGTCGATACCAACATGACGGGGCAGGCGAATTGGCGGTTCGTTGTGGACGGGCGGACGGTCTCGATCCATGTGGATGGGCAGGTGAGGGTGAATTCGCCTGTGGGCGTGCTGATTGCGGCACAAAAAGGCCTTGGTTTTGCGGGACTACCAAGCTTTCTCTCCGATTCGGCAATTGCCGATGGGTCGCTCGTACCGGTGCTCCAGGAGTATCTGCCTTATCGGGCGTTCCTGCAGGCGGTCTATCCACATCGCCGGCACCTGTCGGGCAAGGTGCGGGCGCTTATCGATTATCTCGTTGCGTGGTTCGAAAAGAACCCGCTCTGACAAGGGGTTTAGATGACTGGACTTGTGCGGCGCGGACTGGCGGTTTTGTGGCTGGTTCTTTGTTTTGCAGGCGCCGCGCAGGCCCACCCGCATGTCTGGGTCGATGCGCGCTCGACGGTGTTGTTCGAGGATGGCGCGCTTGTTGGTATCCGGCATGAGTGGACGTTCGACCCCTACTTCTCGGCGTGGGCGATCCAGGGGCTCGATACTGATGGCGACGGCGTTCTGACGTCCGCGGAGATGCAGGAGCTTGCCGAGGAGAACATGGTGGGGCTCGAATATTACGAGTTCTATACCTATGCCGGGGCCGATGAGGAGGCGTTCCGCTTCACCGGACCGCATAATCCCTCGATGCGGTACGAGAATGAGCAGACGACGCTGACCTATACCGTCTGGCTTTCTCAACCCCGTGAAATCTCTGGAGAATTCGATATCATTGTGGGGGATCCGGAATATTATTCGGAAATTACCTTTCCCGACAACAGGGCTGTGACCGTCGAGAATGCGCCAGAAGGCTGCTCGGCAGTGGCGCATCCGCCCCAACAGATCGATCCGGCACTCGAAGAGCAGCTTTACCTGCTCGGTCCGGACGTGGTCGAGCTGCCACCGGAGCTCAAGCAGGCGGCGCGGGATCTGGCGAACCGGATCACCATCACGTGCCCGCAACGCGCTGCCGCGACGGCGTCCGAAGCGATTGCGCAGGTAATGTCCGCACCTGCGCCCCGGCCGTTCGCTGCGCCGCCGTCGGAGCCCGCCATGGCACCCGGGCAGGGCGGGTTTATGGGCTGGATCGCGGATCAGCAGCGGGTGTTCTATCGGGCGCTGACCGACGCGCTTTCCGCGCTTCGGGACGATTATAACGCGTTCTGGATCCTGGGGGGATTGAGTTTCCTCTATGGCATTCTCCATGCCGCAGGGCCTGGGCATGGCAAGGTGGTGATCTCCTCCTATGTCGTTGCGAATGAACGGCAATTGCGGCGCGGGATCGTTCTGAGTTTCCTTTCGGCGATGATGCAGGCCATGGTGGCGGTTGCGTTCGTCCTTGTGGCGGCAGGGCTGTTGCGGGCGACCTCGGTGGCGATGAGCGATGCGGCGGGGGTGATGACCAAGGGCTCGTATGTGCTCGTTGCGGTGTTGGGAGCGTGGCTTGCCGCGCGGCATATTCTGGGGTTTGGGCATCACCATCATCACGCTGAGCATCATGACGCCCACGCGGAGCATCGTCACGGCCATGATGGCCACGATGAACACCACGATGGCCATGATGAGCACGCCCATCACGTTGTTTTACCTCAACAAACCGGTGGTAACTGGCGTTCGATGGCAGGTGTCGTTTTCTCGGTGGGGATAAGACCGTGCTCGGGCGCCCTTGTTGTCCTTGTTTTTGCGCTGACGCAGGGTGTGCTGCTTGCGGGGATCGCAGCGACGTTCCTGATGGCGCTGGGGACCGCGCTGACGGTCGGTATGCTCGCGACGCTGGCGCTGGGGACCAAGGGGCTGATGCTGCGGTTTGGCGGCGGCGGCGCAGCGGCCGGAGCGGTGCTGTGGTGGGTCGAACTGGCCGGCGCACTCGCGGTCATGGGGTTCGGGCTTCTGTTGTTTTTCGCCTCGCCATGATAGCGGGATCGGGCCGGGCGGTGATAAATTCTCATGATCGGGCATGTTGCCGCATTTGAGACAGCGGCGGTTGCCGGGGGCGGCACAGAGGGTATTGTGCCCGATGTCGGATCCGCTTCCGCGCCCATCTGGAGCGTTTTCGCTTTTCTCCGAATCGCGAAGATTCTCTACGTCTTTGTTTATCCCGCTTCCGAACCGCAAAAGGGGTCGACGCTTTTGCCCGGAACGTTCCAGGCCTCACGATTCCAAGCACGAGACGCGATATGAATCAGTTCGTTCCTGCCGGACACCCTCCGATCAAGCCGCGCAAGATCGGGGTTCTGTTGCTCAACCTCGGGACACCGGACGCGACGGACTACTGGAGCGTGCGGCGGTATTTGAAGGAATTCCTCTCCGATCGACGCGTGATCGAGGCGCCGAGGTGGCTATGGTGGCCGATCCTCAACGGGATCATTCTGTCCACCCGCCCGCAAAAGACCGGCGCCAATTACGAGCGCATCTGGGACAAGGAGCGCAATGAGAGCCCGTTGCGCGTGATCACGCGTGCGCAGGCGGACAAGCTGCAGGCCGCGTTTTCGGCGGACGAGAACGTTATCGTCGACTACGCGATGCGGTATGGGAACCCCTCGACCAGGAGCGGGATCGAGAAGCTCAAGGATGCCGGGTGCGACCGGATTTTGCTGTTTCCGCTCTATCCGCAATATTCGGCAACGACGACGGCGACAGCCAACGACAAGGCGTTCGACACGCTCAAGACCCTGCGCTGGCAGCCGGCGGTGCGGACCGTGCCGGCCTATTTCGACGATCCGGCCTATACGGCGGCGCTGGCGAAATCGATCACGGACGGGATTGCCAAGCTCGATTTTGCGCCGGATCTCGTCATCACCTCCTACCACGGGATGCCCAAATCCTACCTCGAAAAGGGTGACCCCTATCACTGCCAGTGCGTGAAGACGACGCGGTTGGTGCGCGAGTATCTGGGGTGGTCCGAAGACAGGATCATGGTGACGTTCCAGAGCCGGTTCGGACGTGCGGAATGGCTGCAGCCCTATACCGACGAAACGCTCAAGGCGCTGCCCGGCAAGGGGATCAAGAAGGTCGCCATTCTCGCTCCGGCGTTTTCAGCCGATTGCATCGAGACGCTCGAGGAGATCGCGATCACCGGGGAGGAGGAGTTCATGGGCGCGGGGGGCAAGCGGTATGCCTATATCCCGTGCCTGAACGACAGCCCGGAGGGGATGGGGATGATCGAGACGGTGGTGCGGCGGGAATTGGCGGGGTGGTTGTAGGTCTTGATCCCGCATTGCATCGCAACATGAGCGTCGCAGGGATTTTGGCAAATCTGTTTAAAAGGCATTGATCGGCAAGACGATACAGGAACGCCACAGCCATGGCTCTAGAAGCGGTTATCTTTCAGGGACGGTATGTCGACCTCGTTCCCCTTTCTCGCGAACATCACGACGGGCTCGTTGAGGCGGTGCAGGACGGGAACCTCTGGGAACTCTGGTTCACACGGGTTCCGGAACCGCAAGCGATGTCCGCGCATATCGATCGATGTTTGAACCTTCAGGCTGCGGGCACCATGCTGCCCTTCACGGTCGTCGACAAACCGACCGGCAGTGTGGTCGGCATGACGACTTATCTGAATATCGACCTTTCGGGCCCGCGCGTGGAGATTGGCGCGACCTGGTATGCCAAACGCGCTCAGCGGACACCGATCAATACGGAGGCCAAGCTCTTATTGCTTTCGCATGCCTTTGAGCGTCTCGATTGTCTCGCTGTTGAATTCCGCACGCATTTCCTGAACCATCGCAGCCGGAGTGCCATTGAGCGGCTTGGTGCAAAGCTTGATGGCGTATTGCGTCAACATATGCGCATGCGCGACGGCACGCTTCGCGATACCTGCGTTTACAGCATCATTGCGTCGGAGTGGCCGACGGTGCGCGCGCACCTTCACTGGCTGCTTGGGCAGTCCACCTCATGATCGGAGTTGTCGATGCACGTTCGGTTCAGTGTCCTGTGGGGAGAATTGACCGCGTCGGCAGAGTCCGTTCACGCAGTGGGGTAGCTTTGCGTGTTGATCAGGGTGCCGGTCGGCAGCTGTCTGGCTTTAAGCAAAGTGCCCGCATGCCCGGGTCGATAAGATCAGAGGTCCAACCCCTTCAGTTTCTAATGGCCCCAGTGTGATTGAAAATCGTCCTAACCCGCGATCTCGAACCCAACGATTTCCGTGTCCGGTTCGACCGTATCGGTCTCTACATTGGTAACCTGCGCGGCTGGCGGGCCCTGGTGGAGGGCGCGGACCATGGCGGCGACCTGGGAGGAGGGGCCTATGACAAGGGTTTGCACCGAGCCGTCGGGTTCGTTGCGAACCCATCCGGCGAGGCCGTGTTTTTCGGCTTCGGTCTGGGTCCAGGCGCGAAAGGCAACGCCCTGAACGTGTCCGAAGATCCGTGCGCGGACGGCGATCGTGGTCATCGGGGGCATCCCTTATTGTCCCTGATGGAGGTATTATACATCTTGAAGGTCGGCGTGCCCACCGGCTGCACCGTTGCTTACGGCCTCAATGCCACCGGCACCGGCGGGTCATCGTTCAGGATGGTGATCTTCACGCGCTGGTTGGCCGCGAGATACGGGTCGTTGGCGAAGTACGGCTCGGTTTCGGCACGTCCGATCACGGCCTCGATCCTGTTATCCGAGAGGCCGAATTCTTCGAGAATCTGACGGGTGATGTTGGCGCGGTCGAAGGAGAGTTCCCAGGAGCCGTAATTGGGGTTGACGTATTGGACTCCTGCCGCGGTGTGGCCGGAGATGCGGATCGGGTTGGGGAGGCGCTGGAGGACGGGCGCCATGGCGGCGATGGCCTGGCGGGTGGCTTCGTAGGGGTACTTCGAGCCCTCGGGGAACATGGGGCGGCCTTCCTGATCGGCGATCAGGATGTTGAGGCCTTCCTCGGTTTCCTCAAGGATCAGGTTGTCGCTCACCGTGGTGATCTGCGGGTTCTCGCGCCAGGCCTGCTGGATCGAGGCGGCGGCGAGCGCAAAGCGCTGGTCGGTTTCCACCTCGGCGCGTTCGTTCTGGTAGGTGTTGACCTCGGGGCCCTGCTGGGAGAAGCGGTCGTGCTCGATCTCGGAGAACTGGGTTTCGAGTTCGTCCGGTTCGTAGGTGACGGATTTGAGGAATTCACGCTGGGGGTTGCCGTCGCGCTCGATGACCGCGGTGCGCGAGAAGGTCTGGACGATGCCGAAGGCATCGCGCATGGAGCCGGCGACGACCTGGAGCTTCTGTTCGTCCTGAATCGAAAAGGAGATGATCAGAACGAAGAAGACGACGAGGATCGACATCAGGTCCGCGAAGGTAACGAGCCATTCGGGAACACCGCCTCCGCCCGGTTTCTTTCGTCCGGCAGCCTTTGCCATCGGTCAGGCCGCCTTGAGCTCAGGTTCGGTTTCGCGCTGGTGCTCGGGCAGATAGGCGACGAGCATTTCGCGGATCAAGTTGGGGCTTTTGCCGTCACGGATGGACATGATGCCATCGATAATGAGGGTCTGGTTGACCTCCTCGACGTCGAGCTTGGCGGTCAGCTTGTCGGCGACGGGCAGGCAGATGAGGTTGGCGAGAACCGCGCCGTAGAGCGTCGTTAGCAGCGCCACGGCCATGGCGGGGCCGATCTTGGAGGGGTCGTCCATATTGCCGAGCATCTGGACGAGGCCGACGATGGTGCCGATCATGCCGAAGGCGGGTGCGGCGTCGCCCAGGGACTTGAAGACGCGCTGGCCCTCTGAGAGACGGGCGAGATACTGGTCGCGCTCAAGCTCCATGGATTCGCGGATGAAGGCACCGTCATAGCCGTCGGCGATGTATTGTGCGCCCTTGCGCAGGTTCGGCTCGTCGAAGTCTATGCCTTCGAGCCCGAGAGGCCCCTGGCGGCGGACGATGTCACCCATCTGGGCGATCTTGTCGATCAGCTCGCGCGGCTCGACTTTCTTGTGGGTGAAGGCGACGCGGCCACCAGTAATCAGGGCGTTGAGGACGCCAGCGAGAGGAAAGCGGATCAAGGTTGCGGCAAAGCCACCGCCAATCACGATCAGGACCGAAGGAGCATCGACGAAGGCTCCGAAGGAACCGCCCATGAAAATCGCAAAGGCGATAACAGCGGCACCGACCGTGATGCCGATGATTGTGGCCAGATCCATGGCTTACTCCTCGTGCCTTCTGGCACGTACGCAAATACTCAGTCGGGGACACTATAAAGGGCCAGAGGCTAATCAGGCCTTAACCCGATCCATCCTGAGTGCATCCGATTTGTGAGTATCGGCGCTCGCCGTAAGATTTTGTTAACCATAAGTTGAAAGCTTTGCCGTGCGCCTTCGGAAGCTGCTGGGGGCTCGGGAGTACTATTCCGGTGTCGATCGCATCCATCGTTTATAGAGCGCTGCTGGTGACCGGTGCGGCGGGGTTCGCCGTGCCGGGTGCGTTTGCGCAAGGGGATGGGTCGGGGACCGACAATCTCGATCTGCTGCGCACAGGATATGGCAGCGATTTCTGCGAACCGGCGATGTTGTGCCATACGGCGCGCGAAGGCGCTGAGGGATCTTCAGTGACCGTGCAGGCTTCCGGGCAAGCGCCAACCCCGCAGCCAGTTCAGCCCGCACCTGCCATGCCTCCACGGCCGGCCTTTGCACCGCAGCCGGCGCTTTCCGATCCCGCGCCGCGGTTTTCCGAACCCGTACCGCTGTTCGATACGGAATTGAGCG
Source organism: Pelagibacterium halotolerans (assembly GCF_044811015.1). GTDB lineage: Bacteria > Pseudomonadota > Alphaproteobacteria > Rhizobiales > Devosiaceae > Pelagibacterium > Pelagibacterium halotolerans_A. The sequence goes on from NZ_CP085243.1 coordinate 3,218,055, forward strand.
TAACGTTGCGTGGAAGCTATGCCGTTGAGGACGGCGACTCGTCTTATGCGGCTTCGGTGACCCCTGGTGCGCAGTTCAGCTATGCGCGGGACGACCTTGCGGCGGATTTGCGGCTGAGTGCGGGGCTCGTTTATGTGGGGGATGAAGCGGTCGAGGTTGAGGACGGCGTTGCGGAGTTCAACCTGACACGGAATTTCGGGTCCACGCGGCGGCTTGGCTTGCAGGCGGCATTGGCGGTGGGGCAGGAGGATCCGACCGGGCTTGACGCGGACGCCGATGTCGAAACCGAGCCTTTGCGGGTGTCGGGGAATGTTGATGCGACGCTCTCACAGGATTTTGCGCGCGCGAACGTGACGGTTTCGGGTGGCGTGCTCAGAGAAACGGTGAGCCCGACGACGCTCTCGGACGGGACGATCGTTTATAACGATGCCGAGAATTTGACCGCGATTTCGGGCGGGGTGCGGCTCGGGTATGCACTGACGCCGATTGTGGGGGTGTTTGCGGCGGCAGATGTCGAGCGCGAGGATTTCGATGCGGTGTCCGACGATCTCGGGGCGTCGCGGAACGGCTGGAATTATGCGCTGCGGGGCGGGTTTAGCGGAAACTGGTCGGATGTTGTGACGCTTGAGGCGTCCATCGGTGCCGGGCGGCGCACGTTCGACGATGCGGCGCTTTCGACGGTCGATACCGTGCTTTATGGCGCTGCGCTGGGGTTCAATCCCGACGCGACGACGCAATTGCGATTGAGCTTTGATACGCGCATTGCGCCGGGGACCGACGGGGCGTCTGCAACAGTGAATTACGCACTGGCGCTCGAAGGGGATTATACGGTTAATTCCTGGCTCGGGCTGCGTGGGAGTGCGAGCGCGCTTTGGCAGGAGGCAGCCGATAGCGATGCGGTTATACGGACTTATCAGGCAGGCATTGGGGCGGACGTCGCGCTTGGTGCCAACACGACGCTGGCGCTCGACTACGGATACGGCCTCAAGGAAGACAGCGAGGCCGATCCGCAGATCAGCGACGAACACCGCGTGAGCGCCGGCGTTACGCTTCGATACTGATCGGAAGTTCTTCTGTCATGGTTTTAAGCTCGGCCATGAAATCCCCGGAGATATCGGGGCGGTCGAGGGCGAAGGCGACATTGGCGGTGAGGAAACCGATCTTGGAACCGCAATCGAAGGAGCGGCCCTGGTATTTGACGCCCGTGAAGCGCTGAAGGTCCATCAAGTGGCGCATGGCGTCGGTGATCTGGATTTCCCCGCCTGCGCCCACGGTCTGTTCGGACAGGAGCATGAAGATTTCCGGTTGCAGGATGTAGCGGCCGGAGATGATGAGATTCGAGGGAGCATCCTCGGGTTTGGGTTTTTCGACCATGCCGGTGATGGTGAAGCCCTGATCGGGGCCATCGCCCCGTGCGACGATGCCGTATGAGGATACCGCCTCGGGGGCGACTTCTTCGACGGCAATGACGTTGCCGCCGGATTCCTCATAGGCGTCCATCATCTGCTTGAGAACACCGGGCTTGGCCTGGAAGATCATGTCCGGCAACAAGAGGGCGAAAGGTTCGCGGCCGACGAGGTCGCGCGCGCACCAGACGGCGTGGCCAAGGCCCAGCGGCTCCTGCTGACGGGTAAAGCTGGTCTGGCCCGGACGGGGGAGGTCGCGGCGGAGTTCCTCGAGCGCGGCAGTCTTCCCGCGGGCTTCGAGGGTCGATTCGAGTTCGTACTGGCGATCGAAATGGTCTTCGATGACGGCCTTGTTGCGGCCGGTGACGAAAACGAAGTGCTCGATGCCGGCTTCGCGGGCCTCGTCGACGGCGTACTGAATCACCGGACGGTCGACGACAGTGAGCATTTCCTTGGGCATGGCTTTGGTGGCGGGCAAAAAGCGGGTGCCAAGACCGGCGACGGGAAATACGGCTGTACGGACTCTGCGGACCACTGACGGCTCCTTCTCGATGATTCGGGTTCCTAAGACAATTTCAATGCCTTAGTGCCAAAACTGTGACAAAAACAGGTTGGTATTCAAACGCATCACACCCAAAGAGTCGATGCGGAAAGGGCATAGATGAGCATACTGGTGACTGGCGGGGCCGGATATATCGGATCGCATATGGTTCTCAACCTTGCGGATGCGGGCGAGTCGGTCGTGGTTCTGGACAACCTTGTGACCGGGTTTGACTGGCTCGTCGACCATCGTGTGACGTTCGTCAAAGGGAATGTCGCCGATACCGATCTCGTTGCACATCTGATCGCAGAACACGATATCGATGCGGTGATTCATTTCGCCGGGTCGGTGGTGGTGCCCGAGTCCGTAGTCAACCCGCTCAAATATTACGCCAACAATACCGCAGCGACCCGGACGTTGATCGAAACCTGCGTCAAAGGCGGGGTGAGCCATTTCATCTTCTCTTCGACGGCTGCCGTCTACGGGATGGTGGGGCTCGAGCCGGTTTCGGAAGACAATGTGCTCAACCCGGTTTCGCCCTATGGGAAATCCAAGCTCATGAGCGAGTGGATGCTGGCCGACGTCGCCGCGGCGCATCCGATGACCTACGGCGTCTTGCGCTACTTTAACGTGGCGGGCGCGGACCCGCAGATGCGCTCGGGTCAATCGACGGCGGGGGCGACGCACCTTATCAAGGTCGCGGTGCAGACGGCGCTGGGGCTCCGAGAGAAAATGAGTGTTTTCGGGGACGACTATCCGACACCGGACGGGACCTGCGTGCGGGACTATATCCACGTCACCGACCTCGTTGCCGCCCACGCGCTGGTGCTCGATCATTTGCGCAAGGGCGGCGATAGCGTCACGATGAACTGCGGGTATGGCCGAGGGTTTTCGGTCGACGCGGTGGTCAAGACCGTCAAGGATGTGACCGGGGTCGACTTTGCCGTCGAGCACGGGCCGCGGCGGGCGGGCGATCCGGCCTCGATCGTTGCGGGCGCAGACCGGATCCGCGCATTGGGTTGGCAGCCGCAATTTGACGATCTCACCCGCATCGTGGAGATGGCATTCGCATGGGAAAAGCATCTCGGCACACGCAACGACCGGCCTTCGGTGTTTTAGCGGCGCTTCTTGTTGCTGTTCTTTGGGCGCTACCCGGAGCGGCGCAGCCGGTTGAGAGTTTTGCGGCATTCAAGGACCGGTTCGAGGCGGTCGCGGTGGCAGCGGGCATCGACCGGGCGCTTTACCGGTCGGTGATGGGGCCGGTGGCCGAGGACCCATCGATCGCGCGGTATATCGGTGGACAGCCCGAATTCGTGACGCCCATATGGGAGTATATCGACCAGCGGGTGAGCGCGGGTCGGATCGAACGCGGGCGGGTGGCCATGGCAGCCAATGTGGGGCTGTTCGAGGCGGTCGGGAGCGCTTACGGGGTCGATCCCTATATTCTCGGCGCGATCTGGGGGATGGAGAGCGATTATGGCGCGATCCTGGGAAACACGGGATTGATAAAACCGATCATCCCGTCGCTTGCCAATCTCGCGCACCAGAGGCGCGGGCGGGTGGCCGAGGACGAGGCGGAGTTGATCGCGGCCTTGCGGATTGTCCAGAGCCAGGGGATTGCATCCGACAGTCTTGTTGGGTCGTGGGCCGGGGCAGTGGGGCATTTGCAACTCATTCCCACGGCATACCTCAGCTACGGGCAGGATGGGGATGGCGACGGGCGGGTGGACGTGCATCGCTCGCTCGCGGATGCGCTGGCAAGCTCAGCGATGTATTTGCGGGGATTGGGGTACCGATCCGGGCTCGATTGGGGTTTTGAGGTGCGTGTGCCCGAGGGGTTCGACTACCTACTCGCGGACCGGGAGGTGTTTCGGCCGATCCGGTTCTTTGCCGAGCGGGGTGTGACGCGGGTTGCGGGGCGGGAATTTTCCGATCTTGATACCGAAGTTTTCCTTTATGTGCCCGCGGGGGCATCTGGGCCGAAATTCCTGATGACGCGGAATTACCTTGTGCTCAAGGGGTACAATTTTTCCGATTCCTATGCGCTCTCGGTGGCGCATCTGACCGACAGGCTCAAGGGCGCGGGGCCGTTCGTCGCATCCTGGCCGCGCGGGACGGCGTTTCCGGACCGGCAAGAGCGGGTTGAGATCCAGCAGTGGCTTGCGGCGCTTGGGTATTATGACGGTGCGGTCGACGGGCGGATCGGACCGGTCACCCAGGCGGCCTATGCACGGTTTCAGGCGGAGCGAGGACTGGTAGCGGACGGCTTCGTTACGTCAGAAAGCCATGCGCTTTTGGCGCAGGTGGTACGCTAGGCGTGCCGCGTCCGATCGGATAAAATCACCTCATGGTTCTCAGGCGTATTTTCATCGTTCTTTCGCTGATCGTGCTCGCACTGCCTCTGGCGGTGCCTGAGGCGCTGGCGCAGAACGACCGGCCGCGCCGAAGCCTGTTCGAGGTGCTTTTCGGTAATGACGAGCCCGAGGAGCAGGCGCCGGCAACCGTGCAGCCACAGCCGCGCCGGACACAGCCAACCTCAAGCCCATCCTTTACATCGCCGCAAACCGCTACGCCCGCTCCGGCGGTCGAGAAATCCGAGAATGCGAAGCGTATCGCGGTATTCGGGGATTCGATGGCAGTCGATCTGGCGCGGGCGCTGGAGCGATTTTATGCCGACGATCCAGAAACGGTAATCCATGGCGAGGGCGTTGGATCGTCGGGTTTTGTGCGCGACGATTTTTTCGATTGGAACGCGGCACTCAATGAGGAGATCGCCGCGGACAGCTTCGATATCGCGGTGGTCATGATCGGGATCAACGACCGGCAGGCGCTCGATAGTGCAGGGCCTTTGACCGATGCGTGGAAGGCCGCGTATTCGGCGCGGATCGAGGCATTCCTTGGCGATTTGCGCGCGGCGGGCAAACCGGCCATCTGGGTTGAATTGCCGCCGATGGCGCAACCGACCTATTCGTCCGACATGGTGCAGATTTCTTCACTTCATCGGCAGGCCGTACAGGCCGCCGGTGGGGAGTGGGTGGAGACCTTCGAGCGGTTCACAGGGGAATCGGGAGGTTATTCAGAGATGGGGCCGGACCTATCGGGGCAGATCGTTTCGATGCGGAAGTCCGATGGCATCCATTTTTCGAGCGCCGGCGCGGACAAGCTCGCGTTCTATATCGACCGGGCGATCGGGGAATATCATTCGGGGGGCGGAATCACGACGGAAGTGGCCGATCCGCTCGCGGGGACCGATGCCGCGCAGATGGTGCGGCCGCCGTTTCAGGGACTCGATCAGGCGCAACTGGTGGAAATTGCCGGCGTGGTGCAGCAGATCGGCGGCGCCACGCGGCGGGCAGAGGATCTGCTGGTGGCCGGGTCGTCGCAATCCTCGGGGAGCTTTGAGTTGGACGCTCTGCTCGAGGCGCCGGCTGGGCGAGTGGATGCGTTCGGGCTCGGGGCGGAGCCCGAGGAGGCGCCAGGGGGACGATAGGGCCTCCTGTGTTGATCTTCATAGGAGCGGGTTTCAACTTACCAAAGTTTGGTATAATATGGCCGTCTGAAGAAAGAGGTTCCCGATGACCCGAAACACGTCTGTTTCCCTTGGCGATCATTTTGTGGGGTTTATCGACGATCAAGTGCAGTCGGGCCGCTACAGTTCGGCCAGCGACGTCGTGCGGGCTGGCCTCCGGCTGCTTGAAGAGCATGAGGCGAAGGTCAAGGCGCTGGAAGCAGCTCTCATTGAGGGCGAGGAGTCCGGCGAGCCGCAGCCGTTCGATAACGAGGAATTCATAGCCCGGATGCATGCGAAATACGCTGCCAAGCATGCAGGATAGACGGTTCCTGCTTTTACCGCGTGCAGACCGCGACCTCGAGGACATCTGGCTCTATACCTGCCAGCGCTGGGCACGCGATCATGCCGACATGTATCAGCGCGAGCTAAACGCCGTTTTTGAAGCGCTGGCTGCCGGTACGAAGAGGGGCCGTATGGTCGACGTGCGTTCCGGTTATTTCAAATATGCACACCGGGTGCATGTTGTTTATTTCCGCGAGCGTGAGGACGCGATCGAGATCGTGCGTATTCTGCATGGGCGCATGGACGTTGGCCGCCATCTCTAAGCCGTTGAACTGCCTGCAGGCCGGGCGATAAAGGACGGCACGAACAATGCCGCCCTTGCGTGATCGGCTACCGCGGCAATGCCGTCTGCCCCATCAGGTCCAGATCGATTGCGCGGGCGGCCTGGCGGCCTTCGCGGATGGCCCAGACGACGAGGGACTGGCCACGGCGGGCGTCGCCCGCGGCGTAGAGGCCGTCGACGGAGGTCTTGTAGCTGAACGTATCGGCAAAGACGTTTCCGCGCTTGTCGAGCTTGGCGCCGGACTGTTCGACCACGCCCTCGAAGATCGGGTGGGCGAAGCCGATGGCCATCAGGACCAAGTCGGCCTTGAGGATGAAATCCGTGCCTTCGATGGGCTTGCGCGACTGGCTCACGCGGGCGCATTTGACGCCAGTGACGTGGCCGCGCTCGTCGCCGATGATTTCCAGCGTACCGGCGGAGAACTCGCGCACAGCGCCTTCGGCCTGGGAGGATGAGGTGCGCATCTTGACCGCCCAGTTGGGCCAGGTGGCGAGCTTGTCTTCCTTGGCCGGCGGTTGGGGACGGATGTCGAGCTGGGTGACCGACACGGCGCCCTGGCGGAACGAGGTGCCGATGCAGTCCGATGCCGTATCGCCGCCACCGATGACGACGACGTGCTTGCCCGAGGCGAGGAGCTGTTCCTGATCCGAGATGTCCTCGCCGCCATTACGGCGGTTCTGCTGGATGAGGAACGGCATGGCATAGTGCACGCCCTCAAGGTCAGTACCTTCACAGCCGGGATGACGCGGGTGCTCCGAGCCGATGCACAGGAGAACCGCGTCGTGGGCGTCCTGGAGCTCCGAAAGCGGGCGGGTGACGCCGATATTTTCGCCGAAGTGGAAGATGACGCCCTCGGTTTCCATCTGACGCTGGCGGAAATCGATGTGGTGCTTTTCCATCTTGAAGTCGGGAATGCCGTAGCGCAGCAGGCCGCCGGGCTTGGGTTCGCGCTCATAGACGTGAACCTCATGGCCGACGCGGGCGAGTTGCTGGGCGGCGGCAAGGCCCGCTGGGCCCGCGCCGACGATGGCCACCTTCTTGCCGGTGCGTGTATCGGGAACCTGCGGCTTGATCCAGCCGCTGCCGATGGCGCGGTCGGCGATGGACTGCTCGACGGTCTTGATGGCGACCGGGATATCCTCGAGGTTCAGCGTACAGCCTTCCTCGCACGGGGCGGGACAGATGCGGCCGGTGAACTCGGGGAAGTTGTTGGTCGAATGCAGGTTGCGCGCTGCTTCTTGCCAGTCGCCGTTCCAGACGAGATCGTTCCAATCGGGGATCTGGTTGTTGACCGGGCATCCCGTATTCTCGTTGTGACAGTAGGGGATGCCGCAATCCATGCAGCGCGCCGCCTGGTTCTTGACCTCGTTCTCGGTCAGCGGAATGGTGAACTCGCCGAAATGGCGGATGCGGTCCGAGGCAGGCTCGTAGCGCTGTTCCTGACGATCGATTTCGAGAAAGCCGGTAACCTTACCCATGCTTTCCTCCCTTATTCCGCGGCCGGGCGCTGCTTGGAGCCGCCCATGCGCTTTTCTTCCATTTCCCGCATCGCCCGTCGGTACTCGACGGGCATGACCTTGACGAATTTGGGCCGGTAGGTCTCCCAATCGTCGAGGATCGTTTTCGCCCGGTCCGAGCCGGTATAGTGCAGGTGGTTCGCGATGAGCTGGTAGAGGCGCTCGTCGTCGTGCTTGGTCATGTCCGCCGAGACATCGACGCGACCGTGCCATTCGAGGTCGCCCCCGTGATGGTGCAGCTTCTGCATCAGCTCTTCTTCCTCGGTCACGGGCTCGAGATCGACCATGGCGAGGTTGCAGCGGCGGGCGAAATCGCCTTCTTCGTCAAGAACGTAGGCGACGCCGCCGGACATGCCCGCCGCGAAGTTGCGGCCGGTTTTACCGATGACGACGACGAGGCCGCCGGTCATGTACTCGCAGCCATGGTCGCCCGTGCCTTCGACGACGGCAATGGCGCCGGAGTTGCGGACGGCGAAGCGTTCACCGGCGACGCCGCGGAAGTAGCATTCGCCCGAGATCGCGCCGTAGAGCACGGTGTTGCCGACGATCATGGACTCTTCAGGAACGATCTTTGCCTGCTCCGAGGGCCGGATGACGAGGCGACCGCCCGAGAGGCCCTTGCCGACATAGTCGTTGGCGTCGCCGACGAGATCGAAGCTGATGCCCTTGGCGAGGAAGGCGCCGAAGCTCTGGCCGGCGGTGCCGCGGAACGTGATGGAAATCGTGTCGTCCGGCAGGCCCTTCAGGCCGTAGCGGGTGGCGAGTTCGCCCGAGAGCATGGCGCCGGTGGCACGGTTCAGCGATCGGATCGGCATGTCGAACTTGACGGGTTCGCGATTTTCGAGCGCCGGCATGGCCTTCTTGATCAGCTCGCGATCGAGGATCGCTTCGAGGTGATGGTTCTGGGCCTCCGAATGATAGATTGTGTCGCCGCCAATGGGCTCGGGCTTATAAAAGAGCTTGGAGAAATCCAGGCCTTTGGCCTTCCAGTGGTTGACGAGCTTGGTCTGATCGAGGAGGTCCGAGCGCCCGACGAGTTCGTTGAGCGTCCGCGCGCCGAGCTGGGCCATGATGCCGCGCAGTTCCTCGGCGACATAGAAGAAGTAGTTGATGACATGCTCGGGCGTGCCCTTGAAGCGCTTGCGCAACACGGGGTCCTGGGTGGCGATGCCGACCGGGCAGGTGTTGAGGTGACACTTGCGCATCATGATGCAGCCCGCCGCGATGAGCGGGGCGGTCGAGAAGCCGAATTCGTCGGCACCCAGAAGTGCACCGATGAGGACGTCGCGGCCGGTCTTGAGACCGCCGTCGACCTGGAGCTTGACGCGCGAGCGCAAGCGGTTGAGGACGAGGGTCTGGTGGGTTTCAGCGAGGCCGATTTCCCACGGACCGCCCGCGTGCTTGAGGCTGGTCAGCGGTGAAGCGCCCGTACCGCCATCGTAGCCGGAGATGGTGATGTGGTCCGCGCGCGCCTTGGCGACGCCGGCGGCGACGGTGCCGACACCGACTTCGGAGACGAGCTTGACCGAGACGTCTGCCTTGGGGTTGACGTTCTTCAAATCGTAGATGAGCTGCGCCAGATCCTCGATCGAATAGATGTCGTGGTGCGGCGGGGGCGATATGAGCCCGACGCCCGGCGTCGAGTGGCGTGTCTTGGCGATCACCCAGTCGACCTTGTGGCCGGGGAGCTGGCCGCCCTCGCCGGGCTTGGCGCCCTGGGCCACCTTGATCTGGAGCATATCGGCGTTGACGAGGTATTCGGTGGTGACGCCGAAACGGCCCGAAGCGATCTGCTTGATGGCTGAGCGCTGGGGGTTCATCGAACCATCGGGGAGCGGATAGAAGCGGTCGGGCTCCTCGCCGCCTTCGCCGGTGTTGGACTTGCCGCCGATCCTGTTCATCGCAATCGCGAGCGAAGTATGGGCCTCGCGGGAGATCGAGCCGAAGCTCATCGCGCCGGTGGAGAACCGGCGGACGATGGATTCAGCGGATTCGACCTCCGAGATGTCGATGGGGTCGCCGATGGGCTTAACGCCGAACATGGAGCGGATCGTCAGGAAGCGCTCGTTCTCGCCGTTGACGGCCTTTGCGAAGGCGTCATAGCGCTCCTGCGCGGATTCCGCGTTGTCTTCCTTGGTGCGGACGGCGTGCTGGAGGTTTGCGACGATGCCGGGATCCCACGCGTGGGCCTCGCCCCGGATGCGATAAGCATATTCGCCGCCCACATCGAGCGTCTTGCGCAAGACGTAGTCATCGCCGAAGGCGAGGACGTGACGGCGCAGGGTTTCCTCGGCAATTGCGGCGAGATCGACGCCTTCGATGGTCGTCGCGGTGCCGGTGAAGAATTTGTCCACGAGGCTCGTCGACAGGCCCACGGCGTCGAAGATCTGGGCGCCGCAATAGGACTGATAGGTCGAGATGCCCATCTTGGACATGATCTTCAAAAGACCCTTGCCCACCGACTTGATGTAGCGGTGGATCACCTCGGTGGCGTCGACCTCGGGCGGGAACTGGCCTTCTGCATGCATGGCCGCGAGGGTTTCGAACGCCAGATAGGGGTTGATCGCCTCGGCGCCGTAGCCTGCGAGGACAGCGAAGTGGTGCACTTCGCGCGCTTCGCCGGTTTCCACCACGAGGCCCGAGGATGTGCGCAGGCCCTTGCGGATGAGGTGATGGTGCACGGCGGCGGTTGCGAGCAGCGCCGGGATTGCGATGCGCTTGGCCGAGACGAGCCGGTCGGAGAGGACAATGATGTTATGGCCGCCCAGAACGGCCTTCTCGGCGCGCTGGCAGAGTCGATCGAGCGCCTCATCCATCCCCTCGGCGCCCTTTTCGGCGTTGTAGGTGATGTCGAGCGTGACGGTCTGGAACTGGTTGTCGGCCATGTCACCGATGGCGCGGATCTTTTCGAGATCCTCGTTGGTGAGGATGGGCTGGCGCACTTCGAGCCGCTTGACGGTCGAGAGGCCCTCAAGATCGAAGAGGTTCGGGCGCGGGCCGATGAAGGAGACGAGGCTCATCACCGATTCTTCGCGGATCGGGTCGATGGGCGGGTTCGTGACCTGCGCGAAGTTCTGCTTGAAATAGGTGTAAAGCAGCTTGGGCTTGTCCGAGAGCGCCGAAATCGGCGTGTCGGTGCCCATCGAACCCACGGCTTCCTGGCCCGTCGTCGCCATCGGCGTCATCAGGTGCTTGACGTCTTCGATGGTATAGCCGAAGGCCTGCATGCGATCGAGCAGGCTTTCCGTGGTCTGCGGGGCCTTGGGCTCAGTTTCGGGCAGGTCCTCGAGCACGATCTGCGTGCGTGCCAGCCACTGGGCGTAGGGATGCTTGCCCGTCAGGGACTTCTTCATCTCCTCGTCGGAAACGATGCGGCCTTCCTCAAGATCGATCAGAAGCATGCGGCCGGGCTGGAGGCGCCAGCGCTCGACGACGTCTTCGTCGGGAATGTCGAGCACGCCGGATTCCGAGGCCAGGACGACGTGGCCCTCGCGGGTGATGAGGTACCGCGCAGGGCGGAGGCCGTTGCGGTCGAGCGTTGCGGCGATGTAGCGGCCGTCCGACAGGCACATGGCGGCCGGGCCGTCCCACGGCTCCATCAGCGAGGCGTGATACTCGTAGAACGCCTTGCGCTCGTCATCCATCAGGACGTTATCGGCCCAGGCTTCGGGAATCATCATCATCGCGGCGTGGGGCAGCGAATAGCCGCCGCGCACGAGAAATTCGAGCGCGTTGTCGAAGCAGGCGGTATCGGACTGGCCCTCGTACGAGATCGGCCAGATCTTGGTGATCTCGTCGCCGAAATGCTTGGAGGCGACCGATGCCTGGCGCGCGGCCATCCAGTTGACGTTGCCGCGGATGGTGTTGATCTCACCGTTGTGGATCGTCATCCGGTAGGGGTGCGCGAGCTTCCAGGACGGGAAGGTATTCGTGGAGAAACGCTGGTGGACGAGCGCGATGGCGCTCTCAAAGGCTTCATCGTGAAGATCGAGATAGAACTTGCCGAGTTGGTCGGCGAGGAACATCCCCTTATAAACGATCGTGCGGGCGGACATCGAGACGATGTAGAAACCGTTATCGCCCTCGCTCTCGGGGATTTCCTTATAGATGCGGTTCGAGATCACCTTGCGCGCGATCAGGAGCTTGCGCTCGTAGGCGTCGAGATCGAGCCCTTCGGGGCGCGAAACGAACATCTGCTCGATGATCGGCTGGGTGGCGATGACGCCGTCGGACAGCGCGGAATTGTCGAAGGGCACGACGCGCTCGCCGAGCACCGAAAGCCCCTCGGATTCGAGACACTTGCGCACGAGCGCCGCGCAGCGGTCCCGCAGGGCAGCATCGTTGGGATAAAAGATCATGATCGGCGCGTAAGCGCCTGCTTCGGGCAGAACAAAATCGACGGTCTTTGCGAAAAATTCGTGCGGGATTTGAACGAGAATGCCCGCGCCATCGCCCATCAACGGGTCAGCGCCCACGGCGCCACGATGCTCGAGGTTCTCGAGAATTTCGAGACCCTTCTGCACGACTTCGTGCGACTTTTTGTTCTTGATGTTGGCAATCATGCCGATGCCGCAGGCATCGTGCTCGTTGCGCGGGTCGTAGAGGCCCCGGGCGGCGTTGGCCGGTTTGGTCGCGCGCACGGGTGCCGCAGAAACACTCATGTCGATCAAACGCTTGTCAAATTCGCCCATAATCAAGGTCCTCGCCAAAGTTCCCGAAACGCTCTCTCCCGTCCGGGGGCAGGTCACTCCCTCGGGTCGTACAGTTGGTTTGTACGGCTCGGCGAGAGCGGCCTAATATTTACGTTATGGGTAGCACTGCATCCAAATGGCCACCCCCTGTTTCGGACCGAACCGGCCCCGTTCTTTGGTCCCGACAGCACTGGAAAGCCAGCGCAGTGACCGCGAACGCCGCGCGAAGCCTCCGGGAGACGGATGGGCAGCGCGGTTATTTGTTTGTCGGTTGCGTTTCGCTTGCGCAGGCCTACCGGTCCGAACCGGAAAAGTGGTGCCCACTTTCCCCCGAAACGCTCCAAGCGCACCTTCTTGCATAAAAAAGCGCGAGGTTCACCTGAATTTATGTGTCCTTGCCGGGCCCGGCAACCGCCAGAGGCCCGGAAATTCCTCCAATATTGGACAATAGTGCTGTCCTAATTGGCGCGCGAATTTGGCAGATTTTTACCGATCCGGCAAGTGGTGTGTGGAAATTGGGGGCAAGGGGGGCCGCAGAGACGGGATTGCCGGTTTCAGAATGCATGCGGGCACCGGCTGGAGTCGCCGGCGCCCGCAGGGAACGCTTATCTAAAAGCAGTAAGCACCGTGTTCGTTCAACCGTTGCTTTTATATGGCCGGCGCGGCGGACCGCGCCGGTTTTCGGGGCGCGAGAGAGGGGAACTCGCGCTTAGTTGACGGTCTTGTCCTCGATCGTCTTGGCGTCCGAGGTCTTGATATCGATCTGGCGCGGACGCTTGGATTCGGGCAGTTCGCGCTTCAGGTCGATATGGAGCAGACCGTTTTCGAGGGACGCACCGGAGACCTCGACATGCTCGGCAAGCTGGAAGCGCAACTCGAATGCGCGTTCGGCAATGCCGCGATGGAGGAATTCGCGGTTCCCGTTCGAAGTGCCTTCGGGGCGAGCGCCCTTGATCAGAAGGCTATTTTCCTTGGTTTCCACGGCGATATCGCCCGGAGCGAACCCGGCGACAGCAACCGAAACGCGGTAGGTGTCCTCATCGGTGCGTTCGATGTTGTAGGGCGGGTAGCTCTTGGCCTCCTCGCTCACGAGATTGTCGAGGCGCGAGAACAGACGGTCGAAACCGACAGTGGAGCGGTAGAAGGGGGTGAAATCGAGACGTTGCATCGGTGTTCTCCTTTCAAAGCAAGAATCACGTCTCCGTCCCGGAGCAAATCTCCCGTTTTGGCGAGCCACCTCCGGACCGGTGTCCCCGGATTATCCGGCGGACAGCAATGAGGTAGGTACGGCATTTGAGTGGTTCAAGACCCGTCAAGCCGACCCGTCCGGGTTTTTGGTTGGGCTCTAAATGGCGCGAGCGTTCGGCACATGAATGGAAAATGAATGGACCGCTCGGACTGCATTCAGACGGTATGGGTTAGACAAGCATCATGTGAACAGCCGAAAGGCGTTCGCAACAAGACGCAGGCGCCATTCACCGCCCCCCGCAATGGGGCCTGCCGATCAGGATGCACCCGTCCGCCAGCGCGGGTGGGTGCATCTTTTTTGTTTGTCAGCACGCACGGCTCTTCGTAACCTTCCGGGGCGAAATCGCCGGAGTGCCGACAGACCGTGAACATCAAGGCCGATATCCCAGCCGCCCGTTTCCACCCCATCCCGTCCAATCCCGTGCCCGAGGGTGGCCGCGCCGGCATGTTCACAACCGCCGACGGGGCCCGGCTGCGCTATGGGGTTTTTCCGCGCCTTGGGGCCGAGCATAAGGGAACCGTTTGTCTCGTGCCGGGGCGCGCTGAGTTCATCGAGAAATATTTCGAGACGATCGGCGACTTCCAGAAGCGCGGATTTGCGGTGGCAACGTTCGATCTGCGCGGGCAGGGCGGGTCCGAGCGGTTGGCGCGCGATCCTCTCGCCGGACATGTCGAGGATTTCGACGACTATTGGACGGACCTGACGAGTTTCCATAGCCAAATTCTTCTGCCCGACTGTCCGCCACCCTATTTCCTCGTCGGACATTCGACCGGCGGGCTGGTGGCGTTGCTGGCAGCGGCGCGGGACCGAATCATGTTCGACAGGGCGTTCCTGTCATCGCCCATGATTGGGCTCGAAGGACTGCCCTTCGGGATGACATGGACGCGGCGAGTGCTCAACGTGGCGCGGTTTTTGGGCTTTGGGCGGATGCCGTTGGGGCGCAAGGAAGATCGGGCGATGAGTGCCGATACGTTTGAAGGGAACCCGCTGACCGGGGACCGGGCGCGGTATATGCGGGGTGTCGAGACGCTTGCTGTAGCGCCGGAGCTTGCTGTCGGTGCGCCGACGGTGTCCTGGATCGCGTCGGCACTGACCGCAATGGAAGAGGTCGATGCGTATGGCTTTCCCGCCAGCCTCAAGATACCCGTTTTTATTGCAGCAGCGGCATGCGACCGGGTGGTTTCGACGGCGGCGACGGAGATGCTGGGATTGCGGATGCGGACGGGGCATCATGTCGTGCTTCCCGGGGCACGGCATGAATTGTTCATGGAGACCGACGCGATCCGGGCGCAGCTTTTCGCGGCGTTCGATGCGTTTGTGACCGAGCAGAGCGCGTAGCGTCAGGCGAGCATGGCCTCGCGCAGGACTTCCATCGCTTCCTCGTGCAACTCCGGCGTTGCCGCCGCGATGCAGGTGCCGCCTTTTTCGGCGCGGCCGCCGTCCCAGGTGGTGACGATGCCGCCAGCGCCCTCCATGATGGGGACTAAGGGAGCGATGTCGACGTCTTTTAGACGGGCTTCTATGACAAGATCGATGTGGCCGGAGGCCAACAGGCAGTAGCCGTAGCAATCGAGCCCATAGCGCATCTGCAGTACACGTTCGTGGATGGCCTGCCAGCCCGCGGCATAGGGGCCGGTGAACATCTCGGGCGTTGTCGTGGTGGCACGGGCGGTCGCGAGGCTTTTCGCGGAGCTGGTCTTGAGCTGGATTTCGGTCTCGCCCCGTCGGTAGGTGGATGTGCCGTCGATACCGGTCCAGGTTTCACCGGTGAAGGGTTGTTCCATCATTCCGGCAATGGCGCGGCCGTCTTGGGTGAGACCGATCAGCGTGCCCCAAACGGGGACGCCGGAGATGAAGGCGCGGGTGCCGTCGATAGGGTCGATGATCCAGGTGAAGGCACTGCCGGTGGTCTTGTCCTCCCACTCCTCGCCGATGATGGCGTGATCGGGGAAGTGGCGGTGGATGACCTCGCGAATCGCGGTTTCGGCGCCGCGGTCGGCCTCCGTGACGGGGTCGAAGCCGGTGCTCAATTTGTTGTCCACAGACAATTGCGTACGGAAGTGGGAGAGCGTGAGCGCGCGGGCGGCGGCGGCGGCTTCCATCATGGTGGCCCGGATCGAATCGGGGCCCGGCGCTGCGTCGTGTGAAATTTTCATGAACTGCCAGACGGTTGAAAAAACGGGCTGAAACGAGTGGAATCCGGCGTGATTGCCTCAGAGGTAAACAAAAAGTTCACAAAAGTGATTCCTTTTTGCAACACGAGTCGCGGATTGCATACACATTCGTGCCAAGCGGCTTGCGCTTTTTACCAAAAAGGTTCAAGCACGATATTGCATGATGGTTTGGCAATTCGTCGAGTCTTCTCTCGAAGGTGAGAATTGCCAACGTTTCCTCCCTTGACTGGGGCCGCTCTGAGCGGCCCACTCTTTTTCCTATCAAAAGAATTGTCGTTTGGAATCCGATCGAATATTGGATCAGGCTCTTATTCCGCCGCGGCTTGCGTGCGGGCGACGGACGTATAGTCGAAGCCGGCCAGCGCGGAAACGAGGCTGGTGGCGAGCTTCTGCATGGGCGAGAAGCCCGAATGGCGTACAAGTGTCAGCTCGTGCATGTAGAGATGACGGCTGATCTCGATTTGCAGGCAGTGCATACCGTATTGCGGCCGGCCATAGGTGCGGGTGGTATGTCCGCCGGCATAGGGGCGGTTGCGGGCGACCTTCAGTCCGGCGCTTGAAAAGACGGTTTCAACGAGGTCCATGATCGCTGGGGCGCAGGTGGTGCCGTAGCGGTCTCCCAAGACGATGTCGGGGGCCGTGCGGTCGTTGCCCCGATGCAGGCGCGGCATGGAGTGGCAGTCGATCAGGACCGCGACGCCGAAGCGGTTCATGGTTTCGGTCAGTAGGCCTTGCAGGGTCTTGTGGTAGGGCCGGTAGATGCCCTCGATGCGCATCGCGGCGTCTTCGAGGGTCAAAAGTTCGCGATAGATGGGGCGGTTTTCCGAGACGATGCGCGCTATGGTGCCCAGTCCCGCGGCGATGCGCGGGGAGGTCGTGTTGAAATGCTCGGGGAGCTTGTCGCGGAACATGCGCGGGTCGAGCTCGTAGGGCTCGCGGTTGATATCGAGATAGGCGCGCGGGAAATGCGCGCGAAGCATGGGGATGCCCATATGCGGCGCGCGGGCGAAGAGCTCGTCGACATACGCGTCTTCGGACTGGCGGATTGTGGTCTCATCGAGCTTTGAAAGCGCGAGGAAGCGCGCCGGATAATCGCGGCCCGAATGCGAGGAGTTGAGAACGAGCGGCGCGATCTGGCGGCGGGGTCGGATGGTTTCGAAAGCCGGCCTATCGTGAAAATCGCTACGCACACCCAGTCCTTTTGGTTCGAATCCGTCCCGCACCCCTCGCTGGCAAGTTTGCCCGTTGGCCGGGGAATTGTCCACCATTACACGTGTGCGGGTAACCATCTGCAGTAACCAACGGAACGGTGAATCCCTATGCGGCCGATATTGTCTTGGGTATAGGTTCCGGCCAACATGCGAATCATCAGGGCGAACATCCCGAAGGGAAGCTCCAGTAATGACGATGCACCGGATCCTCTTGGCCGAAGACGACTCCGACATGCGGCGGTTTTTGACCCGCGCGCTCAAGAACGCAGGGTATGACGTGGTTGCCTTCGACAACGGGAAGTCGGCCTATGAGCGTTTGCGCGAGGAGCCGTTCACATTATTGTTGTCCGACATTGTGATGCCGGAGATGGACGGGATCGAACTGGCGCGGCGCGCGACGGAACTCGATCCCGATCTCAAGGTGATGTTCATCACCGGGTTCGCCGCGGTCGCGCTCAACCCCGACAGTGAAGCGCCCAAGGGGGCTTCTGTGCTCTCGAAACCCTTCCATCTGCGCGATCTGGTGGGCGAGGTCGAGCGGCTTCTCGCGGCTTGAACGCTGGACCGCTATTTTCGATTTTTGAGGCTTGACCGGGGCGCGTTTTTTGTGGTCTATCCCCGATCACCGCGCGGGTCCAACGGGCCGGCGTTCAAAGGAACGGGCGTGTAGCTCAGCGGGAGAGCACTACGTTGACATCGTAGGGGTCACTGGTTCAATCCCAGTCACGCCCACCATTCCTTTTCCGTTCCTTCGACCGCACTTTTCTTTATCCGTATCGGGTGCGGCAGGCGGGTGTGTAGCTCAGCGGGAGAGCACTGCCTTCACACGGCAGGGGTCACTGGTTCAATCCCAGTCACACCCACCATTTCTTCACTCCCTGGATACAGAAAAGCCTGTTCCTAAGAGCTCTCCGAAGCACGTCATCTCTAGAGTTGCGCTCCACCCGGACTCGTCGTGTCGCCAGAACCGCGTTTCGAGCAAGAACATCCGATCCAGTTCCCTGAGCGCTTCGATTTCCGTTACACCGGATATTGTACGTTGGAAACCGATGTGCCCGAAGAACTCTGCAAATTCGGAATATTCCATCCCGTTAACAAGGTTCCCCTCGAAAACAAGAGCTTCTGATCGCAACGATTGCGTCCATGAACGGCAATTCTCTTCCAAATCTGTCTGATCGCTATTGTCGAGTACGAGAACACGAGAGATGACGACGCGATTTCGGTCCCAGCTATAGTGAACGGCAATCTCCTCAAATCCATCGATATCCTGAAGGTAGTTCTCCAATCGCAATGCGCCGAAATCCATCATAGATGGCGTGTCATTCAAGAAGCGATTGGCGGTAGCATCCGGCCCTGCAACCGCCTCGCCCGCGAGCCACGCAGCAACAAAGATCGTAAATGCGATGGTTTTTCTCATAGTTCCCCCTTCATTTGGAGCAATAGATAACACCATGCGCTCTGCGGCTACCGCTTGCCAACCGTAGAGGGCAGCTAGAATAGTTGTCATCTTCGCTGATCCCTCCTTCACCAAACATCGTTTGGCCACGCGCTTCTGCTCGCATAGTCTCGTGATTCAATAAGCCGCAACAAAGCGGCGGGATGAACGATGCGAGGACATATCATCATGGCGCATGCCGATATTCTCAAAGCTGCTTTTCTGACCGAGGCCGAGCTTTCCGGGGGAACGCTCGCGGTTACGTCTCCGATCGATGGGGGGCATCTGGCGGATGTGAAGGTGCATTCGGCCGGAGAGGTCGAGGCGATGATCGGGAAGGCGAAGGCCGCCTTTGCGGATTGGCGTCGGGTGCCCGCGCCGCGGCGGGGGGAACTTATTCGGCTCTTTGGCGAGGAATTGCGGGCGGCCAAGGAGGCGCTCGGGGCGCTGGTGACGGTCGAGAACGGGAAAATCCTGCAGGAAGGCCTGGGCGAAGTTCAGGAGATGATCGATATCTGCGATCTCGCCGTGGGACAGTCGCGGCAGCTTTATGGGTTGACGATTGCGTCCGAGCGGCCGGGGCATGCGATGCGCGAGAGCTGGCATCCGCTCGGGGTGACCGGGGTTATTTCGGCGTTCAATTTCCCCGTCGCCGTGTTCGCGTGGAATTTCGCGCTTGCGACGGTGTGCGGGAACACAACGATTTGGAAGCCGTCGGAAAAGACCCCCCTGACCGCGCTGGCGGTGGAAAAGATCTTCCAAAAGGCGCTCGAGCGGTTCGGGGCGGATGCGCCCGAGGGGCTTCTGCAGGTCGCCGTCGGGGGCGCGGAGGTCGGGGAGGCGCTGACCGGATCGCAGGACGTGCCGCTGATTTCCGCGACCGGGTCGACGCGCATGGGACGGATTGTCGGGCCCAGGGTCGCCGAGCGCTTCGGCAAGGCGATCCTTGAGTTGGGTGGCAACAACGCCATGATCGTGGCGCCATCGGCGGATATCGAGAACGCGACGCGCGCAATCGTCTTTTCCGCGGTCGGAACGTGCGGTCAGCGTTGCACGAGTTTGCGGCGGCTGATCGTGCATGAGGATATTGCCGAGGACCTCGTTGGGCGGCTTAAAAAGGTCTATGCGGGGCTGCCGATCGGCAATCCGCTTGAAAAGGGCGTGCTGGTCGGGCCGCTGATCGATGTGCACGCATTCGAGATGATGGAAAAGGCGCTCGCGGCTGCCAGGGCGCAGGGCGGGACAGTGAGCGGTGGCGGCAAGGCCGACGGCGTTGACGGCGGGGTCTATGTGCATCCGGCGATTGTCGAGATGCCGGGGCAGACCGAGATCGTCAAGGCCGAGACCTTTGCGCCGATCCTTTATGTGATGACCTACAAGACGCTCGAAGAGGCGATTGCGCTGCATAACGATGTGCCGCAGGGGCTTTCAAGCTGCATCTTTTCGACGGACGTGCGCGAGACCGAGACGTTTCTTTCCGCCATCGGGTCCGATTGCGGGATCGCCAATGTCAATATCGGGCCTTCGGGCGCGGAAATCGGCGGAGCGTTCGGCGGGGAGAAGGAGACCGGCGGCGGGCGCGAGAGCGGATCGGATGCCTGGAAGGCCTATATGCGGCGGCAGACCAACACGGTCAATTACTCGTCCGAACTGCCGTTGGCACAGGGGATCAAGTTCGAAATCTAGCCGCTCCGGTCAAGCGGGCGTTAACCGCAATCCCAGTCTTTTGAACCTGCGCGCGCGGCGTCAGGACTCCCTTAAGTGTCACCTCGCAAGACTGGCATGAGGGCAAGTCCGTCATGCCGACTTGCAGGCAAAAAGACCGGGAACCGGGTGCATGCGCAAAACCCCAGCACGGGATTTCGGCGGCAGGAGCCGCTCGGAGGTGGCCGAATTTTTCGAAATGGCGATGGTGCGTACTGATCGCGCCATCCTGGTTTCCGACGTCAGACGCCATGTGCGCTTCGTCAATCCCGCCTTTACGCAACTTTTCGGCTATTCGATCGAGGACGTCAAAACCACCAATCCATGGGTGCTGCTTGCCGGTCCCAAAACCGAGGCACGCCTGCATGAGCGGGCCGAGCGCGGCACGTCCTCATTCTCGGACGATTTTCTGCTTCACACCAAAAGCGGTGCAACCGTTTGGGTGTCGGCCAAGATCGATGCGATCTACGACGAGGATGGCACGTTCCGGTATCTGATGGCGATGCTCACGGATATTACCGAGAGCAAGCGGCTTCAGCAGTTGCAACGCTCGGTGCTCGAAGGGATGGCGAGGGACGTGCCGCTCGAAACGCTGATGAATATGTTGTGTTCACAGGTCGAGGAGCTGGTGCCGGACGTCATCAGTTCGGTCATCGCGGTGGATGACGAGAAGCGTCTGCGTGTTCTGGCGGCGCCAAGCATGCCACCGCATATCGCACGGATTATCAACGGCGCAGCCGCAGGGCCGAATGCGGGGTCTTGTGGTACGGCCGCGTGGCGGGGGGAGCCGGTTACGGTGACCGACATCGCAACCGACCCGCTATGGGCCGATTATAAGGAGGCTTTCCTGCCGCTCGGGTATAAGGCGTGCTGGTCTTCACCCATGGTCATGCGCGACGGACGCGTTGCGGGGACGTTTGCTTTCTATTTCAAGGAAAAGCGCGAGCCATCCGAATGGCACCGGGCGATCGTTGAGACGTGCGTGCACCTGTGTTCCATGGCAATCGAACGCCATGACGCGCGCTCGCAGATCAACAAGCTCTCCTATTACGATACGCTGACGGGGCTGCCAAACCGGCAGCTGATGCGCGAGCGGATCGCACGGTCGCTTGCGGCGGACCCGCTCGGGCAGCACCGGTTTGCGTTTCTGTGCATCGATATCGACCGGTTCAAGGACATCAATGACAATTTCGGACACGAGGCTGGCGACATCGCGCTGTCGGAGGTGGGGCAGAGGTTGCTTGCGCTCGCCGGTAGCGCTGACATGGTGTGCCGGCTCGACGGCGACACATTCCTTCTCGTTCTCAACAACGCCAATGCAGAAGCGGCGAGCCGAACGGCGCGGGAGGTCATCGACAGGCTTTTGAAGCCGGTTTCAATTTCGGGGCACGCGGTGGCGCTTTCGTCGAGCGTCGGAATTGCGTTTTATCCCGAGGACGGTGGAGACGTCGACACGCTGCAAAAGAACTGGGACACGGCGATGCGCGAGGCCAAGGCGGCCGGGCGGGCGACCTATCAGTTCTTTTCTCCGGCAATGAACACGATGACACAGGACCGGCTGGTGCTGGGCAACGCGCTGCGCGCGGCACTGGCCGAGGACCGGTTGACGATGGCTTATCAGCCGCAGTTCGATGCGTCGGGCTCGCGGCTTTACGGGATCGAGGCGCTGGCGCGCTGGACGGATCCAGTGCACGGCACTGTTGGGCCCGACCGGTTCATCGCAATCGCTGAAGAGATCGGGGTGATCGAAACACTGGGGCGGTGGGCGCTCAGAACCGCCTGTGCGCAATTGGCCCGGTGGCGGAGCGAGGGGTTTGCGGTGCCGATGGTCTCGGTCAACATTTCCCCCTTACAGTTCCGCAATCCTACGTTCTCAGGGCAGGTCGCCGAATGCCTCGCCGAATTCGGGCTAGAACCGGGAGACCTGACGCTTGAGATTACCGAAGGCCTGATGCTCGACCGGACCCCTAGCGTGATGACCAACACCGAGAGTCTCACGGAAATGGGCGTTCATCTTTCAATGGACGATTTCGGTACGGGTTATTCGAGCCTTTCGTTCCTGGCGCGGCTGCCGGTCGACGAACTCAAGATCGACCGCGGGTTCATGGACCTGTTGGAGGACGACGCGAACGCCCAGGCGGTGGTGACCGCGGTGGTGCGCATCGGGCAAAGTCTCGGTATGGCGGTGGTCGCCGAAGGGATAGAGACCGACGCGCAGCGACGGTTCCTCGAGGCGCTGGGGTGTACGGTCCATCAAGGGTATCTTTATGCCAAGCCGATGGCTGGCGCGGCGCTTTCGAAATGGCTGGCCGCGCGCCCGGATTGCCGGCCGCGGAAGCGGGCTTAGCGGCTACTTCCCGCTCTTCAGCCGCTCATCGGCAAGCTCCCGGATTTCCGTAAGCTCGGCGATTGTCGTGTCGAGATCGGTGCGCTGCTGGCGTAAGGAAGCCAGCCGCTCATCGACTTTTTCGATGAGCAGTTGAACCTGTGCAGTGCGGGTTTCGTCGACGTCATAGAGGCTCAGATATTCGGAGATATCGCGCAGCGAGAACCCTAGGCGCTTGCCTCGCAGGATGAGGATCAGGCGAGCGCGGTCGCGGCGGCGGAAGACGCGGGTGCCGCCAACACGTTCCGGCTGCAGGAGGCCTTTGGATTCGTAGAACCGGATCGTGCGCGTGGAGATCGAGAACTCCTTGGCGAGATCGGCAATGGCGAACAGATCCCGCTTTTCCGCGTCCACGCGATTCATGCTTTTGGTCTCCCTATTGATGGTGTTTGTCATAGTCCGCGCGCAGGTCGTTCTTCGAGAGCTTGCCAACCATCGTCTTGGGGAGCTCGTCCCTGAAGATGATCTCGCGCGGCATCTCGATTTTCGACAAACGGTCCTTGAGGTACGCCATCAGAGTCTGTTCGTCCAGCGTGCTCCCTTCTTTGAGTTTGACGTAGGCAATCGGCGCCTCGCCACGATAGTCGTCCTTTACGCCGATGACCGAGGTTTCATCGACGGCGTTATGGGTATAAATCGCATCTTCGATGGAACGCGGATAGACGTTGAAGCCCGAGCACAGGATCAGGTCCTTGATGCGGTCAACGAGGAAGACGTAGCCGTCCTCATCGAGGTAGCCGACATCGGCGGTGCGCAAGAATCCGTCAGGCGTCATGACGGCGCGCGTCGCCTCCTCATTATCGAAATATCCCAGCATGACCTGCGGACCCTTGACGCAGAGCTCGCCGCGCTCGCCATAGGGCAGTACCTTGTCGGGATCGTCGAGGTCCCGAAATTGCAGGTCTGTGCCGGGCAAAGGGAGGCCGATCGAGCCGCGCTTTGAGGGCAAGCGCAGTGCGGCGCAGGTGACCACCGGGGAGGCTTCGGTCAGCCCATAACCCTCGGCCAGGATGGCGTCGGACTTTTTGGCAAAGGCGTCGCGGGTTGCGCTGTCGAGCGCCGCACCGCCGGAAATCGCGACCTCGAGCGGAGCGAGAACGTCCGGCGTAACTTCCGGCTTGACGGCGAGTGCGTGCAGGAGCGTGGGCACCGCGGGCAGCACGTTGGGTCGCGTGCGTTTCATGAGCGACATGAAATTCTTGAGGTCGAAGCGCGGGAGCATGACAACCTGGGCGCCCGAGCAGAGCGGTACGTTCATGCATACCGTCATTGCGAAGATATGGAAGAACGGCAGGATGGCAACGATCTTGGAGGGGGGGTAGAAAAGCCCGCACCCCCATTTGTCGATCTGATCCATATTGGCGGCAACGTTGGCGTGGCTGAGCATCGCACCTTTGGGAATGCCAGTCGTGCCGCCGGTATATTGCTGCACGGCGACGTCTTTGTGAGGATCGATGGCAGCGGGCTCGGGCTTGCGCCCAAGCGCTATGAGTTCGGCGAAGTCGATAACGCTGCCGGAGGCGCTCGATTTCTTTGGCGAAGCAAGGTCGCCGCGCTTGAAGAGCGAGAACAGAATACGCTTCAGCCCCGGCAGTGCATCCGGGAAATGGGCGACGACGAGCGTCTTGATGTGCCCTGCCTCGACCATTTTCCGGGCGTTTGAGAACGTAAGTTCGAGGTCGAGCGTGATCATGATCTCGGCACCGGCATTGCCAACGATATGACCGATCTCGGAAGAGGAGTAGAGCGGGTTACAGTTGACGACGGTTCCACCCACCAGAAGGACGGCATAATAGGAAATGACGTAGTTTGGGCAGTTCGGCATCAAGAGCGCGACCCGGTCGCCTTTTTTGACGCCGAGCTCGCTTTGCAGTGCTCCGGCGAATGCCTCGATCTGTCTCCAAAGGGAGGAAAAGCTGGTTGTCGCTCCCAGAAAGTCGATCGCGGTCGCATCCCCCATGCGAGCGCAGGATGCCTGTAATTGCATGTGCACCGGCTCGGTAGCGATCTCTACGTCCCATTTGATGTCTTCGGGGTAGGACTTCTCCCAAGGGCGGGGCAGGTCATGCGGTACAGCCTGGGTCATGTCGATGTTCTCCTCCGGGGCCTTTGGCCCATTTGGGGATCGATTTTCGCACAGCATGACGTAAGCGTCAATTAATTGACGAGCTGCCTTTATGGCGATTTGGCGCCATGAGGCGCCGCTTTGCTTCATGACGTTGCCTATTGAGCCCATTCATCCAAAATGGAAGCGGGACACTATGATGCAACGGATGGGTATGGCGCAGCGTTGCACTTCGGCCGGCGGTTTACAATTTGGCAATCATCTGATGTCGCATAGGGTAACAGGTTGACGTTAACGTCCTTAGGTGTATTCTGGCGGTATTAGCGGCGTGGGACGGCGCGCGCCGGCATAGCGATTGAGGAGACCTCATCATGGCCTGGATCCTTGTTGCACTGGGCGTTGCCCTGTTCTTCGTGCTTGCAATCCGGCAAGCAGCGCTTTGGCAATGGGCGTTGGCAGCGCTCGCGATCGGGGTTCTGGCGATGCTGCGGCCCGAAACCGGGCTGGCGTTTTCAAGCAACATCGCAGGCTGGGTGTTTGCGCTGCTGCCGGCGGTTGCCCTGGGACTTCTGGCTCTGCCACCGATACGGCGGTTTGTTCTGACCGGCCCCGCCTATGGGATGGTCAAGAAGATCCTGCCGAAGATTTCGCGCACGGAACAAGAAGCGCTCGATGCGGGGACTGTTGGGTGGGACGCTGAGATTTTCTCGGGACAGCCGGATTGGGACAAGCTTTTCGACATCCGCAAGCCGGTTCTGACCGAAGAGGAGCAGGCATTCCTCGACGGACCGTGCGAGGAAGTCTGCACGATGATCGACGACTGGGATACGCGCCACAACCGCATGGATATGCCCCCCGAGGTCTGGCAGTTCCTCAAGGACAAGGGGTTCCTCGGGATGCTCATCGGCAAGGAGCATGGCGGGCTAGGGTTTTCGGCGCAGGCGCAATCCCAGGTTGTTTCCAAGATTGCGTCACGCTCCATAGCGGCGGGAATTACCGTGATGGTGCCCAATTCGCTGGGGCCGGGCGAACTCCTGGAGAAATACGGCACGCCGGAGCAGCAGGAGAAATATCTGGGGCGGCTGGCGCGCGGGCAGGAAGTCCCGTGCTTTGCGCTGACCGGGCCGCATGCGGGGTCCGATGCCGCCGGGATGCGGGACGTAGGTGTGGTCTGCTACGGTACCTATGAGGGCAAGGAAGTGCTGGGCGTCCGGCTCTCGTGGGACAAGCGGTACATTACGCTCGCGCCGGTGGCGACGCTTCTGGGGTTGGCGTTCAACCTGCACGACCCGGACAATCACCTGGGCAAGGGCGAGGACGTGGGGATCACGCTGGCGCTCGTGCCGGCGGATTATCCCGGGGTCGAGATCGGGCGGCGGCATTTGCCGGCGCGCGCGGCCTTCATGAACGGGCCGACCTCGGGCAAGGATGTGTTCGTGCCGATGGATTTCCTCATCGGTGGCCCCGAATATGCCGGGCAGGGCTGGCGGATGCTGATGGAATGCCTCTCGACGGGGCGGGCGATTTCGCTGCCAGCAATCGGGACGGTTTCGATCAAGGGTGCGCTACGGACCACTTCGGCCTATGCGCGCATCCGGCGGCAGTTCGGCATTTCCATCGGGATGATGGAAGGCGTCGCTGAAGGAATGGCGCGGCTGGTCAAATCCGCCTACCAGTTCGAAGCGAGCCGGGCGATGACTGCGGCGATGGTCGACGATGGACAGAAGCCCGCAGTGATTTCCGCGGCGCTCAAATATCGCACGACCGATGAGATGCGGCACCGGGTGGACGACGCGATGGATATCCATGGCGGGCGCGCGGTGCAGGATGGGCCGTCGAACTATCTGTTCTCTGGTTATCAGACCATCCCGGTGGCGATCACCGTGGAGGGGGCGAACATCCTCACCCGGACGCTGATCACGTTCGCGCAAGGGGCGCTTCGCGCGCATCCTTACCTTCTCGCTGAAGTGCGTGCTGCACAAGATAGCGACAGGCAGCGTGGCCTCAAGGCGTTCGACAGGGCGTTTGCCGGCCATGTCGGGTTCATGCTGCGGAACAAGACCGCGACGTTCTTCCACAACGTCACGGGCGGCCGGTTTGCGTCTTCGCCGGTCCGGCACGAACTCAAGCGCTGGTATCGGCAGGTACACCGGTACGCGCAAAGCTTTGCGTTGGCTGCGGACTGGACGGTCATCTTTCTGGGTGGGGATCTCAAGCGCAAGCAGATGCTGTCGGGCCGGATGGCGGACGCCTTTTCCGAGCTGTACCTCTTGTCGACGGCCTTGAAGCGCTTTGAGGACGATGGGCGTATGCCGGAGGACATTGCGATTGTCGACGCAATTGCCCGCGACCGGATCGCCGGGATCGAGGAGGCGCTGGGCGGGGTGATCGACAATTTCCCCAACCCTCTGTTCCGGTTTGCGCTTTCGGTACTGATCTTCCCCTTCGGACGGCGTGCGCGGCCTTCGCGGGACCGGGAGAATTTCCGGCTGGCGCGGTCGGTGCTAGGGCAGTCGGCGCTTCGCGACCGGTTGACACGCGGGGTCTACGTCTCGTTCGACCCCGACGACCGGACGGGGCTTCTCGAAGATGCGCTCGCCAAGGTTGAAGCGGCTGCGGAGATCGAAAAGAAGTTCTTCCGCGCGCTCAAGAAAGGTGAGATCGACCGGCGGCTCGACCGCGATGCGATTGCGGATGCTGTCGAAAAGGGCATTCTGACGCCCGAGGAGGCCGAAATCATGCGGATTGCGGACGAAGCGACCGACCGCGTGATCCGGGTCGACGATTTCGACTTCGATGCGCTCGCGAGACCGCAAGCCGGTCATCAAACTGAAATCACAACGGCTGCCCAATAGGCAGCCGTTACGCCGCCCATTCCGGCGAGCCACAGCAAAAACAATTGATGGAGGATCGTGCCTTGGCGCAATCGGATAGCTCCAAATCGCCACCGGCTACCAAGCACTGGCACTTTGAAACCGATGTCGAAGGGATCGGGTGGCTGACGCTCGATGTCGAGGGCAATTCGGTCAATGTCCTGAGTCGCGAAGTGATCGCCGAGCTTGAGGAGATTGTTGGACATATCGAGGGGCTCGCCAGTTCCGGCGACATTGCCGGAGTGGCGCTGCTTTCGGGCAAGCCGGGCGGATTCGTCGCCGGGGCGGACATTTCCGAGTTCGACCAGATGAGCGATCCTGCGATCCTGCCCGAAGCGCTCAAGCGTACGCATGCGGTGTTCCAGCGGATCGAGGATTTGAAGGTGCCGTTCGTTACCGGGATCAATGGGTTCTGCGTAGGCGGCGGGCTGGAATTGGCGCTGGCGTGCCACTACCGGATCGCGGTGAACTCCGAAGCAACCAAGATTGGTTTCCCCGAGGTGAAGCTGGGGATTTTTCCAGGGTTCGGCGGGACGGGGCGTTCGATCCGGCAGGCTGGGCCTATCGATGCGATGCAATTGATGCTGACCGGGCGGAATTTGCGGGCGAGCCAAGCCAAAAGGATGAACCTCGTCGACAAGCTCGTACGGCATCCGGACAATCTGCGCTGGGAGGCGCGTAAGGCGATCTTGCAGAAGCGCAAGGCGTCCCCGGCACCGTTTTCTAAACGCGCCATGGCGATGGGGCCGTTGAAGGGCCGGGTCGCCGACAAGATGCGCGATGAGACGGCCAAGAAGGTCAACAAGAGCCATTATCCGGCACCGTTCACGCTGATCGATCTTTTCGAGAAACACGGGGACAATCCCAAGGCGATGATCAGGGCGGAAATCGATGCCTTTGTGCCGCTGATGGGCTCGGATACGGCGCAGAATTTGCGGCGCGTGTTTTTCCTCTCCGAAGCGCTCAAGAAGCAGGGCGCCAAGCCCAAGCCGCAGTTCTCGCGCGTGCATGTCGTGGGCGCGGGCGTGATGGGGGGCGATATCGCCGCCTGGTGCGCGCTGCGCGGGCTGGCGGTGACGCTGCAGGACATGGATATGGACCGGATCAAGCCGGCGCTCGATCGGGCCAAGACGCTCTTTAAGAAGCGGCTCAAGGCCAAGCAGGCGGTCGACGCGGCGATGAGCCGGCTGGAGGCGGATGTCGAGGGCAAGGGCATTCCGCGCTGCGATGTGCTGATCGAGGCGGTTGTCGAAAAGCTCGAGGTCAAGCGCGAGATTTTCGAGACAGCCGAGAAGCGCTTGAAGCCCGGCGCGATCATGGCGACGAATACCTCGTCCATCGAACTTGAGCGGATCGCCGAGGGGTTGGAGAACCCGGCGAGATTGATCGGGCTGCACTTCTTCAACCCGGTGGCGCAACTGCCGCTTGTCGAGGTGATTCAATCCAAGCTCAATGACGAGGCGTCGATCCGGGTGGGGTGCTCGTTCGTGCTCGCCATCGGCAAGAGCCCGGTGGTCGTCAAGTCCGCGCCTGGCTTCCTCGTCAATCGGGCGTTGATGCCCTATATGCTCGCCGCCGTCGAGCGGGTCGAGAAGGGGGAAAGCCCAGAGCAGCTCGATGCTGCAGCCGTGGCGTTCGGGATGCCGATGGGGCCGATTGAACTGATGGATACCGTCGGGCTCGACGTCGGCGCTTCGGTGGCGCGCGAGCTGGGGCAGGAGGTCTCCGAAGAGAGCCGGTTCGCCAGGCTCGTCGCCGAAGGCAAGCTCGGGCGCAAGACGGGGCAGGGCTTCTACCGCTGGGAGAACGGCAAGGCGCAGAAGGCGAAAGCGCCGCCGCACGGCAATCTCGCCGGGCTGGGACGCGATCTGGTCCAGCCGCTGGTCGATACAACCGAAATTATCGTCTCCGAAGGCGTCGTGGCCGATGCGGATCATGCGGATATCGGCATGATCTTGGGGACGGGGTTCGCTCCGTTCCTCGGAGGTCCGCTCAAGGCACGTCAGGACGGAAAGGCTTAGAATGACCCAGGAATTGCGTAGAGTCGCCATCGTCGGCAGTGCCCGCATCCCGTTCTGCCGGGCGTATACAGGTTATGAGAACGAGACGAACCTCT
Source organism: Pelagibacterium halotolerans (assembly GCF_044811015.1). Taxonomy (GTDB): domain Bacteria; phylum Pseudomonadota; class Alphaproteobacteria; order Rhizobiales; family Devosiaceae; genus Pelagibacterium; species Pelagibacterium halotolerans_A. The sequence continues at coordinate 3,247,559 of NZ_CP085243.1, forward strand.
CCATGCTTTCGGCGGCCATCGGCGGGCTGGCGGATAAATATGGGCTCAAGGGTGAGCGTGTCGGCGAGGTGATGGCCGGGGCGGTCATCTCGCATTCGAAGGACTTCAACCTTGCACGCGAAGCCTTGCTCGATGCGGGGTTGTCGCCGTTTACGCCGGGCACGACGATGCAGATCGCGTGTGGCACCTCATTGCAGGCGGCGCTGACGCTCGGGGCCAAGATCGCCACGGGCGAGATCGACAGCGGCATCGCAGCGGGGTCGGATACGGTTTCGGATAGCCCTGTAGTGCTCGGGCCGAAGATGCAGAAGCGCATGATCGCGCTGTCGCGAGCCAGGACGACGGGCGAGAAATTCGCGGCGTTCAAGGGGTTCAATTTCGGCGAGATCACGCCGATTGCGCCTTCGACGCAGGAGCCGCGCACGGGGCTCTCGATGGGCGAGCACTGCGAATTGATGGCCAAGGAATGGGGGCTTTCCCGCGAGGAGCAGGACGAGGTGGCGCTTCGAAGCCACCACAACGCTGCACGGGCGTATGAGGAAGGGTTCCATGACGATCTTCTGGTGCCGTGCGCGGGGATCGTCAAGGACAACAACGTGCGGCCCGATACGAGCCTCGAGAAGATGGCCACGATGAAGCCGGCGTTCGACAAGCGCTCGGGCAAGGGCACGTTGACGGCGGCCAACTCGACGCCACTGACCGATGGGGCGGCATCAGTGTTGCTGGCCAGTGAGGACTGGGCGAAAGAACGAGGACTTCCCATCCTCGCCTATCTCACCATGGGGGCGGTTTCGGCCAATGATTTCGCGCATGGCGACGGGCTTTTGATGGCACCGACCATCGCGGTATCGGACCTTCTACGCCGGGCGGGAATCGGGTTTTCCGACATCGACCTGTTCGAGCTTCATGAAGCGTTCGCCGCGCAAGTCTTATGCTCGCTCAGAGCATGGGAAGACCCTGAGTACAACCGGACCGTGCTGGATCGCGACGAACCGCTGGGTCATATTCCTGTGGACAAAATCAACGTCAACGGGTCTTCTCTGGCCTATGGACACCCCTTCGCGGCAACCGGTGCCCGCATTCTCGGGATGACCGCTAAGCTACTCAACATAAAAGAGAAAAACCGCGCGCTGATCTCTGTCTGCACCGCCGGCGGGATGGGGGTGACGGCACTGGTTGAACGATAACGTCAATCAGTGCTTGTCAAAGCCGTTTGAGCAAGGATAGGCTCCCGATCCTAGGGAATGGGGGAATGATATTCTCCCTTCCTGCACTTTTGAGCTGCTCCATTTCATCAAAAACAGAGAGCGGCCAGGGCTGGAAACATCATTCGTCCACAATAAGGAGATGATCATCATGTATCTTACGAACGTCCTAAAAGGGGGCGTCCTCGCCGGGCTTATGGCTGTCGCCATGGCCGGTACCGCTTCGGCGGAAACCCTGCACATGTTCAATGGTGGCGAGCCCGCTTCGCTCGACCCGCACCGGGTTTCCGGCGACTGGGAAAACCGGATCGTAGGCGACTACCTCGAAGGCCTGATGACTGAGGACATCGGTGCCGAACCGATCCTGGGCCAGGCAGAATCCTACGAAATTTCCGAAGACGGTCTGACCTACACCTTCACGATCCGCGACGATGCGGTGTGGAGCGATGGCGAGCCGGTGACGGCGCAGGACTTCGAATACGCCTTCAAGCGTCTGCTTTCGCCCGAAATGGCGGCGGACTATGCCTATCTGCAGTATCCGATCAAGAACGCAGAAGCGGTCAACGCCGGTGAGATGGATGTCGACGAACTTGGCATCGAAGTGATCGACGACAAGACGATCGCGTTCACGCTCGAAGCGCCGACCCCGTATTTCCTCGACGCGCTGACGCACTACACCGCCTATCCGGTGCCGATGCATCTGGTCGAAGAACTGGGCGAGGATTGGATCCAGCCTGAAAATATTGTCGGCAACGGCGCATACAGCATTACCGAATGGGTGCCCAATAGCCACATCAAGGCGGTCAAGAGCGAAACGTTCCACGACGCCGACAACGTCGATATCGAAGAAGTCATGTACTATTCGATGGACGATATTTCGGCCGCACTGCAGCGCTACCGCGCCGGGGAATTCGATATCCTTACGGACTTCCCGACCGACCAGTACCAGCTCCTGCAGGATCAGTATCCGGGCGAGGCCCATGTGGCTCCGTTCCTTGGGCTCTACTACTACGTGATCAACCACAACAAGGAAGAGCTTGCCGATCCGAATGTGCGTGAAGCCATGTCCATGGCGATCAACCGCGAAGTGATCGGTCCGGATATCCTGGGCACCGGCGAATTGCCGGCCTATGGCTGGGTGCCGCCGGGGACCGCGAATTACGACTTCGACGAATATCAGCCCGAATGGGCGGACATGGACTATGGCGAGCGCGTCGCGCAGGCTGTCCAGATGATGGAAGAGGCCGGTTATTCGGAAGATAATCCGCTCAACCTGCAGCTCAAGTACAACACCAACGAAAACCACCAGCGTATCGCTGTGGCTATCGCTGCGATGTGGGAGCCGTTGCACATCAATGTCGAACTGTTCAACTCCGAAGTCGCCGTGCACTACGACGCGCTTCAGAATAACGACTTCGACGGTGTGGGCCGCGCGGGCTGGCTGATGGACTATAACGACCCCATCAACATGCTCGAACTGCTGCGTTCGGACATCATCTACAACTACGGCCGCTACAACAACGCAGAGTTCGACCAACTCCTCCGCGACAGTGCCACCATCCTCGACATGGATGAGCGCGCCGAAGTGCTGCGTGAGGCCGAAGAGATCGCGATGGACGAAACCGCGGCCTTCCCGATCTACTATTATGTCTCCAAGAACGTCGTCTCCCCCGATATCGAAGGGTTCGAAGACAACGCCAAGGACATCCACCGTACGCGCTGGCTGTCCATGTCGGAAGACTAAGAGCAAACCCAGCCGGGGCCGCGGATACTCTCCGCGGCCCCCGCGCCTTAACGGACAGCGGCAGGGGCCCGCGCCGTTACGTGAGAAGATCGGTACCTCACCATGATCAACTATGTGCTGCGCCGGATCCTGTCGGCGCTCCCTATCGCGTTTATCGCGATTACGCTCTGTTTTATCGTCATGCGCGCCGCACCGGGCGGGCCGTTCGACCGCGAACGACCTCTACCGCCGGCCGTGCTGCAGAACGTGCTGGCGCATTACAACCTCGATAAGCCGCTTTGGGAGCAATACTGGATTTACGTCTCCGGTGTCCTGCAGGGCGATTTTGGCCCGTCGATGTCGTCGTACGACTTCTCGGTCAGCCAGCTTCTGGCCATCGGTCTACCGTTTACGCTCATGCTGGGCATGACCGCGTTCGTGCTGGCCACGGCAGTCGGGATCATTGCGGGCATCGTTGCGGCGGTTAAACAGAACCAGTGGCCGGATTATGTCCTCGTTTTTGCCGTCATGATCGGCGTGATCATTCCCAACTTCCTGATGGCAGCACTCTTGCAGCTTGGGGTTGGGGTGCATCTGGGCTGGTTGCCGGCGGGCGGTTGGCCGGGCTTTTCGATTCCGCATCTCATCATGCCCGTCCTTGTGCTCTCGTGGCCGCACGCGGCGCGTATTTCGCGCCTGATGCGCGGCTCGATGATCGAGGTGTTGGGCACCAATTATATCCGGACGGCCAAGTCCAAGGGTATTGGCGAGAGGCTCATTCTCGCGCGGCATGCGATCAAGCCCGCGCTTATTCCGGTGGTGTCCTATCTCGGGCCGGGATTGAGCTATCTGCTTACCGGTTCGCTGGTGGTCGAACAGGTCTTCGGCCTGCCGGGTATCGGGCGTTACTTTATCAACGCAGCACTCAACCGTGACTACGGGCTCGTGCTCGGCACGACGATTTTCTATGTGGTTCTCATCCTCATTCTCAATCTTCTGGTCGATATCGTCTACGCGTGGATCGATCCCAAAGTGAGGTACCGCTGATGCCCGGACTGACTGGTAAAGACACCACGCTGTCCGCATATGCGGACAAGCTTGAGCAGCTCGACGCGCCCAAGGGGCGGTCGCTCACCCAAGACGCGCTGCGCCGGCTTTCCAAGAACAAGGCTGCGATGGTTTCGATCTTCGTTCTGGCCGCGATCATTCTTATCGCGTTCGTCGGACCCTATTTCGTGCCCTGGGGCGTCGGGGAGGTCGATTGGACCGCGATCCGCAAGCCGCCCGATTTTGCCAAAGGCCATTTCCTGGGGACGGACCAGAACGGGCGCGATCTTCTTGCGCGCCTGCTGCAAGGCACGCAGATGAGTCTGACCGTTGCCGCGGTCGCGACCGTGGTTTCGGTCTTCATCGGCGTCGTCTATGGCGCGGTGGCCGGGTATTTCGGTGGTCGGGTGGATTCGGTCATGATGCGCTTCGTCGACATCATGTACGCGTTGCCCTATATCCTGTTCGTCATCATCCTCGTTGTGATCTTCGGGCGCTCGCCGATCCTTTTGTTCATCGGCATTGGTGCACTCGAATGGCTCACGATGGCGCGGATCGTGCGCGGGCAGACGCTGTCGCTCAAGGAACGCGAGTTCATCGAAGCGGCGCGAGCGGGGGGTGCCAAGCCGTTCGCCATCATCATGCGTCATATCGTGCCCAACCTCACCGGTCCGGTGGTGATTTACGCGACGCTGACTGTTCCTGAAATCATTCTGACCGAGAGTTTCCTTTCATATATCGGGCTCGGTGTACAGGAGCCGCTCACTTCGCTCGGTACGCTGATTTCCAATGGCGGACCGGTGGCCGAGGTGATGCCGTGGCTATTGATTTTCCCGGCAATCGTTCTGGTCACGATGCTCTTGTGCCTCACCTATATCGGTGACGGCCTGCGTGACGCACTCGATCCAAAGGACCGCTAACGATGGCAGAGACAGTACTCGATGTTAAAGGCCTTACGGTCACTTTCGAGTTGCATGACCGCGAAGTTCATGCGGTAACCGACATGAACTTCTCGCTCAAGGCGGGGGAAACGCTTGCGGTCGTGGGCGAGAGCGGGTCCGGCAAGAGCCAGGCTTTCCTTTCGATCATGGGGCTTCTTGCGCGCAACGGACGCGCCACTGGCAGTGCCAAGCTGGCGGGTACCGAGCTTGTGGGGATGAACCCACGTCAGCTCGACGAAATCCGCGGCAAGGACATCGCCATGATCTTCCAGGATCCGATGACCTCGCTCAATCCCTATATGCGGATTTCCGAGCAGATGGTCGAAGTGCTTGAGCGGCACAAGCGGATGAAACCCGCCGAAGCGCTCGAACGCGCCAGGACCATGCTGGAAACCGTGCGCCTGCCGGACGCCAAGCGCGTTATCCGCGCCTATCCGCACGAGCTTTCGGGTGGGCAGCGTCAGCGGGTGATGATCGCCATGGCGCTTTTGTGCGAGCCCAAGGTGCTGATCGCGGACGAGCCGACGACGGCGCTCGACGTGACAGTGCAGGCTCAGATGCTCAAGCTTTTCGAGGAGCTGACCGATACCTTCGATACAGCCCTCGTGATGATCACGCACGATCTGGGTGTCGTCGCGGGGCTCGCGGACCAGATGATGGTCATGTATGCCGGGCGCGCCGTCGAAAAAGGCACCGTGGACGAATTGTTCTACAGCCCCCGGCATCCCTATACGCTTGGGCTTCTGCATTCGACACCTCGTGTGGAAGCGAAGTTGGGACGGCTCGATCCGGTCAAGGGGTTGCCGCCCAACCTCACGCACCTGCCGCCCGGCTGCGCGTTCAACCCGCGCTGTGCCTTCAAGACCGAGCAGTGTCTCAAGGAACGGCCCGCGCTCATTCCGCGTGCGGATGGGCGTGTAACCGCCTGCTTCCACGATGACGCCGTCAAAGAAAGAGAAAAGGTGGCCTGATGCAGCAGGATACAGGCGTGCTTTTGAACGTCGAAAACCTTACCAAGACCTTCGCGATCCATGCCGGTCTGTTCCGTCCGCCGCTGACGCTGACGGCTGTCGACAATGTGAGCTTTACCGTCGGGCGCGGCGAAACGCTCGGCATTGTCGGGGAATCCGGGTGCGGGAAATCCACATTGGGGCGCTGCATTCTGCAGCTCATCGAGCCCGATGAGGGCAAGGTTGTGTGGCTGGGCGAGGATCTGACCGCGCTGAGTAAGGACGAGATGCGCCGGACACGGCAGGATTTGCAGATCATCTTTCAGGATCCGCTCGCTTCGCTCAACCCGCGCATGACCGTGGGCGAGATCATCGCCGATCCCTTGAAGACGCTGCGGCCCGACATGAAAGGCAAGCAGCGCATGGCGCGGGTGATGGAGGTGATGGAAGCGGTTGGGCTTCTGCCAGAGATGATCAATCGCTATCCGCACGAATTCTCCGGTGGACAGGCACAGCGGATCGGCATCGCGCGGGCGCTGGTGACCGAACCCAAGCTGATCGTTTGCGATGAGCCTGTCTCCGCGCTCGACGTGTCGATCCAGGCGCAGATCCTTAATCTGCTCGCGGATCTCAAGGAGCAGTTCGGGCTGACGCTGGTCTTCATCAGCCACGACCTTTCGGTGGTGCGGCACGTTTCGGATCGAATCATGGTGCTTTACCTCGGGCGCATCGCCGAGCTGGCGACGGGCGAGGACCTCTACACCGATCCCAAACATCCTTATACCCGGGCGCTTCTTACCGCCGTGCCCATTGCTGACCCTAAACGCGCGCGCGAGCGCACGATCGAGGGGCTGAAAGGCGAAATTCCTTCGCCGATCAATCCACCCTCGGGGTGCTATTTCCGTACGCGGTGTCCGCACGCGCAGGAGCGATGTGCGCAGGTGACACCGCCGCTCGAGCATGTTGGGGGCGGGCGCTACGTCTCCTGCATCCGGTGGCAGGAGATTTAGGCTCTACCGCTTACCGGTTTGTGCGGCGCTCGGCGCCGCGATAGGCGTTCCGCCGGCGCCGGCGATCCGGGCCTGCGTATTCGGGCGCGGAGACGAAGGCGCGCGGGTTGGCGGTGGCGGCGGCGAGCCGTACGCGCAGAACCTCCGCGCTGATCGGTAGGCGTAAGAATTCGTGAATACCAGCGTCGCGGGCGCTTTCGATGTGCCTGCGGTCGGCGCCGCTTGAGATCATGATGACGGGAACGGTTTTATTGGGACCGTTCGTTATGCGCAGGTGGCGCGTGAGCTTGATGCCGCCCTCTGGGCCGATGTCGTTGTCAAGAACCACCGCGTCGAAGGCGCGCTCGGAGAGAAGCCTGGCTGTAAAGGCGCTGTCATGTGTCTCGCTGATCCATTTGACGCCAATGCCGCGCAGCAGTCCCGCGATGACAGACGCGAGGGCCTTGTGAGGAACCGCGACAAGAACGCGCGCCGGCATTGCTTGTCCTTCTCCAGGGAGATTTGGGGACATCCTATGGTTTCCGGCGGTTGAACCTCGCTTAGACAGGTATCCTAGGGAGCTACGCGTAAAGGGTTGATTAAGCTGGAAAGTTCGGGACGGAAAAATGATCGGAAATCCTCTCTGGTGGATCTGTCGTGCGCGTTGACAGATACGGGCTTTGCCCCTATGTTCCGGCCAACTTTTCTCGCGGTGCCTTGAGCCCGCGCCGTTCCCTTATTGTCCGAGGCAGTAGAAATGAAAGTCCGTAATTCGCTCAAGGCGCTGATGACCCGGCACCGCGACAACAAGCTGGTCCGTCGTCGTGGCCGCGTCTACATCATCAACAAGGTCAACAAGCGCATGAAAGTCCGCCAGGGCTGATTGTAGCGTTCGACCGTTTGAATTGAAAAAGCCCGCTTCGAAAGAGGCGGGCTTTTTCTTTGATCGTTTTCGGAGCGACCGTGATGGTGCCGTGCTGAATTGGATCCAGCACGGCACCATCACGGACTTGGCTTGGCGCGTGTCCGAACCGAAAAAGTGGCTCCCACTTTTTCTGGACACGCTCTAAGACCCGCCAGCGCCATCCTGCCCGACAAAGGCGATGCGGAGCATATTGGTGGCGCCGGGAGTGCCGAGCGGCACGCCGGCGGTGATCGCGACGCGGTCCCCCGGACGGGCGATGCCTTCGAGATAGGCGATGGCGCAGGCGCGGTCGACCATGTCGTCGAGCGAGATCGCATCCTCGGTCTGCACGCAGTGCAGGCCCCACACCAGCGATAGCCGGCGGACCGTCGATATCTTGGGCGAAAGCGCGATGATCGGCTTGGCGGGACGCTCGCGTGAGGCGCGGATCCCGGTCGAACCTGAGGATGTATAGGTGACGATGGCTGCGAGATCGAGCGTTTCGGCGACCTGCCGGGTGGCGGCGGAAATTGCGTCGGCGGCGGTAGCTTCCGGCTGGGTCGCCTGGGCGCGGATGATAGCCTGGAAATTGCTGTCCTGTTCAACCGCTACGGCGATCTTGTTCATGGTTGCGACAGCCTGGACCGGGTAGGATCCCGATGCGCTTTCGGCGGACAGCATGATGGCGTCGGCGCCCTCGAAGACGGCGATGGAGACGTCGGAGACCTCGGCGCGGGTCGGCACGGGCGAGGTGATCATGGATTCGAGCATCTGGGTGGCGACGACCACAGGCTTGCCCATGCGGCGGCACATACGGATCATGCGCTTTTGCAAGCCCGGAACCGCTTCGAGCGGCATTTCCACGCCAAGGTCACCGCGGGCGATCATGATGGCATCCGAGAGTTTGATGATTTCGTCCAATTGGTCGATCGCCTGGGGTTTTTCGATCTTGGCGAGCACGCCGGCACGGCCCTGGACGATCTTGCGTACGTCGATAATGTCTTCGGGGCGCTGGACGAAGGAAAGTGCGATCCAATCGGCTTCGACTTCGAGACCAGCCTGAAGGTCGGCGCGGTCTTTTTCCGTGAGTGCGCCCATTCCCAGGAGGGTGTCGGGCAGGGAGACGCCCTTACGGTCCGAGAGTTTGCCGCCGTAAACGATAGAGCAGTTGATCGCTTCGGCGGATTTGGCGGCAACCTTCAATTCGAGCTTGCCGTCGTCGAGCAGGAGCCTGTCACCGACCTTGACCGAAGAGAAAATCTCCGGGTGCGGAAGATAGACACGGGTCTTGTCGCCTGGCATTTCGGAGGTGTCGAGCGTGAAGGTCTCGCCCGGGGTGAGCATCACCGAACCTTCTGCGAATTTGCCGACGCGTAGCTTGGGCCCCTGAAGATCGACCAGAATGCCGATCGGGTAGCGGATGGTTTTCTCGACCGCCCGTATTTTGGCGACAGTCTCCCGCAGCACATCGTGGCTGGCGTGGCTCATGTTGATCCGGAAAACGTCGGCGCCCGCGCGAACCAGTTCTTCGATGATCTTCTGGTCGTTGGATGCCGGGCCGAGGGTGGCGAGAATCTTGACGCTGCGGGATCTTCTCATTGGGGCTCCTGGGTAATTGCATTGGCCTCTGTCAATTGCAGCGTCCAATCGGTTTTGTCTTCGGTATCGAGCTCGAAGAAACCGGTGCGCTCATAGCCGCGCGCCAGGCAGTCTTCGACGCCGAAAATGGTGAAAGGGGAATCCTGGGTGCACATGAACACCGAGCCGTCCCAAGCGCCGCCACCAATGTCGTCGACGGCGTATAGATAGTAATACCGTGCGTTGAGCGGTCCCTGATAAACGATGGCACAGGCATCGGGGTTTGCTACCCACCAACCTTCGGACTGCCACCCGGCCTCGGCGCGATAGCCGAGTGCGATGGATACCTTGTTCTGGGTTTCGTTGCACACGCGCAGGTCTGCCCGGGCCTGATCGGGAAAGAGCGTCATACCCCCGAGAGCGGCGGTAAGCGCGAAGAGAATTGCGGGCAAGGTATTGCGGAGCAATGACGGCAAGGTGACAGTTCGCATGGCTGGTTCGAACGCTGGATGGTTTGAGCAAAAGAGGGGTGCATCTGTCAATTGCTAAGGCCATGTTTTGGCCGAATTAGGTTGCTGCCCACATTATGGGCAGGATCGCGGAAAGGTGAGGAGGGATTGGGTTGTGAGTAAGTGGAGCGGGCACTTGCACACACTGCGCGGTTGGGATTGATAAAGGTCCAAACGAAAGGAGTCCCATGATGGCCGACCACGGAATTGCACGCGATCAGCTCCGCGCCTTCATCGAGCGCATCGAGCGGTTGGAGGAAGAGAAAAAGGCGATCCAGGACGATATCAAGGAAGTCTACGCCGAAGCCAAGGGCAGCGGGTTCGATACTAAGGTCATGCGGCAGATCGTGCGCATCCGCAAGCAGGACCGTAACGAGCGGGCCGAGCAGGAAGCGATCCTCGATCTTTACATGCATGCGCTCGGGATGGTTTTCGATGCTCCGGAAGGATACGCGGAAGCCGACGCGGCGGAATAAGGCCGCATCTGACGCCATCCGCTTCCGAAATTTGACACGATCTGCTGCTGAATTGCGCTCGCGGGGCGTAAGGATTTCGAAAACAGGGGACGATGATGTGGAGACGTGATCGATGGCAGCTGTTGATGCTTGCGGCCGTCGTGGCAAGTGCGTCCGGTCTTGCCGCATGCGGCAGCCGGAATGAACCTCAAGCGGATCAGAGCGCGCAGCCGGTGCCAACGGAAACATCCGGTATGGGTGCGGTCGCTGCTACGGATGAGACGACCACCATGGTGGGGGAGGCCGTTACGGCGCCAGGTTCCGGCGCCGAATCGCTTGAGCGTGCAGGCAGCATGACGATCGCCATCGGTGCCGATCCGGCCGAGACGGCGCGGGCGTTTCTGGTGCCCGGCTATGTGTTCCCTCCGGATGGAGGTGGCGCGCTCGAGGCTCCGGAGGGCAGTGCCCTTGCGACCTATGCCCCCGTTTTCCGCAAGGACGGAGGGCAGTCCGGCTATTATGCGCTTTTGAGCGCGGACGGCGAAATCCTCGTTTTTGACGATCCCAGCAGCGCGCCTGACGAAGGGTTCGTGTTTATACCCTACTATGCGAACACTGGCGGTTCCGGCACGATGCTGACGCTCGGTTATTTCCAGCTCGTCAACGGGGCGCTGGTTCAGCGCAGTTCGATTTTCGTCGACGACCGGGCCGACTGGAAGGGGCTCGACTATCTCGGGGAAGGTCAGTTCGTCATTAGAGCGCTCACGCATGGGGCGGATCAGCCCATGGCCGACGCGCCCGATACGCCGCTGAGCATCATGATCGAGCGCGTTGGCGATACGGTCGTGGAAACCGGGCGCGGCGGGGAAACGGAGATGTCTCCTGAGGGGAGCGACGAGGCTGGCGTGCTTTGGATTACGCCGGATGGCCTCGGCCCGATTACAGCGCAAAGCACATATTCCGATGTAAACCTGTCCGGTTTCCTCCCAAGTGCCGCGCTTATCCGCACGGATGAAGTCATGGGGGAAGCCGGAATGTATTCGACGCTCGCTTTCGACACCGAGAGTGGCATTGTAAGGGTGGACTATCTGCTCGACGGGCCGCTTGTTTCGATCTCCTCGACCGATCCCGGCATTGGCAGCGAACTGGGCATTTGGCCGGGAGACAAGATGGTGGACCACTGGGAGGGCATGGAATGCGCGCCGGGGCTCGAGGTCTTTGCGGCGGGCATGATCTGTTCGAAGCCTGGCACACCGCATCTGGCGGTCTATTTCTCCGGCCCGACGCCGGGCAACGTGCCGGACGGTTGGATGCCCGCGGCAGACGATCCGCTCGCCCGGAAATGGATCGCTGAACAGGTACTGTGGCTCGACGATGTCGACATGGCGCGGGAATACCGCCCGTAGGCGCCCGTTCAGCCCAGATACCTGGCGAAAAAATCGAGGACCGCCCGCCGCATGGCGGGCGTTTCTTCGTGGCCTGCATCCGGTTCGAGAATGCGTACGAGCTTCTCTGGAGCACCGGCATAGGCAGGTTCGAGATCGGCCCAGGCGCGTTCGATTGCGGGCATGGGCGTTAACGCGTCCGAACCGCCGAGGCAGACAAGTTGCGGTCGCGGCGCGATGAGGGCGGCGATATCCCCGGCGTCGGTTTCCGCCAAGAGGCCCGGAACAGTCATATAGATGCCGTGGCCGTCATGAGCGCCCAGTGCGATCATGGTGCGCTGATCAGCGAAGCAGTTGAGGTGGGCGACGGCCTTGATCCGGTCGTCGAGCGCGGCGAGCCAGTAGCTCAACGTGGAGCCCATGGACATGCCATAGGCGCCGATGCGGCCGGCATCGACGTCGGTACGGCTTGCGAGATAGGTGAGCGCGGCGGCCTGCTCGGAAAGCATCTGACTCATCATGCACTTGCCGTACCATAGCAGCGCCTTTGAGGCGGCGGATTCGCTGACCGTGTTCCGTTCGCCAAAGAGTGGCATGTCGATGGCCAGTGCCACATAACCGAGGCACGCGAGGACGGGGCCGAGGGGGTCTTGGAGATATTCCCGGCCGTCGAGCATTTCGCGGGCGCCGATGTCGTATCCGCCACCGTGGGAGTGGGCGTACAGGATTGCCGGACGTGGGGCGTCGATGTCTGTCGGGCGCGTGAGAAAGGCACGAATTTCGGTTTCACCGATGCGCAGGCGGAGGGCTTCGAGGGTGTAGCCGCCGTTCTGCTCGGTGTGTGCCGACACCAGTTTTATTGCAGGTTCCTCAAATCCCAGAATTTGAGCGAACCGGGCGCGGGTAATCGTCATCCTTGCCCTCCTCTTGCAAGTGACGTCTTAGCAAGAGCGCGAGGAAAAGGAACCTGCCGTCGAAAATTCCGTAATCGGGGGATTTATGCGCCCTCATGCCCCGCAGCGTGCAGCGCCCTCAAGGCATCCGCTTCATCGCCGAACGCGCGCAACGCGGTTTCGACGATTGCGGCGCGGTCGAGGCCGGCCTGGGCGTACATATCGGTCTGGCTCGCCTGGTCGATATAGCGGTCGGGCATCATCAGGGGGCGGAATTTTAGGCCGTAGTCGAGCAGGCCAAGCTGGGCGAGCCGAGTGGCAACGTGGGAGCCGAAGCCGCCGATGGCACCTTCTTCGACCGTCAGGAGCACCGCATGGTTGCGGGCGAGGTCGGCGAGGAGCTTTTCGTCGAGGGGCTTGGCGAAACGCGCGTCGGCGACGGTCGTGGGGAAGCCGTGGGCATTTAGCGTTTCGGCGGCGGCACGGCATTCGGCGAGGCGCGTGCCGAAGGAGAGGAGGGCGACCTTGGTGCCCTCGGTCAGGATGCGGCCCTTGCCGATCTCGAGGATGTGCCCGCGCTCGGGCATTTCGACACCGACGCCTTCACCACGGGGATAGCGGAAAGCGATAGGGCCTTCGTTGTAGGCGGCGGCGGTCGTGACCATGTGGCGCAGCTCCGCCTCGTCGCCGGCGGCCATAACAACGAAGTCGGGCAGCGTGGCGAGATAGGCGATGTCGAAGGACCCCGCGTGGGTGGGGCCGTCGGCGCCAACGAAGCCGGCGCGGTCGATGGGGAAGCGCACCGGCAGCTTCTGGATGGCGACGTCGTGGACGACCTGGTCGTAGGCGCGCTGGAGGAAGGTTGAATAGATCGTGCAGAAGGGTTTGAGCCCCTCCGTTGCGAGCCCGGCGGCGAAGGTGACCGCGTGTTGCTCGGCGATTCCGACATCGAAGGTACGGGTAGGGAAGGCTTTAGCGAACTTATCGAGCCCCGTGCCACCGGGCATGGCCGCAGTGATCGCGACGATGGATTCGTCGCGTTCGGCTTCGGCGATCAGGCTTTGCGCAAAGACCGAGGTATAGGACGGGGCATTGGAGGGCGCCTTGGACTGGGCGCCCGTGATGACGTTGAATTTCGAAACCCCGTGATATTTGTCGGCGGCTTCCTCGGCGGGGGCATAGCCCTTGCCTTTCTGGGTCACGACGTGCACGAGGATCGGGCCGTTTTCGGCGTCGCGGACGTTCTTCAAGACCGGCAGCAAGTGGTCGAGATTGTGCCCGTCTATAGGGCCGACATAGTAAAAGCCCAATTCTTCGAACAATGTGCCGCCAGTCCAGAAGCCACGGGCATATTCCTCGGTCTTTTTAGCCTTGTCCTTGAAAAAGGGAGGCAGGATCTGGCTCATGTGCTTGGCCGCATCGCGAAGGCCACGATAGGTGGGGCCGGAGACGAGTCGGGCGAGATAGGCGCTCATCGCGCCGGTGGGGGGGGCAATCGACATGTCGTTGTCGTTGAGGATGACGATCAACCGGGCATCCATGGCGCCAGCGTTGTTCATGGCTTCGTAGGCCATGCCCGCAGAAATCGCGCCGTCGCCGATGACGGCAATGACGTTGCGCTGTTCCCCTTTCAAGTCCGAACCAACCTTCATGCCGAGCCCGGCGGAGATCGAAGTTGAGGAATGGCCGGCGCCGAATGGGTCGTACTCGCTTTCCTTGCGTTTGGTGAAGCCAGAGAGACCGTCTTTTTGCCGTAGTGTGCGGATGCGGTCGCGGCGCCCGGTCAACACCTTGTGCGGGTAGGCCTGGTGGCCGACATCCCAAATGACGCGGTCGTTCGGGGTATCGAAAATATGGTGAAGCGCGACGGTCAGTTCGACCACGCCGAGGCCTGCGCCAAGGTGTCCGCCGGTCACCGAGACCGCGTCGATCACTTCGCTGCGCAGCTCGTCGGCGAGCTGACGCAACTCTTCGTGTCTCAAGCCCCTGAGGTCGGCAGGGGACGAAATGGTATCGAGCAGCGGGGTGGACGGCTTTTCGGGCACTGATTTGACCTTAACTATGAGGCTGATGCGCTCGCATCAGAGTTGCCCCAAGATGTAGTCAGATCAGCGCCTTTTGGCAACCAAACAGGGTTAGGGCGCGTTAACACTTATAGACAGGACCATGACCCGCCCGGAGGGTTTTGCATAAATCGTCCACTGCCAGCGCGTTTCCCGCAGCACGGGGGACAACCCCGCATTGCGAGAAACGCTTGGCATTGAACGATTTATGCAAAATCAAACCCCCGTCTATAAGTGTTAGCAGGCCCTAAGTGCGACAGTGAGCCCCAGCTTATCTTGGCAGCGTCACAAGGATCGAGGGCATCGTGCCGAAGCTCGACATGCCGACGCCAAGGGCAGTGGTGGGGCTGAAACCTGTGTCGAGCGCGGTATTGCCCGGCTGCGTCGAAGGATCGAAATCGGCGTTATCAGGCTCGGTCATGAACCCATAGTGGGCGCTTGCGACGGCGACTGGCGTCAAAAGCGTCTCGGTGACGTGTCCGATGTCGGGGGCGTAGAGTTCGCCGGGACGGGTCGTGAGGCTGGCAAGCGCGTTGGCGGTAGCTTCGTCCGGCTTGCCGTCAATCGGAAGGATCGGCCCTTCGAAAAGGTCGGCGAAGCTCTCAAGGCCCATTTGGGGATTGATGCCGGCGGTCTCGATGCGGTCGGGCGTGAGGATGTCTTGGGGCAGTGGCGTTTCGGAGAGTGCAGGGCGCATGATCGGCGCCGGCGCGGATTGCGCCCGCTCGCCATCCACAAGGTTGGTGGTTGCGCTGGCGGTGGGCGCATAAGCCGACGCGACGACGGCGGGTGCAAAGTCCGGCCGCGGCTGCGGTTCGGGGGCATTGGCTTCAAGCGCGGCGATAGCGAGCGTGCCTTCATTCCCGCCTTCGACGGCTGAAGGCGTGGCAGTGCGCAATTGGGCGAGATCGCGTGAAAGCGAGGGCGGAACAGGCGCCTGGGCTTCGGTGATGAGCTCAGCGACCTGGGTGGCGCCGGCGGCGGTGCCTTCGCGCACTTCGAAGGGGATGTTCTGCGGGGCGGCTTCGGCAGCCGCCGTTGCGGTGCTTAGAGCCGCCGGCCTTTCGGGCGGCAGGCTTGCGAGCGCGATGGGCGCGGAAGATGCAGGAGGGGGAGCCGGCGTTACGGGAACCGAGTTGACGCTGCGCTGGGTGGGTGCGCTCGCGACTTGTGTCGGCTGGCTTGCTTGCTGTTCGTTCGAATTCCCTTCCCCGGTGAACAGGTCCATGAGCGTGCGCGTGGGCCGGTTATCGGCTACTTGCGTATCGGAACCGCTGCCGCCCGTCAGGTTCGAACCGGAACCGCATGGTACACGGTGACACTGGCTATATTGCGCTTGCGCCCAGGCGCGCCCTTCCTGGCTCAGAACATTGCCATTCGAGGGAACGTGCAGGGTGCGGCCGTCGGGAAAGATCTGACGCAATTGCGCCGTGGTCATACGCGGCCAGGCTCGGACCGAGCCGGTATCGAGATGCACAAACGGGCTGTTGGAATTTGGATAATAGCCCACGCCGCCGCCCTGGATGCGGAAACCGAGTTCGCGGATTTTCGAGACCGGAACGCCGGGAATGTAGAAATCCATGGCCATGCCGCGCATGTGATTGGAGTTCTTAGCGACAGCCGAAGAGCGTGCGGCGAGCATGGCGTTGGTTTCGGGAGCCCGATAGGCCGAGACCACGTGAACAGGCTGATCGGAGCCGGTAGCCTGATAAACTTCCCAAATGATGTCGAACAGCGCAGGGTCCATCTCGGTGGGTTCGTTGCGGCGCCAGTCGCGCAGGAACCAGTTGAGCTGGTCGAGGCCCGACTGCACGTAGCGGCCGTTGCGCTTGAAGGTGATGCGCGCGGTTTCTTTCGTGTGGGTGTAGTAAAGATAGAGTGTCCGCTCGCTTGCCGCGTTGGCGGGCACCGTGGTCGGAAGAATGGCCGTCAGCGCCAAAAGGCAAGCCAACACCATGCGCATCATGCGTTCGTAAAACTCGATACCCCTATACGCCACGCCCGGACCGCCCGTAATTTGTGTCAAATGCTACGAAAACGCTAACACAAACTCCATCTAGAGACTGTTAACGCTAACGGGAGCCCAATGCCACCCCTGCCTGCTCCGGTGAGCCTATAAGAGCACAACACGGCGCGGGTGGGGCGAAAATGTTACCGGGTGCTTAAAAGGTCCCTGCTTGCTGAATAGGGGATTCTACGGCGGTCGGTCAGCGCTCCATTCCGAGCATTTCGATGACGCGGGCGTTGTGACCGTAGATATCGCCATAGGATCGCACCGTTGCGTCCTCGCCCACACGCAGAGTGAAATAGGCGAGGTGGACGGGCACCTGGCGTTCCATGTTGAACCAGCGCTCGCTGCCGCCCAAGGTGTTCTGGAGCGCGGCAACAGTGAGGTCCGGCTCGTGCTCCAGCAGGGCTTCGGCGAAGGCGAAAGGGTCCTGCACGCGGACGCAGCCATGGCTCAATGCGCGCATGGAGCGGGCAAACAGGCCACGGGCGTTGGTATCGTGCAGGTAGACGTCGTGGGAATTGGGGAAAAGGAATTTGACCTGTCCCAACGCATTCGATCTTCCCGGGCGTTGACGGACGCGGAATTGATTGGGGTTGGCCTCGGTCCAGTCCACGCTCCAAGGATCGACTGCACGGCCGCCGTAGAGCAGTTCCATGTTTTGACTGGCAATATAACCGGGGTTCGAAAGGACGCGCGGTATCACCTCGTTGCGGAGGATTGAGGAGGGGACGTTCCAGTAAGGGTTGGTGACGACGTGCCGGATCATATCCGAGAAGATCGGTGTCTGGTTGCGCGCAGTGCCGACGATAACGCGGGTGTTCCAGGCCGATTGCCCGTCGCGCATGACGTCCAGACGGAATTCGGGAACGTTGACGAGGACATTGAAGGTACCCAGGTCCTCAGGCATCCAGCGCCAGCGTTCCATATTGGCGACGATATCGGCGATGGTTGCGCCGTTGGCGCCATTGAGCGCGGCTACAGTCGCCGGTCCCACGACGCCGTCGACATTCAAACCGATTTCGCCCTGGAAGGCTTCTACCGCGGCAACGAGGGTCTCGTCGTAGAGGTCCGGCGGGAGGGTTTCGTCCTCGGGGGGCGCAATGCCGAGGCGCTCACGAAGCGCCGGGACGCGCAGGTCGGTCATACCCGGGCGCAGCAGCTTGCCGTCGTCGATCACCACTGGCGCTTCGATTTCGCCGGCATAGTGTTTCGCCAAAAGTTCGCGCAGGGCTACGAATTCACGGTGGGTGGGGTGGTACCCCATGAGGATCGCGGCGGGGTCGTCCGACGCTGCGAGCGCGTCGAACAGGGTGGTCTCGTCGATCCTTTTCGGAGCGATGTCGATGTAACCGGACACGGTGCGCGGATCGAGGCGACCGGAATGGGCATCCTGAGCGTAGCGGAGCATCGCGGCGGAAAAAGCCCCTTCGAGCGCGGCCAGCGCTTGAGGGTCGCCGGCGGCGGCTTTGACGTCCAGATCTTCGGTCAGGTAGTCCTTGGGGTCCAGGCCTTGGAGATAGGCATTTTCGAACAGATCCATGACGTCCTGGGCCTGGGCCGAGAACGCAATCGTGCCGTTTTCATCCTCGGTCAGCCAGAGGGGCTCGAAATGGCGCGCGCCATAGAAATAGTAAAGCTGCCGAGCATCGGTTTCGGCCCTGCTGCCCTCTGGCGCCGCTTCAATGGCGTCGC
Organism: Pelagibacterium halotolerans; assembly: GCF_044811015.1. Lineage (GTDB taxonomy): Bacteria > Pseudomonadota > Alphaproteobacteria > Rhizobiales > Devosiaceae > Pelagibacterium > Pelagibacterium halotolerans_A. The sequence continues at coordinate 3,265,904 of NZ_CP085243.1, forward strand.
GCAGGCCCTGGCGTATCGTGGTCGCCAGCGGATTTTGCGGCGGTGCGATAACGATGCGCGAAGCCTCGACGCCGCCGATGACGACCGATTCGAGTGCAATTGCGTTCGATGTCAGTGCCAGCATGGAAAGGCCGGCGAACGCCCCTAGATAAAATTTCTTCATCAAATGCCCGGTTTCAAACGGTTTTTGCCCATTGCCCAAAACGCGCATCAAGCCCCATCGGCGCGGCGAAGCCGCCTTTGATTTCGGCGAAACTCCTTGATGTTCAAATTTACCGGAGGGCGGTGAAGGCGCCAACACACTGTCGGGTTTGTGAACAGTGTTTGCCGGGGATCTGCGGCTTTCACGCAACATTGGAACCCTCGGAGCCGTCGAGCCCGTATTCCTTGAGCTTGCGGTAAAGGGTGGATCGTCCGATGCCCAACTGCCGCGCGACTTGGGCCATGCGACCGGCGTTGAAATCGATCGCGAAGGCGATGAGATCCTTTTCGATCTCGGCGAGCGGCAGGAGGTTGCCATCATCGTCGAGGAAGCGGTCGGGAATGGTCGTGGGGTTGATAACGGGCAGCCGGGGGAGCGGAGGGGCGTTGTCGATATGGATCGGTGCTACAGGGGCCGCTATCTGGGCCGCTTCGTTCCTGGCGGTTTCGGTTCCGCGCTGAGCGGCGAGGATCTGCGGGAAGTCGCCCGTTCGAAGTGTCATGGTTTCCGCGAGAACGACGGCGCGGAAGATGGCGTTCTCAAGCTGGCGGATATTCCCCGGCCAATTGTGGGCCTTGAGCATGTCGAGCGCGTCGGGGCCGATGGCGCTGACCCGACGGCCTTCCTCGGCGGCAAAGCGGGCGATGAAATGCTCGACAAGGGCAGGGATATCCTCTCGCCGGTCCCGCAGGGGCGGCATGTAGATGGGGAACACGTTGAGACGATAGTATAGATCCTCTCGGAAATGGCCGTCCCTGGCGAGATTCAATAGCCGCCGGTTGGTCGCCGAAATGACGCGGACGTTGACCTTGACCGGCTTGGACGCGCCCACGGGTTCGATTTCGCCTTCCTGCAGCGCGCGCAGGAGCTTCACCTGGGTTTCGAGAGGCAATTCGCCCACTTCGTCAAGGAACAAAGTGCCGTTGTGGGCTTCGCGGAACTTCCCCGGCGCGTCGGCCACAGCGCCGGTGAAGGCACCTTTGACGTGGCCGAAGAGCGTGGATTCGACGAGGTTGGGCGGGATGGCGCCGCAATTGATGGTAATGAAGGGTTTTCCCGAGCGCTCGCCGGAGCCCTGTATGGCGCGGGCGAGGACTTCCTTGCCGGTGCCCGATTCCCCCTCGATGAGAACCGGAATGGTGCTCGCCGCTGCTTTTTTGCCCAGTGCGATGGCGCGGTTGATTGCGGGGCTGGTGCCGATGATGTGGGCGAAGCCGAAGGTGCGGGCGCGCTTGTTGCGCTCAGCGCGTAACGTTGTTTCGAGCGTGCCCATTTTCATGGCGTTGCGCAGCGAGATAGTAATGCGCTCGGGGGCCACGGGTTTGACGAAGAAGTCGGTCGCCCCGAGCCGCATCGCCGATACGACGGTATCGAGCGAAGACTGCGCGGTCTGGACGATGACGGGGACAACGATCCCTTCACGCTTCATGGCCTCAAGCACGGCCATGCCATCCATATCGGGCATGACCAGATCGAGAATCACCGCCCCGATGCCCGTCCGTTTGCGCAGGACGCTCATTGCCTCGTGACCAGACTCGACGGCAATGGGATCAAAGCCCGCCCTGGAGACGGTTTCACTGGTGAGACGGCATTGGATGGGGTCGTCATCGACGATCAGGACTTTGTGCATACTTGCCCGCGACTGGATACGCATATTCTGGCGGCACCACGCGAATCGCATGTGTGCCGATATGGGGCAGGCTATGCCTGATCGCTTAACAGGGTTTTAAGCACCGAGCGCGGCTCGAACGGCCCTTGGCACCTTGGGGCGGGCTGGATAAGGTGCGCGCCGGGAAATCTCCCGATCTGCCGCCTTTATTCCGGAGTCGACCGATGTCCGCAGCCCAGCCTCAGCCCCATTCAGGCCCGTTAGGGAACCTGCCCGAGTGGGACCTTTCCGATCTTTATCCTGGCGTCGACTCGAAGGAACTCAAGAACGATCTTGCGCATCTCGAGACCGAGACCAAAGCGTTCGAGGCCGACTACAAAGGCCGGCTCGAAGTGCTGGTGGGCGAGGATAAGCTTGCCGATGCGGTCAAACGCTATGAGGCGCTCGAAGGCGTAATGGGGCGGATCGGCTCGTTTTCCTATCTCCACTACGCGCAGAATACCGGGGATCCCGACCGCGTGAAGTTCCTGGGCGACATGCAGGAAAAGCTCACGAGCCTTTCGACGCGCCTAATCTTCTTCACACTCGAAATCAACCGCATTCCCGATGTGACGCTCGATGCCGCGTTCGAGCGGGATGCGGCGTTGGCGTATTACAAGCCGTGGTTCACCGAATTGCGCAAGGCGCGGCCCCATCAGCTCGAGAACCGGGTGGAAGAGCTCTTCCACGACAAGTATGTCACTGGCCACGCTGCATGGAACCGGCTCTATGACGAAACCGTCGCGGCGCTCAAATTCGATGTGGACGGGGAGACGTTGGGGATCGAGCAGACGCTGAGCTTGATGTCGGACCCCAAGGAGGAAAAGCGCAAATCCGCGTTTGGCGCGCTGACCAAGACGCTCTCGGCGAACATCCGGCTTTTCACCCACATTACCAACGTGCTCGCCAAGGATAAGGAAATCTCCGACCGCTGGCGGGGATATAAGGACATCGCCGACAGTCAGCACCTCGCCAATTCTGTGGAACGCGAAGTTGTCGACGCGCTGGAAAAGGCGGTGATCGAGGCTTATCCACGGCTTTCGCATCGATACTATCAGATGAAGGCCAAGTGGTTCGGCAAGGACAAACTGGACGCCTGGGACCGCAATGCGCCGTTGCCGGACAGCGACAATAGGGTGTTCGACTGGGAGAGCGCGAAGACAACCGTGCTCGACGCCTATGGGCGGTTTTCGCCTAAGCTCGTGGAGATTGCGGAGCCGTTCTTTACGAAGGGCTGGATCGATGCGCCGGTGCGCGAAGGCAAGGCGAGTGGAGCGTTCGCTCATCCGACGGTTACCAAGGTGCACCCGTATCTGATGCTCAACTACATGGGCAAAACGCGGGACATCATGACCCTCGCGCATGAACTCGGGCACGGCGTGCATCAGCGGCTGGCCGCCGGGCAGGGTGAGCTGATGGCGTCGACGCCGCTTACGCTGGCGGAGACGGCGAGCGTTTTCGGCGAGATGCTGACCTTCCGCGCGATCCTCGAAAAGACCGCGGACCCGAGGCAGCGGAGCGCGCTTCTGGCGTCGAAGATCGAGGATATGCTCAACACCGTCGTGCGGCAAATCTCGTTCTATTCGTTCGAGCGCAAGGTGCATACCGCACGCCGGCAGGGGGAACTGCGGACTGAGGAGATCGAGGCGTTCTGGATGGAGGTATCATCCGAAAGTCTAGGTCCGGGAATTCGCCTCAACGATGGATATCAAGTCCTATGGTCGTATATAGGACATTTCATACACGTGCCCTTTTACGTCTATGCCTATGCGTTTGGCGACTGCCTTGTTAACTCGCTTTACGCGCAGTATGAAAAGGCTTCCGAGGGGTTTGCCGAGCGGTATTTCGAACTGCTCAGGGCCGGGGGGTCGAAACACCATTCCGAGCTTCTGGCGCCGTTCGGTCTTGATGCCCGCGATCCGGATTTCTGGTCGCTCGGGCTTTCGATGATCGAAAAGCTTATCGACGAGCTCGAAGCTGCACAGTCCGCAAAGGGCTGAATACACTAGGGGAAAGAAAGACTATGGCAGAACAGCAAAGCGTGACCATCTCGAACAAACCGGTCAGTGCCAAACAGAAAGAAATCGATTTTGCCGAGCATGCGCGTACCTACGGGGCGTTCCTTCGGCTTGCCAAATGGGGCGTCATCGCCGTCTCGGCGTTGCTCGTCATCCTCTATCTCACTCTCGTCTACTAAGGTCGTACCCCGGTAGCGTGAAGCCAGGGGGAAAGCCGGCCACCCGTTTGCGGATGTAAGCCCGGAAGCGATGGAATCAAGGCACCTGCCGCAAGCGGCGGGTCGTGCCGGAAGGGACACTTCATGAAAATAGCCATATTGCGGGAGCGCGCCGAGGGGGAGACCCGTGTTGCCGCGACGCCCGAGACGATCGCGAAATTCATCGGGCTGGGCGCAAGCGTCAGTGTCGAAAAGGGCGCGGGCGAGGCCTCGCGCATCCTCGATAGCCATTACACCGATGCCGGCGCCAAGGTTGAGGCGACCGCAGCGGCGGCGCTCAAGGACGCCGATATCGTCCTGACCGTGCGGCGGCCGGCGGCAAGCGCACTCAAAGGGGCGAAAAAAGATGCGCTGGTGATCGGCGCGCTTGACCCCTACGGGCATGAAAGCGACATCGCCGCACTGGCCAAGGCCGGGTTCTCGGCATTCACCATGGAGTTCATGCCGCGCATCACCCGCGCGCAGGTGATGGACATCCTTTCGAGCCAGGCGAACCTGGCGGGTTATCAGGCGGTAATCGAAGCCGCGCACGCATACGGACGCGCGCTGCCGATGATGATGACGGCGGCGGGCACGGTGCGCGCGGCGAAGGTCTTTGTCATGGGCGCGGGCGTTGCCGGACTGCAGGCGATCGCGACGGCCAAGCGGCTGGGCGGCGCGGTCTCGGCGACCGACGTGCGTGCCGCTGCCGGCGAGCAGGTGGAATCGCTGGGCGCAAAGTTCATCATGACCGAGGCGCTCAAGGACGCCTCGGGCGAGGGCGGGTATGCGCGTGAGTTGACGAAAGAAGAGCAGGCTGCGCAGGCCGAGCTCGTCGCTTCGCACATCGCCAAGCAGGACATCGTCATCACGACCGCGCTCATTCCAGGCCGGCCGGCACCCAAGCTCGTCACCAAGGCGATGGTGGAATCGATGGCTCCGGGTTCGGTGATCGTCGATCTTGCCGCCGAGCGCGGCGGGAACGTCGAATTGACCAAGCCGGGTGAGACGATCGTCCACAAGGACGTGACGATTATCGGGATCACCAATCTGCAGGGCAGGATTCCGGCCACGGCATCGCAGCTTTATGCCAAGAACCTTCTGGCGTTCCTCGAGACCATGGTCGACAAGGAGGCCAAGGCGCTCAAGGTCAATTGGGACGATGAGCTGGTGAAGGCAACGCTTTTGACCCGCGACGGGGCCGTGGTGCATCCGAATTTCGCAGATGCTGCGCCGAAACCTGCGGCGAAGAAAACGGCCGCCAAGTCGACGGCTTCCAAGGCAAACACGTCCAGGACCGCAGGCGCCAAGGCAAGCGCTGCCAAGACGGCCAGCGCGTCCAAGCCCGCGGCTGCAGACAAGCCTGCCGCGAAGCCTGCTGCCAAGAAGGCGACAGCGGCGAAGTCGGGCACGGTCTCCAAACCGGCGGCTGCCAAATCCGCTGCGGCTAAATCTACGGCCAAACCGGCTGCCAGCAAATCCACGACACGCAAGACCACCGCGCGCAAGCCGGCGGCGAAAAAAGACGGAGACGCATGATGGGTGGGGTTGTCGATCCTTTCTTCTTTTTCCTCTCGATTTTCGTTCTGGCGATCTTCGTCGGCTATTACGTCGTCTGGAGCGTGACGCCAGCCCTTCACACCCCGTTGATGGCGGTGACCAACGCGATCTCTTCGGTGATCGTGGTGGGCGCGCTGCTCGCTGTGGGGGTGAACCTTGTCGACAATGGCGGACCGGCGCGCTGGTTCGGCTTTCTCGCGCTCATCATGGCGAGCGTGAATATTTTCGGCGGGTTCCTCGTCACCCAGCGCATGCTGGCGATGTACAAGAAGAAGGGCTAAGAAACGATGATTTCAGCAAATATCGCGGCCCTGCTCTATCTTGTTGCAGGGATCCTGTTCATTCTGGCCCTTCGCGGGCTGTCCTCCCCGACGCTTGCCCGCCAGGGCAATATGTTCGGCATGATCGGCATGGGGATTGCGATCCTCACGACGCTGGCGATTGCCGCGCCGACCGATCCGTTCGCCTGGGCGCTGATCGTTCTCGGGCTTGCCATCGGCGGCGGTATCGGTGCCTATATCGCGCGCGGTGTGCCGATGACGGCGATGCCGCAGCTCGTTGCGGCGTTCCACTCGCTGGTCGGCCTTGCCGCCGTGTTCGTGGCGGCGGCGGCGCTTTATGCGCCGGTGGCGTTCGGCATCGGCGAGCCGGGGCATATCCATGCGCAGGCGCTCGTTGAAATGAGCATCGGCACCGCAATCGGCGCCTTTACCTTCACCGGGTCGGTGATTGCGTTCGCCAAGCTCGACGGCCGTATGTCGGGCAAGCCGATCCTGCTACCGAACCGGCACATGATTCACCTTGCTATTGGTGCTGCGCTGATCGTGCTGGTGATCGCTTTCGCGATGACGGCCAATCCGTGGCTCTTCTGGCTCGTCGCCATCCTCGCGCTGGTTCTCGGCGGGTTGATGATCATCCCGATCGGGGGCGCGGACATGCCGGTGGTGGTTTCGATGCTCAACTCCTATTCGGGGTGGGCGGCCGCCGGTATCGGGTTCACGCTGGGCAATACCGCGCTCATCATCACCGGCGCGTTGGTTGGCTCCTCGGGTGCAATCCTTTCCTATATCATGTGCCGGGCGATGAACCGCAGCTTCATCTCTGTGATCCTCGGGGGCTTCGGCGGCGACGATGCCGCGGCGGCAGCCGGGGAAGAGGAAGATCGCCCGGTCAAGCAGGGCTCGGCGGAAGACGCGGCCTTCCTTATGCAGAACGCGTCCAAAGTCATCATTGTGCCGGGTTATGGCATGGCGGTGGCGCAGGCACAGCACTCGCTGCGGGAAATGGCCGACGCGCTCAAGGAGGCCGGGGTCGAGGTCAAATATGCGATCCATCCGGTGGCAGGCCGTATGCCGGGGCACATGAACGTGCTCTTGGCGGAGGCCAACGTGCCGTATGACGAGGTGTTCGAGCTCGAGGATATCAACTCGGAATTCCGCGAGGCGGATGTCGCGTTCGTCATCGGTGCGAACGATGTCACCAATCCTTCGGCCAAGACCGACAAGACCTCGCCGATCTACGGCATGCCGGTTCTGAACGTCGAGGACGCCGGTACGGTGCTGTTCCTGAAGCGCGGTATGAGCGCGGGCTACGCGGGCGTGCAGAACGAACTGTTCTTCCGCGACAACACCATGATGCTCTTCGGCGACGCCAAGAAGATGACAGAGGCCATCGTCAAGACGCTCGAGCATTAAGCCGAGAACAGGAACATGTGATCGAGGCCCGCCATTGGCGGGCCTCTTTTTTGTTTAACTTACATCGGGGTTCGTACTTGTCCGGTCAGTGCCGGATCGCGATATTGGGCGCGAACGAAAGGATTTTTCATGACCGAGACCATCCGTATCGACCTTTTCACCGACGTCATCTGCCCCTGGTGCCTCGTGGGCACGGCGCGGCTCGATCAGGCGATTGCTGCGCTTGGCGATGACGTCAAGGTCGAGGTCACGCATCATCCCTTCCTGCTCGATCCCGATCTTCCCGAGGAAGGCGAGAACACCAAGGAACGGCTGCGCGCGAAATACGGCAGCGATCCGGAGCCGATGCAGGCGCGGGTCGAGGCTATGGCGCGGGAGGCGGGCGTGCCTCTGGATATCTCGGTACAACCGATGAGCTATCCCACAATCGCTTGCCACACGCTCATCCGCGCGGCGGCGCCGGAGCATCAGTATCCGCTCGCCAAGGCGTTTGCAGCGGTCTATTTCCTTGAAGGCAAGAACATTACCGACAAGGGTCTGCTTGCCGATATTGCGGCGGAGCACGGATATACGCGCGAGGCGGCGCTGGCTCTGCTTGACGATGAAAGCGAAGCCCGAACTACCCAGGCCATGGCGCTATCGGCCAGCCAACAGGGGATCAACGGGGTGCCGTTTTTCATCTTCAATAATAAATTCGCGCTTTCGGGCGGGCAGCCTGCGGACGTGTTCGCGCGGGCGTTCCGGATCGCGATGGGCGAGGAGGCATTGCCGCAGCAATGAGTTTTTCGATCTGGCAAGTCGATCTCGCCAACGGCGGTTGCGTCGGTATGTGCCGCCTCCCAGGGGTAACCGGCGCTTTGGATGCAGATCTCGACGTGGTTTTCGACTGGCGGCCCGATATCGTCGTGTCGTTAACGGGCGAGAATGAAATGGCCGCCACGGGAGCCGATGGGCTCGGCGCGCGCCTGATCGCCGGCGGTGTCGAGTGGATCCATCTGCCCATTGCCGACTATGGCGGGCCATCCGGGGAGAGTGCGAAACGCTGGCCTGCCATACGCGACCGACTGCTCGAACAGCTTGAAGATGGTAAGGCCGTGCTCGTCCATTGCCGGGGCGGGCAGGGACGGTCCGGCATGCTGGCCTTGCGCCTGCTCGTCGAGATGGGCTGGGCGCCAGGAGATGCGCTTGCCGCACTGCGCGAGGGCGTGCCAGGAGCAGTCGAGAGCAATGAGCAGATGCGGTGGGCGACGGAGCTGTAGCCGTCCGACGCGCGACGCGATACAAACGGCGCAATCAATAATAAGGAGGTCGGCCGCTCATGCTCAAGAAGATCGTCATCGTTCTGGTCGTTGTCATTGCCGTCGTCTATGGCGCCTTGCTCGGGTATCTCTATCTCAATCAGCGGGCGTTTTTCTTTTTCCCGGACGGTGAGGTCACCGAGATTGCCGAGACGGCGTTTCCCGGCGACGTCGTCAGCATTCCGACCGAGGACGGACAGAACCTGACGGGCTGGTATTTCGCCGGTGCTGACGGGATGCCAACGATCCTTTATTACAAGGGCAACTCGGGCAGCTTCACCTCCGAACACGAACGCTACGAGACATTTGCCGAGGCAGGCTATGGGGTCCTGGCATTCGACTATCGCGGGTTCCCGACCTCGCCCGGGGAGATCACGCAGGACAACATGTTGGCCGATGCCGTTGCGGCGTTCGACTGGGTGGATGAACGCGCCGAGGATATCCTGATCTGGGGCCGTTCGCTGGGCGCCTCTCCCGCGGTCTGGGTCGCGAGCCAGCGGGATGCGGAAGCGGTGCTTTTGGAGACGCCGTTCTATTCGGCGGTCAATGTCGCCTCCGAGCGCTATCCGTATGTGCCGGTTGGACTTTTGATGTTCGACCCGTTCCCGTCCAATGAATGGATCGGAGATGTCGAGGAGCCGGTTTTCGTTGCGCACGGGACGGCGGATACGACCATCTCGGTTTCGAACGCCGAGCGGCTTTACGCCGATGTACCCAACCCGGCCGACCTGTGGATCGAGGAGGGCGCGGGTCATTCGGATTTGTGGCGACGGGGCATCTGGGACCGGGCGCAGGCGTTTTTCAACGGTGCGGGTTAGGAGCCTGCCGATGTCGAAGGCCCAATGCAAAACGCCGTCCGGTTAGGGACGGCGTTTCGAGCAATAAGCGTTCTTATCTGTCGAAAAGAAGCTTCCTGGCGAGAAATTTTTCTGTGGCGCTGTGGAACCGCAAAAGTGGTGTCCACTTTTGCTGACAGGGCTCTTAGCGACGGCCAGCCGTAAGACCAGCTTCGCGCTGCGCGCGCTTACGGGCCAGTTTGCGGGCCCGGCGGATAGCCTCGGCCTTCTGGCGCGCCTTCTTTTCGGAAGGCTTCTCGTAATAGTTGCGCAGCTTCATCTCGCGGAAGACGCCTTCGCGCTGCAACTTCTTCTTGAGCGCCCGAAGCGCCTGATCGACATTGTTATCGCGAACGACTACTTGCACGCGGAACACCGCCCTTTCAAATAATCTACTGTTAATTGAAAAACGTCGGGACGAAACAATCCCGGCGCCGACCAGCACATGCCAGTCACCGTGGAGGCGGTTACTATCAGATGAGTCGGGTGTTGTCCACTGGTTTGCCGCAAAATGCCTGTGTCAGCGTCGTTTTTGGAGCTTCACGCGGTTGATATGGCCCATCTTGCGGCCCGCGCGGGCTTCGGTCTTGCCGTAGACGTGCGGCTGGACGCCAGGAGTTAGGTTTTCGGCGATGCCGTGGATTTCGTCACCGATGAGATTTTCCATGACCACATCGGCCATCCGCGTCGTGTCTCCCAAAGGCCAACCGAGGATTGCGCGCATATGGTTTTCGAACTGGTCGGTGACGCAGACGGCCTGTGTCCAATGCCCGGAATTGTGGACGCGCGGGGCGATTTCGTTGACCAGGAGGCCGGCGTTGCCGCTCTCGGCAACGAAGAATTCGATGCCCATGACTCCGACATAACCGAGCGCGGTGGCGATGATTTTCGCGGCCTTCGCGGCGGCTTCTGCTGTGGCGGTGTCGATATCGGCTGGCAGGGTGCTCGTTTTCAGGATGTGGTTCTTGTGGACGTTTTCAGCGACGTCATAGGTGACGGTCGCGCCGTCCCGTCCCCGTGCGACGATAACGGAGATTTCGCGCTCGAACCGAACGAACGCCTCAAGGACGAGATCGACCCCGCCGATTTCGTCGAAAGCCTTGTCTGCGTCTTCCTGCGTGTGGAGTGTGCGTTGGCCCTTGCCATCATAGCCTAGACGCGTGGTCTTGAGCACGGCGGGAAGGCCGATTTCCGCGATGGCGGCGTCGAGGCTTTCGCGAGTGGTCACAGCGCGGTAAGGCGCTACGGTCACACCGGCTTCGGTCAGAAAGGCTTTCTCGGCGAGGCGGTCCTGGGAGACTTCAAGAGCCTTTGGGCCAGGCAAGATGGGGACATGCTTTTCGAGAATTGTCGCGGTTTCAAGCGGGACGTTCTCGAACTCATAGGTGACAATATCCACCTGCCGCGCGAAGGCTTCGAGCGCGGTTGTGTCATTATAGGCGGCGACGGTTTTGCAGGGAGTGACTTCGAAGGCCGGGCTTTCCGCGTCAGGGCAGAAGATATGCGTGCGCATACCCAACTGGCTTGCGGCGAGAGAGAGCATGCGACCGAGTTGGCCGCCGCCGAGAATGCCGATGCGGGTGCCGAGAGGAGAGGGATCAGGCATCGTCTTTGGGGAACTCCGGGACGGCGTCGGACTGCGTTTGGCGCCAGTCGGCGAGGCGGTCGGCGAGGGCATCGTCCGAGAGCGACAGGACCGACGCGGCCAGAAGCGCCGCGTTGATGGCGCCGGCCTTACCGATGGCGAGCGTTCCGACGGGAACGCCGCCGGGCATCTGGACGATCGAAAGGAGGCTGTCCTCGCCGCGCAGCGCCTTGCTTTCGACCGGGACGCCGAAGACAGGCAGCGTCGTCATCGACGCGATCATGCCCGGCAGATGCGCAGCGCCACCGGCGCCGGCAATAATCACCTTGAACCCGTCTTCGCGCGCGGCGGTGGCGAAATCGACCATGCGCATGGGGGTTCTGTGGGCCGAGACGATGCGTGCCTCATAGTCGATTTTGAGCGCATCGAGCGTTTCGGCAGCGAAGCGCATTGTGGGCCAGTCGGACTGGCTGCCCATGACGATGGCGATCGGCGGCGATAGCGGCACGGCCTCTTCCCCTATAAAGCCTAAAGCGTGGCTGTAGCCGATACGGTTGAAAGCATCAAGCACGCGGCCATTGTGAGATCGACTTCACGCGATGATGTCGGGTAACAGTATGCGTTCGAGTTGGGTGATGCGGTCCTTTAGCGCAAGCTTGCGCTTCTTGAGTCGCTGGATCAGCGTGACATCGGCAAGGCCTGATGCCTGGAGGGTATGAATGGCCGCATCGAGATCGGCGTGTTCCTGGCGCTTGGTTGCAAGCTCCAGGCCCAGGCGTGCCTGCTGTTCCTTGTCGATCGGCAGCATTTTTCCCTGGCAAGCCTCCGTTTTAAGGCCGGATTAACCTTCCGGCGCGGCACAATTCACAGTTCTTATTGCCACAGATTTGCCAATGGACAAAGGCGCGAAAGTTTGTGACGATATTGTCGTCCAATGATGAAAGGAGTGACAATGACCTCACAGACTTACATCACGTCCCTGGAGCGGCGGCATCAGGATTTGGAACGCAAGATCGAGCAGGAAATGCGCCATCCGGCGCGTGACGCGCTGCTCATCGCCGCTCTCAAGCGTAAGAAGCTCGAAGTCAAGGATCAGATGGCCCGAGCGCAGCAGGGGGAAACCACCCACTGATCCGGCTTTTGCGTTTATAAGCAAGTCTCTGTGAGGCCACGGCGCGAGCTGCGGCCTTTTTTATTGCGCGTTTTTGAGTCAGGCAAAAAAGCTTCCCGAGATCCCGTCATAGATGAGCTTCAGCGAAAGCAGAAAGATCAGGATGTACGCGATCCGGTAAAAGAGGGTCGTATCGATCCGGCGGACGAGAAAGACGCCCAGCAGCATGCCGCCGATGGCAACGGGGATCAGTACCGCCGAAGTTTGCATATTGGTCGCGGACAATTGTCCGAGCGTGAAATAAGGGATCAGCTTGAGCGTATTGACCACCGCGAAGAATACGGCATTCGTGCCCGCGAAAATTGCGGGTGGCAGCCGCAGGGGCAGCATGTAGATCTGGACCGGTGGACCGCCAGTATGGCTCACGAAGCTTGTGAAGCCGGCGACTGCGCCCCAGAACGTGCCCCAACCACGCGAAGGTGGCAGGCCTTCGAGTTTTTTGCGCAATGGCAGCCAAGCATCGAGCACGAACAAGAGCGCGATAATACCGATCACCAACCGTACGGCAGCCTCAGTCACGACTGCCGAGAGCGCCCAGGCGACGCCCGTGCCAACCAGCGCGCCAGGGAGGAGGATCCAGAAGATCTTCCAGTCAACATCGCGGCGGTAGACGAAAACCGCTATGGCGTCCATCACGAGGAGCAAGGGCAGCATCATGCCGGCGGCATCGCGGGCGGGCATGACCAGGGTCAGAAGTGGAACCCCGACGACGCCGATGCTCGCCAGAAGACCGGACTTGGCAAGGCCGACAAGGAAAACGGCCAGCATGGCAACGCTGAGGAAGACGGGATCGAACATCGGGCTCGGGGCTAAAATGTTTGGGCGGGTGGCGCCATAGCGCAATTTTGGCCGGGCAAAGTCAATGCCCTTGGACACAAAAAGGCCCGACTGCGTTCGGCAGCCGGGCTTATCGCATGATCTTGCTGCGGGAGGTCAGTCCTGATCGTCTTCGTCGGTGCGTTCGCCCTTCAAGGACTTCAGTTTTGCAAAGACCGATTCCGCCTCATATTCGGTGTCGTCCTCGGTGCTCATAGCGACGCCTTCCTGAGCGGCGGATTCATCGTCCTCATAGCCTTCGACCTGCGCGCGTGAGAGCGCTTCCTCGGCGGTCAAAAGGCGAGTGCCCTCCGGCTCGACCTCGGCGATGCCGGCGCTGCGAGCGGCCTTGCGGACTTCCATATCGAGCTCGACCTGGCCACACAGCCCAAGCGTCACCGGATCCATTGCGGTCAAATTGGCGGAATTCCAGTGGGTGCCTTCACGCACGGCCTCGATGGTCGACTTGGTGGTGCCGACGAGCCGCATGATCTGCGCGTCCTTAAGTTCAGGATGGTTCCGCACCAGCCATTTGATCGCGTTGGGGCGCTCATGCCGACGCGAGGTCGGGGTGTAGCGCGGGCCACGGCGCTTGGGGGCGGCGACCTTCACTTTAGGTTCGGAAATCCTGAGCTTGTAGCTTTCGTCGGCCTCGCCCCTGGCGATTTCCTCGCGGGTCAGCTGACCGTTCTGGATCGGGCTCACACCCTTAATGCCGGCGGCGACGTCGCCATCGGCAATGCCTTGGACCTCGAGCGGGTGCAGGGTGCAGAAATCGGCGATCTGCTTGAAGGTCAGCGCGGTGTTCTCGACGAGCCAGACGGCGGTCGCCTTGGGCATCAGCAATTGAGGGGCCATGATAAATTTCTCCTGAGCCGCGGCCCGGTCTTTCAGGGCCGCCCGCTTTGTCCAACTGACGAAATGCGGGGAAGTTTAGGGCACCTTATAGTCGGGGGATGGGCTTGATGCAATGTTAATCATAAGCTGACGCCGAATTCGGTAACGAGGACAATCTTGCCGTAGTGATCGGGCGCTTCCATGGCACGATGCGCGTCAGCGGCTGCCGCGAGGGGGAAGGTGCGGATACGGGGTGGGCGAATGCGGCGGTTGGCTATGGCGGGCCATACGATCTGCTTGAGCGCGCTGGCATAGCGGGTCTTGTCGGCGGCAGATTTGGGGCGGAGCGTCGAGCCTGAGATCGTCAGGGCTTTCATGAGAATCAGTCCCATGTTGATTTCCGACTTCGCGCCTTCGCGGATGGCGAGCTGGAGAATGTGGCCTCCTGGGGCGGCGGCTTTGAGGTTCCGGTTGGCGTAGCTGCCCGCGATGATGTCGACGATGATATCGGCACCTTTGCCGTTCGTGAGCGCGAGCGTGCGTTCGACGAAATCCTCCTCCCGGTAGTTTATGGCCGCATCTGCGCCCATTTGCCTGGCGTAAGCGGCCTTCTCTTCGGTTGAGACCGTGGCGATCGCCGTACCGCCGAAAAGCTTTGTCATCTGGATCGCGGTGGTGCCGAGACCTCCCGAGCCGCCATGGATGAGAACGGTCTTGTCAGCGGCGAGGCCGGCGCGTTCGACGAGGGTCTGCTGAATGGTGAAGAAGGTCTCGGGGATCGTGGCGGCTTCGATCCAGCTCCAGCTTTCGGGCTTCGGCAGGACCTGGCCGGCGGGCGCGGTGACGTATTCGGCGTAGCCGCCGCCGTTGGTGAGGGCAACGACGGCATCGCCGGGGCCGAAGGCGGCAACATTGCTGCCGACGACTTCGACGATGCCCGAGACCTCCAGGCCGGGCAGCGGCGAGGCGTCTCGCGGAGGGGCGTAGCGGCCTTCGCGCTGGGAGATATCGGGGCCGTTGACACCTGCTGCGGCGACCTTGACCAGTACCTCACCAGAGGCGGGAACGGGCTTTTCGGTTTCGATTGGTGTCAGTACGTTAGGACCACCCGAACCATTGATGGCGATTGCAAGCATTTGATCGTGATTTGTCATGGACCGAGAGAAGGTTGGGCGGCAGAATAACGCAAGTGGGAAGAATGTCAGGTGCGGAGATACGCCATGGACGAAGAGGACAAGCCAAAGCCGCAGGCACATGAAGTGGGGATGGTGCTCGATTCGCTTTCGGTCGACGAGTTGCATGAGCGCATCGCGATCCTCAAAGCGGAAATCGAGCGCCTGGAAAAAGCGATTGAAAACAAGACGCAAAGCCGGTCAGAAGCCGATGCAGTGTTCAAGTTCTGAACACGCGTCGACGTTCATAAAGTGTCAGGGTTAAAAATTTTATGCGTATTAATGCTAAATTAACCGGGCCGGTTTAGGGTTTGCTTATTCCAGTTTTCGAACTGGGTCCTTCAGAGCGGTTCCTTCCCTCTGTTTGACGCCTCCCTGTTAACTTTCGAGAGCCGTTCATCTGACGGCTCTTTTTTCTTTTTTGGGGGCGCGTTGGGGATATTAAGCCTAATCGCAAACCGGATTGGGCGCGTTAATGACCTCTTTCCCCATTTGTGCCTAAGATAGCGCCCAGTTTTAAGTGTATTGCGTAGAACAAAGGACGCGAACGGCGTGGATGAGAAAAACGCTCCCAAGCGTGAGGCGGTATCGCTCGCCGCGCGCATGATGAGTTCGGGCGGGTTCGACCTGCTTTACCGCGAGGGCATGAGTCTCATCGAAGAGGTCGCGGCCTATCTCGATGGCGACGGGCGGGCGGAGTCCGCGGGGCTCGATCGCGACGCTTCGTTCCTTTATGCAACCGAAAGCATGCGGCTCACGACGCGGCTGATGCAGTTGGCGTCCTGGCTTTTGCTGCATCGTGCGGTCAGCGAGGGTGAGATCAGCTTCGAACAGGCGCGCGCGGAAAAGGCAAAGGTGAAGTTTTCCGCGCTGCCGTCCGAGCGCGGTGGGCCGGGCTGGGACGATCTGCCGGAGCGCATGCGCGGCTATATCCAGAAGGGCGATCGGCTGTTCGCGCGCGTGGTCAAGTTCGACAGGATCGAGCGCGGTGAGGAAGAGTTGCCGCCAGCCAATCCGGAGAACGGGGTTTCGGCGCAGCTCGACAGGCTCAAACAGGCATTCGGGCGGTCATAAGAGCCTACTACGGTTCGAACAAAAAAAGCCCGGCGCAATTGGCCGGGCTTTTTTGCTTTCAAGAGCGCAGAGCTTACGAGCCCAGAATGCCCTTGAACTTTTCCTTGAAGCGCGAGACGCGGCCGCCGCGGTCAACCAGGCGACCCGAGCCACCGGTCCAGGCCGGGTGCGTCTTGGGGTCGATGTCGAGCCGAAGCGTGTCACCCTCGCTGCCATAGGTCGAGCGGGTCTTGTATTCGGTGCCATCGGTCATCACGACGGTGATGAAGTGATAGTCGGGGTGCAGATCTTTCTTCATGGTCGTTCGGCCCTAAATCAAACGGGCGCGCGCGGCGCCCGGACATAGCATGTCTCAAAAAGCTGTTGGCCGGGCTTTTACCCAAAGATGCGGCAAAGTGCAAGGGCGGCATTTACGCTCATTTGGCTCTCTTTGGTTGCTCACACGGTCGTGACGCCCTATCTAGGCTCGGCATCGAAGATGAAAAGTATCAAAGTCCATGCCGGATATGACTGAGCAGGCGGAAAGCAGCACCGCCACGGAACCTCCTCGTCTCAAGACCAGCGCGAAGGCAACGTCTTTCGCCGCGCTGGGCCGGCTGGTGCCGTTTGTCATGCGCTATCCGGTGCGTGTGTTCTGGACGCTGGTGTTTCTGCTCGTCGCGGCCATTGCCTCTTTGTCGATTCCCGCGCTTGCGGGCAACTTCATCGACGAGGGGTTTATCACCCGGAATATCGAGGTGGTTTCGGGCTATGCTTGGGTGATCGTCATCATCGCTGCCGTGATGGCGGTATCGGCGGGCGCGCGGTATTATTTCATTTCCGTTGTCGGCGAACGGGTCATTACCGATTTGCGCAAGGCGGTCTTCGAGCACCTTCTGACGCTCGATGCGACGTTTTTTGACGTCAATCGCGTTGGCGAACTGACATCGCGGCTCAACGCGGACGTGACTGTTATCCGAAATGCCATCGGGTCATCGGCGTCCCTGTTCTTGCGGTCGGCGATCCTGATGGTCGGCGCGGTGGGTATGATGTTCCTCACCAGCTTCCAGCTCGCGCTTGGCGTTATCGTCATCATACCGATCGTCGTGCTGCCGTTGGTCTATTTCGGCCGGCGCATGCGTAAGGCCTCGCGCAAGACGCAGTCGACCTTGGCGGATATCTCGGCGATGGCCACCGAGACACTTTCGTCGGTCAAGACCATCAAGTCCTTCGTGCAGGAGAGCGAGCAGAAACGCCTGTTCGGCACGTATTCCGAAGCGAGCTTCCGAGCCGAACTGACACGGCTTCTGACGCGCTCCCTCCTCATCGGCGCGGTGATGTTCGTTGGCACCACGGCCATGGTGGCGCTCGTCTGGCTGGGCAGCCAGGCGGTGTTTTCAGGAGCGGTGACCACAGGAGAACTCGCCCAATTCGGCATCTACGCCGTCGTTGCGACCAGTTCGCTCACCAATATGAGCGAGGTGTTCGGCACGCTCCAGCATGTGGCCGGGGCGACCGAGCGGCTTTTCGAGCTGCTCGACACCGAACCGGGATTGCCCGTCCGGCCCGATCCAGTTGCGCTTCCCGAGCCGCCCGAGGGCACGGTAGCATTCGAGGATGTGAGTTTCACCTATATCACGCGCGACGATGCGCCGATCCTGCGCAATCTGAGCTTTGCCGTCGCGCCGGGACAGACGGTCGCGCTGGTAGGCGCGTCGGGGGCGGGCAAGACAACCGTCTTTGCCTTGCTGCAGCGGTTCTACGATGTGCGCTCGGGCCGTGTGACCGTCGATGGCGTGGATGTGCGCGATGCGGATCCTGCGCAGCTGCGCATGCGGCTCGCTTCGGTGGATCAGGAGCCGGTAATCTTTGCGGGAACGGTTGCCGAAAACATCCGGTTGGGCAGGCTGGACGCGACGGATGCCGAGATCGAAGCGGCGGCGAAGGCCGCGCTCGTGCATGATTTCGTATCCGAGCTTGAGGCCGGGTACGACACCGTGGTCGGCGAGCGTGGCGTGATGCTTTCGGGTGGGCAAAAGCAGCGCATTGCGATTGCACGCGCGCTATTGAAGGACGCGCCAATCCTGCTACTCGACGAGGCCACAAGCGCGCTCGACGCACAAAGCGAGCATCTTGTGCAGAAGGCGTTGGAGCGATTGATGGAAGGCCGAACGACGCTGGTCATCGCACACCGGCTGGCGACGATCCGCAATGCCGACCGCATCCTTGTGCTCGAAAAGGGCGCGCTCATCGATGAGGGCACGCATGACGAGCTGGTTGCAAAGGGCGGGCGGTATGCGGAACTGGCCAAGCTGCAGTTCCGGTTGGCGGAGGGGGAGGCTGCTGCGGCTGGGTAAGTATCCCACACCCGGCGGCTCATCCCTCAGTCAGCTTGAACTCGATCCGCCTGTTGCGCCGATAAGCCTCCTCGGTATCCGCCGGGTCGAGCGGTGCGAATTCGCCGAAGCCGGCGGCGACGAGGCGGTTGGGGGGGACACCCTCTGCCACCAATTGCTTGGCCACGGAAATGGCGCGCGCTGCCGATAGCTCCCAGTTCGATGGAAATTGCGGGGTCGAGATGGGACGCCGGTCGGTGTGACCGTCGATACGCAGCACCCAGGGGATGTCGGGCGGGATTTGCTCTTCGAGTTCGAGAATGGCGTCGGCGAGCGCAGAAATCTGGTCGCTGCCTTCCGCGGAGATCTGCGCTTGGCCGGCATCGAATAGCACCTCGGATTGGAAGACGAAGCGGTCGCCGACGATTTCGACGTCGGAGCGGCCTTCGAGTGCCTCGCGCATGCGGCCGAAGAAGTCCGACCGATAGCGGGAAAGGTCCTGCACGCGCTGGGCGAGCGCAAGGTTCAGGCGGCGGCCGAGATCGGCGATCTGGGTGCGGCTTTCCACGTCGCGCTGTTCGGCGGCGTCGAGTGCGGCTTCGAGCGCGCCGATCTGCTGGCGGAGCGCGGCGAGCTGCTGGTTGAGGAGCGCGACCTGGGCTTCAGCCTCGCGGCTGAGTTCCTCTTCGGCGGCAAGTTCGGCTTCAAGGCCCGAAATTCGGTCCTGCGCATCGCCGAAGCCCGCGCCGATGCCGGAGAGTTGCTGTTCGAGGCTGTCGCGTTCTTCGCGGGTATTTTCAAGCGTTGCCGAGAGCGAGGCGATGGTCAGTTCGAGATCGTCGGCGTTGGCGCGCTCGAGTTGGAGCAATTCCGTCAGTTCCGCGATCTGGGCGTTGAGCCGCTGCATGGCCGTATCCTGTCCCAGGATTTCCTGGTTGAGGAAGAACTGGGCGATCATGAAGATCGACAATAGGAAGATAATGACCAGCAACAGGCTCGACAGCGCGTCGACGTAACCCGGCCAGAAGCTGGGGCGCTCGGATGTGCGACGGGCGAGGGCCATCGGTTACGGTTCCTAATGTTGTCCGCCGCCGGGGCGGTCGGTGTCCTGCAAGAGCGTGTCGATCAGTGCCGAGAGGCGTTTGTTTACCTCAGCCTGTTCGGCGATATGGGTGCGCAAATCCTCCTGTTCGGCGCGGATATGCTTGACCAAGCCGTCGATGCCCTTGGCGAGCTCAGCCATGGCGCGGATGGCGTTCTGGGATGAGCTCTGGGACTGCATAGACGCACCTAAACGTTCGAACATCTGCTGCATTTCGTTGCCCGAGACGCCAAAATTGCTGGCTTGCATCGCAGTCATGGGGTGGTCGAGCTCTGTCATTGAGCTCATCCAGTCTTCGAGATCGGTATAAAAGGCGTTCTGCGCCTGGCTCGCCTGGAGATCGAGAAAGCCTAGGATCAGGGAGCCCGAGAGGCCGAAAAGCGAGGACGCGAAGGCGATTGACATGCCGCCGAGCGGGGCTTCGAGGCCTTCTTTCAAATTGCCGAAGATATTGGCGGTGTCCCCCGAAGTGACGTCCAGCCCCTGGATGACTCCAGAGACCGCGGCAACGGTCTGTAGGAGCCCGTAGAAGGTGCCCAAGAGACCGAGGAAAACCAGGAGGCCGGTGAGGTAGCGCGAAGTGTCCTTGGCTTCGTCAAGCCTGATGCCGACCGAATCGAGGATCGAGCGCATCGATGCCGGGGTGATAACGGTTTCGCCCAGCCGGTCGCGCATGATGCCCGCGACGGGCGCGAGCAGCACCGGGTTCCGGCGCGCTGGTCCCTGACCATCCTGGAGGGAATTGACCCAGTTGACCTCGGGGAAAAGCCGCACAACCTGCCGGAATGAAAGCACGATGCCCACAGCCAGGACGAACAGGATCATACCGTTGATGAAAGGGTTGGCCCAGAACGCATCGAGCAGTTGCGGCAAGATAATCACCGCCACCAACGCCACCAGAACGAGGAAGATGGTCATCTTGATCAGATAGACCGCCGGATTGGCGAGGTGGTAGGGATCGTAGGTCTGGCTCATTGCACCTTGCCTGAATTGTAGTGGACGCACGCCAAGACAGCCGGCGCGCATTTCAGCGCCAGCTTAGTCAGAGCATAGTGGCCTGACAATGGACTTGGTTAACTGATTTCTACGGACAGGGGTTCAGCGAACCGATTGAATCGTCTTCAAAAGTGCAGCGTGGAGCGCTTCGTTGCCTGCGACGATCTCGCCCTTGTCGACCATGTCTGCGCCGCCTGAATAGTCGGAGGCGAAGCCGCCGGCTTCTTTGACCATCAGGAGGCCCGGAGCGACGTCCCAGGGGGCGAGGCGGTCTTCCCAGAGCGCGTCGAAACGGCCCGCGGCGAGCCAGGCGAGATCGACGGAGATCGAGCCCGAGCGCCGGACGCCGGCAACCGCAGGCGTAACCGACGCGACCTGCCGGAGAGCAATTGCATCGGTGGACTTGCCGGTCAGTTTGATGCCGGTGGAAACGACAGCCTCGGCAAGGTGCCTGCGCGACGCGACGCGCAGGCGGCGGTTGTTGTGCCAGGCACCGTTGCCCTTTTCGGCGGTGTAAAGCTCGTCCATCACCGGGTTGTAGATGACCGACGCGACAATCTCGCCATTGCGTTCTAGTGCGATGGCCGTGCAAAAGAGCGGGATGGCGTGCAGAAAATTCGTCGTGCCGTCCAGAGGATCGATGATCCAGCGATGCATGCCGTCGGTGCCCTTGACCTCTCCGCCCTCTTCCATGAGCAGCGAATAGGTGGGGCGGGCCTTCATCAACTCGTCCATGACGATCTTTTCGGCACGCTTGTCGGCGACGGAGACGAAATCCGCGGGACCCTTGCGGGACACCTGCAGGTTCTCGACCTCGCCGAAATCGCGGATGAGGCCCTTGCCGGCTTTGAGTGCGGCATTGACCATGATGTTCAAGAGCGCCGAGCGGGCCATGGGTATTGTCCTTCGATTGTCGGCGGGATGCCGTCAGGTCAGTCCGCGCGGCGGATATACGTCACTTCGTTGGTGTCGACGACGATCTTCTGGCCGGTCGAGACGAAGGGCGGGACCATGGTCTTGACGCCATTCTCAAGGATCGCGGGCTTGAAGGAGTTCGCTGCCGTTTGGCCTTTGACGACGGGCTCGGTCTCGGTGACTTCCAGGGTCACTTGGGCTGGAAGCTGAATACCGAGTGGCTTGTCCTCGTACATTTCGACCGTGACCATCATGCCGTCCTGAAGGAAGGCGGCACGATCGCCGACGAAATCGACGTCGAGCTCGATCTGGTCGTAGGTGTCGGTGTTCATGAACACGAGCGCATCGCCCTGCTGGTAGAGGTACTGGAAGTCCCGCTGCTCGAGGGTAACGCGCTCGACGGTTTCTGCGGAGCGGAAGCGTTCGTTCAATTTGGTGCCTTCGACGATGGCCTTGAGTTCCACCTGGGCGTAGGCGCCGCCTTTGCCGGGCTTAACGTGGTCCACCTTGACCGCGACCCAGAGCTTGTCCTGGTGCATGATCACGTTGCCCGGACGGATTTCGTTGCCGTTGATCTTCATATCTGACTGCGACTTTTGCTGGTCCGACCCGAGAGCGTTGTCAGGGGCCGGAGATGGAGAATTGTCTATGCGCTGGCTTTTGCCCCAGATTGCGGGGATGTTCAAGTGTGCTTGACGCGAGGATGACGGCGGAGGGGGCGGCACCACCACTAGCCGTTTGCTGCGTCAAGGCCCTGGGTCTGGCCCTCGAAGCTTGGCGGTGCGCTAACGGCTGAGCTTGCCGGTGGACGGCCGGGCCAGAAGCGGGCACGTTCCTCGCCCGCAGCGATGATGTCAGGGCTGATCCCGGCGATCATCTGTTCGAGTTGGGGCAGCGAGTGGCCCTGGGTACGCGCCAGGGCACGCCACATGGCGGCTTCTTCGGGATTGGCGCGTGGCACGCCTTCGCCGGCAAGCAGCAGGATGGCGTAGCGTACCTGGGCGACAGGGTTGCCCAGTTCAGCCGCCGACCGGTACCAGTCGGCGGCTGCCGCGACATCGCGGGTGCCTCCAGCACCAGTGTAGTAGAGCGTTGCGAGCTCGACCTGCGCGGCAATGTGGCCGTTTTCAGCCGCCATGGTGAGCAGATCCATAGCGCGGGCGGTATCGGGGGCGACGCCGGCACCTTCGAGCAGCATGACGGCAAAATCGTATTGTGCGTCGGGGTAACCCGCCTCGGCGGCTTCTCCGATGAGCTCGGCTGCTCGGGTGAGATTCGGTTCGAGGTACTCGCCTTCGACGTAGAGCAGGCCGAGATTGTATTTGGCCGCGATGTGGCCGCCGTCGGCGGCGGTCTTGAAGAGCTCGGCGGCTTTGGCGCGGTCTCGCTCCACCCCGTCGCCGAACTGGTAGATCGTCGCCAGCTGAAAGCTGGCCTGGATGTCACCGTTCTCGTGAGCCTTGGTGTACCATTCGATGGCCTTGGGGATATCGCGGCCGACGCCGAGGCCGTTGGCGTAGATCTCGGCGATGAGCGTTTGCGCTGCGGCATCGCCAGCCTCCGCGCGGGGCATGGCGAGTTCGAGAGCCGTGAGGTAGTAGCCGCGCTGATAGGCGCCATAGGCTGCATCGACGCCTTCGGGAGCTGCGAGCAGCATGCGCGAGATTTCCAACGCTTCGTCCATCTGCGTCTTTTGCTGCGCCAGCGCCGGGGCGAGCGGTAGCGCGAGGAGAACCAGACATGCGACGGCGGTGCGGCGCATAGGTGTCATGCTGTAGGGCCTGTTAACACTTATGGATAGGGGGGTGACGCGCCATAGTCCGAGCAACTTTTGTGGAAAATCCCACGCCGTAGGCTGTTGCCTGCAAGCGGGATTTTTCGCGACAAGGGGCCGGACTATGGCCCGCCCGAAGGATTTTGCATAAATCGCCCACTGACGGCGCGTTTCTCGCGGCACGGGGATTATCCCGCGCCACGAAAAACGCTTGTCATTGAACGATTTATGCAAAATCAAACCCCTATCCATAAGTGTTAACAGGCCCTCGTCCCTTGATCGCTTTGAGCTTGGCCGGATCCTCCCAGTCAGGGCCGGAAAGTGCGATAAATTCGGTACGGATATCCGCGAGTGCAGGGTCTCCCGGGCTGGCGGCACGATAGACACTGGGAATTTCGAAGGTTTCCGCCCACCAGTTTGCCATCGCGGCGCCGTCGGTATCGTCGCGGTCACCGAACATCAGATAATCGATGTCCATTTCCCCGCGTACCATAGCTTCGTGGCGTGTGCCGATATCGCCGGTACCGACGATGAAGTCGGGCTTGAGATCGCCGACCGCTTCGGCGAGAGCCTTGATGCCGCCGGTCATGTGTACGCCGTCGGCGCCAAGCGTGCGGACGAGTTCGGGGCGGTTGTCGAGTAGAACTGCGCAGCCGGCGCGCTGGGCGTAGGGGAGGATGGTTTCGACATGGTTGGCATAGGTGTCGTCATCGCGATCACCAGTGGGGATCAGGAGTACGGACGGCGCCGCCGTGGCGAGCACGTTTGTGAGCCGAGCGATCGTCGTCGTGGCGTCCGTATCCGCTGCCGCAATCAAAAAGAGTTCGTATGCCATGACGCCCCACTATAGTTCGCTGTCCCATGCCTGCCAAAGGTGACAAAAAAGGGACGCTGTTTCGATACAGCGCCCCTTTATACATGGGAAGACTGAATATAACGGGCTAGGCCGCGTGGTCGAGATCCGCCGCCCATTTGCCGATGGAGGCAAGGGAGTTCATTCTCGCGCGGTGGATGAAAGCCTTGCGCGCGGTTTCCACGTTCTCTGGTTTGCCGCCCCATGCGGCAAGTGCTTCGGCCTGAAGTGCGCGGCCATAGGAGAAGGTGAGACCCCAGGGCAGGTCGCCCAGGTTGTGCATGGCCGAGAGATTGGCGCTGGCCTGTTCACATGTCTGACCGCCCGACAGAAACGCGATACCCGGAACGATGGCGGGGACAGTGGCCTTGAGCGTGCGAATGGTACGCTCGGCGACTTCCTCGACGCTAACTTTTTCGCCGTTGATGCCGGGGACGACCATGTTGGGTTTCAAAATCATGCCGTCGAGTGCGACACCGGCAATCCGGAGTTGCTCGAAGACTTCCGCCAGCGTTTCGGTCGTTACCTTTTCGCAGGTTGCGATGGAATGATCGCCCGGGGCGCCGTCGGCGAGGACTTCGGGCTCGACGATTGGCACGATGCCCGCTTCCTGGCACAGCGCCGCGTAGCGCGCCAATGCGTGAGCGTTGGCCACGATGGCAGCGTGGCTGGGTTTGTTTTCCCCAATGGCGATGACGCCGCGCCATTTGGCGAAGGCGGCACCGATCTGTGCGTATTCGGCGAGGCGCTCGCGCAAGCCATCGAGCCCCTCAGTCACCGTTTCGCCTTCGAAACCGGCAAGCGGTTTGGCGCCCTTGTCGACCTTGATGCCTGGCAGGCATTTGGCGGATTTGAGCATCTCGACGAATGGCGTGCCGTCGGCGGCGGACTGGCGGATGGTTTCGTCAAAGAGGATGACGCCGGAAATGTACTGGCTCATTGCCTCGGTGGCGCCGAAGAGCATTTCGCGATAGTCGCGGCGCGTCGTTTCGGTCGATTCAAGCCCGATGGTGTCGAAGCGCTTCTTGATGGTGCCGGTGGATTCGTCGGCGGCGAGGATGCCCTTGCCGGGGGCTACAAGTTGGCGTGCTACGTCGCTGAGGCGAGACATGTCCTGATGGTTCCCCGTTGCCTGGAATGGGATGCAGCAAGGGAACCAAAAAGCGCGGGAAAAATCGATTAGACGTTCGGTTATTGAACGAACGGCGGAGGAACGAAACGGGGCCGTTATGCATTATTTCGCACTTGCGGCCTCAGATTTTGCATAGCGGAAAACGTGCGTAGGATCGCCGTTTGGCGTCGGAGCGCTTGCGTCGTACACGCCACCCAGCTTCTCCGCCAGGCGCCGGGAGGGGGCGTTGTCTGGATCGATGTAAGACACGAGCGTTTCAAGGCCGAGTTCGTCAAATGCGAATTCTTGCGCCTCTTTCGCCGCTTCGAACGCATATCCGTGTCCCTCATAGCCCTCGAACAGCAGCCAGCCGAGCTCTATTTCAGGAAAGTGCGCGGGCTTGGATACCGCCACCTCGCCGATACATTCGCCGGTTTCGGCTAGATCCACCGCCCATCCGCCGAAGCCCATGATCGGCCAATGTCCGACCGTATTCATAAAGCCGAGCCAAACCTGCTCCCGCCCCAGTGGCCCGCCGATATAGCGGGAGCGGTCCGTGGAATAGAGTTGGGCGAGTTGCTCGAAATCGGCGTAACGATAGGCCCGCAGCACGAGGCGCTCGGTGTAGAGCGTGGGGGCGACTGGAAAACGCGGCGGTTCGGCTATCAAGTTGCTACGTCGTCAGCGCATCGACACCCGGCAGCGGTTTGCCTTCCATCCATTCGAGGAAGGCCCCACCGGCGGTCGAGACGTAGGTGAATTTCTCCTTCACGCCCGCATGGGCAAGTGCGGCGACAGTGTCGCCGCCGCCGGCGATCGAGACGAGTTGGCCCTTGCGGGTGCGTTCGGCGGCGTATTGGGCAACTTCAACCGTGGCCTTGTCGAAGGGCGGAATCTCGAAGGCGCCGAGGGGACCGTTCCAGACGATGGTTCTGGCTTCGTTGATCGCCGTCTTGATCTTGTCGACCGATTGCGGGCCCGCGTCGAGCACCATGCCGTCCTTGTCGATGGAATCGAGCCCGTAAGTGCGTGAGGGTGTGTTGGCCTCGAAATGCCAGCCCACCACGCCGTCGATGGGCAGGATGATGGCGCAGTGGCTCTCTTCGGCCTTGTCCATGATCCGCAGCGCGGTGTCTTTCAAGTCGCGCTCGCACAGCGATTTGCCGACGTCGTAGCCGAGCGCGTAGATGAAAGTGTTGGCCATGCCGCCGCCGATCACCAGCGCCTCGACCTTTTCGACGAGGTTCTCGAGCAGATCGATCTTGGTCGAGACCTTGGCGCCGCCGACGATCGCGATCACCGGCTTTTGCGGCTTGCCCAGCCCAGCTTCGAGCGCGTCGAGTTCGGCCTGCATGGCGCGTCCGGCGGCAGAGGGGAGCTTATGGGCAATACCGGTGGTGGAAGCATGGGCGCGGTGGGCGGCGGAGAAGGCATCGTTGACATAGATGTCGCCTAGCGACGCCATGCGGTCGATCAACTCGGGGTCATTACCTTCCTCGCCGGGATGGAAGCGGGTGTTTTCAACGAGCACGACGGAACCAGGTTCGGCTTTTTCGATCACGGCTGCGGCGCCCGAAACGTCCGTCCAGTCGGTATCGGCGAAATGAACCGTCTTTCCCATGACCTTTTCAAGCGCCGGAACGACAACCTTGAGGCTCATCTCGGGATTGACCTTGCCCTTGGGGCGTCCGAAATGCGCGAGCAGGATCGGCAGACCGCCTTTGTCGGAGACCTCCCGTATCGTGCGCGCGATGCGCTCGATGCGCGTAGTATCGGTGACCTTGCCATCGTTCACCGGCACGTTGAGATCGACACGCAGGAGAACCCGTTTACCGGTAAGGTCGAAATCGTCGAGGGTTTTGAAGCCTTTGGTCATCGCTCGTTCTCGTTCTTGTTTGCGGGTCGCACCGTCCGGCTTTTCGGGTAGCAGAAGCGGAGGGGAAGGAAAAGGGCGTCGCGCACTGCGGCAAAGAAAAAGGCCGCCTGTCCGAGGCGGCCTTCTCGATACATTTTTGAGCCTTAGCGACGCCCTACAGCGTCTTACCCAGCGCAACGGCGGTGTCCGCCATGCGGTTGGAGAAGCCCCATTCGTTGTCGTACCAGGACAGAACCGAGACGAAATTGCCGTCCATCACCTTGGTCTGATCGAAAGCGACCGTCGAGGAATGCGGATCGTGGTTCAGGTCGATCGAGACGTTGGGGTGCAGCGTGTAGTTGAGAACGCCCTTGAGCTTGCCTTCGGCATAGGTCTTGACGATCTCGTTGATCTCCTGGGGCGTGGTGTCGCGTTTGGCGATGAACTTGAAGTCTACAAGCGACACGTTCGGGGTCGGCACGCGGATGGAGATACCGTCGAGCTTGCCCTTCAATTCAGGCAGCACCAGGCCGATAGCGCGGGCGGCGCCGGTCGAGGTCGGGATCTGGCTCATCGCCGCCGCGCGAGCGCGGTAGAGATCCTTGTGCATGGTGTCGAGGGTCGGCTGATCACCCGTATAGGAGTGGATGGTGGTCATCATCCCGCGCTCGATGCCGAGTTCGTTATTGAACACATAGGCGAGCGGCGCCAGGCAATTGGTTGTGCACGAGGCGTTGGAGATGACCACGTGGTCCTTGGTGAGCTGGTCGTGGTTGATGCCGTAGACGACGGTCAGGTCCGCGCCGTCGCCCGGAGCCGAGATGATCACCTTCTTCGCGCCGGCCTTGAGGTGTGCCGAGGCCTTTTCCTTGGACGTGAAGATACCCGTGCATTCGAGCACGATATCGACGCCCATTTCGGCGTGGGGCAGTTCCTCGGGGTTGCGGACGGCGGTTACCTTGATCGGACCGGTGCCTACATCGATCGTGTCGCCCTCGACCGTGACGGTGCCGGGGAACTTGCCGTGCACGCTGTCGAAGCGGATGAGGTGCGCATTGGTCTCGACGGGGCCGAGATCGTTGATGGCCACCACTTCGATGTCGGTGCGGCCCGACTCGACGATGGCGCGCAGAATGTTCCGGCCAATGCGGCCAAATCCGTTGATGGCGACGCGAACTGCCATATGACGCTCCTGTGATCTAAAAAGGGGAAGGCGCAGAGGATGCGCCTTCTTACAATTGTGCCTTGGCCGCTTCAATAACGGCTTGTGTCGTAATACCGAAGTGGGGGTAGAGGTCCTCGATCTTGCCCGAGGCGCCGAAGCCGCTCATGCCGACAAATTTGCCGGTGGGGCCGAGGAATTTGTCCCAGCCCTGTTCCACGGCAGCTTCGATGGCAACGCGCGCCTTGGCGTTGCCGAAGATCGAGCGCTTGTAGTCGTCGGGTTGCTCGGCGAACAATTCGAAGCTCGGCACAGAGACGGCGCGGGCGGAAATGCCCTCATTGGTCAACTGCTTGGCCGCTTCGAGCGCAAACTGGGTTTCCGAGCCGGTGCCGAAGATCACGACCTGTGCGTCCTTTTCGCCCCAAAGGGTGTAGGCGCCACGGGCGCAGAGGTTCTCTGCGGAATATTCGGTGCGGACTGCAGGCAGGCCCTGACGCGAAAGTGCCAGCAGGGAGGGACCGCTCTGGTGTTCGAGCGCCAGTTCCCAGCATTCGGCGGCTTCCATCGCGTCGGCAGGGCGGAAAACCCGAAGGTTCGGGATGGCCCTCAGCGCGGCGAGGTGTTCAACCGGCTGGTGGGTGGGGCCATCTTCGCCAAGGCCGATGGAGTCGTGTGTCATCACAAGGCCGATACGGATGCCCATGAGTGCTGCAAGGCGGATCGAGGGGCGGCAGTAGTCGGTAAAGCAGAGGAACGAGCCGCCATAGGGGTAGAGTCCGCCATGGAGTGCGATACCGTTCATGGCCGCCACCATGCCGTGCTCGCGGATGCCGTAGTGGATGTAGCGGCCGGTACGGTCTTCGGCGGTGAAAGAGTTGGTCTGGCTCGTCTTGGTGTTGTTCGAGCCGGTGAGGTCAGCCGAGCCACCGAGGGTTTCAGGGACGACACCATTGATCACTTCGAGCGCGTTCTGGGAGGATGCGCGTGTCGCGAGCTTGGGCTTTTCTTCAGCGAGCTGCTTTTTGTATTTCTCAAGTGCCGGCTTGAATTCGGCGGGCAGCGCACCGCGCTGGCGCCGTTCGAACTCGGACTTCACCTCAGCGTCCGCGGCGTTGAGCCGGTCGGTCCAGGCCGAGCGCTCCTTGGTGCCGCGATTGCCGGCAAGCCGCCAGGCATCCATGATGTCTTCAGGAATTTCGAAAGGCGGATGGTCCCATCCCAACTGCTTGCGGGCAAGCGCGATTTCCTCGTCACCGAGCGGGGAGCCGTGAGCCTTGTTGGTGCCGCCCTTGTTGGGTGCACCGAAACCGATGGTGGTCTTGGCGTCGATCAGGGTCGGCTTGTCGGACTTCTGAGCCTCGGCAAGCGCCTTTTCGATTTCGTCAGGGTTGTGGCCGTCGATCCCAATGGTATGCCAGCCCGATGCCTCGAAGCGCTTGCGCTGATCGGTGGAGTCCGCGAGGCCGACTTTGCCGTCGATGGTGATATCGTTGTTGTCCCAGATGACGATGAGCTTCTTGAGCTTCAAGTGCCCGGCAAGCGCGATGGCTTCCTGGGAGATGCCTTCCATAAGGCACCCGTCACCGGCATAGACATAGGTGTAGTGATTGACGAGGTCGGGGCCGAACTCGGCGCGCAGCTTGGCTTCGGCGATGGCCATGCCGACGGAATTGCCGAGGCCTTGGCCGAGGGGCCCGGTGGTGGTTTCGATGCCCTCGGCGTGGCCGTACTCGGGGTGACCGGCGGTCTTGTGGCCGAGCTGGCGGAAGTTCTTGAGGTCGTCGAGGCTCATATCCTCATAGCCGAGGAGGTAGAGCAGCGAATAGAGCAGCATCGAGCCGTGGCCTGCCGACAGGACAAAGCGGTCCCGATCCGGCCAGTGTGGGGCCTTGGGGTCGAATTTCAAGAACTTGGTAAAGAGCACGGTGGCGATGTCGGCGCCGCCCATGGGCAGGCCCGGATGGCCCGAATTGGCAGCTTGCACCGCGTCCATCGAAAGGGCGCGAATGGCATTGGCCATTGCGTCGTGTTTGGCTCTGTCTGTCATTAGGGATTCCCAGAATTTGACCTAGAAGAGAACGTCCACGCGCGAGCCGCCTGCCTCGGCCATTTTGCGCTGGCGAGACACATAGCAGACCCTTTTTGCGAGTCAATGTCGTGGGAAAGTGTGACAAACCGTGTGGCCTTGCCAATTCCGCCATTTTTTAGGTTATTGTGGACAAATCGATCACACGGGATTCGAAGGGCGATTTCGCTTGGCGGGGACAGAGGCAGGAAAAAGCTTTGAGGACGCAGCGGCCGATCTTGACCGCGCACTGGATATGCTCGAAGCCAGCGTCAAGACCCTCGCGGAGCGCATGCGGGTCCTCAGCCGCGCCCAAGACGATGTCGAGCGGCTTTCCACGGACCGTGCGCGGTTCGCGAGCGAACTCGACCGTGTGAGCGCCAAGGCCGAGAGGCTCGACGAGGTGGCGGGGGAGGTTTCCCAGCGGCTTGTCGACGCCATGGAAAACGTCCGGTCCGTGCTCGAACAGTAATTCCCACCTCTTAGAGGAGGCACGTTTGGCTGAAGTCAGTGTCGAAATCAACGGCCGCAAGTTTCGTATGGCCTGCGAGGATGGGCAGGAGACCCACCTTTCCGGGCTGGCGGCGCGGTTCAACGGCTATATCGACGAGTATAAGGGCGCGTTCGGCGAGATCGGTGATACGCGGCTGACTGTGATGGCCGGCATCGCGGTTGTCGATGAGCTCTCCGAGGCGGAAAAAAAGCTCGCCGCGCTCAAAGCCGAGCTCGACGCGGTGACCAAGGCGGGCAACGATGTAGCAGCGGAAGCCGAAGGCATGGAGGCGAAATTCGCGGCCAAGCTCGGCGATGTCGCACGTCGGATCGAATCCATAGCCACGGCGATCGATGCGGCGGGGCAGGATACGCAGACGCAATGAAGGCCGAGATTGTCGCCGTCCATGCCAGTCCTGCACACGGGTTTTCCAAGCAGAGGCGCGACGCGATTACGCTGATCGAAGGGCTGGGTGTGGAAGGCGATGCGCATGCGGGCGTGACGGTCAAGCACCGCAGCCGGGTCGCGGCAGACCCTTCGCAGCCCAATCTGCGCCAAGTCCATTTCATCGCGTCCGAACTGCTCGACGAGGTCAATGCGCTGGGGTTCGACGTGGGTTTCGGCGCGCTCGGGGAGAATGTCACGACGCGGGGGATCGACCTGATTTCCCTTCCGCGCGGGACACGGTTCGCAATCGGGGAGGCGGAGGTGGAGATCACCGGGCTCCGCAACCCCTGCAGCCAGATCGAAGCCTATCGTCCCGGGCTCTTGAAGCATATGATCGGCAAGCGCACGGACGGTAAGCCGCTCTTGCGGACGGGGGTCATGGGCATCGTTCTCAAGGGCGGTATCGTGCGGGCGAACGATGCGATTGCCGTGACCCTGCCGGAGGCTCCTCTGGTTCAATTGGAACGCGTTTAGGCAGGGCTTTTTAAGGTTTGGCGGTTAGGTGTTCGAGCGATCACCCGGAGGGTTGCTCCGACGTGGGCGAAAGGACGCGTCTATATGCTTTCATTGAAATACCCCCCTCGGACATTCGCCGGTCTGCGCGACGATGTGCGCAGGGTGGTTCTGGGGACGGCCTACGCCCTGCGGCCTAAACGCGTTGCCGTGTTGCCAGCGGTGCTGCTTGCCTGGATCAAGGCCAAACTCGGCTTCGAACGGTATGACGCCTGCCTTGAAGACGATGCGCTGGCGCTGCGGCACCCGCTTGGATTTGCAGGTATTTGCGGGGATATGACGCCCGATGTGTTGATGCGGGGGTTTGCCAAGGGGCTTTACCCATTCAGCCATGTGGGACGCAAGAAGTGGTGGATGAACCCCGAGCGCATGGTGATTGCGCCACATAGGATCGTCCGTGACAAGGACGTCAGGCGCATGGTGCGCAACAAGCGCTTCAAAGTGACATTCGATACGTGCTTTGAAGACGTCATGCGTGCCTGTGCCCAGCCGCGGGACGGCAAGACGCCGCTCACCTGGATCACCGAGGATATCATCGCCGCCTATAGCGAGCTGCACCGGGCGGGTCATGCTCATTCTTTCGAGGCCTGGGCGGAGGACGGTACGCTCGCCGGTGGCGGTTTCGGGATCGCTTCGGGCCCTGTTTTCATCATCGAATCTCAGTTCACGGTAAAGCGGAACGCGTCCAAGGTAGCGATGGTGACGCTGATGCGGCACCTGAGCGCCTGGGGATTTCTTCTGGCCGACGGCAAGGCGTTTACACCCTATCTCGACTCGGTGGGGTTCCGGCTGATCCCGCACGCCGACTATGTCGCAGTGCTCAATGGTCCGGCCCCGACAGCACCGGTAGGCCCGTGGCAGGTCGACGAAACGCTCGACGCTTCAGTGGACTGGGAGGCCAGTGTTCCAGCGGAGGAGTTGACGTGGATCGATGGTCGCAATCTTGCAGACGAAAAAGCAGGCTGACCGGCAGCGCAGAGGTTTCAAATCGCAATCGGTCGCTTCAATGAGAATACGTTGAGGCCGGATACGTCCTCTTCAATCATCTGCCACCCCAACTTTTCATAGAATGGGGACTTGTCTTCCGCGGCGCACAGATAAACCGTATCCGATCCCAACGCGAACGCGGTTTGCGCGGCGGAGGAAACCAGCGCGGAGCCGATACCGATCTTTCGATACTCCGGTTCCACCCAGATTGCGGCAACCCAGGGCGTGTATTGCGGGCGCGCTTCCATGTCACTTTCAATAACTAAGGCATTTCCCAGAAAAGCTTCGCCGTTATGTGCAACCAAGGTCAGCGGCACGCCGCCGGTATGGAGCATTTCATCGATTTGTTCGGATATGAAGCGCAGTGGGTAATTATTGTCGCGCCACCAAGCCGTCCAAATGCGATCTGCGACAACGCCTGCAAATTGGCGGCACGCTCTCAAGTGGGAAATCGTGTATGCCTGCCGATCCAATGGTATGCCTCCTGCCTAAAGCCGCTGCGCTATCCTGTATCACAACCGAGCGCCCCGAAAGCCGTTTTCGGCAATCCCGTCGCAAAGCTCGGCCCAGTTACATCCTGCACAGGCTGCGCGGGTTTGGCCTTGCGCGAAGGCCCAGCGCAGGTTTCGGAGCGTTTTTGGAGGCAGCGTGAGCGTCGCACCTTCGGCAATCCTCGTGCCTAACAGCGTGCCGACCTCTTCAGTAGCGCGGGCATCGCGCTCGATGACGCTTTCGCGCAGGCAGTGGGGTTCGGTTTCGTCCATCAGCGGTGTGCAGATGTCGTCCGGGCCGGCGACGATTTCAATGTCCTCGCCCCCGCCGATCCGTTCGGCAATCCTGTCGTAGTTGGCTGTAAAGGCCGGGCTGTAGCCCTTACCGACATAGGTCAGGATGCAGAGCAGGTGGTGGGGGCGAAGACGGATGGTCAAGCGTTGCCGCCCTTGGTCTTGCGTGCAAGCAGCATCAGCGTTGCCGCGCCGAGGGCCGCTTTGAGGACGTCACCGGGGATGAACGGCAGGAAACCGGCCTCGACGGCCTTATCCATGCCGATAAAGCCCGAGAGCCAAGCGGTACCCATGACAAGGCAGAAGGTGCCCGCGAGCAGCATGCTCGTAAATGCCAGGAGCGGCCGATGTCCGTTCCAGCCGCGTTCTGCGAGCCAACCGACAAAGGCGGTGATCAGCGGCCAGGAGAAGATATAGCCCGCCGTGGGGCCGGCGAATACGGGCAGGCCGCCGGAGCCACCGGCGAGAACGGGCAGGCCTAGCGCGGCTTCGCCCAGCCAGGCAAGCACGGTAAGCGTGCCCAGCCTCCAGCCATAGAGCGCGGCAACCATCAGAATGGCGTAGGTCTGCATCGTCACCGGAACCGGATACATCGGGACCGAGATATAGGACGAAAGCGTCAGCACCAACGTGCCGGCGAAAACAGCGGCGATCTGCCAGACGAGCGGCCGGCTTTCAAGCGCCAGCGGGCTGTATGTGGTGGTCTGGGCGGTGGTTTGGGACATGTCTTGCGATGCTCCTCATTGGCATGTCTGGACCGGTGGAAGGGCTGTTGCATCCTTCCAAGCGTGTCACTATCAAAAATTATAGATAATTTATGATAATGATCTATTATTGAGTCCATAAATGCGCGGCAAACGCAAGCCCCTATCGTTTATCCCACGATAGCGAAGGCGTCGCGGGTCTTGCCGGACGCGGTTTTGACAGGTTTCTGGCCGATCCAGCGGACATGTTTTGCGAGGATCGCGGCAGCAGCGTCGATATCGGCCTTGCGCAGCGCCGCGAGGATGGCGCGGTGGTCGTGGTCGGTGCGCGTTTCCCAGTCCGACTGCCAGGCGGCAAAGAGGAATCGGGCGCTTGCCGCGTGCAGATCGTCGATGGCCGCGATAAGACGGGGCATGCCGCAGGGAGCAAGGATCAACCGGTGAAAGCGCCGGTTGGAGTCTTCCCAGGACCGCACGTCGCGAGAGACGTCGCCGGCCTTGGTTGCTTCTTCGGCTTCATCGAGGATGGCGGAGGTGAGGTGGGGCGCCGCGTGGCTCAGCGCGAGGACCTCCAGCGCTGCCCGCATTTCGGCGACTTCGCGGACCTCGGACAGGTCGAACGCGGCCACGCGGACACCGCGGCGCGGCTCGCTTCTTGCCAATCCTTGCGCTTCGAGCCGGCGGAAGGCTTCGCGTACAGGAACGTGGCTGGTGCCGAATTCCTCGGCGATATGATCCTGCCGCAGCCGGGCGCCGGGTTCGATTTCCCCTGCGATGATACGATCGGCAAGAACACGGCTGATACGGACGGCGATGGTCTCTGATTTGGCTTGAGTCATTGATTATAGATAATTTGGCGAAGTGAGGCTGTCCAGAATGGTGTAGCCCGTTTACCTAATGGGAACATAAGATTTGAGGGGACGGGGGCTGTCATTTAAATGTCATAAATCGAGGCGCGGTTTTATATTTGAGGGATTTATGGCAAACGCTCATGGAGCCGATCGGGGGATTGGGCTCGATCTTTCAAGACTTGTCGCTATTGTGGTTTTCGCGAGTGCTGTCGTTATCGCACTCGGTGTTCTACGGGAGATCGTGATCTGGCAGATCGGGCTGGACACGCCGCTGATGGACTTGCGTCACTTTGCACTCGATACCGAACTGGCGATGCCGTCCTGGTATTCGACGATCTTGCTGTTTATCTGCGCGGCGCTGCTTTATCTCATTGCCCGCGCCACCCGCGCCGATGATGGCCGGGATTGGGTGCGTTGGATGACGCTTTCGGCGATCTTCCTGCTCATGTCGCTCGATGAGGCCGCGAGCTTCCATGAGGCGCTGATGCGGCCATTGCGCGGCGCTTTCGATGCGACCGGGATTTTCTATTACGCATGGGTCGTTCCAGGTGCGATCGGTGTTTTCGCGCTCGGACTTTATTTCCTGCCCTTCGTGTTGCGCTTGCCGCGCAGAACGGCTGCATGGATTATTGCCGCGGGGGTGCTTTACGTGGGCGGTGCGCTTGGGATGGAATTCCTCGGCGGCGCATTCGATGAAGCCTGGAGTACGTCCAGCCTGCCCTATATTTTTATCTCGGTGCTCGAGGAGAGCCTGGAGATCGCGGGGCTATCTGTGTTCGTCATCGCCCTTTGCACGCATATCGGCACGCAATGGGGCGCACTCGATGTCAGGGTGCTGGCGGAAGCGCGGGTGCCGAAGCGGGAGCAAGCCGGCCGACGTGCGGATGCGGCCTAGCATATTTTCGACTCACCACGGCACGACTTCGATCTCCGGCCAGATCGTCTTGGCGCGGGCACCCTTTTCGTGGTGGGTGTATTTGTTGTCGAGCGCGTGGTTGGGCGTGATGCGGAAGGCGAACATGTCTTCGAGGCCGAACGGCGCCTCGATGGTAAGGCTGTCGTCCGTCTCGAGCCTGACGGCAACAGCGTGGGTCTTGGAGGCGTAACGGAGTAGGGCGTCCTTTGTCCGCGCAAGCGGCGGGACCGCGAAGCCGAAGCGGTCGGGGAACCAGAGGTGGACGCGGGCCTGATTCCGCACCTCGACAGGTACGGAGAGATCAGCGAACCGGTTTTCCACGGTCCGGATCACACGGTCCTCGGCTTCGTAGGAAAGGTCGGATCCGTCGAAATAAATGACGTCTATGTCCTTTGTGCCCGTGAGCAGCGGCTTGCCGGTCAAATGGCTCCAGACGGCGTTGTAGATCGCGCCCGAGCCGATGAGGTGGTCGGGCAGGTCCATCTCGCGCAGACCCACGAGAACGTCCATCAGCACGTCATGTCCGCGTACGATAGATTCCAGCGCCGCGCGCTGAACCGTGTCGGATTTGCCTGCCCATTTGAGATGTCCGTCCATGACGTTGAGCCTACCGCGATTCCCCTATGCGCGTAGAAGGAAGAAATGCGTCGCGTCAGTGCTTTTGCCCCCTTTGCCCGGAGCTCAAGAAGGCCTATATGATCGAATGCTGCCCGGTGCGTGTGGATACTTGCATCCCCGGGGCCTTATCGATCCTAAAGGGAGCTGTCCCTGACCGGGCCCGTGGGCTCGGATACACGGCGCCCACCTACTTATGTAGGTTCCCGGGATCGAAAACATCCCACGGCCAGGGCGGCACATAGGAGCGTTTTCAGTAAAAGTGGGTACCACTTTTGCGGTTCGAAAACGTGACAGAATAAAGGTTTCCAGGGCGAGGACACGCGCGCGTTTTGACACAAGGCTTGACCCAGTTCGAGGAGCAGAAGGCGGCGCTGCGCCAGGAGGCCTTCGCCAAGCGTGCGAAAATCCCCGCCGCAGACCGTGCCGATGCCGCCAATATCGCCGCCACGCTGTTTTTCGAAAGCGTGCCTCTCGAGCCCGGGCAGGTCGTTGCCGCATATTGGCCAATCCGCGACGAGATCGATTGCAAGCCGATCCTCACGCGGTTGATGGATTCTGGCCAGCAGGTCTGCCTGCCGGTGGTCATGGGCGACGGCATACCGCTCGAATTGCGGCTGTGGGAAGCTGGCCAGCCACTTTATCCCTCCGGTTTCGGTACGCTGGCGCCACCCGAGACGGCGCCGCTGGCCGCTCCGGACGTCGTCATCATCCCGCTTCT
Source organism: Pelagibacterium halotolerans (assembly GCF_044811015.1). Taxonomy (GTDB): domain Bacteria; phylum Pseudomonadota; class Alphaproteobacteria; order Rhizobiales; family Devosiaceae; genus Pelagibacterium; species Pelagibacterium halotolerans_A. Next base: position 3,303,195 of record NZ_CP085243.1, read on the forward strand.
GGCGTTTGACAGGCTGGGTACCCGGTTAGGCTATGGCAAAGGGTATTATGACCGTACGCTCGATGCGTTGGAAACCAAGCCACTGATTGTCGGGATCGCCTTTGCCGCGCAGGAACTCGATTTCATCCCGCGCGAACCTCACGATTTGCCCCTCGACATTCTTGTCACCGAGGCCGGGGTGCACAGGTTCGAGCCCGCATGAGGCTTCTGTTTCTCGGAGACGTTATGGGCAAGGCTGGCCGCCGCGCGGTCGCTGAGCGCCTGCCGGAGCTTATCGGGACCTACGGGTTCGATTTCGTTGTCGTCAATGGCGAGAACGCCAGTCATGGCAAGGGAATTACCGAAGCGCATTATGAAGCGTTGCGGGATGCGGGTGCCGATGTCGTGACGCTGGGCGACCATGCGTTCGATCAGCGCGAGATGATGACCGCCATCGCACGGCATGAGACGCTCGTTCGTCCGGTCAATTTTCCGCCCGGCGCGCCGGGCCGGGGGGCGGCGTTCGTTACTGGACGCAACGGGCATCAGGTGCTCGTCGTCAATGTGCTTGGGCGCGTGTTCATGCCACCGATGGACGACCCGTTCCGCGCAGTGGAGTCGGCCATTGCCGCCTGTCCGCTGGGTGAGCAGGCGGATGCCATCGTCGTCGATTTTCACGCCGAGGCGACCTCGGAAATGCAGGCTATGGGACATTATCTCGATGGCCGCGTTTCGCTCGTCGTGGGCACGCATACGCACATCCCGACATCCGATCATCGCGTCCTCAAGGGGGGCACGGCTCTGATGAGCGATGCGGGCATGTGTGGAGACTATGAAAGTATCATCGGCATGGAATCCGAAGAGCCGCTCAACCGGTTCCTGACCGGGCTTCAAACTGCGCGGTTCACGCCGGCCGAGGGCGAAGCGACGCTTAGCGGTGTGGCGATCGAGACCGATCCGAAGACGGGGCTTTGCACCGAGGTTTTGCCGGTCCGGATCGGCGGAAGCCTGGCGCAGGCATATCCGGAGTTTGCAACGCGTTGATCGGACGCCCTCTTTATTTCTCTTTTTCCCGGGACTATAAACCGGCACCGATCAGCCACATTGAGTAAAGACGGGGAACTGACCGCTTATGGCCGGCCATTCACAGTTCAAGAACATCATGCACCGCAAGGGCCGTCAGGACGCGGTGCGCTCGAAGATTTTTTCCAAACTGGCGCGAGAGATCACCGTCGCGGCGAAGTCGGGCATGCCCGATCCTGCCATGAACCCACGTCTGCGCCTGGCCGTCAACAACGCCAAGGCCCAGTCCATGCCAAAGGATAATATCGAGCGGGCGATCAAGAAGGCCGTCGGTGGCGAGGGCGATAACTATGAGGAAGTGCGCTACGAGGGCTACGGGCCCGGTGGCGTCGCCGTGATCGTGGAAGCGCTGACCGACAACCGCAACCGCACGGCTTCAACCGTGCGTTCGACGTTTTCGAAGGCGGGTGGCGCGCTGGGGGAAACAGGTTCGGTCGCGTTCATGTTCGACCGCGTGGGTGAGATTTACTACCCTGCATCGGCTGGTGATGCCGACACGGTGATGGAAGCGGCGATCGAAGCGGGCGCCGACGACGTCCAGAGCGACGAAGATGGGCACACCATTTATTGCGCCTTTGAAGATATAGGCGATGTCAGCACCGCGCTCGAAGCCGCACTGGGTGAGGCCGAGCGGGTCAAGCCGATCTTCAGGCCCCAGACGCTGACGCCGATCGACGCGGACAAGGGTGAGAGCCTGATGCGGCTTATCAACAATCTCGAAGACGATGACGACGTGCAGAACGTCTATGCCAATTTCGAGATGAGCGATGAGGACATGGCCAAGCTTTCGGCCTGATCTTCGCACATTAACCTCAGAAAGGCGCTCCACTCGGGGCGCCTTTTGTGTTTTCAGGAGTTAACCACTCTCTGGCCCCGATACATCAGCGTGGGGGCATTGGCCGCAGCCGGCAGCGTCGGGCTGGCCGGAAAGGTCATGACTTCGACATTGTCACGCCCGGCATTCTTGACCGCATAAAGCTGCGCGTCGGCGTAGCGGAACAGGTCGCCGAATGCGGCCGGGCCTTCACTGACTGCGCCGCCTATACTAACCGAAAGCGAACAGGTCTCGCCGCCGATGTCGAAGGTGATTGCACGGATACGAAGGCGCAGGTCCTGGGCGACGATCCTTGTTACGGCTTCGCCCGCACCGGGCAGGAAGATGCCGAATTCCTCACCGCCCAACCGGCCGACGATATCGGTTTCGCGGACGACTGAGCGGATTGTTGCGGCGATCATCTTGAGCGCGGTGTCCCCGCATGCGTGGCCGAAGCGGTCGTTGATCGATTTGAAATGATCCGCGTCGATGACAAGCAGCCCGCCGCCCTTGCCTTGAGCCTCCGCAAGCAAGGTGCTCACTTCAGTGACGAAGGCTCCGTGGTTGAGGCATTGGGTGAGGCTGTCACGGGCCGCTGCGGCTTCGAGCCGTTCATAAGCGATCTCAAGCTGCTTGTGCTTGAGCGCCATGAAGAACACCATCGGTCCGGCAAGCCCGAGTGGCGCGACGATGGCGGCGACAAGGCCGACCATTCCAAGTCCATTCGAGAAGGTTTCGAGGATCGCGTAGCTGACGATGACAGAGGCAAGGACCGCAAAAGCAAGATGGCGCAAGGTGCGCATAACGACTTGACCCCAGGCATGCCTGGGTAGGGAATTGGTTTGCGGCATCGGTAGGTGCGTCCCGGTGTTCTCGCGTCGGGGCGGACACTAGGTCGGAATCCTTAAATGAGTCCTTGCAGCCGTCCGGAAAATGCGAGCCTTCGGATTGGCTGTGCACAAAATAGGTTTGTTTCTGATTTGTTCACTTTGTGCTTGGTAGGGTTGGAGCGCTGACATACACTGCCGGACATGGAGAATCTGGTGCGAATCATGGGCATCGATCCGGGGCTGCGGCGCACCGGGTGGGGTATTATCGAAGCCGAGGGCACGCGGCTGCGCTTCGTCGCCTGCGGCGTTTTGACACCGGCTGTCGATCAGGAACTCGCCTTGCGGCTCGTGCATCTGCATGAGGGGTTGATGCGGCTGATTGCGGAGCACCATCCGCACGAGGCGGCGGTGGAGGAAACCTTCGTCAATGCGGGCGCGCGCTCGACATTGCTGCTCGGTCAGGCCCGCGGCATCGCTGTCATGACGCCGGCCTCCATGGGGCTTCCGGTCGGTGAATATTCGGCCAACCTCGTCAAGAAGTCCGTGGTGGGCACGGGCCATGCGGAGAAAAAGCAGATCGAACTGATGGTCAGAACCCTGCTCCCTGCCGCCAAATTCAAATCCACCGACGCTGCCGATGCGCTCGCCATAGCGATCTGCCATGCGCATCATCGGCAACATCGCAAACTGGCGGTGGGGGCCTGTTAACACTTATGGATAGGGGTTTGATTTTGCATAAATCGTTCAATGGCAAGTGTTTTCCCGCAGCCAAAGGGCTCCCCTTGGCAAGGGGAAACGCGCCGGCAGTGGACGATTTATGCAAAACCCTCCGGGCGGGTCATGGTCCGGCCCCTTGTCGCGAAAAATCCCACTCGTGGACATTTGTCCACCACGCGCAATTTTCCACGAAAGGTTCTCGGACCATGGCCCGTCAAACCCCTATCCATAAGTGTTAATAGGCCCAACATGATCGGCAAGCTCAAGGGGTTGGTGGAAACCATCGGCGAGGATATCGCGCTCATCGACGTCAACGGTGTGTGCTACGAGGCGCATTGCTCGGGCCGGACACTGCAGGCTCTACCGCGCGTGGGCGAGGCGGCGGTTGTGTTCATCGAGATGATCGTGCGCGAGGACATGATCCGGCTCTATGGTTTTGCCACCGAGGCGGAAAAGAACTGGTTCAGGCTTTTGCTGAGTGTCCAGGGCGTGGGGTCGCGTGTGGCGCTGGGCATTCTCTCAACGCTTTCACCGTCCGATCTTTCCTCGGCCATTGCACTGCAGGACAAGGCGATGGTGGGCCGCGCGCCGGGCGTGGGGCCGAAGCTGGCGCAACGCATCGTTTCCGAACTCAAAGGCAAGGTTCCGGCGCTCGGGGCGATTGATGCCGGGGTTGCGGGCCTGCAGACTGCCCTTGGGGAGGGTGTGGCGCCTGGGGCGGTATCCGATGCGGTTTCGGCGCTGGTCAATCTGGGCTATGCGCAGGCGCAGGCATCCGGCGCGGTGGCACGGATCGTCGCAAAGGAGGGCGAGGATACGCCAACCGAGAAGCTCATTCGGTTGGGGCTGAAGGAGTTGAGTTCGTGATGCGCTCCTTGATTATTGGCGTATTCCTTACTATTTATTGAAAGTAAGGAATTTGGAAGATGGTAATGTCAGTCGCAACGCTTACGTCAAAAGGGCAGATGACCTTGCCCAAGGATGTCAGGGACGATCTGAACCTCAAGCCTGGGGATAAGATCGAGTTTGTGAAAATCCACGGGCATTATGAGTTGCGGGCCAAGACCCGCAATATCGCGGATTTTGCCGGCCTATTGGGTGAGCCGCCCAATGGTAGGCGCCTCTCTGTCGAGGATATCGATGATACCGTGGCCGACGCGGTTGTCGAAGAATACAGGCGCTCGGTTTCTTGATAGGGGTCGACACGAACGTACTGGTTCGGCTTTTTGTGCTCGATAACGCGGAGCAGGCCGCCAAGGCCAAGGAATTTCTCGCGCGGCGAACGGTAGAAGATCCCGTGTTCGTCTCGATCGTAACGCTTATGGAGGTGATGTGGGTTCTCAAACGCGGCTACGGATACAAACGAGATGGGCAATTGGCGGTTTTGCGGGCCTTTCTGGAAAGCGCGAACGTCGTGCTCGAGCATGAGGACGCGGTGCGTGTAATCGTGGAGCAGTATGCCAATACCCGAGCGGATCTTGCCGACATCCTGATCGCAGAGACCAGCAGGGAAGCTGGCTGCACGTCCGTGGTTACGTTCGACAAGCCAGCATTCAAGGTCGTCGATGGCATGGACCTTTTGACGTGACCGATCTCACCAACGCCACAGCCGAACGCGACGGCAGCCTCGATGTCTCCCTGCGCCCCTTGGGCTTCAACGAGTTCATCGGGCAGGAAGACGCACGGGCCAATTTGCAGGTCTTCATCGAGGCGGCCAAGCAGCGGCAGGCGGCGCTCGATCATGTACTCTTCGTCGGCCCGCCGGGGCTGGGCAAGACGACGCTGGCGCAAATCCTTTCGCGCGAATTGGGCGTAGGGTTCCGGGCGACTTCCGGGCCGGTGATCGCCAAGGCGGGCGATCTCGCAGCGCTCTTGACCAATCTTGAAGAGCGCGACGTGCTCTTTATCGACGAGATTCACCGGCTCAATCCAGCGGTTGAAGAAATTCTCTATCCCGCGATGGAGGATTTCCAGCTCGATCTCATCATCGGGGAAGGGCCTGCGGCGCGGTCGGTGCGGATCGATCTGGCGAAGTTCACGCTTGTAGGGGCGACGACCCGCGCGGGGCTCTTGACGACGCCGCTGCGCGACCGGTTCGGCATCCCCGTGCGGCTCAACTTCTATACGCCCGAGGAACTGGTCAAAATCGTCGAGCGCGGCTCGCGCATGATGGGCATGGAGATGACGCCTGATGGCGCGCTCGAAGTCGCTCGGCGCTCGCGCGGTACGCCGCGTATCGCGGGGCGACTCTTGCGTCGGGTAACGGATTTCGCGCTGGTCGAGGGCTCCGGCAAGGTGACGCGGGAGGTCGCGGATCGTGCGCTCTTGCGTCTGGACGTCGACGCCCGTGGGCTCGATACGCTCGACCGGCGATATCTCAAGACCATCGCCGAGTTCTACGGTGGCGGGCCTGTGGGGATTGAAACCATCGCCGCGGCGCTCTCTGAACCCCGAGACGCGATCGAGGAGATCGTCGAGCCCTATCTCATCCAGCAGGGGTTCATCCAGCGCACGCCGCGCGGGCGGATGATGACGGCGCTTTCGTTCCAGCACATGGGCTACGCGGTGCCGCAAGGGTTTATCGGCAATCAGGCGAGCTTGTTCGAAGATAGCGAAGGCGAGGACCTGTGATCGCGTTCGGTGGGGCCCTCAATCCGGACGGTTCACACGTGTTTCCCGTCCGGGTCTATTTCGAGGACACGGATTTTTCTACCAATGTCTACCACGCGGCGTATTTGAAATTCTTCGAGCGCGCGCGGACGGAATTCCTGCGTGCGCACGGCATCCATCACGCCGAACTTGCCCGCGACGGCTTGGCCTTTGCGGTGCGGCACCTCGAGATCTCCTATGATCGTGCCGCGCATATCGACGACCTCCTGGAGGTCGAAACCCGGCTTCTGGAGATGTCCGGTGCGCGGTTCATTCTTGCGCAGATCATGCGCCGGGAAGGTGAGATCGTCTGCTCGGCGAAAGTCACAGCGGTGCTGATCAATGCGGTGGGCCGGCCCGTACGGCTGCCCGAAGCGCTGAGAGCCCGGTTTCGCTCACATTGAACGGTTATTAACCATTCATTGACCATAAATGTGGCCAACGAACCCGATGACGTCCTATTGATGCGCTCCCTGCGCTCGAACGGGCGGAAAAGCTCTAATTTTGACAAAATTGGCACTCATCGGATCGCAATATCCAAGATGGTCGCGGGTTGCGACGCATTCCTCGACGTAAAGGTACACGCGCTTATGGAAGCAATCGAAGCAGTGGGCACGGTCGCCACTCACGACTTTTCGCCGATCGGCCTCTTTCTGGCCGCCGACATCGTCGTCAAATTCGTCATGCTCGGACTTCTCGCCGCATCGATCTGGTGCTGGGCCATCATCATCGACAAGTCGATGATGTTCACCCGCGTGCGGCGCGAGATGAACCGGTTCGAAAAGACTTTCTGGTCCGGCCAGTCGCTCGAAGAACTCTATCAGACGCTCTCCCAACGCCCCACCACCGGGCTCGCCTCGGTGTTCGTTGCGGCGATGAAGGAGTGGAAGAGATCCCACGAGCAGAACGCATCGAGCTATGTCGGCGTGCAAGCACGGCTGGACAAAGTGCTCGACGTTGCCATCGCGCGTGAGAGCGAAGAACTCGAAAAGCGCCTGCCGTTCCTCGCGACGGTGGGCAGCGCTGCGCCATTCATTGGCCTTTTTGGTACGGTATGGGGCATCATGAACGCGTTCTCCTCGATCGCCGCCTCGCAGAGCGCGAGCCTCGGGGTCGTCGCCGGGCCCATCGCCGAAGCGCTGTTTGCGACCGCTATCGGTCTCGTTGCGGCCATTCCGGCGGTGATCGCGTTCAACAAGCTTTCCGGGGACGCGGGTAAGCTGATCGGCCGGCTCGAAGGGTTCGCCGATGAATTCGCGGCAATTCTGGGCCGCCAGCTCGAGGCAAGGAGCCGCCGCTAATGGGCATGGCCGTCAATGGCGGCGGACGCGGGGGCGGAAGACGCCGCCGCGGTCGCGCCAACCTGATGAGCGAGATCAACGTCACGCCGTTCGTGGATGTGATGCTCGTTTTGCTGATCATCTTCATGGTTGCCGCGCCGATGATGGCGGTCGGCGTACCTATCGACTTGCCCGAAACCCAGGCGAGCGAGATGGAATCCCAGCGCGATCCGGTCACGGTTTCGGTGACCCCGGAGGGGCAAGTCTTCGTTGGTGAGGATCCCGTCGCGCTCGAGGGGCTCATCGCAGCGGTGCGTGCGGTATCCGAGGACACCGAAGCGCGCCTGTATGTACGCGGCGATGCCAGCGTCAATTACGGTACGGTCATGCAGGTGATGGGTATGCTTTCGGGCGCGGGGTATTCGCGCATCGGGCTCGTCACCGATCAGGCCGGCGCAAGCGAGGCAGGCCGGTAAAGGGTATGCGTCTTGGCACCATCATATCGGTCAGCGTTCATGCTTTGTTGATCGCCCTCGGGCTGATCAATCTGAGTTTCGTCGAGCGGCTGGATACCAATATGGTGGAGTCGATTTCCGTCGATATAGTGCCGATTGATAGCGTTTCCAATCTGCGCGTCGGGGTTGAGGACAGTCAGGTCGTCGAGACCGAAACACCCTCCGCGGTCGAAAGCGAGCAAGAAGCCGAGATTGCCCAGCGCACCGGTAATACCGAAGAGGACCAGCCTGTCCCGGAGGCAACGCCCGAGCCTTCACCGGCGCCGACGGTGCAGACGGCGCCCGCTCCACAGCCGCGCCCGGAACCTGAACCGGTGCCTGAGCCGGAACCCGAACCTGCAGCGCCGCCAGCGCCGCGCCCTGAGCCGGAACCTGAACCCGAGCCCGAACCTGCCCCCGCACCGGAACCCGAACCGGAGCCTGTTCCCACGCCTGAGCCAGAACTGACGACGGAGCCCGATCCCGAACCCGAGCCGGTCGCACCCGTGCCGCCGAGCCCGACGAATGTCGCGCAACTGCGTGAAGACTTCGCGCGCCAGCAGGAAGCGCAACGCCAGGCTCAGGCCGAAGCACAGGCGCAGCAGCAGGCCGAGCAGCAACAACAGTCTGAGCAGGAGATTGCCGACATCGCTGACCGGATCGAGGATATCATCAATCAGGAGGAGTCCCGGGGCGGCATAACGGGGGCGGGGGGTGACGAAGCGCTTGGACGTCCCACAGGGCAGGCTGCGCTTTTGACGCAGTCCGAACAGGATGCGCTCGCCTCGGCCATGCGCCGGTGCTGGAGTCCGCCGATAGGGGCGAAGGCTGAGCCGGGGCTGACGGTGCGGCTTCTGGTGTCGCTCAATCCGGACGGGACGGTGTCCGGCACGCCGGAAATCCGCACGCCGTTCACGAGCGATCTGGTGCGGACCACGGCATTGGCGGCACAGCGCGCCGTGCAGCAGTGCGGGCCCTATACAATGCTTCCCTCGGAAAAATACGAAACCTGGCGGCAGGTGGATGTGACGTTCGATCCGAGGGACCTTTAGGGGTGCCAAGTGTGGCGCTGGCGCAACGGATGATAACGAGAATGCATACAATCGATTTTCGGACACGATTGGTGCGTAAAGAAGGCAACAAAACGGGCTGAAGCGGCATGACCGCTGCCTTCGGCCGGCCCAAAAGGGCACAATTGTTATGGAGACGATGCGACGATGACTCTTATGACCCGCAGGTCCGCGCTCAAGCTCGGTCTTTCCGGCGCCGCGATGATGGCGATGGCCGGGCCGGCGAGTGCGCTCGTGCAGATCACCGTTACGGGCGGCAACTTCACGCCGCTGCCCATCGCCATCCCCAATTTCGCTTCGGCGGATCCGAATTTCGGCGCCGAGGTTGCGCAGATCGTGCGCAACAACCTCGTCGGGTCGGGGTTGTTCCGCCTCGTCGACCCGGCGGGTTACCCGAGCCAGGTCGGCGATCCCAATGCGACGCCGGATTTCAACGCCTGGCGCGCGACGGGCGCCGATGCCGTAGTCATGGCGGATGCGAACAACGCCGGTGGGCAGATCCAATCCAGCCTGCGGCTTTGGGACACGACGGCGGCCCAGCAGGTCACCGGCAAGGCCTATGGCGCGCCCGCCGACAGCTGGCGGCGCATCGCGCATATCGCCTCGGATGCGATCTATTCCGGGCTTACCGGGGAATCGGGATATTTCGACACGCGCATCGTTTATGTTGCGGAAAGCGGGCCCAAGGGCAATCGCGTCAAGCAACTGGCGATCATGGATCAGGATGGTGCGAACAGCCGTATCCTGACCGATGGCCGCCTCGCAACCATCACGCCGCGCATTTCTCCCGATGGGACCCGTGTCGCCTATATGACGTTCAACGGGCCGAACGCATCGGGCATTTTCGTCCTCAACCTTGCTACGGGCCAGACCCAGTCCATCGGGCAATATGGCCAGATGAGCTTTGCGCCGCGGTTTTCGCCCGATGGGCAGCGGCTCGCCTTTTCGGTGACGCAAGGGGCGGCGACCAATCTTTATATGTTGCCGCTCACCGGCGGCCAGCCAACTGCGCTCACGAGCGGGTCGGCGATTGATACCTCGCCATCCTTCTCTCCGGACGGTCAGCGTATCTGTTTCGAATCCGACCGCGGCGGGCGTCCGCAGATCTATGTGATGAGCGCGGCCGGTGGCGGTGCGGAGCGGATTTCCTATGGCGACGGAGCCTATTCGACGCCGGTCTGGTCGCCCAAGGGCGACCTCATTGCGTTTACGCGCCAGTCGGCTGGGCAGTTTTCCATCGGCACCATGCGGCCGGATGGCTCGGGCGAGCGCATTCTGGCGACGAGTTTCCACGCCGAAGGCCCGACCTGGGCGCCCAATGGCCGGGTGCTGATGTTCTTCCGCGATCCGGGTGGAAACGACGGCCCGCGGCTTTACTCCATCGACGTGTGGGGTCGGAACGAGCAACGGGTGCCGACGCAAGGGTTCGCTTCGGACCCTGCGTGGTCGCCGCTTCTGTCGTAATCGCCAATCCGCCACACCGGGCAATACGAGGCTGCTGGACAAGCAGCCAAGGGCGATCGCTTGACGGGACGTTTTGTCTGCCTGGATGAAGGTATGCTCTGGCGCCTCCACCATCCCCTCGCTGCCCCCGACTTGATCGGGGGCCCATCAGCGTTTGCGCGCCCGAATTGGACGTGCGATGCAGAGCGCTACCTGGAACCGGGTACGTACCGGATGGTGAGACCGCGAGGGGCGTGTTGCCCGTCCAATGCACCCGATGCCCTCACCATCCGGCACGGCAAAGGTCGGTGGCGCCGCCGTGCATCGCGCGACGATCCCGGGTCGGCAAGGCGCTGATGGGCCCCCGATCAAGTCGGGGGCGGCGAGGGGGTGGTGGAGAGGTTGGTTTCAAGCGATTGGCCTGACAAACAGCCTCGACCGGCTTGATTTGCGATGAGAACATATATAGAACAAAGTGCTTTAGGGCATAGATCTCGAAAGCGGATCCGATGGGCAGAGCATTTTCACACCTGCGGCGTTTGGCGTTATCCCGGCAGGGGTTAGCGTCACAGCGGCGTTTCGGGGTGGGGCTGGCCGGAACGAAAAAGGCGATCGAGCATCTTGGCTATGTGCAGATCGACACGCTCGCCGTGGTCGAGCGCGCGCATCACCACGTCTTGTGGAATCGGGTGCCCGGATACGACACCGCTCACCTGAACCGGCTGACCGCGGAAAAGTGCATATTTGAATACTGGTTTCACGCCGCGTCGTATTTGCCGATGCGCGACTACCGTTTTGCGTTACCCCGTATGGCATCGATCCGAAACGGGGAAAGCCGCTATCTGAACGATGTCGACACGGGCCTGATGGACGAAATCCTGGCGCGCGTGCGGTCGGAGGGGGCGTTGCGGGTACGCGACATCGATACGGGCACCAAGAGCCAGAACGGGAGCTGGTGGAACTGGGGCCCGGGGCGGCGCGCGCTCGACAAACTGTTCATGCAGGGCGATCTCATGGTGTGCGAACGCAATGGCATGGAGAAGGTCTATGACCTTGCCGAGCGCTGCTTGCCCGAGGGTATCGATCTAAGCATGCCCACGATGGAGGAATATGCCGCCTACCTGTTCGACACCACGCGCAGGGCACACGGTGTTTTCACGCTCAAGCAATTGTTGCATCTCAGACCGGGCAGGCCGATCCGCGACGCCATGCGCGCAATTGTCGACGACCGGATCGCGGCGGGGGTGGTGAAGCCGCTCGATCCGGTTGGCGGTTCACCAGCCTATGTCGATGTTGAGGCGCTTGAGAATGTATCGCGCATGCGAAAGCGCGTGCAGATCGTGTCCCCGTTCGACAACGTTCTCATCCACCGCGACCGTTTGAGTGCATTGTTCGGCTTCGAGTATCGTCTGGAATGCTATGTTCCGGCGCCCAAGCGCGTTTTCGGTTATTTTTGCCTGCCCATCCTTTTCGGCAATGCGTTCGTTGGCCGGATCGATTGCAAGGCACGCCGCGCCGAACGTCGGTTCGAGGTCCTGAGCCTGCATCTTGAGGATCGTTCGCTCGACATGGACCGGTTCCTCCCGGCGTTCACCGCCGAATTGCAGCGCTTTGCCGAATTCAACGCTTGCCCGCAGCTCGATCTCGCCGCCATACAAGGCAGGCTTTTCCACTGATCCGGTGCACGCGCGCAACAGTCGCAGTGTCCCGATGCTGGACGCGGCGAACGTGCTGGATGGTGCCCAATTTGTGCCCGATTATGCGCAGATTAACCTTAAGTGGACACCAGCGGTTAAGGTAACGCAGTGTAAAACCGTTCACTACAATTTTCCTTGTTTGGAGCAGAATTCGCTATGGGTTCGACGTTGCCCCTACTTCGCCTTGGCAAAGGCTTTCTCATGGTGACGCTGCTGGCGGTAGTGGCCGCTTGTGCGCGCACCCCCGATACCGGCGTTGGCAACCTCGGCCCCGGCCAGGGCGGCGGCGCGCCGGGCAGCCAGCAGGAATTCCTCGTTTCGGTCGGCGACCGCGTCTTTTTCGAGACCGATTCGTCGGTTCTGACCGCCGATGCGCAGGCGACGCTCGATAAGCAGGCCCAGTGGCTGGCGCAATATCCACAGTATCGTATCGTCATCGAAGGCCATGCGGATGAACGCGGCACGCGCGAATACAATATCGCGTTGGGTGCCCGCCGTGCGACCGCCGTGGTCAACTACCTGGTGTCCAAGGGCATTCCGGCGAGCCGCATTTCCTCGGTGTCCTATGGTAAGGAACGGCCGGTCGCCGTTTGTAACGACATCTCATGCTGGTCGCAAAACCGCCGCGCGGTCACAGTCCTGACAAACTAGGGCTGCACAGAGCATCCCGTACTGGAGGCATAGCGCCGGGACCTTGCGTATTTTGGTCCCGGCGCTTCTTTTTTGCCAAAATGCTCCTTTACCTCGCGGCCATTCCAAGGTGATCTTGCGCGCGCAATTTTATCTTGCCGCCTTTTGGGGAGTGTCATGACGGTCTTTCGTTCTATTTCCGGTCCGGCCAGCGGATGGCGGCGTCTTGCCGCCGGTCTGGGGCTTGCCGGTCTTTTGTCCTTTGGCGCGGCCGCGCCGGGGTTCGCGCAGAACCAGGATATCGCCGCGCTGCAGGTGCGGATTTCGCAGCTTGAAGAGCAGGTTCGTACCTATTCGGGGCAGATCGAGGGGCTGCAGTTTCAGCTCACCCAGCTTCAGACGCTTATTGAGCGCATGCAGGAGGACAATGAGTTCCGTTTCCAGCAGCTCGAAGGCGGTGGCTCGGGGGAATCTGAGGCGGTAACCACCCCCGGCGGCGCGACGCCGTCCGAAGCGTTACCGCCGTCCTCCAGCATCGAAGCCCTGCCCGGCGCTCCTGTGGAAGAAACGCTCGTCGGCGACGAGGATCTCGGTGAACTCGATCCCGATTTCGGTGACGATGACCGGCTTTACGCGAGCGATGTCTTCGAAGGTCAGGACGGCGACGTCACAGGACCACCCGAAGCACCGCTCGGGCAAACGCCGCCCTCGGCTCCGCTCGATCTGAGCTTGGATCTCAATCAGACCGACGTCGAGGTTAATGACGGGGATGCCAACGCTCAGTATCAGGCTGGTTACGACGCCATCGTACGGGGAGAGACCGCTTTTGCCGAAGAGCAGTTCCGGCAGTTCCTCGAACTGTTCCCGGACAATCCGCAGGCGCCGGACGCAACCTACTGGCTGGGTGAAACGCTCATTCAGCGCGGCGCGTATCACGACGCGGCGAACGTCCTGATCAATGGCTTCGAGGCCTACCCGACCTCCACGCGCGCGCAGGATATCCTCCTCAAGCTCGGTGTGGCGCTCCACGGCGCTGGCGAGTTCGATACCGCGTGCCGGACCTATTCCGAGGTACTCCGGCGCTATCCCGAGGCGACCGACGCGTTCAAGGAGCGCGTGGTCGCCGAGCAGGCGCGAGCCGGGTGCTGAGCAGCGAAACGGAGCGGCTTTCGGGCCTCGAGCCTGAGGCGCTGTTCGCGCCCGTTGGGCAGGAGAAAACCATCGGTCTCGCCGTCTCGGGTGGGACCGATTCTCTGGCGCTGATGCTCCTTGCGGCGGATTGGGCGAGCGAGTCCAGCCGGCCAAAGGTTATCGTCTATACGCTCGACCATGGCCTGCGCCCCGAAGCGGCTGCGGAAACTGAAATGGTAGCCCGGGTCGCCGACGATCTCGGGTTCGCCTGCCGCACCCTGCGCTGGGACGAACCCAAGCCCGAAACCGGCCTGCAGGCGGCGGCGCGCGAAGCACGCTATCGTCTCATCGGTGCGGCGATGGCACGAGATGGCGCCTCCGTCCTTCTCACCGCGCATCAGCAGGACGACCAGGCAGAAACCGTTCTGATGCGCCTCGCCCATGGCAGCGGCGTTTCCGGGCTCAAGGGCATGGAGACATTTTCTACCGTTGGGGGCGTCCGCGTTTTCCGCCCGCTGCTTGAGGTATCGCGCGTGGCCCTAGAGCAGGTTGTCGCCGCAGCCGGGCTGGAACCGGTGGAAGATCCTTCCAACGACGATCCCCGGTACGAGCGCGTCCGCTGGCGCAAGGCAATGCCGCTGCTCGGTGATCTGGGGCTTTCCGCCCCACAGCTGGCGGGACTGGCCAAACGGTTGCGGCGGATCGATGCAATGGCCGAGACCGTTTGCGCGGCGTTCGTGAGTGCCCATGTCCGCGTCGACGAATACGGTGTTGTCCATATCGACCGTCAGGCGCTTTCCGATGCGCCCGAGGAAATCCGGATCCGGGCGTTGCGGCGCGCCGTGGCCATTGCCGGCGGCCTGTCCGAGGCGCCGCTTGCGCCCGTCGAAGCGGTCGCCGGGGCGCTGACCGCCGATGGGGCATTCAGCCGTACGGTCGCCGGTGCTGTCGTCGACGCGCGGGCGCACGCGATCGTGATTTATCGTCAGGCTGGACGGATCGCGCCTGAGCCGGTGTCCGTTCCGGTCGATAGGCCGCTCGTCTGGGATGGTCGGTTTTCCATCGCCGCGCGTGGGCCGGGGGTCCGCGTGGCACCGGCGCTTGCAATGACGAGAGCCCGCTATCGCGCCCTGTTTGGCGGATATCCCGTGGTTCCTGTTGCGGCTTTGCGGGGCGCGCCGATTGTCGAGGCGGAAGACGGCACCGTTATTGCGCTCGGCACGCGCATCCGGACACCCGGCGTGGAGATTTCGCATATTGCATTAACCGGATAGGCAAAAAGCCTTGGGGCGCGGCGTTTCGACCCCAGGGCCGCCCTTGTAACGCCCCGTTGGTGGCCTTACATTCGAAACCAAGATCGGCGGGAAAAGTGTGTTCCCGCACCCCCAGGACACAGGATTGATGAACCAAAACTTTCGCAACTTCGCCATATGGCTTGTGATCCTCTTTATGCTGATGGGCCTTTTTCAGGTCTTTCAGTCATCGACGCGATCGGTCGCAACCTCCGAGCGTACCTATAGCCAGTTCGTAGAAGACGTGGATCAGGGCCGTGTTGCGGAAGTGACCATTGTCGAGAACAAGGTCACGGGCCGGCTCAACGACGGCACGCGATTTGAAACCACGATTCCCCAGGGTGCTGACGTCGTCAGCCGCATGGAAAATCATGGCGTCCAGATCACCGCGCGCGAGCCGGAATCGAGCCCGTTCTGGTCGATCCTGCTCTCAAGCTGGCTGCCGTTCATCGTCATTATCGCAGTGTGGTTCTTCTTCATCCGCCAGATGCAGGGCGGCGGACGCGGTGGCGCGATGGGCTTTGGCAAATCGCGCGCCAAGATGCTTACCGAGGCTCAGGGCAAGGTGACGTTCGAGGATGTCGCGGGTGTCGAAGAAGCCAAGCAGGATCTCGAGGAAATTGTTGAATTCCTGAAGGACCCCGGCAAGTTCCAGCGGCTGGGCGGGCGCATCCCGCGTGGCGTTCTGCTGGTAGGCCCCCCGGGTACCGGTAAGACGCTTCTGGCGCGCTCGGTTGCGGGAGAGGCCAATGTGCCGTTCTTCACCATCTCGGGTTCCGACTTCGTTGAAATGTTCGTCGGTGTCGGCGCGTCACGTGTCCGCGACATGTTCGAGCAGGCCAAGAAGAACGCCCCGTGTATCATCTTCATCGACGAAATCGACGCGGTTGGCCGTCAGCGTGGTGCGGGTCTGGGCGGCGGTAACGACGAGCGCGAACAGACGCTCAATCAGTTGCTCGTCGAGATGGACGGCTTCGAGGCCAATGAGGGCATCATCCTGATTGCCGCGACCAACCGTCCTGACGTGCTCGATCCTGCGCTTCTACGTCCGGGCCGTTTCGACCGTCAGGTGGTCGTACCGAATCCGGACGTCGCGGGCCGCGAGCGCATCCTGAAGGTGCACGTGCGCAAGGTGCCGCTGGCGCCGGACGTCGACCTGCGCGTGCTCGCACGCGGGACGCCGGGCTTTTCGGGCGCGGATCTGATGAACCTCGTCAACGAGGCGGCGCTTCTGGCGGCGCGACGGAACAAGCGGTTCGTCACCCATGCCGAGTTCGAGGACGCCAAGGACAAGATTCTGATGGGTGCCGAACGGCGCACCATGGCGATGACCGACGACGAAAAGAAACTCACCGCCTATCATGAAGCCGGCCATGCGCTCATCAACCTCAAAATGGCAGGCAAGCTCGATCCGATTCACAAGGCGACCATCATTCCACGCGGGCGCGCGCTGGGGATGGTGATGACGTTGCCCGAGAAGGACAATTATTCGTTCAGCCGCGAAAAGGCGGTAGCACGCTTGGCCATGCTGTTCGGTGGGCGCGAGGCGGAGATTTACAAGTTCGGTCCTGAAAAGGTCACCTCGGGTGCCTCGGGCGACATCCAGATGGCGACCGATCTGGCGCGTTCGATGGTGATGGAATGGGGCATGAGCGAAAAGCTCGGCCGTGTCCGGTACAAGTCGAACGATCAGGAAGTGTTCCTCGGCCATTCGGTTACACAGTCCCAGCACATGTCGGACGAAACAGCCAAGCTGATCGACGATGAGGTGCGCAAGCTTGTCGAGGACGCCGAAACCGCGGCGCGCACGACGATCATGGACAATCTCGACCAGTTCGAGGCCATTGCGCAGGCGCTTCTGGAATTCGAAACGCTGACTGGCGATGAGTTGCGCGATCTCATGGATGGCAAGCCGCCGGTGCGCGACATTGACAACGACAACACGCCCAAGGGTACCGGCGTGCCCAAGGCCGGCAAGACCCTCAAGAAAAAGGGCGGCGAATCCGGTGAGCCGGACGGCGGCGGCATGGAGCCGCAGCCGAGCTGACCGGGCCGGCATGGACGTTGAGAAAGGCCGCTCCAGTTCTGGGGTGGCCTTTTTGCTATGGGCAATCGCTTGAAGCCAACATCTCCACCACCCCACCGCTGCCCCCGACTTGATCCTGCGAGATTCACACATCTTCGGTGCCACCATGAGCCAGCGCAAAGGGGCTCGCATATAGATGTGTGAGTATCGTAGCCCCTCATTCCGGGACGTGTTCCCGGAATCCAGCCACGCGCTGTCCCGCGCGTGAAAGGGCTCGTTGCCCCACCCGCATCGACCACATCGAGACGCTAGCCCCCTCATCCGCCCCAAAAACTTATCCCCGCCCCCCAAAACCGCGCTTATGATGCGCCTTACGGACCCGCTTGATGGGCGCAGGCGCAACGCACGTTTGGGCGGGACCGGTCCGGGTCCGATGGGAGTCGTCCCAGCGGAGGTCCGAACGTCACCAGAGCCAGTCGCGGCAGCACCGCGGCATACCGGGGAAACCCGGAGGGGATTGGCCCTAGCCTGTTGCGGACGCCAAGCCAAAAATCCCGGGCGTATGCGGCGAGGCTCGCCTCGCATTTATATAATCAGTATGAGGCGCGTCTCGCCGCATACCGTCCACGCTATTTGAAACCGGGGCTCGAGGGTCGCCGGACAAAACGTCGTGTGTCGACCAGGTCGCGCTGCCTGGCCCTTGCCACAATTGCCCGGCTTGGGTACCGAGGGGTAGACAATCGGGAGATCGCCAGCATTGGCCAAGAAAATCGATACGAAGACCGAAAGCCTCGACGTTTATGTGTATGTTGCCAAGACCTTCGCCGACAGCCCGTGGCTGCATTACGGGCTTTGGGAGTCGGGTGAACGTCCGACCGTGCCGAAACTGCGTGAAGCGCAGGAGCGTTATGTCGAAAAGCTGCTTTCGCTGATTCCTCCAGCCCCTCGGAAAATCTTCGATATTGGCGGCGGGACCGGGGAGATGGCCAAGGTTCTGATCGATAAAGGCTATGGTGTCGACATGCTGACCCCGAGCCATGTTCAGGCCGAGATCGCGCGGGAAAAGCTTGGCCCCGATGTCCATGTCTACGAATCGAAATTCGAGGATTTCGAGGGTGAGGGGCCGTATGATGTGTGTCTGTTCTCGGAGAGCTTCCAGTACGTCGATCTCGACAAGAGCTTGCCGCTGCTCGAAAAAATCCTCGCGTCCAATGGCAGGATCGTCATTGCCGACTGTTTCCGCGGTCCGAACTACAAGGGCGATCGCCAACCCGGCGGCGGGCACCGATTTTCCCACTTCCTCGAAAAGATCGCCAAACATGGCTTCGAAATCGCCGAGGACCACGACGTCACCGAGGCCGCCGCGCAATCCATGGCGATCGACCAGAATTTCTATCGCGGCTTTGCCGCCCCGGCCGTCGAGCAGATACGCGGGTTGATGGAGACCAAAAAGCCCATTCTTTATTGGTTCGCCCGGCAGGCTTACAAACTGTTCGTGCCGAAAGCGGAGCGCGAAAACATCGTTATGCGGCTCAAGGCAGATTATCGCTCGCCCGAGGCATTTGCGGCGGTCAATACCTATCGGTTCCTGTCCCTCAAACGCCACAATCAGCCGTGACAACGTATCGCGAAGGGCATTTACTGCTCCATAAGGTCGATCTGTTTATGCTGGAGCGGGATGCGAAAAAAGAAGCCTGTCCCGGACGTGATCCGGGATGGAAACCGGCTTTTCGCGATAAATCCCGCGGCCACAAAGGATTAGTGCGCCGCAGCTATTATGCTGCGGATTAGGCGGCAGCCGGGTAGGGATGAAAGATATGGCGCGCAAATATTTCGGCACGGACGGCATTCGCGGTCTCGCCAACGGATCCAAGCTCACCCCGGAACTGGCCTTGAGGGTGGGTATGGCCACCGGTCTGGCGTTCAAACGCGGCGACTATACGCATCGTGTGGTGATCGGCAAGGATACGCGGCGCTCGGGCTATATGATCGAGAATGCACTCACTGCCGGCTTTACCGCGGTCGGTATGGACGTGCTGTTGCTGGGCCCGATGCCGACGCCGGCGGTTGCGATGCTGACGCGGTCGCTGCGTGCGGACATCGGGGTGATGATCTCGGCGTCGCACAACCCGTTCGACGATAACGGCATCAAGCTCTTCCGTCCCGATGGGTACAAGCTTTCCGACAGCTTCGAACTTGAGATCGAAAAGCTGATCGACGCCGATCTCGGTCCCCGCCTGGCGCGTGGGCGCAATATAGGCAAGGCGCGCCGGATCGATGAGGCACGCACGCGCTATGTCGAATACGCAAAGCGCACGCTGCCGCGCGACATCGATTTCAACGGCCTGCGGATCGTTGTCGACTGTGCAAACGGTGCCGCTTACAAGGTGGCGCCGGAGGTGCTCTGGGAACTGGGCGCCGAGGTGATCGCAGTCGGCGTGTCTCCGGATGGCTATAATATCAATGACGGGTGCGGTTCGACAGCGCCCAAGGCCTTGATCGACAAGGTCAAGGAGTTGCGCGCCGATATCGGTATCGCTCTCGACGGCGACGCGGATCGCGTTCTGATCGTCGATGAGAAAGGCGAGGTCGTCGACGGCGACCAGTTGATGGCGGTGATCGCCTCGTCCTGGCACAATCGCGGGCAGCTTCAGGGGGGCGGTCTGGTTGCGACCATCATGTCCAATCTGGGATTGCAGCGCTATCTCGCCGGTATGGGACTGACGCTCGAACGGACGCAGGTTGGCGACCGCTATGTGCTTGAAGCCATGCGCGGCAAGGGCTTCAACGTGGGCGGCGAGCAATCGGGCCACATTATTCTTTCTGACTTCACGACCACCGGCGACGGGCTTGTCGCGGCACTGCAGTTGCTCTCCGTGGTCAGGGAGGAAGGCCGTCCGGTTTCCGAGGTTTGTCACCGCTTCGAACGCGTGCCGCAGCTTCTCCAGAACGTACGCTTCCAGCGCGGCAAGCCGCTCGAGGATAAGACGATCAAGAAGCTCATCGCCGATTCGCAGGCGCGGCTGGGCGACGGCGGAAGGCTCATCATTCGGGAGTCCGGCACCGAGCCGGTCATTCGCGTGATGGGCGAAGGTGACGATGAATTGCTGGTCAATCAGGTGGTTAACGAGATCGTAACGGCGATTGGCCAGGTCGCATAACTCCTTATTCTCATGTCAATACTTGTGGCTGGCGTTCGGGTTTCCGATGCCAGTCCTATCGTCCAGCACCCCCGGCCGCGCACCGGACTACGGTTAAAACATACGGTTAAGCGCGCTTTAAGAAAATTGTTCTAATTTGTGCATCACAACTTTCGGTATGCGCGGTGTAGGGGATATTCAATGAAGCGTAATTTGATCGCTCTAGTTATGCTGGGCGGCGCCGTATTTATTGCCGCTCCGGCAATTGCGGCGGATCCAGTCGTATTCGATGATCCGGTCTATAAAGATTATATTCCACCATATGTTCCCGAAGTAGACGATGGCCTTGAGGGGGCATTCTACTTGCGCGGCAGTGTCTCGGGTGATGCCGGGTTGGCACATATCGTGAACCACCCCAATTTTTCTCCGCAAACCCAGTATGGGGTCGAAGACTGGGGCTTTGGTTATAGTGCCGGTATCGGTGCCGGGTATGAGACGGGAACGGGGCTCCGTTTCGACGTCACTGTCGACTATTTGAGCAATGAAGGCATGTCGATCACGGTCCCGCCGGGAACGACTGGCGCAAATGGCGACCCGGATCCGGGAAAATATACCCTGAACCTGCGTTCGACCATCGCCCTCGCCAATGCCTATTATGACTTCGGATTGGGAAATCAGGGGCTTTCGGCCGCTGGTGGAGCATTCGGTTACGTCGGCGCAGGCGCGGGCGTTGCCTTTAACAGCAACACGGCCAACTGGCCGGGTGGTGAAATCGGCGCACGGGATGACAATACCAGCTTCGCGGCGGCGCTCATGACGGGTATCGGATATGATTTCGGCGATATCGTCGCCGATCTGGGATATCGTGCATTGTATATCAATCGCATCGAAAACAATGCGACACCCAATCCCTATAGTATTGACGACACATTGATCCACGAAATCCGGGCTTCGCTGCGCTACCGCTTCAACTAAGCGAGGCATTGGAAGCAATATTGGGGGCGCCCGGGAGATCGGGCGCCCTTATTCCTGGGCCTGGCTCCTGCCGAATCCATCGAGCGCCATCAACGCCCCACCAGCAACGAGCCCCCAGAAGGCGGCACCGACGCCGGCAACCGACAGGCCGGAGGCGGCAGTGACGAAGGTCACGACGGCGGGAAGTCGGGTTTTCTCCTCGGACATGGCTGCGACCAGCGCTGCGGCGAGCGAACTGAGCAGCGCAAGCCCGGCAACGGCCTCGATCAGGATCGGTGGTGCAGCCGCAACGAAAGCGGCGGCAAAGCCCGCGCCGATGGCAATGAAAATATATGCGATACCCGTCGTCAGCGATGCCACATAGCGCCTTGCGGGGTCCGGGTGCGCCTCCGGCCCGGCGCAGAGCGCGGCTGTGATGGCTGCAAGGTTGACGACATGGCCACCGAAGAACGCGGCAAAGCCGCTGACGATGCCGGTCGAAACGAAGAGTGGTGATACGGCCGGGTTGTATCCGTTTGAGCGCAGGACGGTAAGCCCGGGAATGTTCTGGGACGCCATCGTGACGATAAAGAGCGGCAGTGCGATACCGACAACGGCGTCGAGGGTGAAAACCGGCATCACGAATGTCGGCGCCGGCCAAATGTCCCCGAGCGCCCAATCGGGGAGGGGTGTTGCGACCGCGATAATGATCCCCGCGACCACAACCGCGACGGGCACGGCCCACAGCCGGGCAATGCGTAGGGTAACCGCCCAGGCGAGGACAATCGGCAGGGCTAGCAGCGGCATTTCCGCCATGGCCCTCACCGGAGCAAGACAGAGATTGAAGAGGATGCCAGCGAGCATCGCGCTAGCCAGCGGCATCGGGATTGCGGCAACCGCCCGGCCGAATGGCCGCCAAAGCCCGGCAACGACAATGAGTGCCGCGGAGACGAGGAAGGCACCGACCGCCGCGGGGAAGCCGCCTTCTATGGCGCCGGTCGCGATCAGGAGCGCGGCACCGGGTGTTGACCATGCGACGGCGACCGGCATGCGCGTTATAAGGCTCAGCCCGATGCCGACAACGGCGATGCCGAGGCACAGCGCAAACAGGCCGGACGCAGCCTGTCCGGGCGTTGCACCCACGGTGTTCAAACCCTGCAGGACGATTGCAAATGAGCTCGCAAATCCAACGAGTGCCGCAAGAATGCCGGCGAAGATGGGTTGGGCGAGTGTTGCGCGTTCGGAACTCGCTGTTGTCGTCATGAGGAACTCAAATCACGGTTTGGGCAGGACGCCGGCGGTTGCGAGGACCTTGCGGAAAAGGCTCGGGAAGGCTTCACCGGTCAGGGCATCCGGTGCGCTCCACCAGCCTTCGTCGAGAGGGATCGGGGTTGTGGCGGTCCACACGGTCAGCGTCAGCCGGAAATGGGTGAAAGTGTGGACCACCGTTCCGGCGCTGGTCCAGTGCGCGTCCAAGGGAAAATCGGGGGCTTGTTCGGATACGGTCCAGTCCGAGCCAGGCACTTCGGTCATTTTCGCGAGCAAACCCTTGGGGCCGCGCTGGCGGACGAAGACCGAGCCATTCGGATGCCGCATCACATAGGCATGGCCCGAACGCTCGGGTTTGGCTTTCTTTTCCGGCGGCACGGGGTAGGCGAGCGGGTTGCCAATGCGTGTGCCAAGGCATTGCGGTTCGAATGGGCACAACAGGCAATTGGCCCGCCGCGGCGCGCAAATCGTGGCACCGAGATCCATCATCGCTTGCGCGAAATCGCCGGCGCGTTGGGGCACGGCTTCCTGGACCCTCGCGCGGATGAGCGGCTTTTCATCCCGCACGGGCTTTTCGAGCGCAAGGAAGCGCGCCATGACGCGGTCGACATTGCCGTCGACCACGGCGACGGGCTCGTCGTGGCAGATCGCGGCGATGGCGGCGCTCGTATAGTCCCCGATGCCGGGAAGACCTCGCAGTTGCGCAGCGCTTGCGGGAAAGACGCCGCCATGATCCGTAACCACCACCTGGGCGCAAGCATGGAGGTTACGGGCGCGAGCGTAGTAGCCTAGGCCCGCCCATTGGGCGAGCACATCGTCGAGCGGCGCGGCGGCGAGATCGTGAACGGTCGGCCAAAGCCGCGTGAATTTGGCGAAATAGTCCCGCACGGCGGCGATGGTCGTCTGCTGGAGCATGATTTCGCTCAGCCACACCGCGTAAGGGTCCGGCCTCACGCCTTTCGCCCGCTCCTTCGGTCCGACGCGCCACGGCAAGTTCCGGGCATGCCTGTCGTACCAGTCAAGTACGGCCTTGGCGTCGAGAATCGATTGTGGATGTTGCGCGGGAGCTGGATGAGCCATTATGGATCGATAGAAACCTGATCGGGAGCCGCGAGGCAAGCATGGCGAAATCATCTCCACCGCCAAAACGCAAGAACCGCGCTGTCCCGCTGGGCGAGATGATAGGGAACACGCTCGATCCAGCCCTCAAACGGCGCGGTTTTGCCAGCCGCGATCTCATTGCCAATTGGGCCGCGATCGCGCCGGTGCCTTACGACAAAGTCGCTATTCCCGACCGGCTGGCGTGGCCGCGCCGGGACAAGCCCGATCCCGAAGGCGCGGTACTTTATCTGCGTTGCGTCGAAGGACACGGGCTGGCGATCGCCCACGAAGGCCCGGCCATCGCGGCTGCTGTCAATCGCTATTTCGGCTATCTTGTCGTCTCGTCGGTGCGGTTGTCGGCAACGCCGTTTGCGCCACACGAGCGCAAAAATGACGCCCCTGAAACGCCGCTGCCCGCCGAAAAGCGAGCACAATTGGACGCTACGGTTGCTCCGGTCGAAGACGAGAATCTCAAATCGGCCCTTGAGCGGCTGGGGCGCGGCATTCTGTCAAAAAAGAGAAAATAGTCTGGGTTCACCGCGAGTTGAACGTTGTGCCCCCTTGCCGCCCTTTTCGGTCCGTGTAGTGTCGCCGCACGTATTACCGCCATAGTCCAGGAGACGACGCTTTGCTTTTGAACCGTAGAAACCTGCTCATCGCCGGAACCGCCGTCGGCGCCAGCGCGCTGCTTTATGGATGTGGTTCGGACTCGGACGATCCAGAGACCGAAGCCGTCGGTCAGGCCGATGTTAGCGCAGATGTGCCCGCTGAAAACGGCGATGTCGCGCTCTACGACGGTTCTGAAATCGAGCCCATCGACGATCAGCCGATCAACAATCCCGACGGCTGGGTAGATCGTGCGCTGGGCGGCGTCGATGCGGATGTAACCATTATCGAATACCTCTCGCCGACTTGTCCGCATTGCGCTGCCTTCCATGCCAGCGCCTATCCGGAGATCAAGGAAACCTACATCGATACGGGCCGGATTCGGTTCATCGGGCGCCCGTTCCGCCGCAATGTGCTCGATCTCGCCGTCTTCATGGTCGCCGCAGCCGGGGGCAATGCCTATTACGACATTCTCGGCGCCTATATGGCGTCGCAGAACGAATGGATGACCGCCGAGAACCCGCGTCAGGCGATCTTCGCTGTGGCCCAGCAGTTCGGGTTTACACAGGAAAGGTTCGAGGAAATCTTGACCGATCAGGAATTGTTCGATGGATTGGAAGCCACGCGGGAACAGGCGTTGAACGAATTCGGGCTCACCGGCACGCCGACCTTCTATATCAACGGTGATAAATACGAAGGCACGTACGATTTTGAGGGGCTATCTGCGGCGATCGAGGAACGGGCATAGCCGCTTTTTCGTCCCTGGGGGCGCGGAATGAAGTTTTCGCGCCTCAAGCTTGTCGGCTTCAAATCCTTTACCGATCCGGTCGAACTGGTCATGGAGCCGGGGCTCACCGGTGTCGTCGGCCCCAATGGGTGCGGCAAATCCAACCTCGTCGAGGCGTTGCGCTGGGTCATGGGCGAAAGCTCATACAAGGCCATGCGTGCTTCGGGTATGGACGAGGTCATCTTTTCGGGCTCGGGCAATCGTCCGGCCCGGAATTCGGCCGAAGTCACCGTCGTTCTCGATAATTCGGACAAGACTGCGCCACAGCAGTTCAATTCCGCCGATACTCTCGAAATCTCCCGCCGCATCGAACGCGAGCAGGGCTCTGTCTACCGCATCAACGGTCGCGATGTGCGGGCACGCGATGTGCAATTGCTGTTTGCCGATGCGTCGACCGGTGCGCATTCGCCGGCGCTCGTGCGGCAGGGGCAGATTGGGGAATTGATCGCTGCCAAGCCCACCCAACGCCGCGCGTTGCTTGAAGAGGCAGCTGGGATTTCCGGGCTTCACTCCCGCAGGCACGAGGCGGAGCTGCGACTACGCGCTGCCGAACAGAACCTCGAGCGCGTCGACGATATCATCGCCCAGGTCGAGGTGCAGCTCGATACGCTCAAGCGGCAGGCGCGGCAGGCCACCCGCTATCGGGCGATTTCCGGCGATATTCGCCGGGCCGAGGCGACGCTTTATCATATACGCTGGGCCAAGGCGCGATATGCTGAGAAGGAGACCGAAGCCGAGCAGGGACGGCTGATCGCGCAGCTTGCAGAGGCCACGCATATCGACCATGAGGCGCGCAAAGTCTACGAGGCCGCTGACGAGGCGATCCAGCCCTTGCGCGATGCCGATGCGGCAGCCAACGCCGCATTGCAGCGGCTCACCATACTGCGTGGGCAGCTCGACGAGGAGTTGCGGCGCGCCAATCAGCGGCAGGGCGAACTCGAAGACCGGCTCAAGCAGATTGAGACCGACAGCGCGCGCGAGGCGGCGCTGATCGAGGAGAGCCAGGGGCTGATCGAAGGGCTCAGGGGTGAGCAGGAAGACCTTGCCGAAGCCGCTGAGGCCGAGCGCGAGGAAAGCGAGATGGCGCGGGTGCAGGCCGAGGAGGCCCGCGCGGCTCTCGAGGAGGCCGAGTCTCTGGCGCGGCAGGCCGCCGATGCCGTGGCTCAAATCCGTGCCCAGCGGGCACAGGCCAGGCGGAATGCCGAGGAAGCTGCGCAGCGGGTCGAGCGGCTGAAATCCCAAATTGCGGATGTGGCGCGCGATGCCGAGGCGGTCCAGGCGAGCCTCGACGCCGACCACACAGTTGCGGAGCGTCGGGCCACTCTTGAGGCCGCGCAGGAAGCCGTAGCGATCGCCGAAGAGCAAGCCGAGACGGCCGAGAGCGCGGCTGCGGATGCCCGGGTTGCGTTCGAGGAGGCGCAACCGGCGCTTACCGAGATGGAGGGCAAGCTCAATCGGCTGGAGTCGGAGGCCGATACGCTCTCGCGCGTGCTCAATGTCGAGGGCGGATCGCTGTGGCCGGCGGTCGTCGATGCACTCCATGTGGAGAGCGGCTTTGAAACGGCGCTTGGCGCTGCGTTGGGCGATGACCTTGAGGCGTCGGACGATAGTGCCGCGCCGATTCATTGGGTTGATGCCGGTGATAGTGTGGACGACGCCGCATTGCCCGAGGGGGCGGAGCCGCTGTCACGTTACGTTTCGGGTACGCCGCTTCTGGCGCGTCGGCTTGGGCAGATTGGCGTCGTTTCCGCAGCAGACGGTCCGCGCCTCATGGCGGCGTTGAAGCCGGGCCAGCGGCTTGTGACTGTCGATGGTGCACTCTGGCGCTGGGATGGACTCGTTGCCGCTGCCGATGCGCCGACCGCCGCCGCACAGCGGTTGGCTCAGCGCAACCGACTTCGCGAGCTCGACGAGGAAATCGCGCGGACGCGGGCCGAGCGCAACAGGGCGCGGGAAACGCTTGAAGAGCTTAAACGGAGGCTCGATCTGGCCCGGCAGGCGGAAGTCGACACCCGCAATGCCTGGCGCGAGGCGCAGCGCGGGATTTCGGCGGCGCAGGCGGGGCTCGATGCAGCGCAGAAGAACCTTTCGGACCTGACCGCACGCCAGACCGCGTTGCAGGAGACGCGCGCGCGGCTTGAAGAAAACCTTGCGGATGCCGAGGCGCATTTCGAAGCCGCCGCCGAGGCGCTCGAAGAGGCCGGAGATGAGGGGGGCGCAATTGCCGAGGCTGAGAACCGGCAGCGGGCGCTCTCGGGCCTGCGCGAAGCCGCCGAGCAGGCGCGCGTGCGGCTGGCCGGGTTCGACAGCGCGGCGCAGATGCGCCAGAGCCGGCTGAACCGGATCGCGCAGGAGCTCGAAAGCTGGGAACGCCGGCGCGCGAGCGCGCAATCCCAGGTCGATACGCTGGCGAAGCGCCGTTCGGAGATCGAGGCGCAATTGGGTGAGCTCAATGCGACACCCGATGCGTTCAACCAGCGCCGGGCCGCGCTGGACGATCAGATCGAGGATGCCGAGGCAGAACGCAAGAAGGCGTCCGACAGGCTTACTGAGGCGCAGACCGGGTTCCGCGAAGCCGATAAAGCGGCGCGGCTGGCGGCGGAGGCGCTTGCCAACACGCGTGCGGAAATGGCGCGGGTCGAAGAGCGGCTCAAGGGCAACATCGTTCAGCGTCAACAGATCGAGCGGCAAATTGCCGAAACGCTGAATATTCCGGCGGACAAGACCGCTGAAGCTGCGGGTATCAAGCCCGAGCAGGCCTTGCCAGACGAAAAGCAGACCGAGGCACGGGTCGATCGGCTCAAGGCGGAGCGTGAGCGGCTGGGTGGGGTCAACCTCATGGCCGAAGAGGAAGCCGCCGAGGTTCAGGAAAAGCTCGACCAGATGGTCGCGGACCGTGAAGATCTGATTGCTGCAATCGCGAAGCTGCGGACCGGAATTTCCAACCTCAACCGCGAAGGGCGGGCGCGGCTTACCGAGGCGTTCGACAGGGTCAATGCGCACTTCCGCGATCTCTTTACGACGCTTTTCGGCGGCGGTACGGCGGAGTTGACATTTGTCGAAAGCGACGATCCGCTCGAAGCCGGGCTTGAGATCATCGCCAAGCCGCCGGGAAAGAAGCCGCAGACGATGACGCTCTTGTCGGGCGGTGAGCAGGCGCTGACGGCGATGAGTCTGATTTTTGCTGTGTTCCTGACCAACCCCGCGCCGATCTGCGTGCTCGACGAGGTTGATGCGCCGCTCGACGATGCCAATGTGGAGCGGTTTTGCGACTTGCTCGATTCGATGCGGGGGCGCACCGAAACGCGGTTCGTCGTCATTACGCACAACCCGATCACCATGGCGCGGATGGACCGGCTTTTCGGTGTCACCATGCCCGAGCGTGGCGTGTCGCAGCTCGTTTCGGTCGATCTGCGGACGGCTGAAACTTTCCTTGAGGCGAGCTAGGCATCTTCGCCTTCTTCTATTTCCGTCCAGGCGCGCTGGCCTAGGCTCATGCCGGCTTCCTGCATGGTCAAATAGGTATGGTTGGCGCCAGCGGCCATGATCCGCTCGACATGGTCTTCGTAAAGCGCGTGGGCGATGATCGGACCGGTGAAACCCAGCGCGCGGAGCTGACGGGCGGCGTTCAATTTGGCTTCGATGTCGTCCATGGCGAGGACTACGGCCTCGATACCGCCGATGTCGACGCCGCGCCAGAAATTGGCGTCTTCGGCGTCGGTAAGCGCCACATTTCGGCCGGCTGCTCTGAGCGTTTGTACGCGATAAGTATCCGCGTCGAGCCCGATGAGCTTGTCGGTGTGTTCTCTCAAGGTGTCATAAGCCGCGAGGCCTGTGCGGCCCATGCCGAAGATTATTACCCGCGCATCACCCATAGCGACAGGGATTTCGTCAGGGTGCCGTCGCTTGAACTCGAAACGGGTGAGAAACGTCTCGAAGCGCTGGAAGATCGGATGTGCAAGCCGGTTGAGCGGCGCGGCGACGACGAAAGACAGCGATACGGCGATGGCGAGCGGGACGAGCCAGTCGGGCAGGACGCCGGCGGCGACGATCAGGCCGAATTCCGAATAGGCCGTAAGGCTCAGTCCCGCGAGGAAGGCGTTGCGGGCACGCAGGCGGAAGGCGATGAGGAGGACGAAGAACAAGACGCCCTTGAGCGGCAGAACGAGAACCATCGCGAGCGCGAAGAGGATCGCGTTCATATCGGGCAGACCGGACATGCCGATCTCGAGGAAAAAGCCGACGAGGAAGATTTCCTTGAGACCCCAGAGCGAATCCGAAAGCTCTTGCGCGCGCTTGTGGCCCGATAGCAAAACACCCATCAGCAGCGCACCAAGCTCGGAACTCAGTCCGACGGCTTCGAACCCCATTCCGCCAACGACAAGAGCGAGGAGCATGCCCATCAGAATCAGCAATTCGTCGTGGCCGGTAAAATCGAGAAGCCAGTATGCCACCGGGCGCAGCAGCGGCAGCGCAAGGACCAGAAGCGCCCAGAACGAGGGGATTTCTCCACTCCACGCGCTGAGGACGACAAGCGCAACCAGGTCCTGGATGACCAGGATACCGATGGCGATACGGCCATGGAAGGCCGCGAGTTCCCGCTTGGTCTCGAGGAGCTTTGCCGACAGCACGGTTGAAGAAAACCCGAGCGCCATGGCAAGGAGCAAGGCGGTTGTCCAGTCGAGTCCCAGAAAGACGGCGAGGCCGGGCGTGAAGATCGCCGTTGAGATGGCGAAGTGCAGCAGCGTCGTGCCAACGACATGGGGCTGGACCAGTTGGCCGAGCTTGAGTTTGAGCCCGACGGCGAACAGGAGCAGCAGCACGCCCAGATGCGCGATGTAGTCCAAAATCGCGCCGGTTTCGGTGGGTAGCCCCAACGGCTCTCGGAAGGCATTAATGGCGAAGCCGGCGGTAAGGAAGCCGACAAGGGGTGGCAGGCCGATCTGACGTACGGCGAGGCCGAAGAAAAAGGCGAAAGTGATGCAGATGACTTCGAACACTTACGCCCACCCCGGACACGAATCCCCAACATCGCCATGGTTCGAGGCGCCGGTTGCGGTGTCAACCGGTTCGTTGTGGTGATTGGGCATTGGACCTTGTGATGAATTGGGCGTAAAAGCGCTCGCCGAGCGGTCCAATCCGGGGCGCAAAGTTACGAAACTCCGAGTGTCCGCTCCATGATCCTGGCGACGGCCCACATTTGCGGCGTTTTCAATCTCATCCTCGCCGCAGCCATGCTGATCCCGATGATGGCAGATCTTTTTGCCGACAATCCGGATTGGCAGGCTTTTCTCAGCGCTGCATTGCTTGTCGGGTTGCCATCGCTTTTGCTGGTGATCAGCACGCAAAAACGGATGCCGCCGTTTTCGCTGCGTTTCGGGTTTCTGTTGGTCAATGCGGTGTGGCTTTCGACATCCATCGTTTCGGCGGTGCCGTTCGTGATGAGCGGGCAGGGGCTTTCCTTCGCCGATGCCGTCTTCGAGGCGACCTCCGGAATCACTACGACGGGGTCGACCGTGCTTGTCGGGCTCGACACTCTGCCGCCGGGCATATTGCTGTGGCGGTCGCTTATCCAATGGTTCGGCGGGCTCGGAATCATCGCGATGGGGCTTTTGCTTTTGCCCTTCCTCAGGGTCGGAGGGATGCAGGTCTATAAGATGGAATCGTCGATCCAATCCGACAGCCCCTATACGCGGTTCGCACAGTTTTCCGCCGCGCTGGTCTGGCTTTATCTGGTGCTTACAATCGCCTGTGCGCTGGGCTATTGGGTTACCGGCATGACGGTATTCGACGCGGTCAACCACGCGATGACGACGGTTTCGACCGGCGGGTATTCGACGCACGATGCCTCGATGGGCCATTTCGGGGCCGGGACATTGGTTGTCGGTATCATCTTCATGGTCGCCGGTGCGCTGCCCTTCGTTGCCATTTTGAAAGCGCTGGTGACGGGCAAGGTACGCGATGCGTGGGAATTCCAGATCCCGGTGCTCCTGTCGATCCTCGCCGTTTTGACGCTCGTCGTGACGTTGGCGGGTCTTTTCGAGACGGAGCGGGAGAGCTACGACATCCTTGTTCACGCGGCGTTCAACATCGTCTCTGTCGTGACGACAACGGGGTTCGCTTCGACAGACTACACGCTTTGGGGCCCGTTTGTGGTTTCGGTCATGTTGGCCGCGACGTTTCTCGGTGGCGCGGCGGGATCGACCTCTGGCGGTTTCAAGACCTACAGGCTGATCGTGCTTTATCAGAACCTGCGGTTGGGGCTCAAAGAGCTCATCTATCCCAATGGCGTGTTCATCATGCGCTATGGCCGGGCCGAAATGCCCCCGCATGCAGCGCGGTCTGTGAGCCTTTATACCGCAGCGTTTCTTGCCACGCTGCTTTTGGCCATGATGGGGCTGGGCGCTACGGGTCTCGATCCGTTGACTGCATTTTCCGGGGCGCTGACGGCGCTGACCAATGTGGGGCCGGGCGTGGGCGAGATCATCGGCCCCGCGGGTAATTTCGCCCCACTCGATGATATGGCCAAATGGATTCTCGTTGCCGCGATGCTGTTGGGACGGCTCGAAATCCTCACTGTGCTGGTACTGCTCACCCCCGCATTCTGGCGGATTTGAGCGGCGGTTGACTTTGATCAAGACTGTACGGCCGGGGCGAGCGCATCGTTCGCGGCCAGAGGCACATCCATTAATGGAGGCAAGAGCATGGACAGACGCATCAATATCGAGCAGCATTCTTCGCTGGGCATACTCTGGTTCATCGGATGGCTGTTCACCATCGGCTATTTGAAACTGGGGTTCTGGATGGGTGTGCTTGCGCTTATCGTCTGGCCCTATTTTCTCGGCGCGCATTTCGCCGGCCCGACCGGTTAGAGGCGTACTTATGCGTCCGACGGCGCGTGCGCCTCGGATGCTGAATGACGTGAGCGGTATGCGGCGAGACGCGCCTCATACTGATTATATAGATGCGAGACGAGCCTCGCCGCATACGTCCGGGATTTTTGGCTTGGCGTCCGCTCGGGCTGGGGCCAATCCCCGCCAGGTTTCCCCGGTGACCACAGGATCGCTGTGGCTGGCCACGGTGACGTTTGGGCCTCCGCTGGGACGACTCCCATCGGACCCGGACCGGTCCCGCCCAAACGTTCGTTGCGCCTGCGCCCATCAAAAGCGGGTCCGTGAGAAGCATCATACTTGACGTTTGTGGGGCGGGGATAAGTTTCGCCGAAGAACTGTGGCTTGCCGTTTTTCACCGCCTGGACAGTTTGACGTCTGACACGGCACGGCATGAATGCTATCCTAAAGAGATAGTGGATCTGCTGGAGCATTTCCACGATTCTTCGAATCGCGAAAATTCTCGAAGTCCTTATGTGTCGCGCTTCCGAGCCGCAAACGTGGTGCCCAATTTTCTGGAAGCGCTCTAATGGGAGGAGTGGTGATGAAGCGGGCAATCGTGACCGGCGGGGCCGGGTTGATCGGCCGGGGGATTTGCGCGGCGCTTGCGGATGCGGGCTGGGTGGTGGCCTCGTTCGACCTCGCCGACGGGCCCGAAGGCGGGCGGCATATCCATTGCGACGTGACAGACGAGGTCTCCATCACCGCGGCCTTTGCGCTGCTCGAATGGGACCGCGTGGACCTGCTGGTCAACAATGCCGGGATCGCGGCGCCCGAAGGCGCGCCGATTGCCGAGCTTTCGACATGGGACTGGCGGCGGGTGATCGACAGCCACCTCACAGGCGCGTTCCTGATGACGCGGGCGGCCGTGCCGCGCATGGATGCGGGCAGCGCGATCGTCAACATGGCCTCGACCCGTGCCTTCATGTCCGAACCCAACACCGAAGCTTACGCGGCGGCCAAGGGTGGGCTCGTGGCGCTAACCCACGCTTTGGCAGTGAGCCTGGGGCCGGACATTCGCGTGAACGCGATTGCGCCGGGGTGGATTTCGGAGGCAAGCGATTTGCGGGAGGCCGATCACGCGCAGCACCCCGCAGGGCGCGTGGGGCGACCGGAGGATATTGCACAGGCGGTGGTTTATTTGACCGAGGCGGCGTTCATGACCGGGCAGGTGCTGACTGTGGATGGAGGGATGACGCGGAAGATGGTTTATGTGGAGTGAGCTGGGGCAGGCGTCCGTTTGGCCGCGCAGCCGCCTACGCATAGCCGCGCTTGCGGGATGATACCGGGGAGGCGAGAGGTTGGTGTGAAGAGCACAAGCGCTCTCGGAAGAAACTTCCCCTTGCCAACACCCCCATCCTCCCCTATACGGGCTGCGGGCCATCCCTCCCCAACGAGGGACGACCCATCTGGAAGGATGGAGTGACATGACAGAACCCCAAGCGGCCACCGCCGCCCAGCCGGACGTGCGTCCGGCCAATCCTAATTTTTCTTCAGGTCCCTGCGCAAAGCGTCCCGGTTGGACGGTTGAAGCGCTCGCTGGCGCGCTTACCGGGCGCTCGCATCGCGCCAAGCCCGCCAAGGCGCGGATCAAGCGGGCGATCGATCTCACCCGTGAGCTTCTCGAAGTGCCCGCCGACTATCTCATCGGCATCGTTCCCGCGTCCGATACCGGCGCGGTGGAGATGGCGCTTTGGGGGATGCTCGGCGCACGCGGGGTGGATATGCTCGCGTGGGAGAGCTTCGGTGCCGGGTGGGTGACCGACGTTCAAAAGCAGCTGAAACTTGAGGACGTACGGGTTCTCAAGGCCGACTATGGCGAACTTCCGGACCTCTCCAAGGTCGATTTCAACAACGATGTGGTCTTCACCTGGAACGGCACGACTTCGGGCGTGCGGGTTGCCGATGGCGACTGGATCCCGGCGGATCGCAAAGGGCTGACCATTTGCGACGCGACCTCGGCGGCGTTCGCGCAGAATCTCGATTTTACCAAGCTCGATGTGGTGACCTTCTCCTGGCAGAAGGCGCTGGGAGGGGAGGCCGCGCATGGCATCCTCATCCTTTCTCCGCGCGCGGTCGAGCGGCTGGAGACGTTTACGCCGAAAAACCGGCCTTTGCCCAAGATCTTCCGGCTTACCAAGGGCGGGAAGCTGATGGTGGACGTCTTTGAGGGCGCGACCATCAACACCGTTTCGATGCTCTGCGTCGAAGACGCCATCGATGCGATGGAATGGGGGCTTTCGGTAGGCGGCCTCAAGGGCCTGCAGGCTCGCGCCGACGCCAATGCCAAGGCGATTGCCGATTGGGTCGCAAAGACCGAATGGGTCGATTTCCTCGCGGTCGATCCCAAGACGCGGTCGAACACTTCGGTATGCTTGAAGATCGTCGATCCATCGGTCGCCAAACTGTCCGGCGAGGACCAGGCCAAGCTCGCCAAAGCGGTGGTCACCAAGCTCGATAAGGCCGGTGTCGCCTACGACATCGGGGCCTATCGCGATGCACCGACGGGTTTCCGCATCTGGTGCGGCTCGACGGTCGAGACCGCCGACCTCGAAAAGCTGACGCCGTGGCTCGACTGGGCGTTTGCCATCGAGAAAAAGGCGCTCGGCGCTTAAGATTCACGGACCGGTGGCTGGCTGCGAACGACGCGCGCCGCCGGATCTTTTCCCAATCTCGCTATTGATGGAGGGCACAGATGCCCAAGGTTCTCGTATCGGACAAACTTTCGCCGACCGCCGTTCAGATATTCAAGGATAACGGGGTCGAGGTCGACTATCTGCCGGATGTCGGCAAGGACAAGGAGAAACTCCTCGAAATCATTGGGGAGTATGACGGGTTGGCGATCCGTTCGGCGACCAAGGTGACCGAGAAGGTGATCGCGGCGGCGACGAAATTGAAGGTGATCGGACGCGCCGGGATCGGGGTCGACAATGTCGATATCCCGGCGGCGACGGCCAAGGGGATCATCGTGATGAACACGCCTTTCGGCAACTCGATCACGACCGCCGAGCACGCGATTTCGATGATGCTGGCACTGGCGCGGCAGATCCCTGAGGCGGATGCCTCCACACGGGCGTCCAAGTGGGAAAAGAACCGCTTCATGGGCGTCGAGGTGACCAACAAGACGCTGGGGCTCATCGGCGCGGGCAATATCGGGTCGATCGTCGCGGATCGTGCGCAGGGGCTGAAGATGAAGGTCATTGCGTATGATCCGTTCCTTACCGCTGATCGCGCGATCGATCTCGGTGTCGAGAAGGTGGAGCTCGACGATCTGCTCGCGCGGGCGGACTTCATCACCCTCCACACGCCGCTGATCGATGCGACGCGAAATATTATCGACGGCGCTGCGATTTCGAAGATGAAGGATGGTGTGCGCATCATCAACTGCGCGCGGGGCGGGCTCATCGACGAGGTGGCGCTCAAGGAAGGGCTGGAGAACGGCAAGGTTGCCGGCGCGGCGCTCGACGTGTTCCTCGAGGAGCCGGCTAAAGGCAATCCGCTGTTCGATATGCCGAACGTCATCTGCACCCCGCATCTGGGTGCGTCGACGACCGAGGCGCAGGAGAATGTGGCGCTGCAGGTAGCCGAGCAGATATCGGCGTACCTCAATACCGGCGAAGTGATCAACGCGCTCAACTTCCCGTCGATTTCGGCGGAAGAGGCGCCCATTCTGACGCCGTTCGTCAAGCTCGCGGAGCTTTTGGGTTCGTTTGCGGGACAGTTGACCGAAACCGCGATCAGTGGCGTGCGGATCACGTTCGAGGGTGAGGTCGCCGCGCTCAACACCAAGCCGATGGTGGCTGCGGCGCTCAACGGCGTTCTCAAGCCGCTTCTGGGTGATGTGAATATGGTTTCCGCGCCGGTTCTGGCGAAAGACCGTGGCATTGCGGTTGAGACTGTGAGCCGGGAAGAGCAGACGATCTACGACAATCTTATCCGCCTCACGGTGATAACCGAGCGTCAGGAGCGGAGCGTCGCAGGGACGGTCTTCGGCGGGGGCAGCCCGCGTATCGTCGGGATCAAGGGGATCACGATGGAGGCTGAGCTGACCCCGAACATGCTTTACGTCACCAATGAGGACAAGCCAGGGTTCATTGGCCGGCTGGGTACGCTTTTGGGGCAGCTCGACATCAACATCGCCAACTTCAACCTCGGCCGGCTCGAACAGGGCAAGGATGCGATCGCGCTTCTGGCTATCGATCAGATGCTGGACGATAGCCAGATCGAGCAGATTGCGCGGCTCGAGGGCGTGGTGCAGGCCAAGGCGCTCAAGTTCACGGTGTAGCGTTTGGCAATTACGATTACGGAAAAGGCCGGTGCACTTGCGCCGGCCTTTTTGTTCATACCGGCGGCTTGAGGCTGCGGTTTTGCCGGGTGCGGGCGGCGTATTCGGAAAGGACGATGCCGCCGATGATGAAGACCGCTGCGATGAAGTGGTAGAGCGACAGCCCTTCGCCCACAAGGATCACCGACAGGATGGCGCCCAGGACCGGCAGGAGGTTGATGAAGATCGAGGCGCGGTTGGGGCCGATCAGTTCGACGCCGCGCGCGTAGCAGAGCTGGGCGACGATGGTGGGGAAAATCGCGACATAAAGCACGATGAACCAGCCGGCGGGCGGGGTCGAGACGAAGGCTTCGGCGATGGCCGGAATGCCGGCGCCGAAGAGCGTGACGTAGACAAGCGCCGTGAGGGCCGCGAAGGCGGTGGAGGCAAAGAGGAAGCTCAGCCAGTGAACGGCGGGGCGGAACTTCAACGTCAGCGAATAGATCGTGTAGCAAAGGCACGCGCCGATCACCATGCCATCGCCGATATTGACGTCGAGAAAGAGGATGCGCGTGGGGTCGCCGTGGGTCGCTACATGGAGGACACCATAGATGGTGAGGGCGACGCCGACGATGTGCAGCAGTGTGGCACGGACTTTGAAGACGAGGAAGTTTCCGATCATCACGAGGACCGGGATGGCGGCCTGTTCCATCGAGATGTTGACGGCCGTGGTGAAGAGCGCGGCGCCGTACATGAGAGTGTTGAACGTGGCGAAGCCCAGCGCGCCGTATGCGGCGAACCAGTACCACTTCCGCATGATTTCGGCCCGGTCCCGGCGCACATGGGGGAGGGCGAACCATGCGAGAATGATCAGTGCAAACAGCCAGCGCAGCGCCGAAAGGACGAGCGGATCGATCTGTCCGACGGCAAGCTTGCTGGCGACGATATTCCCGGCCCACGAGAGTGGGGCGAGGAACAACAGCAGGTAGGCCTGACCCCAGATCGCATCAAACAGGTTGATTGTACCTCTCTCGGGCGCGTTGTGCTTTGTCATAATCAGCCTTGTGCTTTATAGAACACGCGGTCTAGCGCGGGTTTAACTCCCGCTCTAGACCACAGGGCGTCCCTTGTGTAGGCAAAAATATTAGGGGCGCACAACGCGACCAAGGTATGCGCGCGGCGGGGCAGCTATTTCGGCAGTTCCGGATATTCGCGCGTGAACTGCAAAGCAAAAGGACACGCGGAGCGCAAATGGCGAATGTAGTGGTGGTCGGCTCGCAATGGGGCGACGAGGGCAAGGGCAAGATCGTCGACTGGCTTTCCGAGCGCGCGGATGTGGTGGTGCGCTATCAGGGCGGTCACAATGCCGGTCATACGCTCGTCATCGACGGGGTGAGCTATAAGCTCTCGCTACTGCCCTCTGGGCTGGTGCGCGGCAAGTTCTCGGTGATCGGGAACGGGGTCGTGGTCGATCCGCATCATTTCGTCGCCGAGATCGAGAAACTCGGAAGCCAGGGGATTTCGATCACCCCGGAGATTCTAAGGGTGGCTGAGAACGCGCCGTTGATCCTGTCGCTGCACCGCGAGCTCGATGCGCTGCGCGAGGATTCCAATTCCGGGCTCAAGATCGGCACCACGCGGCGCGGCATAGGGCCCGCTTACGAAGACAAGGTGGGACGCCGGGCGATCCGGGTGTGCGACCTTGCCGAACCCGATACGCTGATGGCGAAGATCGAACGGCTTTTGACGCACCACAACGCGCTGCGGCGTGGCATGGGCGCGGCGGAGATCGACGGGCAGGCGATCTATGATGAACTGATGGCGGTTGCCGACCAGATGCTGCCGTTCATCGATCGGGTCTGGGAAGTGCTCGACGATCGGCGCAAGAAGGGTGAGCGCATCCTTTTCGAGGGCGCACAGGGTGCGCTGCTCGACAACGATCACGGGACCTATCCGTTCGTGACGTCGTCCAATACTGTCGCCGGACAAGCTGCCCCGGGTTCGGGACTCGGGCCCACGGCTGTCGACTATGTGCTTGGGATCACCAAGGCCTATACGACGCGCGTGGGCGAGGGGCCATTCCCAACCGAGCAGGACAACGACGTCGGACAGTTCCTGGGTGAGCGCGGGAATGAGTTTGGCGTGGTGACCGGGCGAAAGCGGCGCTGCGGGTGGTTCGATGCCGTGATCGTCAGGCAGACCGTGCGGACATCCGGGATTCACGGGATTGCGCTCACCAAGCTCGACGTGCTCGATGGGCTCGATGAGATCAAGGTGTGCGTGGGTTACGAACTCGATGGCAAGCGCATAGACTACCTGCCTGCCTCAATGGGGGCACAAAGTCGAGTCAAGCCGATCTATGAATCGCTCGAAGGCTGGAAAGACACGACGGCCGGTGCGCGCAGTTGGGCCGATCTGCCCGCGCAGGCCGTCAAGTATGTGCGCCATATCGAAGAACTGATCGGTGCGCCGGTCGCGCTTTTGTCGACCAGCCCGGAACGGGAAGACACGATTTTGGTTCAGGACCCGTTCCAAGACTGAGAAATTTTGCTAGAAAACGTCGGCAGAAAGTGAATGTTGAGTAGATAATGGCCGATTATCGTGAACTGCTGCGCAGGGCGATCGACGCCCTGCCGGAAAATACCGGTGCCAACCGCCGCGCGGTTTATGAGAAAGCGCGGAGCGCGCTGGTTGCGCAGCTCAGGGCCATCGAGCCGCCTTTGCCGGCGCGTGAAATCACCCAGCACCGGCTCAACCTCGAGGATTGTATCCGCGAAGTCGAGCAGGAAGCGACCGACAAGCTTCTGGGCCGGTATCGGGAGGAGGAGCCCGAAGCCGGGATTGCTGTTGCCGAAGCGCCGGAGACGGAAGCTGAGGCTCCCACTGCACCTCTCGAGGAGGTGCCGGAGGAGGTCGAGCCGGAGGCGTCAGCGGTTGAGGCTGAAGCCGAAATGGTTGAGCCCGAACCCGAGGAACGAGAGCCTGTTGTCGAGACGGAAGCAGTTCCTGAGGATGAACAGCCCGCGCCCGAGGAGCCGGACGCGATGGACGAGCCTCCTGCTCTGACCGAAGAGCCGTCCGAAGCCGAAGCCGAAGCCGAAGCCGAAGCTGAAACTGAAGCCGAAGCCGAAGCCGAAGCTGAACTCGGGCCAGAGCAGCTCGAGGAGGAGCCGGGTGAGGAGGAGGAAGAAGAAGCCGTTCTTGCTGTGGAGACCGAGGTCGAGCAGGAAGAGGCCATAGCGGAAGCAGGCACTGAGCCTGCCACCGAAGAACCCGAGGCTGAAGCGGAGCCGGTTGCTGCGCATTCCGAACCTGCGGAAGAACAAGCCGAACCCTTTATGCCGGCAGAGCCGGTTACTTCCAGCGAGCCGATTACCGCTAGCGCCGCTCCCGAGCCGCAGCTCGATAACGTCGTGCCGATCGGACATGCGCCGGAAAGCAAGGGACCGGCGTCCATTGAGGATATCATTGCGCAGGCGAGCGCCGAGAGCGAAGCCGCTTCGCGGCGTGCTGCCGAGGACGATGTCGGGACCGGCGACAGCCCGGCTGGAGAAGCGCCGGATCTGGTCGCACTCAGGGACGATGCGCCGCGCAGCGAAAAGCATTTCATTACCAGTCCATATGAAGGCGAGGTCAGATCAAGCGCCGGACTTGTGGATACGCATGGTGTGCCGATCGGGCGCAGCGTGCCGATCGCGCCGCTTTCAGCAACCGGCGTTGGCGAAGCGATGTCGAGCGTGCGCGAGGTCGAGATCGAGGCCAATGCGCCTGAAAATTCCGACCCGCAAAGCACCATCGACAGGGCGATTGCTGCGCTCGACCGCGAGGCACGCGGGGAAAGCGAGCCAGAGGCTGAACAACAAACAGCCGAGGCGGCAATCGCGACGGAGCCCGCCGCCAGCCTCGAAATATCCGAGGAGGAAGCCGCGCCGGCGACCGAAGATACGGAGAAATCCGGCGGATTTGGAGCGCTCACAGTATTTCTCGTTATTGCCATCGTCCTTTTAGCCGGCGGCGGCGCGGGCGGATATTGGGCCTGGCGCGAGGGCTATATCGATCTCGACACGATCTTTGCACAATCAGGCGGGGATGCCACGACACCCGCCGAAGTTGCGCAATCCGACGATACGCTCGAGCCTGTGAACGAACCGGCTAGCACCACCGGAACGGCACCGGACGCCGCAACGGAAGCGGTATCCGAAGCGGACCCCCCGAGTCCGAACGGGCCGGTCAATACCACCGATACGCCTGAGCAACCGGCGACCGAAACCATCGAGAACGGCGAGGCCGGGCAACCCTTTGCCGAAACCGAAACGCCGGCCAATGGCGACAATGGGCCCGCGCTGTCCTTCGAGGACCGGCTGCCTTCTGAAGCCGGGACGCCCACGCTCGATGCGCCTGCGGAAGCCACAGGCGATGAACCCGCGGTTGCAGTTGCCGAGGGGCCGCAATCGCTGTTGCTCGAGGAGCAGCCCGGCGGCAATGCCGGTGCCGTGCCCTATTCAGGCAGCGTGACCTGGAGCCGCGGGAGCGATGAGCTCGGCCAGCCGACGATTCAAGCCAATGCGAGCATTCCGGCGCGCAATCTCGATGTCGAAGTGCTGTTGCGCCGGAACGCGGATGCAACTTTGCCGGCCAGCCATCTGATGGAAGTCAATTTCAACGTTGCCGAGACCTTTATCGGCGGGTCTATCGCCAATCTGCCCGGCGTGCTGCTCAAGGATGAGGAACTCGTGCAAGGTCAACCTTTGACGGGCGCCTCGGCGCGAATCGTGGGCAATTCGTTCCTCTTTGCGCTCTCGAGCGCGAGCGATCAGGACGCTGCGAACAATGTGCAATTGCTGCGCGACCGCGCCTGGCTCGACCTCGCCATGGTTTATGGCACGGGGCGGCGAGCGATCCTGACGCTTGAAAAGGGCGAAGATGGCGACGCGATCTTCCAGGAGGTTCTGGACGCCTGGGCTGCCGAGGACACTGCAGCCGCAGATGGCGACGCCGCACAGTAAGGATTAGACGGGGCGGGTCTGGCCGTCCCGGATCTCATAGCGGCGCGCGGCGAGAGCCGCGACGTCCTCTTTCTGATGCGACACCAGGATAGCGTGCCAGTCGTTCCGGGCGACAAGGTCGGCAATGGATTTGCGGATGGGTACCGCCGTCGCTTCGTCGAGGCCCGTGAACGGTTCATCGAGCAGCAGGACCGGCTTGTTGCGCAGAAGCGTCCGGGCGAGCGCGACACGTTGCTTCTGGCCGCCCGAAAGATCGGCGGCGCGGCGGGAGGCGAAACTTTTCAATCCCATCTGGTCGAGCGCGGCTTCCACCGCTGGGTCGTGTGCCTTGGCGCGGCTGGACAGCCCCAGCGCAACATTGGCACCGGCAGAGAGGTGCTCGAAGAGGTTATCGGTCTGAAAGAGGATAGAGACCGGGCGGGTTTCGGGGGGCTGACCGAGGAGAGAAGCGCCTTCGAGCGTGATGTTGCCTGAAAGCGGGGCGAGGAATCCTGCGACGAGGTCGAGCAGGGTGGATTTGCCCGAGCCCGAAGGACCGGTCAGCCCGACGATCTCTCCGGGGGCAACCTCCATGTCGAAGCAAAAGAGTGGGCCGTCGGCGGTGTGGCGGAAGGAGACGGCCTCAATCGCGAGCATTGGTGACGACCTCGAAGAGCTTGGGGATGGCGATAAAGGCTGAAAGGCTCAGTATGAGCAGGATCGCACCGATGGCCTCGGCGTCGGCGCTCCGGTAGGCACCGAGCGCACGGTACATCAGCCAGGGCAGGGTGGAGAATTCGGACGTGCCAAAGAGCGAGATGACCCCCAGATCGCCTAGGGAAAAAACGAAAGCGACCGCGAGAGCATAGCCGATGGGGCGGCCCAGGAGCGGCCATTCGATGCGGCGCCATTGGGCGGTGCTGGACAGTCCCAGCGCGCGGATGAGCTTCTTGTTGCGCCGGGCGATGGCTTCGAGCGGCGGGTTGAGGGTGGCGAAGGCAAAGGGCAGCGCGAGGAGTGCGTTGGCGATGACGAGCACCACCGGCGCGGCGCCTCCCGTGGGCACGCCGATAAAGCGCGCAAGGAGGAAAAAGCCCAGCGAAAGGACGACGGCAGGAACCGCGAGATAGGTGAAGACAGGAACACCGAGCGCGGTACGCAAGGCGCTCTGGCGCGGTTCAAGGGCGCGGGCCATACCCAGCGCGAGGGCGAGCGCAAGGGTGAGGAGTGCGGACAGGGACCCAATCGTGAGGCTGGTCCAGAGCGCGCGCCAGAAATTGGCTTGTCCGAGGACACTGAGGAGAGCCGGACCCAGACCCCGCGCGAGGACAGCCAGAAGAGGTGTGAGGAAGCCCAGGAGCAGAACGGTCAGGATGAGTGTCTGCGCCACCGTGACGGGCCGGCTTTCGGGCCAGTGGTAACGGGACCGGCGGCCGAAGAGGGCGGCGGCGGGGGAGAGGCTCGACGCGGGTATGATGATCGCAGCACAGACAACGAGCTGCACGATTGCGAGGCGGACTGCGGCGCCGAGGTCGAAATCGAGCCGGACCGCCTGGAAAATTGCCACTTCAAGCGTCTGGTTTGCGGGGCCTCCGCCCAGAACCAGAACGATGGGGAAGCTCGTAAAACACAAAAGGAAGATTGTTGCGCCAACGCCGGGCACCGAGCCGGCGAGGGCGGGGATGTCGATCACGGTGAAGCGGCGCCATGCGGACAGTCCGAGGCTGCGGCCGAGCTTGAGCTTTTCGGGTGGGATGGCTTCGAGGCGGTCGAGATAGATGCGGGCTGAAAACGCGCCGTTCAAAAGCGTGTGCGCCGCGAGAATACCGCCGAGGCCGAAGATTGAGGGGGCGCTGAGGCCGAGTGGGTCGATCAGCGCGTTGATCCAGCCGTTGCGGCCCCAGACCGCAACGAGGCCCGAGACGATGACGAGTGCGGGCAGGACGAGCGCGGTGGACAAGAGGCCCACGACGAAGCCGCGTCCTCGAAAACGCAGACGGTCGAGTGACCAGGCGAGGGCGACGCCGGTTATGAGCGAGAGCAGCGTCGAAAGCGCGGCCTGTATCCCGGACATGACGACGAGACGCGCAATGCCGGTGACCGTCGAACCCGTGGTGGGGATGGTCCGCCCGGCAACCGAGAGCGCGATGAGCAATGCCGCGATGAGCGCCGCAATGGCGAGGGCGATCGCGATGCCGGTGAACGCGCGGAGGGGGCGCCAACGACCGAGGAGGCCCTCCCCGGCGAGGGGAGGGCCTATGTGTGGCAGCTTACCGAAGCTCAGCGAAGGCTTCTTCAATCCAGGCTCGCGTGTTTTCTGTGACGGTTTCGCTATCGAGGAGCAGGGCCGGGGCGGGGTCGATCATCTGCTCGAAGCCAGGCTCCAGGCCCCCTTCGGGCTCGGTGACCGGGTACATCCAGTTGGTCGTGGGGATTATCGCCTGGGCCTCGGGAGAAATGAGGTAGGACAGGAATTCGCGGGCGAGATCCTTGTTCGGGCTCGAAGCAAGGATGCCGGCGGCCTCGATCTGGGTGTAATGGCCTTCCTCGAACTTCGCGGCGGCATAGCGGTCTTCGCCTTCGGCGATGAGGTGATAGGCCGGGGAGGTGGTGTAGGAGAGTACCATGTCGG
Organism: Pelagibacterium halotolerans; assembly: GCF_044811015.1. GTDB lineage: Bacteria > Pseudomonadota > Alphaproteobacteria > Rhizobiales > Devosiaceae > Pelagibacterium > Pelagibacterium halotolerans_A. Next base: position 3,346,958 of record NZ_CP085243.1, read on the forward strand.
CTTCACCGGCGAGGAAGAGATCGTAGGATTCCGACCAGGAATTGGTGACGGTCAGAACGTGTGGGGCGAGTTCGGCCCAGGCTTCGTTGGCGTCGTCGCCATAGGCGGCCTTGATCCAGAGGACGAGGCCAAGACCCGGGGTCGAAGCGCGCGGGTCCTGGATGACGATCTTGAAATCGTCGGGGCGCGCGGCGAGTTCCTGGAAACTCGCAGGCGGGTTCTCGACATTCTCGCTGTCGTAGACGAAGGCGAAATAGCCGTAGTCGAAGGGCACGAAGATCTCGTCGGACCAGTCGAGGGGGATGTCGAGGTTGGGCAGGTCCAGGTTGTGTTCGGTGAATAGCCCGGTCGCCTTGCCTTCGCCGATGGTCGCAGTGTCGAGGCCGAGGATGATGTCGGCATCGGTTTCCGCGCCTTCGAGCTGGGCACGGCGAAGCGCGCCGATCGAGGAGTCCGCGGCGATGAATTCGAGATCGCAGCCGCATTGGGCCTCGAAGCCTTCCTCGAGCGCCGGGGCGGGGCCCCAATCGGCGGCGAAGGCATCGTATGTGTAGATGGTGAGGGTTTCCTGCGCTTGGGCCGCGGATGCGATGCATCCGAAGGCAACCGCGCACAGGCTCGTGGAGATCAAGCGAGTCATGGTTTTTTCCTTTCGCTTGGGCAACGCATTGCATCGGGTGTGCGTTGCCGGGCCGGTGGTGCGGTCATGAAAGGATGAAGAGTCGTGACAAATGGCATCGGCGGCTATATGCCTTGCCATCTCGAACTTCCTCCGCCAGCATGACCTGGTTCAGGTTCAATGGGTCTTTCTCAGCCCCCGAAATCGGGAGCACCCCAGCGAGACGAGGCGACACTATAACCGGGCCTTCCTCAGCGCAAGAGCATGATTTTTCTGGCGAGTTGCCGCTCGTTTTCGACGGCACGCTCATTGTTGTGGGCGGTGGGACAGTGGAGCCAGAGCTGTTGCGCACGCTGGCGCAGGGCGCTGCGGGAATCATCGGGGCGGACAGCGGCGGGGATACGATCCTCAAGGCCGGCCTGGTCCCCGACGCGGTGATCGGGGATATGGACTCGGTGGACGACCTTTCGGGTTTCCCGGATACGACGCGGGTCATCAGGATCGCCGAGCAGGACAGCACCGATTTCGGCAAGTGTCTCTATTCCAGCCGCGCACCGCTAACGCTGGGGCTTGGGATGACCGGCGGGCGCTTCGATCACACGCTGGCCGCGCTCAACGCGGTTGCGAAGATGGCGCATGAGCGCAAGATTATTCTTGTCGACGAGCACGATCTGGCGCTGGGGGTTTCGGGGTCGATCAGTGTTGAGGTGGGCAAAGGCTCACGGGTTTCGGTCTACCCGTTGGGCCGGACGGCATTTGCCGGGTCCGAGGGGCTGCTCTATCCGCTCGATGGGCTCGTCATGGAGCAGGGCGGGCGGATCGGAACATCGAACGAAGCGACGGCGGATGTCGTTTCGATCACGGTCGCGGAGGGGGAGCAGAGCCCGTGGCTTTTGATCCTCGACCGAACGCTTTTGCCCGCTGTCGGCTAACGCTTGCGGACAAATTCCGTTCGCAGGACGAGCCCCTTTATACCGTCATGGCGACAGTCGATTTCCTCGGGGTTGTCGGTGAGCCGGATCGTTTTGATGACGGTGCCCTGCTTGATCGTCTGGCTGGTGCCCTTGACCTTGAGGTCCTTGATGAGCGTCACCGAATCTCCATCAGCAAGGACGTTGCCGGATGCATCGACGACGACGATCTGATTGGCCTCTGCGGACGCCACCATCTCTGAAGCCGGGCGCCATTCGCCGGTCGCTTCGTCGTAAACATAGTCGTCATTGCCGTCGGTCATGTCGTGCTCTCACAGGGAATGTCGGCTGGTGCGCCAGAGTACTCCGCTTATACGACGCGGACGGATGGCGCAATCGCGATGCGGCTCGCCATACCGATCAGTTCCGGCGCGGTGGAGGCGGCTGGCGGTTGCCGCCCGGAGCGTTGCCCTGTCCGTCGCCTGCGCCGCCACCCCGCGAAAGTGACACCACATCCTGCCCAGCGAAGCATCCCACTGTGTAGGGATAATCTTCGGTGAAGTGATAGTGGTAGATTTCGACCGCCACGCCATCCCACATCACCGGGCCGACATGACCATGGCATTCGTCGAGGCCGCTGCTGTAGAGCATGGCGCTCCCTTCGTCATACATGCCGTAAATTCCGAACCCGTCGAGCGCATAACCGAGCAGGTCGCTGTGCCCGTTCGGCCCTGAGCGGGTGTCCGTCAGGCAGGGCGAGAGATTGTGGTAGTGATATTCCCCGGTCGCCTCGGGATGACCGTTGCAAGCGTCCTGGATTTCATAAGCCGGTGCATCGTCGCCTCTTGCGTCGAGCGCGTTGAAGATTGCCGTGCCGTTCAAGGCAAACCCCACCATGCCCAGCGGCAGGCAGCTTGGCGAACTCGTCAGTTGCGGGTTCGCGCTCAGCGACAAAAGAACGTCCTGCCCGCTGATCGCGTTTGGATTGCGGTCGTATTGATAGGCGTCGTCGGACGAGCTGATCGGATAAACCCCGGTCGGGTGATCGGGAAGCCCGTTCGCTCTTACAACCCGCTTATCGCCGTCCACCGTGATCGAAATCTGGGACGGCCAATTGACGGAGCCATCGACGACCGGCTTGAGATCGGGGTCCCAGGTGCCCGCGGCCTCATCGATCCAATCACCGGTGGCGTGCGCACCGGCGTTCGAGCTGAACTGCTGGACGCAGGAAAAAACGTAGCCCGTGCGCGGCGAGGTGGCGATTTTGCCGTCGCCTATGACGATCGGGTGGGCAAAGGCCGATGATATGGCAGCTAAAGATGCGGAAAGTGCAAAGGTGACAATAGTGAGAGTTTTTGTGTGAAAAAGAGTCTGCATTATGCTTCGGTGCCCCCAATGTTTTGAAAAACGGAGGAACAATACAATTTTATTGAAATAAGTCCACCTGAGTTGATCGGGTAACTCGCCGATATTTTCGGCTGGGCTCTCAGGCTTCCAACCGTTGTGCCAGAACCTTGTCGATGCGGTTTCCGTCCATATCGACAATTTCGAAGCGCCATCCATGGACCTCGATTTCGTCCCCGGTTTTCGGAACGTGTTCGCTTTCGCTGATAAAGAAGCCAGCGACAGTCTGATAGGCCGTTTTGGAGGGCAACACGATGCTAAGCGTTTCAGCCATCGCATCGGCAGACAAAGAACCCGAAAAGAGCCAAGAGCCATCGGCACGGCGAACGATATCTTCTTCCTCAGCGACATCGAGATCGGAGCGGAAGACGCCGGCGATCGCTTCGAGCAGGTTGGCCGATGTGACGATGCCTTCGAAATGGCCGTATTCGTCGAAAACCAGCACCATGGGATGGTCGGCGTCCCGCAGGCGGTCGAGAACGTCGAGCGCGCCCAGGGTGTCGGGAACGATCGGGATTTCACGCACCAGCGCTTCGAGATCGCTTCGGGTTTCCGGCAGGCCGCCGACGAGCGCGTCGCGGACATAGACCACGCCGACGACATCGTCTTCGCCCTTGTTGCTGACCGGCAACCGGGAATGGCGGGTCGTGGTGAATATCTTGCGCATCGCGTCGGCGCTCGCGCCGAGCGCAATGGTTTCGACATCGACGCGAGGGGTCATCACCGCGCGGGCTGTTTTGTCCGAAAGGCGCAGCACGCCGGCAATCATGCGCTTTTCGTCGGTTTCAATCACGCCATGCTCGGCGGCTTCGGAAACGAGCGATTTGATCTCCTCCTCGGTCACCATGTTCTCAGCGACCTCGGATTGGCCAGTGAGACGAAAGACGGTCTGCGTCGACGCATCGAGCAGCCAGACAGCAGGCCCGGCGATCATAGATATCCCACGCATCAGCGGAGCTACCGCGCAGGCGATAGCTTCGGCATGGCGCAGCGCGAGCTGTTTGGGCACGAGCTCGCCGACGACCACTGAAAGATAGGTGACGATGACGACGATGCCGCCATAGCCCAGAGGCGCTGCAGCGGTGTCTGGAATACCCAATCCGATGAGAGCGTCGGCGGTGCGCCCGCCCAGAGTCGCGCCGGAAAACGCGCCGGCAACGATACCGATGAGCGTGATACCCACCTGGACCGTGGACAGGAACCGTCCAGGGTTTTCAGCGAGCGCAAGCGCGGTCGCCGCACCGCGTCGGCCTCCAGCGGCAAGCGTTTTGAGGCGAGGTTTGCGGGCGGCAACGACAGCGAGCTCGGAGAGTGCGAACAGGCCGTTCAAAAGAATGAGCGCGGCGAGGATGATGGGCTCAAGCATGGGCCGCGCGCGGTCTGGTTGCGTTCATGCCCATGCTGTCATCCACCCGCCGGCGCCCGTCAGCTTGCCTGCGCGCGGGCGGCTTCCTTCACCGCATCCTGCACCTTTTCGAAGGCGCGGACCTCGATCTGGCGGATACGCTCGCGGGAAACTTCGTATTCTTGCGCCAACTCTTCGAGCGTCGAGGGATTTTCCTGCAGGCGCCGGGCGCGGAAGATCGCGCGCTCGCGGTCGTTGAGGACCTCCATAGCGCCGTTCAGCAGTTCCATGCGCTCATCGAACTCCTGGCTTTCGCCAAGGATTTCTTCCTGGTCGGGCGCTTCGTCGATGAGCCAATCCTGCCACTGGCTGGTGCCCTCGTCCGCGCGCATGGGTGCGTTGAGTGAAGCATCGCCGGAGAGGCGCTGGTTCATCGAAACGACGTCATCCTCCGAGACGTTCAAGGTCGTAGCGATCTGCTTGACCTGGTCGGGATGCAGACTGCCTTCCTCGAGCGCTGCGATCTGCCCCTTGATGCGGCGCAGATTGAAGAACAGGCGCTTTTGCGCCGCCGTCGTGCCGATCTTGACCAGCGACCACGAGCGCAGGACGTATTCCTGGATCGAGGCGCGGATCCACCACATGGCGTAAGTGGCAAGACGGAAGCCCTTGTCGGGCTCGAAGCGCTTGACGGCCTGCATCAGGCCGACATTGCCCTCCGAGATCACCTCGGAAATGGGCAAGCCATAGCCGCGATAGCCCATGGCGATTTTCGCCACGAGCCGCAGATGGGACGTGATGAGTTTCTGGGCGGACTCTGGGTCGCCATGCTTTTTATACCGCTTGGCGAGCATGAATTCCTCGTCGGCATCCAGCATCGGGAACCGGCGGATTTCCTGCAGATAGCGGTTCAGCCCGTCTTCTGACGACAGGACTGGAAGATTTGATTGGGCCATATCAGCACCCCCTTAAAGGACTAGCCCCCGGAGCCTCCCGGCAGGCCAAGCCTCGCTCGCGCCCACACTTGCCGTTGGCGCGCGAGAAGGCACATTCGCGCTCAATATAGGTCGGAATTTGGCGAATACATCCCTCGGCCAGCGAAAATCCGATTTTCGCTGGGCGCATGTCTTTCTCACGTCTGTTACAACGCGTAAGGCGACAGCGTAGTTGCAAGCTCTTGCATATCTTGCGGCAGATCGGTCGAAAAGCGCAAGGTTTTTCCGCTCACGGGGTGGGCAAATCCGAGCACGGCGGCGTGAAGGGCCTGGCGGTCAAGGGCCTTGAGCGCCGCAGCGGCAGGAGCAGGCAATTTGTTGATTTTGGTGGCGAAACCGGCGCCATAGAGCGCGTCGCCCAGAAGCGGATGGCCGATATGGGCCATGTGGACGCGAATCTGATGCGTGCGTCCGGTTTCGAGCGTGCAGGTGACCTGAGCAACGGACCAAGTCTCCGCCTCGAAGCGTTCCGCAACGCTATAGTGGGTGATCGCGTCGCGTCCATCGCGCGGGTGGACGGACTGTTTGAGCCGGTTGTGCGGATCGCGGCCGATCTGGGTTTCTATCGTGCCCTTTAGTGGGTTCGGTGTGCCCCAAACGAAGGCGATGTAGGCGCGTTCGAGCGGGCCGGAACGGCCATGGTCCGCGAATTGGGCCGCGAGCCCGTTGTGGGCCGTTTCGGTCTTGGCGGCGACCATGACGCCGGAGGTGTCCTTGTCGAGCCGGTGCACGATGCCGGGCCGCTTCACGCCGCCGATGCCGCGCAGGCTTTCGCCGCAATGGTGGATCAGCGCATTGACGAGCGTTCCGTCCTCATTGCCGGGGGCGGGATGCACCACCATGCCGGCGGGCTTGTTGATGACAATGAGGGCGTCGTCTTCATAGAGGATATCGAGCGCGATCTGTTGCGGCTCGGGTTGGGCTTCGACCGGTTCGGGGGCAGTAAGCGTTATGGACTCTCCGGCCTTCACGCGATATTTGGGCGTCTCGTTCGCCGTTCCGTCGATGGTCACTGCGCCTGAAAGGATCAGATCCTTGATCCGGTTGCGCGAGAAGACAGGGAAACGGGCTGCGAGAAATGCGTCGAGCCGCGTGCCTGCCTCTTCTTGGGCAACGGTCGCGTCGTGCCCATCAATTTGCGGATCGTTCATGCGTAACCCTGAAGTCGAAGACGAAGATGATAAGCCCTTGAGCCCCGAAGGTGAGGCGATCATGGCCAAGGCGCGCCGCCGGGCGGCGTTCTCCATGCTCATCATGCTGATCGGCTTTATGGCGATTGCCGGGGTCGTTGTCTATCGGCTGGCGGCAATGAGTGTCGATCCGGCTGCAGAATACGTTCTGGACGCCGTGCCGGTGCCGGCGGACGCAGAGGTGGTTTCAAGCGCAGTGCAGGACGGGCTTGTGGTGGTCACCTATGTGCGCAACGGGGCCACGATGATCCGGCTCTATGATGGGGAGACCGGCGACATCGTGCGCGAGATCGCGGTGGTCTCCGAGTAGGTCGGCTCGCCGGCGTGAGGACATGGCGGCATGCGAGGCCGCATGTGAGCGCCAGAAATGCCGGCTAGCTGCCTCTGGTGTCTTCGTATGCTTTGAGATGCTTTTGGAGCGCCTTTTGCCGCCAGATCGCCTCAAATAAAAACGTAAAGCGCGCAGGATCGAGTGTTTCGAGCCGGATGAGAACGTAGGGGTAATCCCTATAGTGATCGGTGATGAAGAAGGCGTCTTCCCCGGTTTCGATGAGCAAGTCACGATCATCGATTGAGGCGCAGCGCATGGCGACGATGCCGGGATCTCGCTCGCGCAGGAGAAATTGCGTACCAACCTTGATGGCAGGCGTATCGTAGCTCGTTGCATCGACGACGCCAGGGAATTTGAGAGCAATGCGGCGGATGTCATCGAAGGTCATCCGCTCCTCCGCTTACCGCCTATGCCGGATGCGGCCGATTTCGTCGTATTCCGCCTGTTCGCGTTTGAGGGCCTCAGCGTTTTCGCGAGCATTCTCCCGCTGGTCGAGCAGTTCCACCTTTTTGAGGTCCTCGATGGCTTCGGCGAGATCGTCCTGGGCCGCTTCGAGTTTTTCGCGCATGTCGTTGGCCGAAACCAGAAGGTTGTCGCGGCGCGTCATGGCGGCCTTGGCGAAGGTGGAATAGGCGAAATGCGCAGTATCGGTTATGCCGGTCTTCTGGTGCTCGATCTCGATCTGCTGATCGAGTTCGGCGGCCATGCGTTCGAAATCGCCAATCATCGTCTCGATCTGAAGGACCTGACGGCGCTTCTCGTCGACCTGGAACTTCTTAAGCCGGATCAAGCTTGCGCTCTTCGACTTCATGACTTGTACTCCTTACACATCAAGCCGCCTGATCGCCCCCGCCACCGGTTTCCAGGATCGCCGCGAGCAAATTGTACCCGTCGGCAATCGAGGTGCGTTCGTCCCCTCTCTGGCTCAAAAACGCTTCCAGAGCGGGGTTGAGCGCGATGGCGCGGTCAACCGTGGGATCCGATCCTTTCCGGTAAGCGCCCAGCCGGATCAGTTCCTCCATATCGGCAAATACCGACATCAATTCCCTTGCCTTGCCGAGCGTCGGCCTGAAATCCTCAGGCACGCAGCCCGGCATGGTTCGCGATACGGAGCGCAATACATTGACCGCCGGAAACCGGCCGCGTTCGGCAATGGAGCGCTCCATGACAATGTGGCCATCGAGAATGCCGCGTACGGCGTCCGCAATGGGTTCATTGTGATCATCACCTTCCACCAAAACGGTAAACAGACCGGTAACGGAGCCAGACTCTTTGAGTCCAGGCCCGGCGCGTTCGAGCAGCCGGGGCAGTTCGGTGAAGACGGTCGGCGGGTAACCTTTGGCGGTCGGCGGCTCGCCGATGGCCAGCCCGATCTCGCGCTGGGCCATGGCGAAGCGGGTGAGGCTGTCCATCATGCACAAGACGCGCTGGCCGTGATCGCGGAAATATTCCGAGAGCGTCATGGTGAGGTAAGCAGCCTGACGGCGCATGAGCGCGGACTCGTCGGAGGTCGCGACGATGACGATGGCCTTCTTCATACCCTCTTCGCCGAGATATTCGGAGATAAACTCCTGAACTTCGCGGCCGCGCTCGCCGATCAGCCCGATGACGGCGACGTCGACGTCGGTATTGCGCGCGAGCATGCTCATCAGCACAGACTTGCCGACGCCTGAACCGGCGAAGATGCCCATACGCTGGCCTTCGCAGCATGTGGTGAAGGTGTTGAGAACTCTGACCCCCAGATCGATCGGTTCACCAACGCGAGCGCGTTCGTGGGCCGGCAGGGGTGTGTTGCGCAGCCCATAGGGCTCTGCACCGCGCAACAGCGGCGGGCCACCGTCTATCGGCTGGGCATCGGCATTAATCGTGCGCCCGAGCCAGGTCCGGTCGGGGTAGACCGCACCGTCATGGCCGGCGAAGATCGCCTTGCAGCCGAGCCGGACGCCTTCGACCGGGCCGAAGGGCAGGCAAAGCGCAAGCCCGTCGCGGAAGCCGATGATTTCGCACGGCAGCGTGGCGCCGGACTGGGTTTCAATGAAGACCCGGCCGCCCACACGCAGTTCGCGTACAGGGCCGACGACCTCGATCAGCAGGCCCTGGACAGTCTTGACGCGCCCGAACACCTCGATCTCGTCGATAGCCTCGATGTCTGAGATGAGCGACTGCACGGCTGTGACTTTCCTCGTGGCGGCTGCGGCCGATTGTGAATGATTCGGGCCAAGCCTGTCGCCTTGGTAACGCAACCTTAATTCCGATGCGATAGAGGGAGGTGTTGAGCAAAATTTTCTCTTCTGGGCGGCGTGCGCCCGTTTCCCCGACATGGCTGGCAATTCACCGAGTCCCAAGAGTCATTTGAAGGGCTTTCTTAACGTAAAGAATTAAGAAAAATTTCCCGAAAATTTTAAGAAAAAACAATAACTTAAAAAGCTTCTGGGTTAATCCGGATTGCATATTGCCCAACCGAATTAAACTTTGTTAACTAATTGCCGGTAGGTTCGAATCGTACCCAGTAGGGTTTGGTTAAGGTTGACGGGAAAGATCGCGTCTTCCCGGTTCCAGTAGGAACCTAAGGTAAGGGGATAGGCATGCGTGTACTCTTGATTGAGGACGATAGCGCGACAGCGCAGAGCATTGAGCTGATGCTCAAGTCGGAAAGTTTCAACGCGTACACCACCGACCTCGGTGAGGAAGGTGTCGATCTGGGCAAGCTTTATGATTACGACATCATTCTGCTTGATCTCAATCTGCCCGATATGAGTGGCTATGAAGTACTGCGCACGCTCCGCGTTGCGAAGGTTCAAACGCCGATCCTCATCCTCTCGGGTCTGGCGGGCATCGAAGACAAGGTCCGGGGTCTCGGGTTCGGTGCCGACGACTATATGACCAAGCCCTTCCACAAAGACGAATTGGTAGCGCGCATTCATGCGATCGTGCGGCGCTCCAAGGGTCACGCCCAGTCGGTCATCAACACCGGCGATCTAAGCGTCAACCTCGACACCAAGACCGTGGAAGTCGGCGGCCAGCGGGTACACCTCACTGGCAAGGAATACCAGATGCTGGAGCTTCTCTCGCTCCGCAAGGGCACCACCCTCACCAAGGAAATGTTCCTCAACCACCTCTATGGCGGGATGGACGAGCCCGAACTCAAGATTATCGACGTCTTCATCTGCAAGCTTCGCAAGAAGCTCTCGGTGGCGACGGCGGGCAAGAATTACATCGAAACCGTCTGGGGCCGCGGCTATGTGCTGCGCGAGCCGGACGAAGCCGAGTTTTCCGAAAGCGCGTAACCCCCCTTCCGCGCTTTGCTGGAGGCGATAGAAGAGGCCCTGCATCCTTCGATGCGGGGCCTTTCTTATTGGTTTTGCTCGTTATTCGACAACGGCGCGATAGAGGTGCCAGGTCGCGTGGCCAAGGATCGGGAGCACGATGGCAAGTCCGACGAAGAGCGGCAGCGACCCGATAAAAAGCAGCACCGCCACGATCAGACCCCAGGCGAGCATGGGGACGAGATTATGGGTCACGGCGCGAACCGACAGCGCAACGGCATCCGCTGCGCTTCCTCCATGGTCGAGCAGTCTTGGGAAGGCGACAACGGTGGTCGCCAGAACTACGAAGGCGAAAACGAGGCCGACGAGATTGCCCCAGATGAGCAGACCCCAGCCCTCGGAGGTCGTGAACACTGCCGCGAGCAGGTCGGGCAGGTTGGTTGGGCCGTTCTCGCCGAAAAAGAAGACGTAGATCGAGTTGGCCGCAAAAAGCCAAAGTCCGAATATGATCGCCAGCACCAGTCCCAGCGCGAGGATGGCGCCGATGGCCGGCGAGCGCAGGACCATGAAGGCATAGACGGGGTGGTCGTCCAGGCCCTGCTCGCGCCTTCGGCTGATCTCGTAAAGTCCGATCCCGGCGATCGGGCCGACAAGCGCAAAGCCGGTCGCTATTGGATAGAGCAGAGAGAAAGTCTCCCCGCCGGCGGTCCAGACGGCCAGAATGAAGCCGACGACCGGATAGATGATGACGAGGAAAATATAATGGGACGGCCGTTCCCAGAAATCGGATGCGCCCTTTTTGAGAGCGGCGAAGACATCGGAGAGCGTAATGGAACGGATATTGTCGACCTGACCGTCGGGTTTGCTCCGGGTATTGCGGATATGTTTTGCCTCAACTGCCGGCATGTCCGCCTCCTTTGAGGGTTGGGCAGGCACAGCAGTACCCACCATTCGCGCCGGAGCCGGACCATCCAGGCTCCAGCTAGGCCCAAGAATAACGCGAAATGGACAAATTGTCGCGGGGCACTCACGCCAACGTGCAGCTGCATAAGGCAGCACGGTTCGGTTGCGACGATTCCGCGCACGATCACGAAAAAGATAAACAAGACAATAGCTTATTGGGTTTTGTAGTCGGTGCGCCTGGGCGTGCGACATCGGTGCAGGGTGAACTGCGCGTGTGTGGCGTTAGGGTTGATGCACGTTCCTGCGGCGGAGAACCAATTGCCCAAAGCGTTTCGCTACCCTCAGACCGGCGCCCTGATGCGTCACTACACCGAGGGGGACTTTCTCGATTGCCAGATCGCGCGCGTGCCCGAGCCGAGCCTCTCGGCTGCGGACCTGGCGTTGATGACGGTTTTTGCCATGCCGCGCTGGGTGATGGTGCTGCTCGCGATCCGGAATGCACTCGTCAAGCCGTTCGGCCTCAAGACCGGGACAGAGCAGGGCTACGCGCCGCCGACGCGCGACGATATTCTCGAGCGGCGCTATACGGGGGCGTTTGCGGTCGATCATGTCAGTTCCGAAGAAGTCACGTTCGGGTCGGACGACAGGCATATGGACTTCCGGATTTCCGTCATCAAGACGCGCGCGCCCATGGGCTATGTCGCGCTCGCGACCTGGGTGCATCCGCACAATATCTGGGGGCGGCTCTATCTCTGGGGCGTGCTGCCGTTCCACAAACTCATCGTCTGGCGCATGCTGGCCAATCTCAGGGACGATGTGGAGCGGGGACGCTAAACGAACGGCTGGAACTTGGCCTCGAGCGATGCCCTATCAAAGGGCTTGAGCATATGGTCGTTGGCACCCGCCTTGCGGGCCATGGCGATCTGGCCGATATCGCGCTCGGTGGTGCAGTAAACGACCTTGGGCTTGTCACCGCCGTTATAGCCCCGCAGAGCCTTGAGGAATTCCAGCCCGTTCATGATCGGCATCTGCCAGTCGAGCAGGATGACGTCCGGCATCTCCCGCCCGCATTTTTCGTAGGCTTCCTGGCCGTCCTCGGCTTCATCGACGATGAAGTCCATATTTTCGAGAATGCGGCGCGCGACCTTGCGGATAACACTTGAGTCATCAACGATCAGGCACGATTTCATGATGCGTACTCCCCAACGGGCTCGTTGCCAGCTAGACGCCCGCCAAGGCGCTTCGGCACTCTAGACCGCAATGGTTAGCGAACGCTTATCCGTACCCGCCGCGCTTTAATCGATATCGTGGGGCAGAGGGTCGGCTGTGAAGCGCAGTTCCTCGTTCTCGACGCCGATATTGAGGCCCATATGGCACAGCCGGGCCAGGAGGCCGGTGTAATAGGGCTGGATGCCGCGTGCGTCGACATTGCCATCTTCGGGAGTGGCCGCGAGAAGACCGGGAATGCCGCTGGGTACCAGCGTTTTGGGGCCGGTGGCGGTGATGGAGAAATTCTCGGTTCCCGGCTCGCCGCCGATCTCAACCGTGATCTGGCCGCCGCGCGGCACACCGCCAATGACGATCAGCAGCATGTTGAGCAGAAGCTTGACCTTGTTTTTCGGGATGATGAGCGGGGGGATCTGCCAATCGAGATCGGCCTTCTCGCCCGCGATCAGAAGCTTGGCGACGCGTTCGGCCTCGCGGGTATCGATATCCGTCCCCGCGGTCGAGGAGGCGCCGAAGGCGAGACGCGCGTATTCGAGCTTGGCGCGCGCCTGCTTTGTCGAATTCTCGATCAGTTCCCTTGCGAAATCGGCCATTTCGGTCTGGGTGGGATCGGACAGGACTTCGAGTCCGTTGCCGATGGCGCCGACCGGGTTAATCAGATCGTGGCACACGCGCGAGCACAGCAATGCCGCGAGATCCGCCGCTTCGAGTTCGACCGTGCTCGTCATGGCTTTGGTCCCATCCTGGAATTGAGAATCACTTGTTCGCACTTTACAGGCCAGACTCATGGCGGCAACGTTTTGTGCCCGCTGGGCGAAGACTTTGCCCAATATTGCATTATCGTGGCGGAGCGTCACCGGCCCCAATCGGTGGCACAAACGGCTCTTGTCCGCGCGCGGGCGGGAGCGCCTCCCAATTGCCGAGTGCCTGGGCAAGCGCGGCTGCGCCTGCCAGTTCGAAGGCCTCGCGATTGCCGACCGAGAAAAAGAGAAACAGCCGGTCGCCAATGATGCGGTAGATTTGCGGATTACCGTCCGAGAGGTAGCCGCGTGCCATGGCCATGGCGCCGTGGCCGCCGAATTGCGGGGCGTAGATTTCGGGCGCGCGGGCGAAGACGTCGCGATTGGCGGCGGACGCGAAATACCAGGGCACACCGGCCCATTCATGGACGTATTGCGGGGAGCCGCGAAGGGGTTCCGGGTTCGTGAAATAAGAGACCGGATCGTATCCGTCGATGGCGACACCGGTTAAGACGTTGGTCACGATGGACTGTTCCTGCGCAGCCACGGCTGTAGGGGCAAAAAGGCACGCAAGCACAATCAACACGCTTTGGTAAGACTTTGTAAGGGTTAAGATTTGTTTACTTCTTTGCCGCATGATCGCCCTAGATTTCCGCTATTGGAGTGAAATAGCGGGTAAGCCCGATACTAACAGCTGGCCGTATGGGCTTGGTTAACCGGCGGGGGGTTCGGCCGGGGTGTAAAACGCGAGTTGGGAGCACGAATTTGATGTTCAAACGCCTCATCGGGACCCTGGGTCTGGTGCTGTGCCTCTTGAGTCTGCCGGCCGCCGCGCAGACGCAGGCCCAGCCGCAAGGCTCGCTTTCGGAGACCTATTCAGCCAATGAGCTGGTTGACGCCGGGCACCAGTTTTTCGGATCGGTGGCCGAGGGCCTCGCCTCGCTGATCGAGCGGGCCGTAGGTCAATACGGGCAGCCGAACGCCTATATTCTGGGGCAGGAGGGTTCGGGCGCGCTGTTTGTCGGTGCCCGGTACGGCGAGGGGGTGATGTATACCCGCAATGCCGGCAACCATAACGTCTTCTGGCAGGGGCCTAGCCTCGGGCTCAATTTCGGCGCGGACGGCAGCCGGGTGATGATGCTGGTTTATAACCTGCCCACGATTGACGCGATCTATGACCGGTATCCGGGCGTGGACGGGTCGATTTACGCCATCGGCGGGCTGGGCATGACGGCGCTCAAGCGCCAGAATGTGGTGATTGTGCCGATCAGCGCAGGTATCGGCGTGCGTGCAGGCATCTCGGTGGGATATCTCAATTTCACGCGTGAGCCGACCTGGAACCCGTTCTAGGGCGCGCCGGTTAGCCCGATAAAGCAGAAGTGATGCCGCATCCGGGCGCCGGGTGCGGCATTGTTGCGGATGATGCCTGCGGCGCGGTAAGGTTAAGCACACGTCAATCTGGCCGGCATTTCAGGGCCGTGCCAGAATGTCCGGGGATGCGCAAAGCCCCTTTTGGGGACGAGGTTTATGGGAATCGGTATCGAGCATATCATGTATGCCGCGCTGGGATTTCTGGCTGCAGGACTTTTGGCCGTCGCAATCGTGCCGGCCATCTGGAACCGTGCCGTGCGTCTCACCAAGCGCCGTATCGAGGCGGTGACGCCCGTAACGCTCAATGAATTCCGTGCTGACAAGGACAAGCTGCGCGCCGAGTTCGCCATCGCGACGCGGCGGCTCGAGATGCGTATCGAGCGGCTGCGTAATAAGCTGGTGGATGCCAGTGTCGCGATTGACAGCCAAGTTCAGGAAATCGCGGCGCTCAAGGCCGAACGCGACGAGCAATATGACGCGATTAGCGCGCTCAAGGTGCGCGAACAGGAATTGGTTGCGCAAATCCGCAATCTCGAACGCGATGCCGCCTCGCTCGCGGCCATGGTGGACAGGCAAGCGCCCGCAGGCCCGGCAGGGCGGCTGCTGGCGCCGGATGAGGAGGACGGCGCGGATGTCAGCGGCGATCAGCTCACGGGCGATTACCGGTCCGATGTCGAGGATCTCCTGATCGCGCTTTCGCTCGAGCGGCAGCGCAATGCCTTCCTCGAAGAGCAGGCCGAAATTCTGCTGGCGCGGCTCGACAAAAAGAAAAAGCGCGATGCGGCAAGCGACGAGGCCATCGCGCTCTTGCGCGATACGCTGGCCAAGGGCGATCCGTCGAGCGCCGCGCGGCTTGCGTTGCACGATGCCGAAGCGCGGATCGCCAATGCCGAGGCGCGGTTGAGCGCGTTGCTCTCGGACTCGGAGGAAACCGCTGCAGATACGAACGGGCACGCGGTGCTGTCGCTTGCTGACGAACTCGGTCAGGCCGAACGGCTCGATAAGCTTAAGGACGCGGTGCTTTCGCTTGAAAAGGACGCGGCGCGTGGCTGGGGCACGAAGCGATATGATCCCGCTGCGCTCCGCGAGCGGCTCAAAGAGATCGCGAACGAAACCGCGCGTCTCGTCTATTCCGAGGACGCGCGCGAGATCGAAGCGGAGGAGACCGAAAGCCTCTTCGACCGCGTCCGGAAATTTGCCGGCGACGGCGTCGAATTTGAGGACCTGCCGCTTGAAAACGAGCAGACACCGGCCGCGCGCGGGGCGGTTGCCGATCGGTTGGCCGCGCTGCGGAACCTGCAGGAGCGGTAGGAGTTCTGCACTGTGATTATGGCGGGTTGGCACGCCTCTTTGCGACACAACCCATGCCGCGCGCACGGTTCCCCTTCTCCCCTTGAGGGAGAAGGTGGCCGCGAAGCGGTCGGATGAGGGGTGCCTGCGGCGTTGCGAACAGCGCAGAGTCTATGCGTTTTCGCAGGCGCGCACCCCTTCGCGAGGCCCACCTTCTCCCTCAAGGGGAGAAGGGGAACCGTGCGTGTGGTCGGCCCCTCCGCTACGATCACCGTATGAACCCGTCAAATCCACTGTGCGGGACCATCAGGTGCGCGCCATCGAGCAAATACCGCCCAATTAGAATTGCTGCCGCGCTACGCAAATTTCTCCCGGGCCAGCGCCGCTGACGGCGGCGGCGGCAGCTCTCCTGGATACAGCCCGTCGCCGACAGGGCGTCCCAATCCGGTGACGATGGGAATGACCCCCGCCCAGATCGGTAACGCATGATCCTCCTCGTCATCGACAGGTGGGCCTTGCCGGATCTTGGCGGACGTTGCCTCGATTTCGAGCGCAAGGACACCGGTAGCCTTGCGCTCCTTGGGCAGCATCGGGCGCACTTCGGCCCAGCGGCCGGGCAGAAGGTGCTCGGTGATGAGCTTGAGCGCCAGTTCGGATTCATCGATATCGGTCACGAGCCGGGTGTGGCCATGCACGACGGCGGAGCGGTAATTCATCGAGTGATGCATGCCCGACCGCGCGGCGACGATGCCGTCGAGATGGGTCACGGTCATGGTGATCGGCTCGCCGTCCTTGTGCATGGCGACGATGCGGGTTTTTGAGGCGCCGTGCAGATAGATCGTGTCGCCGTGCCGGGCGTAGGCCATGGGCATCACCATGGGCCGGCCGTCGGCGATGAAGCCCACATGGCCGACAAGGCCGGTGTCCAGAATGGCGTTGACCGTCTCCGCGTCGTAATGCGCGCGGCGGGGCTGGCGCGCCCGGGCGTAGTCGGGAGGTGTGTGGGCGTTCATAACTGGTTCTTTCAGGTGAAAATAATATAGCCTTGATCGCGGACCAGTTAGCGCTTTAAACTGGCCTCATTGAAGGGCCAGTAGATGGAAATTTCAAAGAACCAGTTTGTCGCCGACCTTATTGCGTTCGACCGGAATGGTGGAGCACTGCCCGAGCAGATCTATCACGCCGTGGGCGATGCGGTGCGGGCGGGGCGCATTCCACCGGAGCGTGCATTGCCCAGTTCGCGCACGCTTGCGCGGGAGTTGGGTGTTTCGCGCAATACCGTCAACGCGGCGTATGAGTTGTTGCGCGCGGACGGGATCATTTCGGTCCGGCAAGGCGCCGCACCGCGTATTGGAACGGGCCCAGAGCTGGAGCGGGGACGCGCTGCGCTGCGGGTGCAGCCGCCGCACCTTTCCACGCGTGGGGAGCACCTTGCCAAGCAGCGACGGCATCGGATGCTGGATGTCGGGCTGCTCGAACCCGGAGCGCCGGTCGAAGACCTCTTCCCCGCCGACGAATGGGCGCGCTGCCTGCGGCGGGTGGCGCGGCGGCAGTATGGCGCGGAGGCGATGTACGCCAACGTCACCGGGCTGGAACGGCTGCAGGTGGCGCTTGCCGGTCATCTCGAGCGCTGGCGCGGCGTTGTGGCCAAGCCGGAGCAGTTGCTCATCGTGCCCTCGACGCAGGCTTCACTTACGCTTGCGGGGCTGTGTCTCGCCGATCCGGGCGATACGGCGCTTGTCGAGTCTCCGGGTTATTGGGGCGCACGCATCGCGTTTGCCCAGACACAATTGGAGGTGAGGGCACTCGAAGTCGATGCCGACGGCGCCGATCCGGACAGCGCTGGAGACGTCAATGCACGGCTTATCTACGTGACGCCTTCGCACCAGTTCCCCACCGGTACCCGCATGCCGCTCACTCGGCGCATGGCACTGCTTGAGCGGGCGCGCACAAGCGGCGCTGTCATCCTCGAGGACGATTACGACAGCGCCTTCCTCTGGCGCGGCCGGACGATTGCGGCGATGCAGGGGATCAGCGCGGGTGCGGAAGTCATCTATCTCGGAACCGCCTCCAAGAGCCTGCTGCCGGGGCTGCGGCTGGCCTATATGGTCGTGCCCGAACCGCTCGTTCCCGCCTTCTCGCAGGTGCAGCGCGATATGGGATTGCGCGTCAATATCCATGCGCAGGCGGCGCTTGCCGAATTCATCGAGAGCGGGGCCCTGACGACGCATTTGCGGCGTATAACGCGGATATACGAGGCGCGCGGGCGCCTCTTGATCGATACGCTCCGAACGGTCTTGGGTGACCGGATCGAAGCCGACATGCCCATGGGCGGTGTTCAGACGGTTATATCGTTCCGGGGCCCGGTAGATGACGAGGCCGTATCGCAACGCATGCAGGCGACGGGGTTCAATACGCCTGCGCTTTCCGGTTACTGCATCGGCAAACCCCGGTCGGGGCTGATCGTCGGGTTCGCCGAAGCGACGCCGGATATTGCACAGAGATTCGCACGCACGCTTTCGACTGCGTTTTAGTCGTCGGCATCCGCAAAATCCGCCAGCCAGTCGAAGACGGGCTTAAGCCGCAGCAATTCGCGGGTGCAGGCATCGGGTCCGGTTTCGCCATAGGCAAGCGCGGGATCCCGGCAGTCGATCCAGACCGCGAGGCTTTTGCGGCGCAGGAGATCGGCATTCGGATGGTCCGCCGGGTAGGGCGCGGGCACGCGCTTGAGCTCGGGATCATTGATGCGGATACCGTCCTTGATCAGGGCAGAAAGCACGGACGCAAGATCGTTGCCTTCGGGCCCGGACACGGCTTCGCGCCAGCGCGTCAGCCCATCGGGGGAGAAGGCGAACAACCCCGTGCCGACAACCAACCGGTCCGGTTCGAGACCAAGCATCCAGGCGGGCATGTCGGGGCTGGAGGGGCTGGGGCGGAAACCGATATGCAGGTGCGCGTTATAGGGTGTCTTGTCTTTCGAAAAGCGGACATCGCGGTAGATGCGGAAGATGCGCGGCGTTTGCGGCATGCCCGTGGCGGCTTCCAGTGCCAGCGCCATTGCTTGAGCGAAATGCTCTGCGGGCTCTTTGAGTGCCGTGCGATAGCGTTCCTTGTTGGCCTCGAACCACTCGCGGTTGTTGTTCGCCTTGAGGTCGGCGAGGAAGGCGCGGGTTTGTTCGGACAGCATCGTCATTTCTCCGGAAGGGACAGGGCATTCTCGATGGCGAGCGAGAGCCATTGGGTGAATATTGCGTCGGAAAGCCCATCCGCGTCGACGAAATAAAACCCGGTCATTTTCCGTCCGCCCTGGATTAGAGCCTCACCGCCGGGAAGCGCCTCGGCGGCCTGTTCATTGTCCTTGCCAACACGGAACATGAAGCGCCGTTCGCCGGTTTTTGCCTTGTCCGCGCCGCCGATCATGTGGCCGTTGAGGAAAAAGCAGATGCCGCCCATCATGCGTTTTTCCGAAATGCCGGCAAGGCCATCGATCTTGTCGCGGAAGCGGGCGGTGAGGTCTTCGTCATAGGCCATGAGAATTCTCCAGGAGTGTGCCGCCGCATCCTGGATGCGGCGGCAGATATCTCACGCTTTCGAATAATCGATCAGCGAAAGCCGGGCGCCGAACGGGTCGGTGATCGTCGCCATGCGGCCGACGCCGGGGACGGTTGTCGCGTCCGAAGCGATCTTGGCACCGGCGGCGTGCGCCTTTTCGAGCCGTGCATCGACGTCGTCGACGGTGACGTATACGGTCCAGCCATTGTTGCCCGGCATCGGCGAGAAGCCGCCGACCGGAGCTTCGCCGACGACAATGGCGTTGTAGGACGAACCGTCCTGCATCGGCATGTCGTTGACGGTCCAGCCCAGCGTGTCCTCGTAGAACTTGCGGGCAGCGGCTGGGTCGGAGCCCGAATGTTCGAGCCAGCTCGGCGCGCCGTGGGTTTTCATCGGGTCGTGTGTCATGGTCGTCTCCTTGTTGCGCGGGCGCTGTCGTCCCGCATGTGGCCAAGGACGCAGAACCGGCCGGGAAACGGACACAGGGTCAGATCAAGGCGCGCAACGTCGCGATCTTGTCTTCGAGATATGCCTTTTCAGGGCGGGTTGGCGATAGCGCAAGCGCAGCGCCGCACGCGGCAATGGCGCCGGAAAAATCCCCCGCCTGTTCGAGCAATCCGGCCCTGACCGCGTGGTACGGACGGTATTTCGCGAGGTCCTCGGCCACGGGGTCGAGCATGGCGAGCCCAGCGGCGGGGCCATCGACTTTGGCCCGCGCTACGGCGTGGTTGAGCGCAACGATTGCGCTCGGGGCAATGAGCGTGAGGGCGGCGTAAAGCGCGTCGATCTCGCGCCAGTCGGTGTCTTCCGCACGCGCAGCTTTGCAATGGACCGCGGCAATGGCGGCCTGCACCTGCAATGGGCCGGGCTTGCCCTTCCGCAGCGCCTTTTCAACCAGCGCACGGCCCTCGGCGATCATGATCGCGTTCCAAAGCGACCGGTCCTGATCCTCGAGCATGACGAGCCTGCCGTCCGGGCCGATACGCGCCGGCGTACGGGCGTGCTGGAGGAGGCAAAGCGCCAAAAGGCCCATCAATTCGCCCTGCGCGGGGAAAAGGCGCAGAAGCAGCCGCGCGAGGCGTATGGCCTCGTCGCAGAGCGTCCGGCGGATGTGGTCCTCGCCGCCACTGGCGGCATAGCCTTCGTTGAACATGAGGTAGATCATGGTCTGGACGGCGTCGAGGCGCGCGGCGCGTTCGGTGCGCGAAGGCGGTTCGAGCCGTGCCGCGACCGCGGCGGCCTTGCGCTTGGCCCGCGAGATGCGGCGCTGCATGGTGTCGGGCGTCACAACGAAGGCGCGGGCGATTTCCTCGAGCGAGAAGCCCGCGACCACCTTGAGCGCGAGGGCAAGCTGTTCATGCGGCCTGAGGTCCGCGTGGCAGCACATGAACATCAGTTGCAGCACGTCGTCGCGATATTGCGCGCGGTCGATGGCTTCGGCCATCTCGGCTTCGTGGTGACCGTCGGGCTTTTGTGCGTCAAGCGCGTCTTCGGCGCTGACGGGCGCTATGCGGCGGGTTCGGCGGTGCCGGTCGATGCCCGCATTGCGCGCCACGCGGATGAGCCAGGCCAACGGATCGGCGGGCTGGCCGTCGTGTTCCCAGCGCTCGGCGGCCTTGAGGCATGCGTCCTGATAGAGGTCTTCGGCCAGGTCGAGATCGCGGAAGCTCCGCATGAGCGCGGCGAGGGCCTGTGGCCGGCAGTCAGTGAAAATCGCGGCTGTGATACCTCGCGGGTGCATGGATCAGAGCCCGCCGGACCATTTGACCGGACGGACTTCCATAAAGGCAATGCCCTGGGGCAGGGCCTTGGCGGCATCGAGAGCATCGTCCATGGTTTCGCATTCGACGAGGTAAAAGCCGAGGAACTGCTCCTTGGATTCGGCGAAGGGGCCGTCGAGCAGCATGGTGCCCGCGCCCCTGTCGGCAACGGTCATCGCTGTCGAGGGCGGCATGAGCTGGATAGCGCCGCGATACATGCCTTTCGCTTCGAGGTCCGCCTGAAGCGTGCTGTGGACGTCGAGAATGGCGTCGCGCTCGGCCTCGGGCAGCCGCTCGACGACGCCTTCGGCACCGAAAATCATTATGGCGTAAAGCATGTCTCTCCTTCCTGGCTCCACCTTTGCAAGGACGTTTCGCGCAGGGGAAAACGGACACTCTTGCGCGCGGCGCTCGCGAGCCAGCGAGCATAACATCGTAGAAGGCCGCCGCCAGCGGCAAGTCAGCGCGTTTGTTGACATAAAGATTTCTTTATGTCTTTGTGCCGGCCTGATGATCACCTAAATAGGGCGCTCATGCGGATCGCGCATAGCCGGAGCTTAACCTTCGGTAGGGTATGCAATGCGCGGACGGATTTTTCGGAGAGAGAACCATGGCAGACACGCGTACGGCGCAGGAGTACGAGGAGATCCTTGCGAGCCTCCAGAAGGCCGCTTCGGAGCGCATCCTGATGCTCGATGGCGCCATGGGGACGATGATCCAGCGGCTCAAGCTGGGCGAAGAGGATTTCCGGGGCGACAGGTTCCAGGATTGGGACAAGCCGCTCCAGGGCAATAACGACCTCCTCTGCATCACCCAGGCCAAGGCCATCGAGGATATCCATTTTGCCTACGCGATGGCGGGGGCGGATATTCTCGAAACCAACACGTTTTCGGGCACGACCATCGCGCAGGCCGACTATGCCGCCGAGGCGCTTGCCTATGAGATCAACGTCGCGGGTGCCCAAGCCGCGCGTAAGGCAGCGATCCGCGCCGAGGCGGCGGATGGGCGGCGGCGCTATGTCGCCGGTGCGGTGGGACCGACCAACCGGACGGCTTCGATTTCGCCCGACGTCAACAATCCGGGCTTCCGCGCGGTGACCTTCGACCAACTCCGCATCGCCTATGCCGAGCAGATCGAGGGGCTGATCGATGGTGGGTCGGACCTTCTGCTCATCGAGACGATCTTCGATACGCTCAACGCCAAAGCGGCGGTCTTTGCGGCCGAGGAGGTGTTCCATAAGCGCGGTATCCGTCTGCCGCTGATGATCTCGGGGACGATCACCGACCTTTCGGGGCGTACGCTTTCGGGGCAGACGCCGACGGCATTCTGGTATTCGCTAAAGCACGCCAGGCCCTTCACCTTCGGGCTCAACTGTGCGCTCGGGGCCAATGCGATGCGGGCGCATGTTTCCGAGATTTCGGAGATCGCAGATGCGCTCATCTGCACCTATCCCAATGCCGGGCTGCCCAACGAATTCGGGGAATACGACGAGAGCCCGGAGTTCATGGCCCGCCAGATCGAGGGCTTTGCGCAAGAGGGTTTGCTGAACGTGGTCGGTGGATGCTGCGGCACGACGCCCGACCATATCGCGGCGATTGCCGAGGCGGTGTCGATATATCCCCCGCGCGTGCCGCCCAAGCCCGAACCGCGCCTGCGGCTTTCCGGGCTCGAGCCGTTCACGCTCACCGACGACATTCCCTTCGTCAATGTGGGCGAGCGGACGAACGTCACCGGCTCTGCGAAGTTCCGCAAGCTGATCACGGCTGGCGATTATACGACGGCGCTCGAAGTGGCGCTCGCGCAGGTCGAGAACGGCGCGCAGGTCATCGACATCAATATGGACGAGGGCCTGATCGACTCCGAAAAGGTGATGGTCGAATACCTCAATTTGATCGCGTCCGAACCCGACATCGCCAAGGTACCGGTCATGGTCGACTCCTCGAAATGGGAGGTGATCGAAGCCGGGCTCAAATGCATCCAGGGCAAGGCGATCGTCAATTCGATCTCCATGAAGGAGGGCGAGGAGAAGTTCCGCGAGCAGGCGCGGCTGTGCAAGCTCTATGGCGCGGCGGTCGTGGTCATGGCGTTCGACGAGACCGGGCAGGCCGATACCAAGGAGCGCAAGGTCGAGATCTGTACGCGGGCCTATCGCATTCTCGTCGATGAGGTCGGGTTTCCGCCCGAGGACATCATTTTCGATCCCAACATCTTCGCTGTCGCCACGGGCATCGAGGAGCACGACAATTACGGTGTCGACTTCATCGAAGCGACCCGCGAGATCACCGAAACGCTGCCCTATGTGCATGTTTCGGGCGGTGTCTCGAACCTCTCCTTCTCGTTCCGCGGCAACGAGACCGTGCGCGAGGCGATGCATGCGGTGTTCCTCTACCACGCCATCAAGGCGGGGATGGATATGGGCATCGTCAATGCCGGGCAACTCGCGGTCTACGAATCCATCGACCCCGAATTGCGCGAGGCGTGCGAGGATGTCGTTCTCAACCGCCGGTCCGATGCGACCGAGCGGATGCTGGACCTCGCCGAGCGCTATAAGGGGCAGACGCGCGAAGCCAAGGCGAAAGACCTTTCCTGGCGCGAAAAACCGGTCAACGAACGGATTTCGCACGCGCTCGTCAACGGCATCACCGAATATATCGAAGAGGATACCGAAGAGGCGCGCCAGCAGGCCGAAAAGCCGCTGCATGTGATCGAAGGCCCACTGATGGACGGGATGAACATCGTCGGTGAGCTCTTCGGGGCAGGCAAGATGTTTCTGCCGCAGGTGGTGAAATCCGCGCGCGTGATGAAGCAGGCGGTGGCCTATCTTTTGCCTTTCATGGAGCAGGAGGCCGACGGCAAGCAGCGCAGCGCCGGCAAGGTGCTAATGGCCACGGTCAAGGGCGACGTGCACGATATCGGCAAGAACATCGTGGGCGTCGTTTTGGCGTGCAACAATTACGAGATCATCGATCTGGGCGTCATGGTGCCGACCCAGAAGATTTTGGAGACCGCGCGCGAGCAGAACGTCGACGTGATCGGGCTTTCCGGGCTCATCACGCCCTCGCTCGATGAGATGGTGCACGTGGCGGCCGAAATGGAGCGCGAAGGCTTCGACATTCCGCTCCTGATCGGCGGGGCGACGACGAGCCGCGTTCATACGGCGGTGAAGATCCACCCGAAATATTCGCGAGGTGCGACGATCCACGTCAAGGATGCGTCGCTGGCGGTGAACGTCGTTTCCAAGCTCCTCTCGAAAGAGGCGGCGAACGACTACGTCAAGACGATTGCGCAGGAATATGAAGGGGTCGCGGCCAAGCACCGGAAGTCCGAGGCCGACAAGACGCGCATGCCGCTTTCGGTCGCGCGCGCGAATGCGTTCAAGGCCGATTTTTCGTCGTACGCGCCCAAGGCGCCGTCCTTCCTCGGCACCAGGGTGTTCGACGACTGGGACCTTGGCGAGTTGGCGCACTATATCGACTGGACGCCGTTCTTCCAGGCCTGGGAGTTCAAGGGTGTTTATCCGAAGATTCTCGAAGACGAAAAACAGGGCGAGGCCGCGCGGCAGCTTTTCGCCGATGCCAAGGCGATGCTCGATCGAATCATTGCCGAAAAATGGTTCACCCCCAAGGCGGTCGTCGGGTTCTGGCCGGCCAATCGCGACGGGGATGACGTGAAGCTCTTTACCGGCGAGGACCGGAGCGCGGAGCTGGCGCGGTTCTTTACCCTGCGCCAGCAGCTGACGAAGTCCGGCGACAAGCCCAATATTGCGCTTGCGGACTTCATGGCGCCGGAGGGCACGCCCGATTACGTCGGAGGCTTCTGCGTCACCGCCGGGTTCGAGGAGATCGAAATCGCCGACAGGTTCGACGAGGAGAACGACAACTATTCCTCAATCCTCGTTAAGGCATTGGCCGACCGGTTCGCTGAGGCGCTGGCCGAGAGGATGCACGAGAAGGTGCGCAAGGAACTCTGGGGCTATGCTGCGGACGAAACCTTCGCTCCCGACGAGTTGATCGCGGAACCCTATAAGGGGATCCGTCCCGCGCCCGGCTACCCCGCCCAGCCGGATCATACCGAAAAGACGACGCTCTTCGCGCTGCTCGAAGCCGAGGAGAAGATCGGCGTCAAGCTTACCGAGAGCTACGCCATGTGGCCGGGCTCGTCGGTCTCCGGGCTCTACTTCGCGCATCCCGAGAGCTATTATTTCGGCGTCGCGAAGGTCGAGCGGGACCAGGTCGAGGATTATGCCCGGCGCAAGGGTATGGCCGTCGCGGAGGTTGAGCGGTGGCTGGGGCCCGTGCTCAACTACGTGCCGGGCGACGAAAAGGCCGCTGGGTAACAAACGGAAGCCAAGTCATTGATTTGGATCAAAGACTTGGTGGCCCGGCGCAGCGACAATCACGGCGAACCTATAAAAAGGAGCCGTGAAGTGCCTGCTGATTCTGTTTGGATTGTTATTGGTATTGTTGCCGCTTTCGGTGCGCTGGGCCTGGCTTTGGCCTTTGTCGACCTGACCGCGAGCGCCAAAGCGATAACCTATGAGGAAGAGCAAAGCCGGCGGAAGCGGTAAAGGCGCTGGTCCATTCCAGCTTTGATCACTTTTTGTTCTTTTTGGGGTAGCCATTCGCGCTGCAATCTGTAGGCTGTGAGGAACGCAATGACTTGAACTGGGAGAAACATCATGCGTTCCACGATTGCAGTTCTGGGCGCCGCGGCGCTTGTGGGGATGACGGCGACGGCGAGCTTCGGGCAGGTCGTGGTATCCTCGAAGATCGATACCGAGGGCGGGGTCCTCGGCAACATCATCTATCAGATGCTCGAGGCCAACGAGATTCCCGTCGAGGACCGCATACAGCTTGGCGGGACACCCATCGTGCGCGAGGCAATCACCTCGGGGCAGATCGACATCTATCCCGAATATACCGGGAATGCCGCGTTCTTTTTCAATCAGGCCGACGAGCCGATCTGGAACGATGCGAACGCCGGTTATGAGCGCGCGGCCGAACTCGATTACGAGGCCAACAACATCGTCTGGCTGACACCTGCACCGGCCAACAACACATGGGCGATTGCCGTGCGCTCGGAAGTCGCTGAGGAAAACGGACTCGAAACGCTCTCGGATTTCGGCGAATACATTGCAGGCGGCGGGGAGATCATCCTTGCGGCGTCGAGCGAGTTCGTGACCTCGCCGGCGGCACTTCCCGCGTTCCAGGACGCATATGGGTTCGAGCTTGCGTCCGATCAGCTCATCACGCTTTCCGGCGGCGACACCGCGGCGACGATTGCGGCCGCGGCACGGCAGACCTCTGGTGCCAACGCGGCCATGGTCTACGGCACCGACGGCGGTATTGCGCCGTCCGGCTTGGTCGTGATGGAAGACGACAAGGGCGTACAGCCGGTTTATCTGCCCGCGCCGATCATCCGCGAAGAAGTGCTTAGCGAATACCCTGCCATCGAAGAAATTCTCGCACCGGTTTTCGAGTCCCTCTCGCTTGAAACGCTGCAGGAGCTCAACGGTCGCGTGCAGGTCGGAGGCGAGCCTGCCGGTGTGGTAGCGGAGGATTACCTCACCTCCAACGGGTTCCTCTAAGGGTCCGGATCGGTACGATCTTACTTGAGCATAAGCTTTAACAGGCCCTAGGCTCAGCGCATTTGATCGATTCGGGGACGTCTCAGCCATGAGCCTTATGACCGGACACGCCGGACGGTTTCCCGTTTCGATGATCACGCTCGACAAGCTCGGTGTCGTTACGACGCTCATCGCGCTTGCCGGGCTGTTTTTCCAACCTTTCATGATTTTCCGAGCTAACCGGATCGTTCTGGGCGATCCGTTGATGCTTTGGCAGGCATTGCCGTCGGTTCTCTGGGGAGCGACGCTCGCGGTCATCCTTGCGGGCGTCGTGGTGACGCTGGTGCGGACGCCGCGCGTGCTTCGGCTCGCCACGGGTATCGCGGTTCTGGCATTGCTTGCGGTGGTGGTGGGGTTTTCGGCGTCCCATCTCACCCCTGAGCAGGATAGATTCGCGCGTGTTTCTCCCGGTGGCGGGTTCTGGATCCTTATTTTCGCGTTCGCGCTTTCGGTTACCGACAGCGTGGCGCGGCTCAAGCTTGGGCCGTTGCCGCGTGTCCTTGCGCTGATCGCTGTCGGGCTGGCGCTCGCGGCGATTCTTTATTCCGGGCTTTGGAACGACTTGTCCATTCTCAAGGAATATGCCGGCCGCGCCGACAGCTTCTGGCAGCAGGTCGAGGTGCACTTGTTGCTCGCGCTGGGTTCGATGGCCACTGCCGCGCTTGTCGGCATTCCGCTGGGGATCGCGTGCTACCGCGTTCCGCCCGTCCGCGCAGCGATCCTCAACGTTCTTAACATCGTTCAGACGATCCCTTCGATGGCCATGTTCGGGCTTTTGATCGCACCAATGGCCTGGGTGGGGGCGCATATCCCCGGCGCGGCGGAGCTCGGGATTGGCGGCATCGGTGTGGCGCCGGCCTTTCTGGCGCTCTTTGCCTATTCGCTGTTGCCGGTGGTCTCGAACACCGTGGTGGGGCTCGATACGGTTCCGCGCGAACCCAACGACGCGGCGCGCGGCATGGGGATGACGGATCTGCAGCGCATGGTGCGGATCGAAATGCCGCTGGCGTTCCCGGTCATCCTCACCGGTATCCGTATCGTGCTCGTCCAGAATATCGGGCTCACCGTGATTGCCGGACTGATCGGCGGTGGCGGGCTCGGCACATTCGTTTTTCAGGGCATCAGCCAAACGGCGATGGACCTCGTTCTGCTCGGGGCCATCCCGGCGGTCGCGATGGCGTTCGCGGCTGCCATCATCCTCGATGCGGGCGTCGAGTTGAGCCGTCCCAATGGGACAGGAGCGCAAAGATGATCGAGATTGAAGGTCTCACCAAGGTCTATGACGCCACGACCGTCGTGGATAGCGTTTCGCTTTCAATCGAAGCGGGGGAAGTTGCCGCTGTCGTCGGCACCTCGGGGTCTGGCAAGACGACCCTTCTGCGCATGATCAACCGGCTGGTCGAGCCAACCTCGGGCACCGTGAGGATAGAGGGCCGTGACAATCGCGAGGTCGCGCCTTACGAGTTGCGCCGCCATATTGGCTACGCCATTCAGGGGCACGGGCTGTTTCCGCATCATACGGTCGCGCGCAATATCGGCACGGTGCCCAAGCTGCTCGGCTGGGACAAGCAGCGGATCTCGGCGCGGGTCGACGAGCTGCTCGAACTCTTCCAGCTCGATCCCGCGCATTTCCGGGACCGTATGCCGCACGAACTCTCGGGCGGACAGAAGCAGCGCGTGGGTGTTGCACGCGCGTTGGCGGCCGGGCCGTCGCTGCTTCTGATGGACGAACCTTTCGGCGCGCTCGATCCGATCATCCGCGCCAAGGCGCAGGACGATCTTCTCGACATCCAGCGCCGATTGGGGACCACCATCGTGCTCGTCACGCACGACATGGATGAAGCGATCAAGTTGGGGAACCGGATCGCGGTGATGGATGAGGGTAAGCTGCTCCAGTACGCGCGGCCGCAAGATATCATCGCCGAACCTGCCACAGATTTCGTTGAGGCGCTCCTGGCGAGCGGCGAGCGCGCGTTCCGTATGCTCTCGCTCACCAAGGTCGGCAAGCTCGTCGAACCGGGCGCGGCCGAGGGCGAGCCGATCGCGGATACAGCCTCGTTGCGCGAAGCCTATGCGCTGCTCCTCTGGACGCGGCGCGATGCGTTGCCCGTAACGCGGGATGGCGCAGTGATCGGCAGGGTCACGCGCGCGGCGCTCGACGACCAAGCGGCGGCGCCGCAATGAGGTGGGCGCTCGTTATCCGGCTCGTCGTTCTGGCGCTTCTGGTCACGTTCATCATGGCGCCGGAAACGTTCGCGCCGGTTTTTGCGCCGCTCACGCAGTTCGATGCGCCGCCGATCTATACCCAAAGCGCAATCCTCGACCTGACGATCAGCCATCTCGCGCTTGTCGGTGCGGCGACATTGGCGGCGACCGTCCTCGCGGTCGGGCTGGCCATTCTGGTGACGCGGCCGCTGGGCGCGGAATTCCTGCCGCTCTCGCGCTCGCTCGCCAATATCGGGCAAACCTTCCCGCCGGTTGCCGTCCTCGCGCTGGCGGTCCCGGCAATGGGCTTTGGCGCCGGGCCGACGCTTGTCGCGCTCTTCCTCTATGGCCTTCTGCCGATTTTCGAGAACGCGCTGACGGGGCTCGAAAGCCTTTCGCCTTCGGTCCGCGAGGCGGCGCGCGGAAGCGGGATGACGGGGCTGCAGCGGCTCGTGCGGGTCGAGTTGCCGCTGGCTTTTCCGGTCATTCTCGCTGGGATACGGCTTTCCGTCGTCATTTCGCTTTCGACTGCCACCATCGGTTCGACGGTCGCGGCGAAGACGCTGGGCGAGGTGATTATCGCGGGGCTCTTGTCCAACAACACGGCGTTCGTGCTGCAAGGCGGACTCGTCGTCGGCGCGCTCGCGGTGCTGATCTATGACGGGTTCGTCGCGATTGAAAAAGTCGCCGCACGGCGGATGGGGCAGAGCGTGCCGGGTGCGGCATAGAGCGCTTTTCGACACAGCCGAATCCTTGGCACTTCCTGTCCCGTCATCCGCGCGCTGCTGGATCACCCGAATAAATCGGGTGATGACGGGGTGGAGAGGGACGCGCGGCGGGAACAGATGGCGCTCTAAGCGACTTCCAGAACGTCCACGGCCTGGGAGGTCTCGTGTCCACCGGCGCTGCGCAATACGCCGACGATGGGGCTCACATCGGCATAGTCCCGGCCATAGCCGATGACGATGTGGTCCTGACCTGCGCGCATGGCGTTGGTGGGGTCGAACTCGATCCAGCCGGCCTCGCGTCCGCACCAGACGGCCACCCACGCGTGCATGGCGTCCGCGCCCTCGAGCCTGGGCCGGCCCTTGGGCGGAATGGTGCGCAAGAAGCCCGAGACGTAACCTGCGGGAACGCCCAATCCGCGCAGTCCCGCGATCATGATATGCGCGAAGTCCTGGCACACGCCCCGGCGCAACTCGAACGCTTCGGAAAGCGCGGTATCGACCCTGGTCGCGTTGTCATCATAGGCGAAATCGGCATGGATGCGCAGGCAGAGGTCCATGGCGATCTCGCGCACGGTGCGCGCCGTGTGGAGGCTCTGCCGCGCGTATGCGGTGACGCTGGGCTCCAGAGCAATTCGCGGGCTCGCGGCCAGGAAATGATGGGGTGAGGTTGCACCCATATGCCGGCATTGCGCGATGTCCGAATTGAGCGTTCCCAGATCCGGCGTGAGGTCGATGTCGTCATCCGTCCGCTCGACATCGACGCGTGCGGTCATGGTGATCTCGAGATCGTCATGCGCAGCGCGGTAAGCGAGCGCGGTGACACGGGTGCCGAAGAAATCGGTGAACTCGGTATGCTCGGAGGGCGATGGCGTCACCTTGAGCGAAGAGGCGATGACGCGCTGGATACCCGGCAGCGTGCGCGGGAAAACGCGCACATGGTGCCGCCCGCCGGAGACCGGCGCATCGTACTGATAATCGAGGGTCAGCTTGACGTCGTAGAGCATATCGTCTTGCCTCAACCGAAATAGGCTTGCGCGATGGAATCGGAGACTTGCGCGAGCCCGTTCGCAACCGCGATGAGGCGTTCCGGGGTCACCTCTGCGCTATCGATCACCGCAAGCTCGGTGTGGAGCTTGAGCGCCAGCTTGGCGGTTTGCGAAAGCTGCCCTTCGACGACGCCGTGAGGGAGCGCCTTGAGCTGTTCGAGCAACTCGCTGATCTGGAAGATCACAGAACGCGGGTTGAGCGGGTCGGTGATGAGCAATTCGATCGCGCCGAGCCCGCCGAGGCTATAGCCGTAGCGCCGCCGGTGGGTCATGACGCTGTCGCCGATCTCGAGCAGCATGTCGATGGCCCCGTCCGGCGCGTCGTCGCGGCCGAACCAGGCTGTCGCGTCGGCGATCTGGATGCCGCGCTCGAGGCGGCGGCCGATTTCGAGAAAGCGCCAGCCGGCGAACCGGTACATGTTTTCGTGCACCAGGCCGGAAAAACCCGCGAGCTTGCGCAGCAACACGGTCATCGCCCGCGTGGCGTCGTCGCCGGGCTTTACGGTTTTCGCAAAGCGGCGTGCGGTCTTTTGCAGGTCGGTCAGCGCCAGCCAGCCGTCGGGCGAGAACCGGTCGCGGATCTGGCTCGCCGAGCGTACGGCGCCGTCGAAGGTCGAGAGCAAGCCTTGCGGCACGGGCTCGGCGGCGTCGAGCCCGAGCGCGTCGAGGTATTCGGTGGTTGCCACCAAAAGCGGATGGGTTTCCGATCCGGTCTCGGCAAGCCGCAAATGGTAGGCGCGCAGGATCCGCACCATCGCCTCGCAGCGCTCGGCATAACGTCCTAGCCAGATCAGGTTGTCGCCCGCGCGCGAGGGAAGGCTGCCCGACGGGCTGCGCTCGACAGTGGTATTGGCCCCGGCAAGCAGCGATACTTGCTCGACGGGGGTTTCGCTCACCACCCAGACGTCGGCGGCCTGCCCGCCGCGTTGCATGGCGATGGCCGCGGTATCGAGCGAATAGCCCACCCTGGCGAAGCCGCCGGGCATGATCGACCAGCCGGTTTCCGTGCGCGCGGCGTAGACCCGCAGCGTCACCGGGCGGGGTTCGAGCCGGCCGCCGATATAGACCGGCGCTGTCGAGAGCGTCACGGCCTCCTGAGCGGCGAAGGCCTTGGGATTGGCTTCGATCTTGTCGAGGAGCGCCCTTTGTCCAGCGGGATCCATGCTGGCCGCCGCCTGCGTTCCACCCTCGTCGTCGATGGAGAGGAGTGTCGAGAAAGCCGGGCCGACCAGCATATCGCCCAGATGCTCGCGGACATAGTTGCGGGCTTCCGGCCCGCCGCACCACCAGGTCGCGATGTTGGGCAGCAGCAGGTCCGTGCCGAGCCGCGCCTGGGCAATTGCGGGCAGGAACGCCCCGAGCGCGCGGGTTTCGAGAATGCCGGCGCCCAGCGCATTGACGAAATTGATCGT
Source organism: Pelagibacterium halotolerans (assembly GCF_044811015.1). Classification (GTDB taxonomy): domain Bacteria; phylum Pseudomonadota; class Alphaproteobacteria; order Rhizobiales; family Devosiaceae; genus Pelagibacterium; species Pelagibacterium halotolerans_A. The sequence continues at coordinate 3,378,879 of NZ_CP085243.1, forward strand.
GCCGCGCCGGACCGCTTCGGCCATGCCGGGTGTGCCGATCCGGCTGTCCTGCCGCAGCTCCAGCGGGTCGGTAAACTCGCCGTCGAGGCGGCGCCAGAGGACGGATACCGGTTTGAGGCCCGAGACCGTGCGCACCATCACCTCGCCATCCACGACGACGAGGTCTTCCCCCTGCACGAGCAGGAAGCCGAGATAGCGTGCGATATAGGCGTGCTCGAAATAGGTTTCGTTCAAGGGGCCGGGCGTCAGGATGCCGATCCGGCCCGATCCGTCGCCGGAAAGGCGCGCCAGATTGTTGCGGAAATCGCGGAAGAAACCGGCGAGGCGCCGGACGTGCAAGGAACCGTAGACGTCCGAAAGCGCGCGCGTGGTCGCGACGCGGTTTTCGAGCGCAAAGCCGGCGCCTGAAGGAGCCTGCGTTCGGTCGCCCAGAACCCACCAGCGGCCATCCGGACCACGGCCCAGTTCGAAGGCGCAGAAATGAAGGTGATAGCCCGAGGCTGGCGTGACGCCGACCATGGGCCGGAGGAAGGCGGGGTTCTGCGCGACAAGTTCAGGCGGCAGCAGACCCTCTTCGATCAGATCGTTATTGCCATAAATGTCGGCGATAACGGTTTCGAGCAGATCGGCGCGCTGGGTCAGCCCCGCCGCAATCTGCTGCCATTCGCTGTCGGCGATCAGGAGCGGGATATGTGCGAGCGGCCACTCGCGCTCGCCCTGTTCGGAACCCTCATACATGCGGTAGAAGACGCCGGCATCGCGCAGATATTGGTCGGCGCGCTGGAAGCGGGCGGTGAGTTCGTCGGCGCCCAGCCGGTCAAGCGTATGCATCAGGTCCAGCCAGCCCGGCATGACCGTGCCGTCGGCCGCGACCATTTCGTCGGGCACGCCGGAGATCGGGCGATAGCTCGCGATCAGGTCAGGCATCTTGCGTGCCCTCTTGCGCGAGGAGGCTGGCGTTCGGATCATCTACTGCCACTGGTGAGGCCGCCTCAGGTCCAGCGTCAGAGGAAACTCGGGCGCGGGCGCTTCGTCCGGCAAATCGTATGCGCCCGCACTATGTCCGGCAGGAACAAAGCGCGCAAGCCGTCTTGCTTCGGCCTCGTTGGCGTTCACAGGAAAGGTCTCGTAATTCCGGCCCGCCGGGTGGGCGACGTGATAGACGCAGCCACCGACGGCGCGGCGGGTCCAGGTGTCGTAAACATCGAATGTCAGCGGTGCGTTCGCGGGCAGGGCGGGATGCAGGCCCGACGTAGACTGCCAGGCTTTGTAGCGTATGCCGGCAACCGAAGTGCCTTGCGTCTCGGTCTGTGTGAGTGGCAGGGGACGGCGGTTGCACGCCACCGTGTAGCGGTCCGGGTTGGGGCCCGTGAGCTTGGCCTGCAGCCGTTCGACCGAAGAATCGACATAGCGCACGGTGCCGCCGATGGCGCCGGTTTCGCCCATGACGTGCCAAGGTTCGAGCGCTTGACGGATCTCGAGCGTATGGCCCTCAACGTCGATCTCGCCGCAGAACGGGAAGCGGAATTCGAGTTGGGCTGCGAACCATTCGGGTTTGAGGTCGAAGCCTTGGGCGCGCAAATCGTCGAGCACGTCGAGAAAATCCGCCCAGACGTAATGAGGCAACATGAACCGGTCGTGGAGCGTCGTGCCCCAGCGGGTGAACTTGCCCGTGACCGGGGTTTTCCAGAAGCGCGCGATAAGGGCGCGGATGAGGAGTTGTTGGGCGAGGCTCATGCGCGCATTGGGCGGCATTTCAAAGCCGCGGAACTCGACGAGTCCGAGTCGGCCGGTTGGGCCGTCGGGGGAAAACAGCTTGTCGATGCAGATTTCCGCGCGGTGGGTGTTGCCGGTCACATCGACGAGGAGGTTGCGGAACAGCCGGTCGACGAGCCAGGGCAGAGGTGCATTCCCTTCGTGGGGCATGGGGATTTGTGCGAGCGCGATTTCGAGCTCGTAGAGACTATCGTGCCGCGCCTCGTCGATGCGCGGGGCCTGGCTCGTGGGGCCGATGAAAAGGCCTGAGAAGAGGTAGGAGAGCGAGGGGTGGCGCTGCCAGTGGAGGACAAGGGATTTCAGGAGATCGGGGCGCCTGAGGAACGGACTGTCATTGGGCGTCGCGCCGCCGACAACCACGTGATTGCCGCCACCCGTGCCCGTATGCTTGCCGTCGATCATGAACTTGTCGGCGCCCAGCCGGGCGAGCCGGGCTTCCTCGTAGACCGCTTCGGTGGTCGCCTTGGTTTCTTCCCAGTTGGCGGAGGGATGGATGTTGACCTCGATGACACCCGGATCGGGCGCGACGCGGATGACGTTCAATCGCGGATCGTGAGGCGGCGCATAGCCTTCGATATGCACCGGCAGGCCGAGCTTTTCGGCGGCCGCTTCGGCGGCGGCGACAAGTTCGAGATAATCCTCGAGCCGCTCGGTGGGCGGCAGAAAGACCGTCAGCCGGCCATTACGCGGCTCGACGGTCAGTGCGGTGCGCACCTTGCCCTCGATGTCGGAAATGACCTGCTCGATCCGCGTCTGCGCGATGGTTTCGTCAGCGGAAAAGCGCGCCTCGGGCAGGTCGCGGGCATCGGGATTGGGCAGCATCAGTTCACGCGGCGGCAGGGCCTCGCGCGGGACCGCTGGATCCTCGGGAATGACATGTGGAAACTGCGTCGCGGGGACGTAGGGCAACGATCCGAGCGGCAGGCGATAGCCCACGGGCGAATCCCCCGCCGCGAGAAAGAGCTTGCCCCGCCGGGTCTTCCAGACTTCGGTGAGCCAGCGCGATTTTTGCGCGGGCGCATTCCACCGCTGGATGGGGAGCACATAGCCCGTCGGTTCCGTCAGCCCGCGCGCGAACACCTGTACCATCCTCAGGCGCTCTTCAGGGTCCTTGAGTTCCGGGTTCGACGGATCGACGTTCTCGGGCAGCTTTCCTTCCTTCAGCACCCAGTCGGCGGGATCCTCATAGGCCGCCGCGATGGTTGAACCGTCGAGCCCGAGCGCATGCGCCATTTCGGTGATAAAGGCTTCGGCCTTTTCGGGCTCGGGATTTTCGGTGCCGGTCTCGGGGGCGATCAGGTCCGGGTTCTTCCAGACCGGCTCGCCGTCCTTGCGCCAATAGAGCGAGAAGGTCCAGCGCGGCAGGGTTTCACCAGGATACCATTTGCCCTGCCCATAGTGGAGCAGTCCGCCCGGCGCGAAGCGCTGCTGCAGGCGCTTGATCAGGACGTCGGCTTTCTGCCGTTTGGTCGGCCCCACGGCATCGGCATTCCATTCGCCGCCTTCGAAATCGTCGATCGAAACGAAGGTCGGCTCGCCGCCCATGGTGAGCCGGACATCCATCTCTTCAAGCGTTTCGTCCACCTGCTGCCCCAACGCATCGAGCGCCTGCCAGCTTTCCTCGGAAAAGGGCTTGGTGATGCGTGGGTGCTCGGCGATCCGGGTGACCTGCATGTCGAAGGCGAAGTCGACATTGGCGAAACTCGCCATCCCCGAGATCGGCGCGGCGTTGGCATAATGCGGGGTGGCCGCGAGTGGAATATGGCTCTCGCCGGTCAGCAATCCCGATGTCGGATCGAGGCCCACCCAGCCTGCGCCGGGCAGGTAGACCTCGGCCCAGGCGTGCAGGTCGGTGAAATCGTGATCGGTGCCGGACGGGCCATCGAGCGCCTTGAGGTCCGGCTTGAGCTGAATGAGGTAACCCGAAACGAACCGCGCCGCGAAGCCGAGGTGCCGCAGCGTTTCGACGAGCAGCCAGCCGGTATCCCGGCACGAGCCTTTGGCGCGTTCCAGCGTTTCTTCGGGCGTCTGGACGCCCGGCTCCATGCGCACGATATAGCCGATCTCACGCTGCAGCCCTGCGTTGAGATCGACGACGAAATTGACGGTGTTCTTGGGCGTCCGGTCGATGGAGGCGAGGAAATCTTTGAAGCGTGGGCCCACAACCGGATCGGGTTTGCGGTAGATCTCGAGGTCCGGTGCAAGCGCTTCGGGATAGGCGAACGGCCAGGTCTCGGCCTCCGGTTCGACGAAGAAGTCGAACGGGTTGTAGACCGTCATGTCGGCGACAAGGTCAACTTCGATCTTGAGCTCGGTCACCGGCTCGGGGAAGACGTAGCGCGCCTGGAAATTCCCGTAGGGGTCCTGCTGGATGTTCGCGAAGTGCTTGTCCGGCGCCACCTTGAGCGCGTGGCTCAGCACCTTGGTGCGGGAATGCGGGGCAGGCTGGAGGCGGATGATCTGGGGGCCGAGGGTGACCGGACGGTCGTATTTGTAATGCGTGAGATGATAGATCGCGGCCTTGATCGCCATCGTTGTACTCCCGAACCTATCCACGCCTCGCAAGAGGAACGATAGCGGGAAAGCGCAAGCGGTGGCAATCAGTCTTCGAGCAGATACTCTCCGCGCTCGTCGAGCGGTTCGGTGCCCACGATCTTGGCGACGGAATCTCCCGGCACGACGTATTTGGTGAGTTTGCGCGAGAGCACGCGGCCCGACGTGCCCGCGAGGATCGGTGTGCGGGCGGTGAAGGCGTCGGGGCCGTCGAGTGCGATCAGGTCCGCAATGGGTTGGCCCTTTTCCACCGTGTCGCCGAGCGCAACGCGATAGGCGAGGAGACCGGGTCGGGTTGCGCGGACGATCTGGGTCGCGTTGAGCGGCGTCGGCTCTGGCGCCTTCTCCGGCGTGCGGGCAGGCGTGCCGGCGATCAGGCCTTTGGACTGGAAAAAGCCAACGAGATTTTCCGCATCCCGTTGGCCCAGATCGTCGAAGACGTCGGCGCTGCCGCGATATTCGAGCGTCGCCGCCACTGCCGAAAACGGTATGGGCTTATCCGGGTGGGCCGCGCGCAGCCGCGTCCAGAGTGAGGGCCAGACCTCGTCAAACGACCCTCCGCCGGAGTCCTCGGCGGTCAGTTGCGCCGCCGAACCCATCCAGTCGGCGAGTTCCGTCAGCTCGGCCATGGAATCCGGCGTGACGAACATATGGTTGAGCGCCTCGTTGTCGCAGTGCAGGTCGAGCACATAATCCGCGTCATACGCTTCGGTCATCACGAAGTGCCGCAACTTATGCAGCGCCGGGCCCGGGTCGAGGCTGTCGAGCCAGGACTTTACCGTCTCACGGATGATCCGGACGTTCTCCTCCGCATCGTCGGTCAGCTTGGGCGCGATGCGCTTGCCGGTTTCTTTGTAGAGATCCGGCCATTTGCGGTTGAAATTGGTGCCCGAGCGGTCGTCATAGCGCCCACCATGGACCTGGAAATGGATCTGGTCCATGCCCAGCGGATTGACCATGGGGAAGATGACGAAGCGCGCGTTGAGCGCGCCATCCGCGTCCGCCTTCTGCAAGAGCGGCAGGAGGTGATGGATCACCATGATGCCCGGCTGCTCGTCCGCGTGCAGTGCGGCCTGAAGATAGACCTTTTTCTTCGCATCGGCGGGTCCGGCGCGGAAGAAGACAAGGTCTGTAACGGTGCCGGGGGCATCGTGCGGGATACGGTGAGCGAAGCGTTCGAAAGCCATGTTTACCGGAAGTATTTGGGGCCGAATCGCAGCCGCGGCCGGCCGGCATATTGCTCTTTCGGCATGTGCCGCATCATGCGTTCGTAGACAAGGCCGAAGACGAAAAAGATCGCCATGGTGATGACGAGGAAATAGAGCCCGGCGACCGAGAAGTGCAGGAATACGTTGAAATCGCGCTCAAACAGTTCGGTCGCCTTGTTCATGATGTCTTTCTGATTGCCGATCACCGGAAGCGTGAAATAGACGAGCGCTGTGGCGTGGAAGAGGAAGGTCACCTCGTTGGTATAGGCGGGCCAGGCGAGGCGGATCATGTTGGGCCAGGTCACCGTGCGGAACACTTGCACGCGCGACATTCCGAAGGCCCGCGCGGCTTCGAGTTCGCCCTTGGGGACGGTTCGTAGCGCGCCATAGAAAATTTCGGCGGTATAGGCGGTGGTGTTCATCACCAGCGCCAGCGGACCGATAAAGAGCGGGCTCATAGCGAACCATGCGATCCCCATGGGGCGCCACCAGATGGGGTTGAGCGCCAGCATGATCGAATAGAACATAAAGAACTGGATGAAGAGCGGCGAGCCCCGGAAGGCATAGATATAGGCCGAAGAGAGGCGTGAGACGATCGGGTTTTTGGAGTTCTTGCCCAGCGCGAGAAGCACCGCGAGCCCGAAGCCGATCGGCAGCGAGGACGCAGCGAAATAGATGTTGAAGAGCGCCGGATAGGCGAGGAGCTGGATGTCCGTCCAGACGGCTTCAAGCAAACCCATCGCTCAAGCCTCCAGCGGCATGCCGCGCCGCGCCCAGGCGGTGAGGCGTCTGAAGACCTGCTCGGAGGCGAGCGTTACGAGGATGTAGAAGACGAAAAGCAGTGTGTAATACGCCCATCGCCAGTCCCCGTGCACAAGCCCGGCCTGCGGCAGGAAATTGGGCGAGCCCAATTGTCCTGCCCACCAGACGATGTCGTTGATCTGCAGAAGCGAGAGCAGCGAGGTCGCCTTGATCAGCAGCAGCCAGACGTTCGAAAGCCCCGGCAGCGCGTAGATCCACATCTGGCGGATATGGATGCGCGTCAGGACCTGGAAATCGCTCATCCCATAGGCGCGCGCTGCTTCGAGCTGGCCGCGCGGGACCGCGCGCATGGCGCCATGGATGACGTTGGCGGTAAACGCTCCGAAGATGATGCCCAGCGAGACGCAGGCGAGGATCAGGTATTCGGTCGTCGAGAGGAACCAGTTCGCCGCCGCGCAGGGCGGCCAGCCGGTCCCCGTGCGAGCGTCGGCAGGGCAAGCCGACAGCGCCCATGTCCATTCGACCGCCTGCTCGAAGGCCAGCGGGAAGAACAGGAAAAAGAGCACGTCAGGGATGCCCCGGACCATCAGGGTGTATATGGCGCCGAGCCAGCGCAACGGGGCGAAGCGCGAATTGCGGGCCATCGCGCCTAAAAGCCCGAAGACGAGCGCCAGGAGCGCGCCGAAGACGGCGGCGAGAATGGTGAACCGGAAGCTCGCATAAAAGGCGAGGTGCTTGCCATTGGTCAGATAGGCAAGCCAGAAGGCGAGGTCTTCACCCATACAAAACGGCCTGTCGGTCGATGACGCCCCGGAGCTTGGTTCTCCGGGGCGTCTGTTTGGTCTTTACTCGCTGTAGTACGGACCCTGGCCGTCGAACCACTCGGCGATGAGCGCATCGACCGTTCCGTCCGCCTTGAGCGCGTCGAGCGCAGCGTTGAAGCTCGCTTCGAGGTCGTCGTCGTCCTCGCGCAGGCCGGCGCCCACGCCACCGCCGATCAGGATGTCGGGGCCGATGAATTCAAGCGCGCCGCTCGAATTGGCAATGACCGGGTCGAGCGAGGAGCCGTCGGCGAGGACCACGTCGACATTGCCCGCCGCAAGGTCGGCGACCGACTGATCGAAGGTCGAGAATGCGACGATCGTGTTGTCAGCGCCGAAGTTCTCCTCGGCATAGGCGGCCTGAATGGTGTTGCCCTGAACACCGATGCGCAGCCCCGAAAGATTCTCGAAGTCATAGGTCATGCCGGCCGGAGCGGCGAAATTGGACGGGTCGGGCGGGAAATAGTCCTGGGTGAAGTCGATCGTCTCGTCACGCTCGGGCGTGATCGACATGCCAGCCATGATCACGTCGTAGTTGCCCGCCAGCAAGTTGGGGATGATCGAATCCCATTCGTTCTGGACGAACTCGCACGTGAGGCCGGCCTCTTCGCAGATGGCCGCGCCAAGATCGAGTTCGAACCCGGCGAGTTCGCCATCGTCATTGACGAAGTTCCAGGGCGCATAGGCGCCTTCGGTGCCGATGCGGACGGTTTCCTGCGCCGATACGGCAGTTGTGAGCGCTGCCAGGGCGGCAGCGGCGATGATCACCTTCTTCATTTTTTGCTCCCTTTGGTAAGCACTTTTGGTGAATAGACCGGGTTGCCTTTTTGCATGATGGTCGTCCCGGTCAGGCGTGACCGGCGGCGCCCAGGAATTGGCGCAGCCGATCGGATTTGGTGGCCCCAAAGACCTCGTCGACGGTGCCTTCCTCCTCGATCTTGCCGAGATGCAGGAAGACGACCTTGTCGGAGACTTCGCGGGCGAATTTCATGTCGTGGGTAACGAGGATCATGGTGCGGCCCTCGTCGGCGAGCATTTTGATGACCCGCAGCACTTCGGCCTCCAGCTCGGGGTCGAGCGCCGATGTGGGCTCGTCAAAGAGCATGATCTTGGGATTGATGCACAGCGCGCGGGCGATGGCGGCGCGCTGCTGCTGACCGCCGGAAAGCTGCGCGGGGAAGGCGTCGGCTTTGTCTCCGATCCCGACCTTGTCGAGCAGTTCGAGCGCCTGGGTTCTCACCTCGTCGGGCTTGCGCTTTTGCACCTTGAGCGGGGCTTCCATGACGTTTTCGAGAATCGTCATGTGCGACCAGAGATTGAACTGTTGAAAGACCATACCGAGTTCGGACCGGATATGGCGCAATTGATGACTGTCGAGAGGGTGCCGGTCCGGGCCTTCGGGAGACAGCGCTATTTCTTCGCCGTCGATGGCGACGGCGCCCTGGGTTGGCACTTCGAGCATATTGATGCAGCGCAGCAGGGTCGATTTTCCCGATCCGGACGAACCGATCAGGGTGACGACGTCGCCACGCTTGGCTTCGAGCGTGACACCTTTTAAAACTTCGAGCGCGCCGAAGGACTTATGGACGTTCCTCAGCTCCAGAATCGGCACCATGCGCGCGGGTTTTCCCCTTGTTGTTGCACCACGGCCTCCGGCCAATGCCGATGGTCGGGATGTACACCTTCCCTGCTGCTGCGCGAGGTTAAATCCGACGCACGCAGCGATACTCTCGCCCGGTTGGGGGCGCACCGCAACGGTTCGACCCCCGCCATGAGAATGTTCCCTCGGCCATGCTTGCCCATGGCCACCGTTTCCAACTCGTCATGAGCGTTGCCACGAAACGGCTAAGGATTAAGCAAATCAGACTTTTGGCTATTCACAAAGCGAAAAAGAAAGCTGCGCCGGAAAACCGGATGAACAAGGGTATAATTTTTCGTCTCCGGGGCGACGAACGGCCATCGAAAGGATTTGGATACCAGCGTTGGTCCTATATCGGGACGATAGGGCGCGCGCACTATATGGTTTGTCCTGGACGCGAAACATTTCCGGCAGTTGGATGGTTTTTGATTATATTTCAGTGCTGATCGCGGTCGGCGCGGCGGGTGCTGCGTTATGCGTCACACTGGCCATGAGCTGGATTCGGCAGCGCAGCTCCGGGTTTCTCGCGAGCTGGGCGGTTTCGATCGGGATTGTCGTTGCGGCGATTGCGAGCTTTGCGGTTTACGATTCGGGCGCTTCGGATGCGTGGATGCTGGCAGGGTGCCTGTTGATGACGACGGGTTTCATCATGAGCTATGGCGGTCTGGTTCAGTTTCGTGACGGCGGTTTTCCCGTCCGCCTGGTCTGGCTTTCCGCCATCGGTGCGACCGCACCAATGCTTGCGGCGTTTGTGCTGGGGTACACCGGGGTGGTCATCTGGCTCGTCAACTTAATCGCGTCCGGCGTGCTGGGCTTTATCGGCTGGCAGTACTGGCGCATGCGCACCGAATCGATCGCGACGATCTCGTTGATCGCGGCGCTCCATTTTGCCGTCGCAGTTTCGTTTTTCTTGTGCTTCGTCATGGCGGTAATTGAGGCACCGCTCTATCTGCCCGGAGGAATGCCCGACAACTGGGCGGAAAAGGTGAACCTCGTTTGCGCGATCATTGCCATTACCGGCATTGGTGGGCTTTTGATCACCGTCCACCAGGAGCGGATCGCGGGATTGCATCGTGCTGAAGCGCTCACCGACCCGCTCACCGGCCTCAACAATCGCCGGGCCTTGTTCGAACGGTTCGGGGATGATGCTGTTCCGGAGGGCACAGCACTGGCCATTTTCGATCTCGATGATTTCAAGGCCCTCAACGATCGGTACGGCCACAACTTCGGCGATACGGTCCTCGAGCGTTTCGCGGAGTTAATCTTGGCTAACGCCCGCACCAACGATGTTGCAGTGCGCCTCGGAGGGGAGGAGTTCGCGTTGATTCTTCCCGGAACGAGCCCGGCGGATGCCTTATCGGTCGCGGAACGAATCCGGAGCGCGATGGCGCGGACCTCTCACGTGATTGGCAACGAAGATGTGTTCTGTACGGTAAGCGCAGGCGTCGCTGCGGCACAGAAGCCCGGTATCAGCCTCGACACGCTGATGCGCAAGGCCGACAACGCGCTTTATCATTCCAAGCGCAATGGCCGGAACAAGGTGACACCGCTCAAGGCGAGCGCGGCTTAGGGCGCCGTACCTTTCTGCACCGGCGCGTCCTCGCGGGCGCCCCATTCCGCCCAGGCGCCATCGTAGAGCGAAACCTTTGGCGCCCCGACCATATCGAGGGCCAGTGCCAGAACGGCAGCGGTCACGCCGGATCCACACGATGTTATCACCGGCTTTTCGGGATCGACGCCCGCGTCGGCGATGAGCGCGCGCAGGTCGGTTTCGGATTTGATATGACCGTCCGCGATCACGTCCATGAAGGGCAGGCTGCGGCTGCCCGGAATATGCCCGGAAGCGAGTCCGGGGCGAGGTTCGGGCGCTTCGCCGGCGAAGCGCGCGGCGGGGCGGGCATCGAGGATCTGCGCGGTGCCGGCGCGGGATGCTTCGAGGACCGCGGAAAAATCGGCGATGGCGTCGTCGGCGAGATGTGCGTTGAAGGTCGTTGCGGGAGCACGGGACCAACCGGATTCAAGCGGACGTCCCTCATTGCGCCACTTGGGGGCGCCGCCATCGAGAATCGTCACCTCGCGCGCGCCCATCACTTTGAATGTCCACCACACACGCGGAGCTGAGAAAAGGCCGTATTCATCGTAGACCACAATCGTCGCGTTCGATGAAATCCCCAGCGCGCCGGCCATGGCCCCGAATGTCGCCGCATCCGGCAGCATGTGGGGCAGGTCCCGCGACGTATCGGCCACGGCGTCTATGTCGAAATGAACCGCACCCGGGATATGGCTCTCTTCGAACTCCGAACGGGCGTCGCGTCCGGCGTTCGGCAGGTGCCAGGTTCCGTCCACGATTGTTACATTGTCGTCATCGAGATGATCGGCCAGCCATTGGGTGGAAACGAAATGGGGCATCGCTGAAATCCTAGGGAAGCCGGGCGAGTCGCTCGGTTAGAAGGGCGTAGAAGGCGTCCGAATCACCTGAGCGGACGAAGAACGCGTTCTTCGGCCTGTCGGTGACGTGCCAATAGTCCGTGACGGTCATCCCGCGTGTCAATTCGCTCGAGGTTTCAATCTCCACATTGCACTGTCGGCCTTCGAATATTCCGGGTTCGATCAGATAGGCGGTGACGCAGGGATCGTGCAGCGGGGCGCCCTTCCAGTTATACTTTTCGAGGTCGAAACGCTCGGAAAACCCGAGCATTGCGGCCACCGCGGCGCCGGTCTTGTTGCCGATGCCATCGAAGGTTTCGATGCGCTCATGGGTCGAGAGCATCTGGTGGGTGACGTCGAGCGGCATCATCACGATCGGAACGCCAGAGGAGAAAACGATATCGGCAGCTTCGGGGTCGACATAGATGTTGAATTCGGCTGCCGGAGTAATGTTCCCGACTTCGAAATAAGCCCCGCCCATGAGGACGATCTGCTTGATTTTTCCTGCAATTTCGGGCGCCTTGACGAGCGCCATTGCAAGGTTCGTGAGCGGGCCGAGCGCACATAACGTCACCGTGCCTGCGGGTTCGCGCAGTACCGTTTCGACGATGAAATCGACACCGTGCATCTCCTCCAGTTGCTTTTGCGGTTCGGGCAGGTCCGGTCCGTCCAGTCCGGTCTGTCCGTGCACGTGTTCGGCGGTCACGAGCGGACGGCGCAGCGGTCGCGCGCAGCCGGCGTAGACCGGAACATCAGTGCGCCCGGAGAGTTCGACGACCTTGAGCGCGTTCTTTGCGTTCTGCGCGAGGCTTACATTTCCCGCGACGGCGACGATGCCAAGCACATCGATATCCCCGGGGGAGGCAAGTGCGAGTAGAATAGCAACTGCGTCGTCCTGGCCGGGGTCGGTGTCGATGATGATTTTTTCGGGCACGGGAGTCTCTTTATTCGTTTCAAGCACAGAGCGGCGCGATCCTACCGGTGGAGGATTAAAAAGAAAGAGGAGACGGACATATGAACAGGCATTTAAACATGATGCCTACCATCAGCTTTTCTTGACACAGTTTAGAATTGTTATAATCTATGAGCTCGATGGTTCGGTTCATAGTGTCGAATCAGGTCCGCGCATTGTGCGCCGGGCGACATAAAAAACGGGGCTTATCCAATGAGACTCACGCGCCAATCGAGCTACGCGGTCCGGACGCTGATGTATTGTGCCATCAATACGCCGGAACTGTCGCGTGTGAGCGATATCGCCAAAGCCTACGGCATTTCCGAACTCTTCCTTTTCAAGCTGATCAAGCCGTTGGTGGAAAACCAGATGCTCGAAACCGTGCGCGGGCGCCATGGCGGCATTCGCCTTGCGCGGCCGGCTTCGGAAATCACTCTTTTGGACGTCATCAAGCTCACTGAAGAGAATTTCGCGCTTGCCGAATGCTTCGAAGGCGGGGAAACCATATGTCCCTTGGTCGGGGGCTGCGAATTCAATGGAGCGCTTACGGAGGCTCTGGAAGCGTTCTTCTCGGTATTGAGGTCATATACAATTGCCGACCTTACGGACAAACGCCGCGCCATGCGGTCGCGGCTGGGCATCGAAATGCTCAGCGGAATGGAACTGAACTAGCTCACGCTTGTTGATGAAGCCTCGCCGAAGCTGCGGGGCTTTTGTTTTCTCAAAATATGATCTTTACAGTCATATTTAAGGGTGCTACACACGGTCTTGCAGGAGTGAGGCCTGCCCCTTGGCCCTGTATGCGGAGCGCCAAAGCCGTATACAGGGTCATTTTTGTTTGCCTTTTTCTCGGCCAGCCAGCAGCAGGACCTCATCGAAATCCCGTGATTTTGCGCTATGAATGTTAAGGGTGCCTGCCGGACTATGGCTACCCGCGCAATAGGGGAGAGGCGAGATGTGGAGCGCTATGCCCATCTGGGCTTTGCTGGCCGTTTTCATGGGTGCAGCGGCGGTTATCCTATTCTCGGGAATCCGGATGGTCGGGCTTGCTGACCGGCTCGCGGATCGCACCGGGCTTGGCGAGGCGCTCGTAGGGTCGGTGCTCCTGGGCGCAGCCACATCGATCAGCGGCACCATCGTTTCTGTCACCGCCGCGCTTGACGGGCGCGCTTCGCTTGCCTTTTCAAACAGTGTTGGCGGCGTTGCCGCACAAACCGTGTTCCTTGCTGTCGCCGATACGTTCTACCGCAAAGCGAATCTCGAGCATGCGGCCGCCGATCTTGCCAATATATTCCAGGGGTTGGTGCTCATTGTTTTGTTGGCGGTTCCCTTCCTCGCCTATACCGGACCGGACGTTTCGATCCTGACGGTTCATCCCGCGTCCCTTGTCATTCCGGTGGTCTACGTGTTCGGACTTGCGGGGAGCCGTTCGGTGCGTGAGGCGCCGATGTGGAGGCCCGTTCAGACCCGCGAAACGCGACATGACGAGCCGGACGATGCGGATATGAATGCCCCGCGCATGAGCACGCAGCATCTCTTCGCGGTGTTTATCGGGCTGGTTGTGATCATGGGCGGCGCGGGGTGGGCCATCGCGAAGTCGGCGTCGGCGTTCATCGAGAGGGTTGGTGTTTCCGAGAGTCTCGTCGGCGCGTTGGCGACCGCCGTGGTCACGTCGATGCCCGAACTCGTGACGACTGTCGCGGCGGTGCAGCGCGGCGCACTTCAGCTTGCGGTCGGAGGCATCATTGGCGGCAACATGTTCGATATGCTGTTCCTGCCGCTATCGGATGTCTTTTACAGCACGGGCTCACTCTACCACGCAATCGGCATAAGGGACCTCTTCTGGGCCGCGCTCGGCATCGCGATGACAGGTATCCTGCTTGGCGGACTCGTCCTCAGGCAGCGCCGTGGTCCCGGTCGGATCGGCGCGGAAAGCCTTGCACTGATTGTCATTTATGCCGGAGCCGTTGCCCTGCAGAGCCTCATGGGCTGACAGTCTCAAAATTTTACCGATTGATAAAAAATTGGTTCCGCGCTAGCGTCACCTGCAGTGGAATATCTGAGGGGGTATTGGCATGGCTATTGGCCAGTTCACCAAAGGCGTTGCGGCAGGACGGCTCGATCCGGAGCAGTACGCCGAAAATTTCTCCGACCTGCACGAACCCTTCACCGAGCATGAAGCGCGTGTCGAGGCCGACCGGTGCTATTTCTGCTACGATGCGCCTTGCATGACGGCGTGCCCGACCGCGATCGACATTCCCATGTTCATCCGCCAGATCGCGACGGAGAACCCCTTGGGTTCGGCCAAGACGATCTTCGATCAGAACATTCTGGGGGGTATGTGCGCGCGGGTGTGTCCTACAGAAACGCTGTGCGAGGAGGCTTGCGTACGCGAGGCCGCCGAGGGCAAGCCGGTGCAGATCGGGCGCCTCCAGCGCTATGCGACCGATGTTGCGATCGCCCGGAACGTGCAATTTTACCAGCGCGCACCGAAGACGGGAAAGCGCGTTGCTGTCGTGGGCGCTGGGCCCGCGGGTCTTGCCTGCGCGCACCGGCTCGCGATGTACGGGCATGACGTGACCGTTTTCGATGCGCGCGAGAAGGCCGGCGGGCTCAACGAATACGGCATCGCCGCCTATAAGGCCGTTGACGGGTTTGCCCAGGTCGAGGTCGACTACCTCATCGAAATCGGCGGTATCGCGATTGAAAACGGCAAGGCCCTGGGCAGAGACATCGCACTTTCCGGGCTCGTTGCCGACTACGATGCGGTGTTCCTCGGCATGGGACTTGGCGGGGTCAACGGCCTTCACGCCGAAGGCGAGGATGCAGCGGTCAACGCGGTGGATTTCATCGCCGAGTTGCGCCAGGCCTCCGATCTTTCAACATTGCCCGTGGGGCGGCGGGTCGTGGTCATTGGCGGCGGCATGACCGCAATCGACGTGGCTGTCCAAGCCAAGCTTTTAGGGGCGGAGGACGTTACCGTCTGCTACCGGCGCGGCAAAGAGAACATGAACGCTTCAGTCTTCGAGCAGGACCTGGCGGCGGCGAACGGCGTCACAATCCGGCACTGGCTCGCGCCCAAGCGGGTTCTCACCCAGGATGGCAAGACCACAGGGATAGAGCTCGAATATACGACCATCGAAGGCGGCAAGCTCGTCGGCACGGGTGAAATCCTGACGCTGCCCGCCGATCAGGTGTTCAAGGCTATCGGGCAAACCTTTGCGTCTTCCGCGCTCAATGGGAGCGGGCCTGCCATCGCACTCGAGAACGGCCGTATTCGGGTGGACGGCGAGGGCAGGACCTCACTCGATCGTGTGTGGGCGGGCGGCGATTGCGTTGCCGGGGGCGAAGACCTGACCGTGTCGGCTGTCGCGGCGGGGCGCGACGCAGCAGAGAGCATCAACCGCGCCCTCGGCGCGTAGGAGGGGAAAATGGCAGACCTCACGACCACTTTCGCCGGCATCAAATCACCCAATCCATTCTGGCTGGCCTCGGCGCCGCCGACGGATAAGGCCTATAACGTTGTACGCGCCTTTGAAGCCGGGTGGGGTGGCGTTGTCTGGAAAACTTTGGGGGAAGAGGGGCCGCCGGTCGTCAATGTCAACGGGCCGCGCTACGGCGCGATCTGGGGCGCGGACCGGCGACTCCTCGGATTGAACAACATCGAGCTCATTACGGACCGGGACCTGCAGACCAATCTGCGCGAGATCAAGCAGGTCAAGCGCGACTGGCCGGATCGGGCGCTCGTCGTCTCGATCATGGTTCCGTGCGAGGAGGAAAGCTGGAAGGCGATCTTGCCGCTGGTCGAGGAGACCGAAGCAGACGGGATCGAGCTCAACTTCGGCTGCCCGCACGGGATGAGCGAGCGCGGCATGGGCTCGGCGGTCGGTCAGGTGCCCGAATATGTCGAGATGGTGGTGCGCTGGTGCAAGCAGTATACGCGCATGCCGGTCATCACAAAGCTCACGCCGAACATCACCGATGTCCGCAAACCCGCGCGCGCCGCGTTTAATGGCGGTAGCGATGCGGTATCGCTGATCAACACGATCAATTCGATCACTGCGGTCAATCTTGACAGCTTTGCGCCCGAACCAACGATCGACGGCAAGGGAACCCACGGCGGCTATTGCGGACCGGCAGTCAAACCCATCGCGCTCTCGATGGTCTCGGAGATCGCGCGCGACCCGGAGATGCGTGGCAAGCTGATTTCGGGGATCGGCGGGATTACAACCTGGCGCGATGCGGCGGAATTCATGGCGCTCGGTGCGGGCACGGTTCAAGTGTGCACGGCGGCGATGACCTATGGGTTCAAAATCGTCCAGGAGATGATCACGGGCCTCTCGAATTATATGGACGAAAAGGGGTTTGCGTCGGTCGACGATCTCGTCGGGCGCGCCGTGCCCAACGTTACGGACTGGCAGTATCTCAACCTCAACTACGTCACCAAGGCGCGGATCAATCAGGACCTCTGCATTTCCTGTGGGCGCTGCCACATCGCGTGCGAGGATACCTCGCATCAGGCGATCTTCAACGAGGTCGATGGAAAGCGCATGTTCGTGGTCAATGACGAAGAGTGCGTCGGCTGCAATCTGTGTGTCAATGTCTGCCCGGTCGAGGACTGCATCACGATGGAGCCGCTCGAACCCGGGCAGGTCGATGAGCGCACCGGCAGCCGCGTTTCAGATCAGTATGCGAACTGGACGACGCACCCGAACAATCCGATGGCGAAGGTCGGCGAGCCGGCGGAATAGGCTACACGTCAAAGTGGGCCGTGCAGGGTTGCGTTGACGGGGCGCGTCGAACGCGGGCACTCTTCTTACTCGGAGTAGGGAGGGAAGACGATGCGCTTTACAGATCCTGTCCACCTCATGCCGGCGCCCGGGACGGGCAAATACGTGCTGGTGCAGCCGGTGCGCTATCAGGTCGGGTTCATGGGGTCCAAAGTCACCATCACGGTGCCGGACGGGTTCATGACCGATCTTGCGTCCATTCCCCGGCTGCTATGGAGCCTCCTGCCGCCGCACGATCCAGACTATGCCGCGGCGGCGGTGCTGCACGACTACCTCTATGTCTGGAAAGACGGCGCGTTTACCCGCGTCGTTGCAGACGCGATCTTTTACGAAGCGATGCGCATACTTGGTGTTCCTGCTTGGAAGGCAGTCATCATGTATCTCGCGGTACGGTTTGCCAATAACTGGACCGTCAGCACCACGGAGCCGGAGACGGTGGCTCGTGTGCCGACGCCGGGTGTGCCGCCCGCGATGGAATAGGCTTTCGACGTCCGAAGCTTAAATTTTATCCGAATGCATGTCGCAATCGGGGAAATTCGATCGTCTTGAGGTGGAGACATACGGCTATCAAGAACAGGAGACCTCGATGCCAGCTGATTTGACTTCAATTCTCATTATCATCGCCCGGGTGTTGCTTGGGGGCGCATTTGTCGTGGCCGGGGTGCGCAATACGCGCAGCATCGATATGCTGACAGCGGTGATGGAGGCGCATGGCGTTCCGTTTGCACGATTATGCGTCATCATCGGCGTTGCGACGCAGATTATCGGCGGAGCCTCGCTGGCGGTGGGGCTCTTCGCTTCCTATGCGGCTGCCGGGCTAGCGCTTTTCGTACTTCTGGCCACGCTGATCGTACACCGGTACTGGAATTATGAAGGCGAGGAGCGTTTTGCCCACGTCAACGCCTTCATTTCCAATACCGCACTTTTCGGTGCCTTTCTTCTGGCAATGGGCACCTAGCTATTTCTTCGGGCTCAGCCCATGCAGATAAAGCTGATCGAGAAAACGGGCGGCATCCTCGAACCGGCCTTCGCCGCCCCGTTCTTTACCCAGGACGGCGCGCACCTGAATGTCGAAATCGGCATAGTGCTGTGTGGTTGCCCAGATCGAAAAAATGAGGTGATAGGGATCGCAGTTGGCGATCTTGCCTTTGGCCATCCAGCCCTTGATGATCTCGGCCTTCTCGTCGACCAGGTTCTTCAAATCGGTATGAAGAACGTCCGAAAATCCGGGCGCGCCGCGCAGCATCTCGTTGGCGAACAACCGGCTTTCACGCGGGTAGTCGCGGCTCATTTCGAGCTTGCGGCGGATGTAGGACTGGATCTCGGCCAGCGGGTCGCCCTCATCGTTCAATTCGCGCAAGGGTTCAAGCCAGGTACCAAGTATCCGCGCCAGAATTGGCGCAAGGATATCTTCTTTGGACTTGAAGTAGTAAAGCAGGTTGGGCTTGGACATGCCGGCCGCCTCGGCGATCTGGTCAATCGTCGAGCCTCGGAACCCGTATTGGGAAAAGATTTCGAGGGCGGCCTCGAGAATCACTTCCTGCTTCTCACGCTGAATACGGGTGGTTGGGCGGCTGGTGTCTGTATCTGCGCTCATGAAAACTCAAATGACTCCAAATCGGCGTCGCGTCAAACCTCATATCGAACCGCGCGCGAGGTATTCCGCTAGTCGGAGCGCAGCGGCAAAATTATTGCCTTGAACCTTGCATTCAGAGTGCTAGAATTTTTCCAATCGGTCAAAAAATTTCCGGCCACCGCGCGGTTTTTTGACGTTTTACACAGCGCGGGTCTTGCATGAGGGGCATATGACAGAGGGCGCCACGTCCATTCCGAATGATCTTTCCGCCTTCTGGATGCCGTTTACGGCCAACAGGCAATTCAAATCCGCACCGCGCATGTTTGTGGGCGCTAAGGATATGCATTACACGACCGCCGACGGTCGGCAGGTGCTCGACGGCACGGCGGGGCTCTGGTGCGTCAACGCAGGGCACTGCCGGCCGCTGATCACTGAGGCGATTCAGAAACAAGCTGCCGAACTCGATTATGCGCCGGCTTTCCAGATGGGTCACCCCAAGGCGTTCGAATTGGCGAATCGGCTGGTCGATATCGCGCCCAAGGGGCTCGACCATGTGTTCTTCACCAATTCAGGTTCGGAGTCGGTCGATACGGCCTTGAAGATCGCGCTCGCTTATCACCGAGTCAAAGGCGAGGGCGCGCGAACGCGGCTGATTGGGCGCGAGCGGGCGTATCATGGAGTCAATTTCGGCGGCATTTCGGTGGGAGGGATCGTCGCCAACCGCAAGATGTTCGGCACCATGATCGGCGGTGTCGATCACATGCCGCATACGCATAATCTTGAGAAGAATGCATTCTCGCGCGGCGAGCCTCAGCATGGGGCGGAGCTGGCGGACGCGCTTGAGCGCATTGTTGCGCTGCACGACGCCTCGACCATCGCCGCCGTCATCGTAGAACCGGTTGCGGGATCGACGGGCGTGCTCATTCCGCCGCCGGGATATCTCAAGCGCCTGCGTGAGATTTGCGACAAGCACGGTATCCTCTTGATCTTCGATGAGGTCATTACCGGATACGGCCGGCTCGGCACGCCGTTCGGCGCAGATTATTTCGGGGTGACGCCGGATATCATGATCACGGCCAAAGGACTGACCAACGGTGTTATTCCCATGGGTGCGGTGTTCACGAGTTCGAAGATTCACGACGCCTTCATGACCGGACCCGAGCACCTGATCGAGTTCTTCCACGGCTACACATATTCGGGCAATCCGATCGCGGCAGCGGCGGGGCTTGCGACTCTTGAGACCTACAAGCAGGAAGGGCTCCTAACCCGCGGTGCGGAGTTGGGGCCGTACTGGGAGGATGCGCTGCATTCACTCAGGGATGCACCCAATGTGATCGATATCCGCAATATCGGACTTGTCGGCGCTATCGAACTCGAGCCGATTTCGGGCCAGCCGACCAAGCGGGCGTTTTCGGCGTTCGTCAAGGCCTATGAAAAAGGCGTCCTGATCCGCACGACGGGCGATATCATCGCGCTTTCGCCACCGCTGATCGTGCAGAAAGAGCACATCGACACCATCGTTGAGACGATCCGTACGGTCCTCGGGGAGGTGGACTGACGATGCAAACGATCCAGAACGCCATTGGCGGCAAGAAGGTTACCTCGAGCTCGACGCGTCAGAGTGCGGTTTATAATCCGGCTACCGGCGAACAGACCGCGGAGCTGCCGCTTTCGACTGCGGCCGAGATTGACGCGGCGGTCGCCAGCGCCAAGGCGGCGCAGCCGGCGTGGGGGAATACGCCGCCACTTAAGCGCGCGCGGGTGATGTTCAAATTCAAGGAATTGTTGGACAGGCATGCCGCCGACCTCGCCCGGGCGATTTCCGCCGAGCATGGCAAGACACATGACGATGCCCTCGGTGAAGTGCAACGCGGTATCGAATGCGTTGAGTACGCCTGCGGTATTCCTGAGCTGTTGAAGGGCAGCTTCACCCGCAATGTCGGTCCGGCCATCGACGCTTATGCCGACCGTCAGCCGCTTGGCGTGGTCGCGGGGATAACGCCGTTCAATTTCCCGGCCATGGTGCCGATGTGGATGTATCCGGCCGCGATTGCGTGCGGGAACACATTCATCCTCAAGCCGTCCGAGCGCGATCCATCCGCGCCGATGCTGGCCTGGGAGCTTCTGATGGAGGCGGGGTTGCCCGACGGGGTTCTCAATGTCGTCCATGGCGACAAGGAAGCCGTCGACCACATTCTCGACCACCCGGACATCAAGGCGGTGAGTTTTGTCGGCTCCACGCCGATTGCAGAATATGTCTATCAGCGCGGCACCAAGGCGGGCAAACGAGTCCAGGCCCTGGGTGGCGCAAAAAACCACATGGTGATCCTCCCCGACGCCGACCTGGACCAGGCAGCCGATGCGCTGATGGGGGCTGGTTACGGGTCGGCTGGGGAGCGCTGCATGGCCATTTCTGTCGCCGTGCCGGTGGGTGAGAAGACAGCCGACGCGCTGGTCGAAAAACTCAAGCCACGGGTTGAGAGCCTCAAGATTGGTCCTGCGGCGGATTCGGACTCCGAGATGGGGCCGCTCGTCACCGCGCAGCATCGGGACAAGGTGCTGGGCTATATCGACAAAGGCGTTGAGGAGGGCGCGGAGCTCGTCGTCGACGGGCGCGGCTTTTCGCTTCAGGGTTACGAGGGCGGCTACTATGTTGGCGGCACGCTGTTCGACCGCGTGACGCCGGAGATGACGATATACAAGGAAGAAATCTTCGGCCCGGTGCTTTCGGTCGTGCGTGCCGGCGATTACGCCGATGCGGTCAAGATGATCAACCAGCACGAATACGGCAACGGCACTGCGATCTTCACTCGCGACGGCGATGCGGCGCGCGATTTCGCGGATAGGATCGAGGTCGGTATGGTGGGGGTTAACGTGCCGATTCCCGTGCCGGTGGCTTATCACAGCTTTGGCGGCTGGAAGCGCTCACTGTTTGGGGATCACTCGATCTATGGGCCCGAGGGCGTGCATTTCTATACGCGGCTCAAAACCGTCACGACGCGCTGGCCGGCGGGGATCAAATCCGGCGCCCAGTTCACATTCCCAACCCTATAAGACCTCTCAAACCAAGGAGTGCGAAAGAGCATGGCGATACTCGGTGATAACCTCAAGATCAACGGCGACCGGCTCTGGGACTCCTTGATGGAAATGGCCAAGATCGGGCCGGGCGTTGCGGGCGGCAACAACCGTCAGACGCTGACGGACGAAGACGGCGAGGGTAGGCACCTTTTCAAGAAATGGTGCGACGAAGCCGGACTCACTATGGGTATCGACAAGATGGGGACCATGTTCGCGCGTCGTGAGGGCACGGACCCGGATGCGCTGCCGGTTTATGTCGGTTCGCACCTCGATACCCAGCCCACGGGCGGGAAGTATGACGGTGTGCTCGGCGTGCTGGGGGCGTTGGAGTTGGTCCGCACGCTCAACGATCTCGACATCAAGACCAAGCATCCGATCGTCGTCACCAACTGGACCAACGAGGAAGGTACCCGCTTCGCACCGGCGATGCTGGCGTCGGGTGTTTTCGCTGGAATGCATGAGCTTGATTGGGCCTATGACCGCACCGACGCCAAGGGGCTGAAATTCGGCGATGAGCTCAAGCGCATCGGCTGGATGGGCGATGAGGACGTCGGCGCGCGCAAGATGAAGGCGTTCTTCGAGCTTCATATCGAGCAGGGGCCAATCCTCGAGGCGGAGGGCAAGGACATCGGCGTCGTCACTCACGGACAAGGACTCTGGTGGCTGCAGGTGACGGTGACCGGTAAAGAGAGCCATACCGGCTCGACGCCGATGCCGATGCGCAAGAATGCCGGGCTGGGCATGGCGCGGATGACTGAACTCGTGCACGAAATTGCGATGAGTCACCAGCCGCAGGCGGTTGGCGCGATCGGGCATTGCGACGTCTATCCCAATTCGCGCAACGTCATTCCGGGCAAGGTGGTCTTCACCATCGACTTCCGGTCGCCCAATCAGGAGATTCTCGATGGGATGAAGGCGCGGTTCGAGGCAGAGGCGCCGAAGATTGCCGAGGAGTTGGGACTGGCAGTGGATATCGAGGTCTCGGGGCATTTCGATCCGGTGACGTTCGATCCCGGTTGCGTCGCCGCCGTGCGCAACGCGGCTGAGCGGTTGGGTTACTCGCACCGGGATATCGTTTCGGGCGCCGGGCATGACGCGTGCTGGATCAACCGCGTGGCGCCGACGGCGATGGTGATGTGTCCCTGCGTGGACGGGCTGAGCCACAACGAGGCGGAGGAGATCTCCAAGGAATGGGCGACTGCGGGCGCGGACGTGCTGATGCATGCGGTGCTGGAGACGGCGGAGATCGTGGAGTGAGGGGCGGAGATTGCCGCTTACACCTGTAAAGACTCGAATTAGAGGGGAACATCATGAGCACAGTCATCAAGGGTGGCACCGTCGTCACCGCCGATCTCACCTACACCGCCGATGTCAAAATCGAAGGCGATACCATCGTCGAGATCGGCCCGAACCTTTCGGGCGACGAAACGCTCGATGCGACCGGCTGCTACGTGATGCCCGGCGGGATTGACCCGCATACACATCTCGAAATGCCATTCATGGGCACCTATTCGACCGATGATTTCGAGAGCGGCACGCGCGCGGCGCTTTCGGGCGGGACGACGATGGTGGTCGATTTTTGCCTGCCGAGTCCCAACCAGTCGCTGCTCGAAGCGATTTCGATGTGGGACAACAAGGTCGGCAAGGCATCTTGCGACTACTCCTACCATATGGCGATCACCTGGTGGGGCGAGCAGGTGTTCAACGAGATGGAAGAAGTGGTCAAACGCGGGATTACGACCTTCAAGCATTTCATGGCCTATAAGGGCGCGCTCATGGTCGAGGACGACGAGATGTACGCCTCGTTCCAGCGCTGCGCCGAACTCGGGGCGCTGCCGCTTGTGCATGCGGAGAACGGCGACGTCGTGGCTTCGCTGCAGCAATCGCTGATGGCGGCGGGCAATAACGGACCGGAGGCGCATGCCTATTCGCGGCCGCCCGAGGTCGAAGGCGAGGCGACGAACCGGGCGATCATGATTGCCGATATGGCGGGCGTGCCGCTTTACGTGGTGCATACGAGCAGCGAGCAGGCCCATGAGGCGATCCGGCGGGCGCGGGCGAAGGGGATGCGCGTGTTTGGTGAGCCGCTGATCCAGCATCTGGTGCTCGATGATAGCGAATACGCGAACTCCGATTGGGACCACGCCGCGCGGCGGGTGATGAGCCCGCCCTTCCGCAACAAGGCGCATCAGGATTCGCTCTGGGCGGGACTGGCATCGGGCTCGTTGCAGGTGGTAGCGACGGACCATTGCGCGTTCACGACCGAGCAGAAGCGCTACGGCGTGGGTGACTTCACGAAGATTCCCAATGGCACGGGCGGACTAGAGGACCGGATGCCGGTCTTGTGGACGCGCGGGGTCAATACCGGGCGGTTGACGATGAATGAGTTCGTCGCCGTCACGTCGACCAACATCGCCAAGATCCTCAACTGCTATCCCAAGAAGGGTGCGATCCTCGTTGGGGCGGATGCCGATATCGTTGTTTGGGATCCCAAGCGCGAGAAGACGATCTCGGCGGAGAGCCAACAATCGGCGATCGACTATAATGTCTTCGAAGGCATTGCGGTCAAAGGGTTGCCGCGTTTCGTTCTGACGCGCGGGAAGGTCTCGGTCGAAGAGGCGACGATGAAGCATGAGCCGGGACACGGAAAATTCGTGCCGCGCGAGGCGAATATGCCTGTCAATAAAGCGCTTTCGCAATGGAAGGAGTTGACCGCGCCGCGTAAGGTTGAACGCACGGGTATTCCCGCAAGTGGGGTCTGATCTCCACAATCATCCTATATCATCCGGCAAGCTGAGGGGCGTTACGGATTTGGCAGATAGTACGCGTGTGGTTTCGGCCAAGGGGCTGGGACTGACTTTCGAGACCGGGGATGGTGCGGTTGAGGCGCTTTCCAATGTCGATCTCGATATCGAAAAAGGCGAGTTTGTTTCGTTTATCGGGCCTTCGGGGTGCGGAAAGACCACATTTTTGCGGGTGGTTGCCGATCTCGAACAGCCGACGGCGGGCACGATCACCGTCAATGGCACGACGCCGGAGAAGGCGCGCAAGGACCGGGCCTATGGCTATGTTTTCCAGGCTGCCGCGCTCTATCCGTGGCGTACGATTGCGCGGAACGTGGCGCTGCCGCTTGAGATCATGGGGTATTCGAAAGCCGAGCAGGGGAGGCGGATTGCTGCGACCCTTGAGATGGTCAATCTCACCGGGTTCGAGAACAAATACCCTTGGCAGCTTTCGGGCGGGATGCAGCAGCGGGCGTCGATTGCGCGCGCGTTGGCGTTCGATGCAGACCTTCTCTTGATGGACGAACCGTTCGGGGCGCTCGATGAGATCGTGCGGGACCATTTGAACGAACAGCTTCTGGATCTTTGGGCCAAAACCGAGAAGACCATTTGTTTTGTCACCCACTCGATCCCGGAGGCGGTTTATCTCTCCACCAAGATCGTGGTGATGAGCCCGCGTCCAGGACGGGTGACCGATGTGATCGAGAGCACCCTGCCAAAAGAACGTCCGCTCGACATTCGCGAGACGCCGGAATTTCTCGAAATCGCTGCCCGGGTCCGCGAGGGGCTTCGGGCCGGGCATTCCTACGAGGAGGCGTGAGGTGATGGGGCGGTTGGCAGAGGGCAAGATCGTTCCCGTTCTCACCGTCGTCCTGGCGATCATCGTCATTTGGTACGGGTTTTCCATCGTTCTCAATGCGCCCTGGCAGCAGGGCGTTTACACGCGGGCCGACCAGACCGATGTCGGGCTGTTTCAGTATCTTGCCGATGTCTATTCGCAGCAGCGTCCCGTTCTGCCGGCGCCGCATCAGGTGGCGGTGGAGTTCTGGAATTCGGTGGTCAATGCCAACCCCGCGACGCCGCGCAGCCTGATTTTCCACGCCTGGATCACGATTTCCGCAACGGGGCTGGGCTTTGTGTTCGGCACGGCGCTGGGGATCGTGCTTGCCGTGCTGATCGTTCATAACCGCGCGGTCGATCGCTCGCTGATGCCGTGGGTGATTGCGAGCCAGACGATCCCCATTCTCGCCATCGCGCCGATGATCGTGGTTGTCCTCAATTCGGTCGGGCTGACCGGGTTGATCCCCAAGGCACTGATTTCGACCTATCTCTCGTTCTTCCCGGTGGTTGTCGGGATGGTGAAGGGGTTCCGGTCGCCCGATGCGCTGCAGCTCGATCTGATGCGGACGTACAACGCCACGGGTGCGCAGCTGTTCTGGAAGCTTCGATGGCCTTCGGCGGTGCCATATCTTTTCACCTCGATGAAGGTGGGGGTTGCGGCTTCGCTGGTGGGCGCGATTGTTGGTGAACTGCCGACCGGTGCTGCTGGCGGGCTGGGCTCGCGCCTCTTGGCGGGCTCCTATTACGGGCAGACGACGCAGATCTGGGCGGCGCTCTTGATGGCGGCTGCGCTTTCAGCGGGGCTGATCGTGCTGATCGGTGCTGCGCAGGCGATGACGCAACGGGCCATGGGGGCGCAGGGATGAATATTGGCTGGATCCTGTTCGCGCTTTTGTTCTGGTTTGCTGCGTGGGGGCTCAATGCGTTCCTCGTGCGGGTGACGGTTCGGGGGCGCGCGCGGCGCATGGCAATTGATCTCGTCGTTCCGGTGATCTTCGGCGTCACGCTTCTGGTGCTGTGGGAGGCGCTGGTGCGAGGGCTCAATGTACCGCCGGTCCTGTTGCCGCCGCCGAGCCTGATTTGGGAGCGTATTCTGCTTTCCATTCCCAATCCCCTTTGGCCGGATTTCCAGCAGACTTTTCTGAAATCGGTGCTGATCGGGTACGCGATTGGCTGCTCGGTGGCGTTCGTCACGGCGATTGCCATCGACCGGTCGCCATTTTTGAAGCGTGG
Organism: Pelagibacterium halotolerans; assembly: GCF_044811015.1. Taxonomy (GTDB): domain Bacteria; phylum Pseudomonadota; class Alphaproteobacteria; order Rhizobiales; family Devosiaceae; genus Pelagibacterium; species Pelagibacterium halotolerans_A. The sequence goes on from NZ_CP085243.1 coordinate 3,405,317, forward strand.
CCTCTTGCCAGTTGGCAATTTTGTCTCGGCGCTGCCGCTCGTGGGCATCGCGCCGATCATGGTGATGTGGTTCGGGTTCGACTGGCCGTCGAAAGCCGCTGTCGTCGTCGTGATGACCTTCTTCCCGATGCTGGTGAACACCGTCGCGGGGCTCAACGCGACCGGGCAGATGGAAAAGGACCTCATGCGGACCTATGCGGCTGGGTATTGGCAGACGCTCTTTAAATTGCGCTTGCCGATGGCATGGCCGTTCATCTTCAATGCGCTCAAGATCAATTCGACGCTTGCGCTGATTGGCGCGATCGTCGCCGAGTTTTTCGGGACGCCAGTGGTGGGAATGGGGTTCCGGATATCCGCGGCCATCGGACGGCTGAATGTCGATATGGTCTGGGCCGAGATCGCGCTTGCGGCGGTTGCCGGCTCGCTTTTCTATGGGGTGATCGCGCTCATCGAACGGGCCATCACCTTCTGGCATCCGTCCATACGCTCGGGACGGACGAGGTAGGGTGGGTCGGCAAACCTGCCTCGCTTCGGCGATAATCAGGCGCCCTCGAAAAGGACGCCGCTTCAACAAAGGGGAAACGGCATAATGAAATCACTTCTCACGACCGCGCTTGCAGGTGCCCTAATGGCCTCGGCGGCGCCGGTATTCGCGCAGGACCTCGATCCGCTCACCTTTCAGCTCAAATGGGTCAATCAGGGCCAGTTTGCGGGTTATCTCGTAGCGAAGGATCTTGGCTACTACGAGGAAGCCGGGCTGGACGTCACCATCAATCCCGGCGGGCCGGATATTGCCCCCGAACAGGTGATTGCCGGCGGCGGCGCCGACATCATCACGACCTGGATGGCTGCGGGGCTGGCCGCGCGCGAACGTGGCGTGCCGCTCGTTAACGTCGCGCAGCCGTTCGCAGGCACGGCGCTTGAAATGGTCTGCTCGGAGGAAAGCGGGGTCGAGACGACGGCCGACTTCCCGGGCAAGACGCTCGGGGTCTGGTTCTTCGGTAATGAGTATCCCTTTTATGCCTGGATGGCCAAGCTCGGGTTGCCCACGGATGGCAGCGAGGGTGGCGTAGAGGTTCTGCGCCAGGCGTTCTCGGCCGATCCTCTGCTGCAAGGCCAGGCGGATTGTATTTCGGTGATGCGGTATAACGAATATAAGCAGGTGCTCGATGCAGGCATTCCCGAAGACAGCCTGACCCTCTTCAACTTCTCCGATGAGGGTGTCGGCATGCTCGAAGACGGGCTTTACGTCATGGAAGACCGGCTCGAGGATCCTGAATTCGTTGACCAGATCACGCGGTTCGTCGAAGCCTCGATGCGCGGTTGGCAATACGCCATCGATAATCCGGAAGATGCGGCCCAGATCGTTATCGACAACGATATGTCCGGCGCGCTGAGCCTCGATAGCCAAATTTACCAGGTCGGCGTCGTCGGTGAGATGGTCGGCGGACCAGCGCTCGATATGGACGCCTATCAGCAGACGGTCGATACGCTGCTTTCTGCAGTATCTCCGGACAATCCGGCGATCACCAAGGAGCCCGAAGGCGCTTATACGACGGTTGTCACCGACGCGCTGCAATAAGCGCGCGAACAGTTGCGCATTTGCAAAGAGGCGGAGCAATCCGCCTCTTTTTTCATTTTACGCGCAATTACCCCCTCCAAATCTATCGCAAAACGCGATAGAGCGAGTCCTGAACGTTGAACGGAGCGGGCCATGCAAGCTTTCGGGGGTTCAACGGAATTTCCAGGTTATCAGTGGCGAATGAGAGAGCGCCGCTGGGTCGAGACTTAGTTTCCAAAGCGCTTTGGCTGGTGGCTGCCGTATGCTGCCGGTTGGGACAGAAAGGTGTGCCATGACGATCAACGCTCTCGTTTGGGGCGAGAATATTCACGAGAACAAGAATGCCGAGGTGGGTAAGCTCTATCCCAAAGGCATGCACGAGGCGATTGCCGACCTCTTGCGCGAGGACAGCGGGATTTCCGCGTCCACTGTCGTGCTGCAAGACCCCGAGCACGGGTTGACCGAGGAGAAGCTGGCGCAGACCGACGTGCTGTTGTGGTGGGGCCATGCGGACCATGGCGCGGTTGCCGACGAAATCGTCGAGCGTGTCGCCAAGCGGGTCTATGAAGGTATGGGCTTCATTGCACTGCATTCCTCGCATTTTTCCAAGCCGTTCAAACGGCTGATGGGCACGCCTTGTGCACTCAAATGGCGCGAAGCCGGTGAGCGGGAGCGGCTCTGGGTAGTTAATCCGGGGCACAGAATCGCGCAGGGGCTGGGTGACTATTTCGAACTCGAGAACGAGGAGATGTACGGCGAGCCGTTCTCGGTGCCCGAGCCGCTCGAGACGGTTTTCCTCTCCTGGTTTCAGGGCGGTGAGGTGTTCCGTTCGGGGCTGACCTATCGTCGCGGTGCGGGGAATATTTTCTATTTCCGGCCCGGACACGAGACCTATCCGACCTATTTCGACAAAACGGTCGGGCAGGTGCTGCGTAATGCGGTCAACTGGGCCTACAATCCGCAACCGGCGTACAAGGCGATCCACGATGCGCCGAATGTCCCTGTCGAAAAGGCGCTCGAGCCGATCGAAGAACGCGGACTGAAACTGCACAAGGCCGGGGAAGAAGGGTTCCGCTAGGGTGTTGCGCGCCGTCGGGCGCGGGTTCAATCAATATATATTGGGGGAGAAGCCCATGAGGCTTGTCATTCTCGGCACCGGCAAGATGGCCACGCACCATGCAGCACATTTCGCCGCCATCGATGGTGTGAAACTCGTTGGGGCGGTGGACGTCAACTATGAACGGGTCACGGCATTTGCCGCCGAATATGGCATTACGCACGCGTTCACGTCGCTCGAAGACGCGCTCAATTGGGGGCAGTTCGATGCGGTCGCGAACGTAACGCCGGACCGCTTCCATTACGCCACGACCATGCAGGCGCTCAAAGCTGGCAAACACGTCCTGTGTGAGAAGCCACTGGCGACACATTACGAGCATGCCCGGGAGATGGCCGATGCCACCGAGGCGGCGGGTCTTGTCGGCATGGTCAATCTCACCTATCGCAACACCCCCGAACTCCAGCGCTTCCGCGACATGGTGGATGCGGGGGAGATCGGTGCGGTCAAGCATGTGGAGGCCAGTTATCTGCAAAGCTGGCTCGTTTCCAAGGCTTGGGGCGATTGGCGCACGGATCCGACGTGGCTGTGGCGGCTTTCCACCCAGCACGGCTCGAATGGTACCCTTGGGGATATCGGCATCCACATCCTCGATTTCGCCTGGTACGGGATTGGATCGGCGGTGGAAAAGGCGTTTTGCCGTTTGAAGGCGTTCGACAAGGATCCCGATGGGCGGATCGGCGACTATGTTCTCGATGCGAATGACAGCTTCACCATGTCGCTCGAATTCGAGAACGGAGCACTCGGGGTGGTGCATGCGACCCGTTGGGCGCCGGGCTATCACAACGCGCTGCGTTTGCGTGCCTATGGCGACAAGGGCGGGCTCGAAATCCATCACGGCTTCGAGGGCACGACGCTGCGGGCCTGCACCGGTGACGGGATCGATCAGGCGCAATGGGTCGACGTGCCGGTGGAACCGGTGCCGACCAATTATCACCGGTTCGTCGAGGCTGTGAATACGGGTGTGCCGCAGAAGCCAACCTTCCGGCATGCAGCTAATCTTCAGCGTGTGCTGGATCTAGGAATGGTCTCGGATGCAGACCGGCGGGAGGTGACGGTAAGTCTCGGTGACGAAGGCAAGGACATAGACCAGGCCTTGGCGCCATTGCGGTCGGTATAATTCAGAGGCGCGCTCTGCGAGCGCGCCTCTTCCTAGTTCGATTGCATCAGACCTATTCGACTTCGGAAATCCGGCCGTCGAGGTAAGGCGTGTACTCGCCGCCGAGATCGGCGATGTAATCGGCGAGGACGATTTCGAGGCCGGGGCCATAGTCGTAGGCGTTCTTGTCGTCGCCTTCGAACATGGCGTAGCCGTCGCCGCCGCCGCGCATGTAGTTGTTGGTCGCGACCTTGTAGACGGTGTCGTCTTCAAGCGGCGCCCATTCGCCGTTCTGCATCACCTCGACCGAGACGATGCGTTCGCCTACCGGAGCGTTGCGGTCCCAAGTGTAGCGGAGCCCGGCGACCTGCGGGAAGCGGCCTGCGCCGTTCTCCCAATCGCTGACGCCGTTTTCGAGCGCTTCGCGGATGCCCGCGCCATTGAGTTCGAAGGTCGCCAGCGTGTTCTGGAACGGCAGAACCGTGATGACTTCACCCATCGTGATTTCGCCCTCGTCGATGGACGCGCGCAGGCCGCCGCCGTTCTGGATCACGAGTTGGACGCCCTGATCGGCGACGCGGTCGAGGATGGCGTCGGCAACGAGATTGCCCATTTCGCATTCCTGGATCCGGCAGGTGTCGCGGCTACCGTCGATTTCCTCCGTGGCGGTGCCGACGACCTGCTGCATCAACTCCTCGAGCGGAGCCTTGAGTTCGGCCACACGCGCGGCGGCTTCGGCGTCTGGCTCGATGGACGCATCGAGCAGGAGCGGATCTCCGGTTGCCGAGACGACGTTGCCATCGGCATCGAAGGTCACTTCGAGTTCACCGAGATATTTCGAATAGGCGTAGGCCTGAACGATCGGCACTTCCGCCCCTTCGGGATTTTCGACCATGAAGGGATAGGAGTATTCCGCGTCCTCGGTATTCGAGAACAGCGTGTGCGAATGACCACCCACTATGACGTCGATGCCGGGAACCGCCGAGGCGATGTCGATGTCGCGCGTAACGCCCATGTGGGTCAGAGCGATGATCTTGTTGATGCCAGCGGCTTCTAGACCCTCGACGGCGCCCTTCAAGTAATCTTCGGCCTGGATGAAGCGCACGCCATCGCCCGGCGAGGAGGTTTCGTCGGTGTCTTCGGCGAGAACGGAGACGATGCCGACCTGTTCACCGCCGATTTCCAGCACCAGCGCTCCGGGTACGCGACCGGCAAGCACCTCATCCTCGGTCACATCGATGTTGCCCGAAATGATCGGGAAGTCGAGACCGTCGAGCAATACGGCGAGGCCTTCCGGACCGTCGTCGAATTCGTGGTTGCCCACGGCCATGGCATCGAAGCCGATCATGTTCATGAACTCGACGACTTCTTCGCCCTTGTAGGTCGTATAAAAGAGCGAGCCCTGATACTGGTCGCCTGCGTCGAGGACGATGACGTTTTCGCCCGCTTCGGTCAGCGCGTCGCGGCGCGTGTCGATGGCGGTCTTGACGCGCGCGATGCCGCCGAAGCACTCGCCGGCCGCTTCGTCCTCTTCGCCGCAGGTGGAGTCGTAAGCATTGATCGACTCGATGCGCGAATGCAGGTCGTTGATGTGCAGGATATTGAGCGTGAATTCACCCTCGGATTGGGCGGCGGCGGTGCTCGCCATGCCCAAGGTCAGCGCCAGCGCGGAGGCGCTCAGCAGCAGATGTTTCATGTCCCTTGTTCCCTTTGTTATGAAAGGCATACGGTGCCTTCTATTCCATGCATTTGCGACGCTTGGATTACAGCGCAACACCGGGCGCGCCGCTGTTGAAAACCGCAAAGCACTTGCATGAAGTAAACAGCAGAATGCGGAGTGCGAAAAGCATAAATTTTGACCATGCGGTCAATTTGTGACGTTCTTGTCATGTCCTGCCGGTGCCTTGTCACAAACGCTTTCCCGGTGCAGGTTGCTGCGGAATTGAGGGAGGAATCATACTTATGCGCAAGGCACTGATCGCTTGGGGCGGCTGGGAAGGGCATGAGCCCAGGCAGTGCGCCGAGATTGTCGCGGGCATGCTCTCGGACGACGGATTTGCTGTCGAGGTCGTCGAAGGTACGGCGGCGTTTGCCGATGCGGGGCTGTCGGAGCTTTCGCTGATCGTGCCGGTGATCACGCAGGCCAAAATCGAGAAGGCCGAGCTCGACAATTTGTGCGCGGCCGTCGAGGGCGGTATCGGGCTTGGCGGGTTTCATGGCGGGATGGGAGATTCGTTCCGCGATCAGATCGCCTACCATTTCATGGTGGGTGGGCAATGGGTCGCGCATCCGGGGGATATCATCGACTATCGCGTCGAGGTGACGGCGCCCGACGATCCGATCATGGAAGGGGTTGGGAGCTTCGAGTATCGCTCCGAGCAGTATTTCATGCATGTGGATCCGGGCAATGAGGTGCTGGCGACGACCACGTTCGATGGTACCCACGCGCCGTGGCTCAAGGGCACGGTGATGCCGGTGGTGTGGAAGCGGCGGCATGGCGCGGGCCGGGTGTTCTATTCGGCGCTCGGGCATGTTGCCGCGGAATTCGAGGTGCCAGAAATGGCGACGGTCCTGCGGCGCGGGTTGAACTGGGCCGCACGATGACGTGAACGGCGTTGCCCGGCCTGTAACAATTGCTGAAACTCCCGCGAAGTGATGACCGTAGGTTACGGACATGAACGACAGGGAGATCGGCCGCCGATGAGTGCGACGACCGGGGAAGGCGAGGATACCAAGCCGCGCCGCAGAAAGGGACCGCTGGTTTACCGCCAGTCGGTTTGGACACGGGTGACCCATTGGGTGTGGGTGATCTGCCTGTTCTTTCTGCTGTTTTCCGGGCTGCAGATCTTCAATGCGCATCCGACGCTTTATATCGGGCAGGAATCGGGGTTCGGATACGATAACTCCGTGCTTTCGATGCATGCTGAGCGGCGTGCCGAAGGGGGATATGCGGGGTATACGACGATCTTTGGCAACAGGATCGATACTTCGGGTGTATTCGGGTATTCCGGCACCGAGGCCAATCCGCAGTTTCGCGGATTTCCGAGTTGGCTGACCATTCCGTCCTATCGCGATCTCGCCACTGGCCGTGTGGTGCATTTCTTCTTTGCGTGGATCTTGGTGAGCACGCTGTTCGTCTGGGCGGTGGCGAGCTTTTTCAACGGGCATTTGCGGCGGGATATCGTGCCCAAGGGGAGCGACCTCAAAGCGCTGCCGGGGGATGTCGCGGACCACGCGCGGCTCCGGTTCCACCATCGCAAGGGATATAATGCGCTCCAGAAATTCTCCTATGCCGTGATTTTCTTTGTCGTTTTCCCGGTGATCATCCTCACGGGGCTGTCCATGTCGCCGGGGATGAACACGGCCTGGCCGTGGCTCATCGAGATTTTCGGCGGACGGCAGACGGCGCGGACGATCCATTTCGCCGCGATGGTCGTGCTGGTTCTGTTTTTCATCGTTCATATCGTGATGGTCGTGCTGGCCGGGCCGATCAACGAGCTGCGCTCGATGATCACAGGGTGGTATCGCGTCGATGCGGACAAGGAGGAGCGCTCATGAGCCGTTTTATTCTTTCGCGCCGGACATTCCTCACCACATCGGCGGCGGGGATCGCGGGGGTAGCGCTTTCGGGGTGCGACCAGTTCGACTCGGTTCTGCGGACCGGCCATCCGGTGCGTGATTTCATGATGGGCGCCAATGACGTGACGATGGGCGCGCAGCGGGCGCTTCTGGGCCGCGAGGCGCTGGCCAAGGAATTTTCCGAAAGCGAAATCCGGCAGGGGCAGCGGCCGAACGGATCGACCGATCCCAACTCCGAGGAATATCTGGCGCTCAGGGCGAACGATTTTGCCGATTACGCGTTGCTGGTGGACGGGCTTGTCGAGGTGCCGGCGCGGTATTCGCTCGCCGAACTGCGCAACATGCCGTCGCGAACGCAGATTACGCGGCACGATTGCGTGGAAGGCTGGAGCTGTATCGCCAAGTGGACCGGGGTGCCTCTGGCGCATATTCTCGATGAAGTCGGTGTGCGGTCGAACGCGCGGTATTGCGTCTTTCACTGCTTCGACAGTCTCGGGGGCGGGTTCAGCCGGGGGCCGTATTACGAGAGTGTCGACATGCTCGATGCGCGGCATCCGCAGACCATCCTTGCTTATGGCCTCAACGATGAGGCCCTGCCCGTTGCCAATGGTGCGCCGCTCCGGGTGCGGATCGAGCGCCAGCTTGGCTACAAGATGGCCAAGTATATCCGCAGGATTGAAGTGGTGGATAACTTTGCCCAGATCCATGGCGGAAACGGCGGGTATTGGGAAGATCGCGGTTATGAGTGGTATGCGGGGATTTAGGGCATCCTGACCGTATAGTGTTCCTTGAAAAAATGCTCTTCGAGATTGTTGCCGTCGCCGCCGCGATCAACGACGAGGAAATCGCTTTCCGCGTCCAGCGCCGTCAGAACGCCGTGCCAAACGTTGATGCCGATGTTGATGCCGATGCCCGATGGGACGAGGAAGGCGCGCGGGCGTTGAGGCGTGCCGCCTGCGTCGGGGGCGACGATGGCGAGGAACGGGCGGGCGGAAAGCGGCATGAAGGCCTGCGAGCCTAGCGGATGGCGCTCGACCATTTTGAGGGTCAGCGGCAGGGCGTAAGGCTGGCCGCGGAAGATCGAGATCAGCGGGCGCGCGTTTTCTCCGGCGAGCGCGACGTCTGCGAGGTCGTGATAGCGCTCGGTCATCCCGCCGTTGATGGGGTAGTGGTGCGCGCCTTCGACGGTCAGGACCTGGCCGAAGGGGGCGAAGCCGGATTTGGTCAGCGGCTCAATGACGATCGTGCGGTTTTCGGTCATTGGCCGATGCGCAATCTGGGGTGGCGGTTGACGTCTTTATAGAGCAGGTAACGGAAGGGGCCCGGACCGCCGGCGTAGCAGGCCTGGGGGCAGAAGGCCCTGAGCCACATGTAGTCGCCGGCCTCGACTTCGACCCAGTCCTGATTGAGCCGGTAGACCGCCTTGCCCTCGAGGACGTAGAGGCCGTGTTCCATCACGTGGGTTTCGGCGAAGGGGATGACGGCGCCGGGCTGGATCGTGACGATGTTGACGTGCATATCGTGGCGGATGTCGGCAGGGTCGACGAAGCGGGTCGTGGCCCAGGCGCCGTCGGTATCGGGCATGGGGACGGGGGCGATGTCGGCTTCGTTGGCGACGAAAGGCTCGGGTTTTTCGATGCCGTCGACGGCTTCGTAGGCCTTGCGGATCCAGTGGAATTTTGCGGGTGCGCTGGCGGTGTTGTGGAGGGTCCAGGGCGTGCCGGCGGGAATATAGGCGTAGCCACCCGCGGTCATGTCGTGGCGCGTGCCGGCGAGGGTCACCGTCATCGCACCTTCGGTCATGAAAAGGACGCCTTCGGCACCGGGGTCGAGCTCGGGCTTTTCGCTGCCACCGCCGGGGGCGACTTCCATGATGTATTGCGAAAAGGTCTCGGCGAAACCCGAGAGGGGGCGGGCGATGATCCAGAGGCGGGTTTTGTCCCAGAACGGCAAAGCGCTCGTGACGATGTCGGTCATGACGCCTTTGGGGATGACGGCATAGCTTGCGGTAAAGGCCGCGCGGCCTGTGAGGAGCTGGCTTTGGGGGGGGAGACCGCCGGCCGGCGTGGCGTAAGTGCGTTCGGGCATTTGCTCTTTTGTCTTTGTCGGTGGTGACGCTCGCCTTCTTGATAGCGCAGAACGGCGCGAGCCGGAACAGCGGTTGCGTTTCTTTGGGCATAGCTGTGTGTCCGACGGCCTTTTGGCCTCGGATGTCAAACAACGTGGACGGTATGCGGCGAGACGCGCCTCATACTGATTATAGATGCGAGGCACGCCTCGCCGCATACGCCCGGGATTTTTGGCTTGGCGTCTGCTCGGGCTGGGGCCAATCCCCGCCAGGTTTCCCCGGTGACCACAGGATCGCTGTGGCTGGCCACGGTGACGTTTGGGCCTCCGCTGGGACGACTCCCATCGGACCGGTCCCGCCCAAACGTTCGTTGCGCCTGCGCCCATCAAGCGGGTCCGTGGAAAGCATCATACTCGACGTTTGCGGGGCGGGGATAAGTTTGGCGCAAAAAGGGTTGGTTGTCTGGGAGTGCCGCTCCCAAAGCCTATTCCTCCAGATCCGTCTTGAGCTTCGAGATCAGACTCACTGCGTTCTGCGCATAGTCGCCGATCCAGCGGTCGTGGATCTCTTTGATCGGCATGGCGTTCAGATGGTTCCAGCGCTCGCGGCCACGGCGTTCGGGGATGATGAGGTCGGCGGCTTCGAGGACGCGCATATGCTGGAGGACAGTGGTGCGGTCGATTTCGGGGAACATCTCGCACAAGGCGCCGGTGGTTTTGGGCGCGTCTTTCAAAGCATCGAGGATAGCGCGGCGGCGATGGTCCGCCAAGGCTTTGAAAATCCTGTCCGAATCAGTTGCTGTTGACATGTTATATTTTTATAACATAATAACCATATCGACAAGGAGGAACGTTCACATGGAACTCAAATTCACGGTATCGGGCCGGATATCCAAACCGGTGCACGAGGTGTTCGAAGCGGTCGCGGACCCCAAGGAACTTTCGGGGTATTTCACAACCGGCGGCGCCAAGGGGCGGCTGGAGACCGGGGCGACGGTGACTTGGGATTTCCACGATTTTCCCGGCGCGTTTCCGGTCAATGTGGTGGAGGTCGAAAAGGATAAGAAGATCGTTTTGACCTGGGATGCGGACGAAGGCAGACCGACCACGGTCACGATGGGCTTCGAGGGGCTGAGTGACGGGCGCACGCTGGTGACGATCACAGAGGAAGGCTGGCGCGAGAATGCCGACGGCCTCAAGGCGTCCTATGGCAATTGCGAAGGGTGGACCGGTATGCTGTGTGCGATGAAGGCTTATGTTGAGCACGGCATCAATCTGCGCGAGGGGTTTTATAAGTGAGATGAACCTTCCGGGCGGCCTGTGTCGAGGTTGCAGAAAGGAGAGACTGATGACCGAACTGGTGACTGCCGCGGTTGAGCACCGTTTTCCGGCGATGGATCCCGATGCTGTTTTCGATGCCTGGGTAAATCCTGAAAAAATCCGGCGCTGGCTTGCGCGAAACAACGAGAATATTGGACGCGACGGCGAGGTGACGGTCGTCGAGGTGGACCCGCGGGAGGGTGGTGCCTATCGGTTTGTCGATGTCGCGGACGGCGAGGAGGGGCCGGCCTGGGGGCGCTATCTCGCGTTCGAGCGCCCCTCGCGACTGGACTTCACATTCTTCGTCGAGGAGGAGGAAGAGCGGGAAGCCACGTCGATCGTTCGGATCAGGTTGGAGCCGGACGGGGCGGGATGCCGGGCGACGCTGGCGCACGACATGAATGCGGAATACGCCGAATATATCGAGCGCACCAAAAAGGCCTGGGCGGGGATGCTCAGGGCGATTGAGGAGACGCACGACGCAGGATGAGCCCTATCTAACCCTCAAAAAGCGCTCTGATCCGCAGTTCCGCGATGCGCTCGACCTGGCGGCAAGCGGTTTCGAATTCGGCTTCGCGGGTGTTTTCGAGCCGTGCCTTGAACGCCTCGAGGATCGAGGCCTTGGTGTTGTCGCGGACGGCGATGATGAAGGGGAAGCCGAATTTTTCGACGTAAGCGGTGTTGAGCGCGGTGAAGGTTTCGCGCTCGTCGTCGGTCAGGACGTCGAGGCCGGCGGAGGCCTGTTCGGCGGTGGAGGCGTCGGTCAGGCGCTTGGCGGTGGCGAGTTTGCCGGCAAGGTCGGGATGGGCCGTGAGGACGCCGAGGCGTTCGGTTTCGGTAGCCATGCGGAATTGGGCCTGGAGCGCGAAATGGATGCCGGTGGCGGTGTCGTTCCCGGGGCTCAACTCTGCTTCGAAGGCGCGTTCTGCGATCCAGGGGGAGTGCTCGAAGACCCCGCCGAAAGTGGTGAGGAAGGTCTCGCGATCCATGGTTGAGGGCTGGAGCTTTGGCGGCTGGTAGGGGTGCTGTTCGGCCCAATGTTCGGCGATGGCTAGACGGGTGGGCACCCAGACTTTGTCGAAGCCTGTGATGTAGTCGACGAATTTCTTTAACCCTTGGAAGCGGCCGGGCTGTCCGGCGAGGCGGCAGTGCAGCCCGATGGTCATCATCTTGGGCGCACCGGCTTCGCCCTCGGCGTAGAGACAGTCGAAGCTGTCCTTCAAGAATTGGAAGTACTCTTCGCCATTGGCAAAACCCGAGGCGGTGACGAAGCGCATGTCGTTTGCCGAGAGGGTGTAGGGGATGATGAGCTGGGGCTTGCCGTTGTGGACGCGCCAGTAAGGGAGGTCATCGTCGTAGGTGTCGGAGATGTAGGCGAAGCCGCCTTCTTCGGAGACAAGATCGACCGTGTTGATCGAGCAGCGGCCCGTATACCAGCCTTTCGGGCGTGAGCCGGTGGCGACGGTATGGAGGCGTACCGCTTCGGCAATCTGTTTGCGCTCTTCGTCCGCAGGCATGTCCTTGTGCTCGACCCATTTCAATCCGTGGGATGCAATTTCCCACTCGGCATCGAGCATGGCTTTGACCTGCTCGGGTGCGCGCATCAATGCGGTGGCGACGCCATAGACGGTGATCGGGAGATCGCGCTCCGTGAACAGGCGATGGAGGCGCCAGAAGCCGGCACGGCCGCCATATTCGTACATGGATTCGATATTCCAATGGCGCTGGCCGGGCCATGGGGCGGCGCCGACGACGTCCGCCAAGAAGGCTTCGGAGGCGGCGTCGCCATGGAGGATGTTGTTTTCTCCACCTTCCTCGTAATTGAGGACAAACTGTACCGCGATATTGGCGCCGCCGGGCCAGTTGGCCTGGGGAGGGGTGGGGCCGTAGCCGAGGAAATCGCGGGGATAGCGCATGAGGGACCTGTGGAATGTGGTTGCGGTTGGAAGCGGGGCACCCCTTACCCCAACCCTCTCCCCAAGGGGGCGAGGGAGTCAGGCTGTGCCGGGGTGGTATCAGCTTAGCGCCAAAAAATGGACCATGTGGTAAAAAATTTGGAGAGCCCTCTTTCACGGGCCGATTTTTAGGTTGATACTCGATAGGTTTGATTTGCGGCGAAAGGATCATCATGAGCGCGGGACGGCTGACCACACACGTATTGGATACGGCCAACGGACATCCGGCGCGGGACATGACGATAGAGCTTCTTTCAGGCACAGGCGAAGCGATCAAGAGTGTCGTGACAAATTCCGATGGACGGTGCGACGGACCGTTGCTCGAGGGGGCGGCGCTCGCGGTGGGAGCTTATGAGCTGCGGTTTCATGTGGGGGATTATTTCGCTGGGCTCGACGGGACGCCGGCGGCGTTTCTCGATGTGGTGCCGGTGCGGTTCATCGTTTCAGATCCGGAAGCTCACTATCATGTGCCGTTGCTGGTGTCGCCGTTTGGCTATTCGACCTATCGCGGGAGCTAGGGCCTGTTAACACTTATGGATAGGGGCTTGATTTTGCATAAATCGTTCAATGCCAAGTGTTTTCCGCAGGGCGGGGTTGTCCTCGTACGCCAGGAAATGCGCGGTCAGCGGGCGATTTATGCAAAACCCTTCGGGCGTGCCATAGTCCGGCCCCTCGTCGCGAAAAATCCCGCTTGTGGACATGGGGCCACGGCGCGGGATTTTCCACGAAAGTTGCTCGGACTATGGCACGTCAAACCCCTATCCATAAGTGTAAACAGGTCCTAGGACATGAATGTGCGCAACGCGATCCGGTTTTATCTCAATGACCGGCTGGTCGAGCTTTCTGATGTCGAGCCCGACCGGACGCTGCTGGATTTTCTGCGGCTCGACCGGATGTTGCGCGGTACTAAGGAAGGGTGTGCCGAGGGGGATTGCGGGGCGTGCACCGTGCTGGTGGGGCGGCTCAAAGCCGATGGAACGCTCGCCTATGAGGGCGTGAATGCGTGCATCCGGTTCGTCGGCTCGCTCGACGGGACGCATGTGGTGACCGTGGAGCATCTTCGCGGCGCCGATGGCGGGCTGCATCCGGTGCAGCGGGCGATGGTGGACTATCACGGGAGCCAGTGCGGGTTCTGCACGCCGGGGATCGTGATGTCGCTTTATGGGCTGTGGCTGGAAAATCCGACGCCCAGTGTGGCGGAGGTCGAGACGGCGCTGCAGGGGAATTTGTGCCGGTGCACAGGCTACGCGCCGATTGTGAGGGCGGCGCGGGCGGTTTCGACCTATGGCGCGGCGGTGGAGGATGCGCTCAATCGTGAGCGGGCGGATATCGTCGCGCGGCTGAAGGCGCTCAAGGACGGGCAGCGGGTTGTCGTTTCGGCGGTGGGTGGGGATTTGATCGTGCCGGCGAGTGTAGACGATCTTGCTGCCGTGCTTAAAGAGCGGCCCGAGGCGACGATTGTCGCGGGGGCGACCGATGTCGGGCTGTGGGTGACCAAGTTCATGCGCGAGATCGCGCCGGTGGTGTTTATCGGGCATTTGACGGGATTGCAGGGCATCGAGATTGCCGAGGATGCGATCACGTTCGGGGCGGGGGTGAGCTATCGGGATGCGCTCGCGGTGATTGCAGAGCACATTCCGCAATTGCGGGAGCTCTGGCTGCGGATCGGAGGTGCGCAGGTGCGCAATATGGGGACGCTTGGCGGTAATATCGCCAACGGGTCGCCGATCGGGGATACGCCGCCGCCGCTGATTGCGCTGGGGACGACGATTGTGCTGCGCAAGGGGGATGCGCGGCGGGAGATCAAGCTCGAGGATTTCTTTATCCGCTACGGCAAGCAGGACAGGGCGGCGGGCGAGTTCGTCGAGAGCATTCGCGTGCCGCGGCCGGCGGCGGATGAGTTCTTCGCAGCTTATAAGGTGACCAAGCGGCGGGATGAGGATATCACCGCGACGCTCGGGGCGTTCCGGGTGCGGGTGGTCGAGGGGGTCGTCGCCGAGGCGGTCGTTGCCTATGGCGGGATGGCGGGAACGCCGATGCGGGCGCGGGCGGTTGAGGCAGCGCTCGTGGGCAAGCCGTGGACGATGGAGAGCGTCGAGGCGGTGCTGCCGGCCTATGCCGAGGACTTTACGCCTTTGACCGACTGGCGGGCGAGCGCGGAATACCGGATGCTGGCGGCGCGGAACTTGTTGCGGCGGTTTTATCTTGAGATGAGTGGCGAGGCCGGGACGCGGATTGTCCGGCATGAGGTGGCGTGATGCGTGGCGTGCATGTTTGGCAGGTGCTGCTTACCCCTCTCCCATCCTCCTCCGCAAGGGGAGGTGCCGGTCAGTGCCACCGGCGATGGAGAGCCCCAAAACACCCTCCCCTCGACGGGGAGGGATGGGGAGGGGTGGAGCCGGATACACTGCCTTGATGGAGGGCCATGATGAGCGCGCTTTCTGACGACCGCAAGGACATTTCCGGCGGGGTGCACGCTGCCCAGAGACACGATTCCGCGCACAAGCATGTGGCGGGATGGGCGGAATATATCGACGACATCATCGAGCCGACGGGGACGCTGCATGCCTATCTGGGGCTTTCGACCTGCGCCAATGGGGCGATTACGGCGATGGACCTCGACGCCGTGCGGGTTGCGCCGGGGGTGGTGGGGGTTCTGACGGCTGCGGATGTGCCGGGGGTGAACGATATCAGTCCCGGCCATAAGGATGACGAGCCGATTTTTGCCGAGGGGCGGAGCGTTTTTTACGGGCAGCCGTTGTTTGCGGTCGTAGCCGAAACGCGGGAGGCGGCGCGGCGGGCGGCGCATCTGGCGAAGATCACCTATGCCGAAGAGCCGTTCGACGTGGATGTTGCAGCGGCGCGAGCGTCCGGCGGCAGGGTTGTCACCGAGGGGATGACGATGCGGCGGGGCGATGTGCCCGGCGCGCTCGCCGCGGCAGAGCATCGGGTGAAGGGTTCCGTGACCATCGGCGGGCAGGATCACTTCTACCTCGAAGGGCAGATCGCGATGGCGACGCCGGGCGAGGATGATGAGGTGACCGTATATTCCTCGACCCAGCATCCGAGCGAAATCCAGCATATGGTGGGGCACGCGCTCGGGGTGCCGTCCAATGCCGTCAATGTGATCGTACGGCGGATGGGCGGCGGGTTCGGCGGCAAGGAGACGCAAGGGAACATCTTTGCCTGCGTGGCGGCGATTGCGGCGAAACGGTTCGGGCGGACGGTGAAGATCCGGCCGGACCGGGATGACGATATGATCGCAACCGGCAAGCGGCACGATTTCGTGGTGGACTATGAGGTCGGGTTCGACGGTGCGGGGCGGATATCGGCGGTCGACGCGGTTTATGCGGCGCGGTGCGGGTATTCGGCGGACCTTTCGGGACCGGTGACGGACCGGGCGCTGTTTCATGCGGATAACGCCTATTACTATCCCAATGTGCATCTGAAATCCGAGCCGCTCAGGACCAATACGGTGTCGAATACCGCGTTTCGCGGGTTCGGCGGGCCGCAGGGGATGGTGGCGTGCGAGCGATGGATCGAGGATATCGCCTATACGCTGGGGATGGACCCGCTCGACGTGCGCAAGGCCAATTTCTATGGCGATGGCGGGCGCGATGTGACGCCGTATTATCAGACGGTCGAGGACAATATCATTGGCCGGGTGGTGGAGGAGTTGGAGGCGTCGTCGGACTACCGCAAGCGGCGGGACGAGGTCGTCTCCTTCAATAGATCCTCGAAGGTTTTGAAGCGGGGGATTGCGCTGACGCCGGTCAAGTTCGGCATCAGCTTTACGATGACGGCGTTCAACCAGGCCGGGGCGCTGGTGCATGTCTATAAGGACGGGTCGGTGCACCTCAACCACGGCGGCACCGAGATGGGGCAGGGGGTTTACGTCAAGGTCGCGCAGGTGCTGGCCGATGAGTTTCAGATCGATCTTGGCAAGGTGAAGATCACCGCGACGACGACGGGGAAGGTGCCCAACACCTCGGCGACGGCGGCGTCTTCGGGGTCGGATTTGAACGGTATGGCAGCGGCCAATGCGGCGGGGCAGATCAAGGCGCGGCTCGTGGCGTTTGCGGCCGAGAAATATGGCGTGCCCGAGGATGCGGTGGTGTTCGAGCCCAATTGCGTGCTCGTCGGCAATCAGCGGTTCGATTGGGCGGAGTTCATCAACGAGGCATATCTGGCGCGCGTGCAGCTTTCGGCGGCGGGGTTCTATAAGACGCCGGATATTCACTGGGATCGTGCGGCGGGGAAGGGCAAGCCGTTCTTTTACTTCGCTTATGGCGCGGCGTGCTCGGAGGTCGTTGTCGATACGCTGACGGGCGAATATATGGTGGAACGGGTGGATATTCTCCACGATGTGGGCAGGTCGCTCAATCCGGCCATCGATATGGGGCAGATCGAGGGCGGGTTCATCCAGGGGATGGGATGGCTCACCACCGAGGAATTGTGGTGGGATGAGAAGGGGCAGCTCCGTACGCACGCGCCTTCGACCTATAAGATTCCGCTCGCTTCGGATGTGCCGAAGGTTTTCAAGGTCAAGCTTGCCGAATGGTCGGAGAATAAGGCGCCGACGATAAGGCGATCCAAGGCGGTGGGCGAGCCGCCGTTCATGCTGGCGATATCGGTGCTCGAAGCGCTCTCGATGGCGGCGGCGAGCGTCGCGGACTATAAAGTCCCGCCACGCATGGATGCGCCGGCGACGCCGGAGCGGGTGCTGATGACGATTGAACGGCTCAAGCGCGAGGCCGCGGGGCAATGACACCGACACCGCGACAGGTGCGGGCGTTTCTCGATGCGGCGGAGACGGCTGTGCTGGTCGAGGTGACCCGCACGCAAGGGTCGACGCCGCGCGAGGCGGGGACCTGGATGGTGGTGACGGCGACAGGGCTGTTGGGCACCATCGGCGGCGGGCAGCTTGAATTTCGTGCGATCGACCGGGCGCGGGCGATGATCATGGAGGGCATGCCAGCCGACGTGATCGATTTGCCGCTGGGGCCGGAGATCGGGCAGTGTTGCGGTGGACGGGTCGAGATTTCGCTGCAGACGATCGATGCACCGATTGCACAGGATTTGCGGGCACGGGCGGAGGCGGACTACGCACTGAGGCCGCATGTTTATATTTTCGGGGCGGGGCATGTGGGAAAGGCGCTGGCGCAAGCGCTGATGCCGCTCCCCTATCGCACGCTTCTGGTGGATAATCGCGCAGCGGAAATCCAGGGGGCGCCGGAAGGCGTCGAGGCGCGGCATGTACCGGTGGCCGAAGCGCTGGTGCGCGAGGCGCCCGAGGGGAGTGCGTTCGTCATCCTGACCCATGATCATGGGCTCGATTTCCTGATCGCAAAAGAAGCGCTGGAGCGGACCGATACTGCGTATGTCGGGATGATCGGGTCGAAGACCAAGCGGGCGACGTTCAGGAGTTGGCTTGTCGATATGGGCGTGGCGCCGGGGCTGGCCGAGGGGCTGGTTATGCCGATTGGCGGGCGTGACGTGAACGACAAGCGGCCCGAGGTGATTGCGGCGTTGACGGCGGCGGAGGTTGTGCGGGCGATTGCGCGGTATCGTGGGGGTGCGGATGGGTGAAGGAGTGTTTGCTGCTATTGCGCGAGACGTACGCGATTGGCGAATTTATCATGGTGCACAGCGTTGCCGCACGCTCCCTTTCCTTCTCCCCTTGAGGGAGAAGGTGGGCTTTCGCGCCAGCGAAAGGTCGGATGGGGTGCGCGTCCGCGGTAATACGAGGACGTGGTGCACTTTTCGGACTCAGCAGGCACCCCTCATCCGCCCCTTCGGGGCACCTTCGTGCTGCTGTTGAGATCGTGCCCCGCAAAGAGATGCGGCGGAGCGGCGCTTAATATTGTTGAGGCAAAAACAATAATGACAGACTTTGCGATTTTTTCCGAATGGCTGGCGTTCGCCGTGCGCTGGACGCATGTGATTGTGGGGATCGCGTGGATCGGATCTTCATTCTATTTCATCGCGCTCGATCTGGGATTGCGCAAACATGCGGGACTCCCCAGGGGCGTGCTTGGCGAGGAATGGCAGGTGCATGGGGGCGGGTTTTATCACATCAACAAATATGTGGTGGCGCCGCCCAATCTGCCCGAGCATCTCATCTGGTTCAAATGGGAGAGCTATACGACCTGGCTGACCGGGTTCGCGATGCTCGCCATCGTCTATTACGCCGGGGCAGATTTGTTCCTCATCGACCGGTCGGTGATGGATCTGCCCGTTTGGGGGGCGATCGGGCTTTCGATGGCGTCGCTGGCGGTCGGGTGGCTGGTTTACGATGCGCTCTGCAAATCGCCGCTGGGCAAGAGCCAGAACGGGCTGATGGTGGTGCTGTTCGGCATATTGGTGGCGATGGCGTGGGGATATACGCAGGTTTTTACCGGGCGGGCCGCGATGCTGCATATGGGGGCGTTCACCGCAACGATCATGTCGGCGAACGTCTTTTTCATCATCATTCCCAACCAGAAGAAGATCGTCGCGAGTTTGAAGGCCGGGGAGACGGCGGACCCGGCGCTCGGGGCACAGTCCAAGCAGCGCTCGGTGCACAACAACTACCTGACGCTGCCGGTTCTGTTCTTCATGCTCTCGAACCATTATCCGCTTGCGTTCGCGACGGAATACAACTGGGTGATCGCCGGCCTGATTTTTCTGATCGGGGTGCTGATCCGGCATTATTTCAATACCTTTCACGCGACGGGCAAGCACGCGCACTGGACGTGGGGGCTCGCGGCGATCCTGTTTGTCGGGATCATGTGGTTGTCTTCAGCGCCCAAGGTGGGGGGCGAAATGGCTCAGCCGAGCGAGACGGCGCGGGTGTTCATGGAGGATGCGCATTTCGCAGAGGTTTCGAACGTCATCCAGGGGCGGTGCGCGATGTGCCATGCGGCGGAGCCGTTCTGGGAGGGCATCCATGAAGCGCCCAAGAATGTGATGCTGGAGACGCCCGAACAGATCGCGGCGCGGGCGCGGGAGATCTATATCCAGGCCGGGCGCAGCCATGCGATGCCGCCGGGGAACGTTTCGATGATGACCGAAGAGGAGCGCAATCTGGTGGTGGTCTGGTATCAGTCGGTCGCGGGCGGGGGATTGCTGTGAGTTCGAAGATTCTGCGCGGGCGGGTGCTGACCTTTGTCGACGAGCCGCAGGGGGCGGACGATCATTCCGCCTATCGGTACTTTGAGGATGGCGCGGTGGCCATCGATGGCGGGAAGATCGTCGCTGTGGGGGATTTCAATGAGGCATTGAAATTGGCTCTGCCCAAGGCTGAGGTGATGGATCACCGGCCGCATCTGATCATGCCCGGGTTCATCGATACGCATATTCACTATCCGCAGATGCAGGTGGTGGGGTCGTATGCGAAGGACCTCCTGGAGTGGCTCAATACATATACCTTTGTCGAAGAGCAGCGGTTTGCCGATGAGGCGCATGCGGCGCGGATCGCTTCGGTGTTTTTCGATGAGCTCGTGCGCTATGGGACGACGACGGCGGCGGTCTATTGTACGGTGCATCCGCAATCGGCCGAAGCGTTCTTTACCGAAGCGGACAGGCGCAAATTGCGGATGATCGCCGGCAAGGTGATGATGGACCGCAATGCGCCTGAAGCACTGCTCGATACGCCGCAATCATCTTATGAAGACACCAAGCACCTAATGGAGAAATGGAACGGGGTAGGGCGGCTCAACGTGGCGATCACGCCTCGGTTTGCGTTGACCTCGACGCCTGAACAGCTCGAGATGTGCCAGGATTTGGCGCGGCTGTTTCCGGACGCGTATATCCAGACACATGTGAACGAGAGCCTTGGTGAGATCGCGTTTGCCAGGGAGTTGTTTCCGAACCTGCCTGACTATGTGGGGGTCTATGAGCATTACGGGCTTTTGGGGCCGAAGACGCTTCTGGGGCACTGCATTCATATGCAGGAGCGGGAAATCGAGATCCTGTACGAGACCGGATCGGTGGCGGTGTTCTGTCCGACCTCGAACCTCTTTATCGGCTCGGGGCTTTTCGACCGGCAGCGGATGAGGGACGCGAATGTGCGGATTGCGGTGGCGACCGATATCGGTGGGGGGACGAGCTATTCCATGCTGCGGACGCTCGATGAGGGGTACAAGGTGCTGCAATTGCGCGGGCAGCGCCTGTCGCCGCTTGAGAGCTTTTATATGATGACGCTGGGGAATGCGCGGGCGCTCTCACTTGAACACACCATCGGGACGCTGGAGGCGGGGGCGGATGCGGATGTCGTGGTGCTCGATGCACGGGCGGTTCCAGCGATGGCGGTGAAGATGGAGCGGGTGGAGACGCTCTCTGAGGAGTTGTTTTTGCTGCAGACCTGCGGAGACGATCGGGTGGTGGTGGAAACGTATGTGGCCGGGGAGGCTGCGAAGGCGGGGCTTTCGGGCGTGGCATAGTCGGTGGATCTGCGGCGTGAAGAATGGTGCACTTTCCTTCTCCCCTTGCGGGGAGAAGGAAAGATGCTGCGAAGCCGAGCACTGAACAGAAGTGCGAATGCAGCGCGGACAGGGGTAAGATCGTTTCCGCATCGTGGAAGTCTTTTGCGAAATGGCTTGGCGGTGCGGTGGTGTCCGTGTAGGCGGAACGGAACGAGGTTGATTGGAGAAGACCCATGGGCAATTACGTCGATCGTGCCGGGCTGAAGGTTGATGCGGAGCTTGCTGCTTTTGTCGAGGACGAGGCGCTTAATGGACTCGCGGTGGCATCCGATACCTTCTGGTCGGGGTTCGCCGGGATGGTCGAGGCCTATATGCCGGGCAATCGCGAACTACTCGATATCCGCGACCGGATGCAGCAGCAGATCGACGATTGGCACCGGGAGCATGGGCCGGTCGCGGTGGACCCTGAGGGGTATATCGCGTTTCTCAAATCCATCGGGTACATCGAGGACGAGCCTGCGGATTTTTCCATTGAGACCGAAAACCTAGACCCTGAGATCGCGACGATCTGCGGGCCGCAGCTTGTGGTGCCCGTGTCGAATGCCCGCTACGCGCTCAACGCGGCCAATGCGCGGTGGGGCAGTCTCTATGATGCGCTTTATGGCACTGATGCTATCTCTCAGGAGGGGGCGTTGGCGCCGGGGAAGGCGTATAATCCCAAGCGCGGCGCGGAAGTGTTCGCGCGCGCGGCGGCGTTTCTTGATGAGGCATTTCCGCTTCTGGGGGTAAAGCATTCGGAAGTTACGAAGTATGGGGTCGCCAAGGACGGCAACGCGGCGCGGCTGGTGATCGACGGCCCGGATGGACCGGCGAAGCTGGCCGATCCGGAGGCTTTTGCGGGGTATGCCGAGGCGGATGGCGTGACGCGGATTTTGCTGCGGCATCATGGGCTGCACGCGGAGCTGGTTGTCGATCCAGAGAACGCCATTGGCAAGACGCATGCGGCGGGGCTGGCCGATGTCATCCTCGAAAGCGCGATGAGCACGATCCAGGATTGCGAGGATTCGGTCGCGGCGGTTGACGCTGCGGACAAGGTTGGGGTCTATCGCAATTGGCTCGGGCTGATGACCGGGATGCTGGAGGACACGTTCGAAAAGAACGGGAAGACGATGACCCGGCGGCTCAATGCGGACCGGACGTATACAGGGCCGGACGGGTCGGCGGTGACGGTCAAGGGGCGGGCGCTCTTGCTTGTGCGCAATGTCGGGCATCTGATGACGACCAACGCGATCCTCGATGCGGAGGGTGCGCCCATCGGCGAGGGGCTGATGGATGCAGCGGTGACGACGCTCTGCGCGATGCATGATCTGAAGCGCAGGGCGAACTCGAAGACCGGGTCGATCTATATCGTCAAACCCAAGATGCACGGGCCGACGGAGGTGCTGTTCGCGTGCAATGTCTTTGGTGAGGTGGAGAAGATCCTGGGGCTGCCGCTCAACACGATCAAGATCGGGATCATGGACGAGGAGCGGCGGACCTCGGCTAATCTCAAGGCTTGCATCTACGCGGCGCGGGAGCGGGTGTTCTTTATCAATACAGGGTTCCTGGATCGGACGGGGGATGAAATCCATACCTCGATGGAGGCCGGGCCCGTTCTGCCCAAAGAGCAGATCAAGGCCGAGAAATGGATCCAGTCCTATGAGGACCGGAACGTCCTGATCGGGATCGCTTGCGGGCTTTCTGGGAAAGCGCAGATCGGTAAGGGCATGTGGGCCAAGCCCGATGCTATGGCGGATATGCTCACCCAGAAGATCGGGCATCCGAATGCGGGCGCCAATTGTGCCTGGGTGCCCTCGCCGACGGCGGCGACGTTGCATGCGATCCATTACCATCAGGTCGACGTGTTCGCGGCGCAGAAGCGGCGGCACAATGAGGCGACGCCGGGGCTCGATGTGTTGTTCTCGATGCCGGTGCTCGATCCTTCATCGCTCTCGAAGGCGGATATTCAGCGCGAGCTTGAGAACAATGCGCAGGGGATTCTGGGCTATGTGGTGCGGTGGATCGATGCTGGCGTTGGGTGCTCGAAGGTGCCGGACATCAACGATGTGGGGCTGATGGAGGATCGGGCGACCTGCCGGATTTCAAGCCAGGCGATTGCCAACTGGCTCTGGCACGGGGTGGTGACGCAGGACGAGGTGGTGGCGACGTTTACGCGGATGGCGAGTGTCGTTGACGGGCAGAATGAGGGCGATCCAAGTTACGAGCGGATGAGCGACGACCCCGAGCATTCGATCGCGTTCCAGGCGGCGCTGTCGTTGGCCCTCGAGGGGACGTCACAGCCTTCAGGGTATACCGAGCCGATCCTGCACGCGAAGCGTGCGGAGAAGAAGGCGCGGGGCTAGATTTTGATGCCCTCCGATAAACTACCGGAGGGGATTGCTCTTTACTCGCAGATGAAGCTTTCGTGACTGGCCTCGTCGCCGCCGGTGTAGCGCGGGACAGCGGGGTAAGCGCAGAGCTTGCGGGTGACGCCTGCGAGTTCGGGTACCAAGGCGTTGTCCGGCGTGGCGCTCGCGACCAGCGGGCCGGGTTCGGCGTCATCTTCGACCCAAGCGGTGAGCGCGGAGAACGCGTCGAAGCTGTCGGTCGCGGTGCCGCCGTGGCCGTGGCCCATGCCGGGAACACGGTAGAATTTGACGAAATCGTCCGCATTGCCGCCGTTGTTGGCGTTAAGGGCGTCATACCAATCGGTGGTGTCGAGCACAGAAAAGACCGGATCGCTGACGCCGTGATAGACGATCATCTTGCCGCCGGCATCGCGAAAGGCTGCGAGTTCGGGGTCGTCGGCGCCTGGCGGCGTCATGAAGTCCATTGCGGATTCGGGGAAGTCCTCTGTAGTGGCGTAGATCGCCTCGGAATCGGTGTCGAAGTCGTATTCGAGCAGGAAGGTTTCGAGCGCTTCGGGGGAGCCATCGACTTCGACGGGCGGGGTCGAGAAGATTTGGGCGAGAGAGGCCGAGCCCATGACCGCGATAATGGGCATGTTGTCCCAGGGCGGCACGGTGCTTTCGAGCTTCCAGAAGCGCCAATTGGGCGACGCGATGCCGCGGTCCCAGGCCCATTCGGCATAGAGTTGCTCGCCGGCGGAATTGGTGGGGCCGGCGTGGATGGTCCTCAAGGCTTCGAGCTGGATAGGTGAGAGGCATTGCGCGTTCTGGCCCTCGGCGCATTGGAGCGTATCGATGTCGAAGGTGACCTGGCAGGCGTCGGTATCGGCGATGATACCGTCTTCCAGCCCGTCGAGGCCGTCGCATGCCGAAAGAACCGCATTGGCGACGAGGTCGAGATCGGCCTGGCTGAAGGCCGTGCGAATGTCATCCGAGACGGATTTGAATGCCTGTACGTCCCACGCGTGCTGGATCGCGGCCTTGGGCAGGTTGAAGCCGGGGAAACCGACGAGCAAGCCATCGAAGGCTTCGGGCATGCGGGCGGCGGCAACCATGGCATGGCGGCCGCCATTGGAGCGGCCGACGCCATAGGTGTGGGCGATGTCGTCGCCATAGTAGGTTTCGACCATCGCCGTGGCGACTGGGTTCAATTTGGCGACGGCGGAGTAGCCGTAGTCGCTGCGGGCTTCGGGGTCGAAACCGAAGCGGGCGCCGCCGGCAAGGCCGGCATCGGGATGCGCGTCACCCATGTGCCCGGCATTGCTGGAGACGACAGCGTAGCCCTGGGACAATGCGGTGAGGCTGCCCGGAAGCTCGCCGAGGGCGGGGACGATGGCGCCGTCATTGCCGCCGTTGAACTGGTGTACGAAATTGCCGTTCCAGTCGTCGGGCAGGCGCAGTTCGAAGCCGATGGCGTAGGACATGCCGTCGATGCCCTGCCGTTGGTCAATCTGCCCTACGATGCGGCAGTGGGCGATTGGGGCTTCTTCGTCCGGTTCGACGTGTTCGGTGGTGTCGATGACAAGACCTTCGATTGCGAAGGCGTCGGTGGTGAAGTCGGTGCAGTCGAGAGATTGTGCGGATGCCGTTCCCGCGTAGAGCACTGCGGCACCGGCTAGACCACCAAGCGTAGCGATGGTTCTGACGAGCATATCCAGGGTCCTCCTCCCATTTGCTATGCATCATAATTGTTATGATACATATCAATTTGACGCAAGGCGTGTGGTGGGCAGGACTCTGGTCTAACTTTTAAGGCTCGCCACGAGGCGTTCGCTGAAAAGGTTTGCTTCGTCGCTCAGGGTTCGGATTTCTGTGGCAATGACGCCGAAGCTCCGTCCAAATTGGCCCGCTCGCGCCGCTTCTATGGTCGCGTTGAGCGAGATGAGTTTCACTTTTCGACTGACATCGGAAATGGAATTGGCGGCGTTGACCAGAATGGCATGATTCTGGCGCTCCACGCGCCGCGTCTCGAGAATGAGGTCGTCGAGCACCGAGGCGATGGCTTCAGTCAAGCCGTTGAGGGCTTCGAGCAGGTCCGTAGCGACGAACTTGGAGAAGGCGAGCACGTCCGCCGAGTGTAGCGTTTCGGTCGAGAGCGTTGTCCGCATTGTCTTGGCGCGGGCGGCAAATTCCCCAATTGTAGCCATCGCTTCGTTGGGCAGGGCGCCCTCGCGTATGAGCAACTCTATCGCCTCTCTGGGGATTCGGTCTTCCTTGCCCTGGCGCAAGATGGCCTGAATTTGCACGAATTCATCCAATGCGGCGTCCAGCATTGCGAGCGTTTCGGTGCGCTGGGATGGATCCAGTTCGATCAGGAGCATGCTCATGGCTACCCGGTGAGAGAGCATGCGCATCTTTCCAGAAAGATTGATCAGCGTGCTTAGGGCACCCTCAAGAACAACAGCGCCGCCTCGCTTGTCTTTTTCCCGCCCGGCGGCGTTGCGCGAAGCCCTGCATATCTCGCTATGCGAGGCTTCGCGCGTCTTGCCGGACAAGAAAAATCCCGCGCGATCCGACGCAGTTATTCTTGAGGGTGTCCTTAGGGGAGCCTGGATGTCGGTCATTGTGCGAGTCCCGAATATGCTTGAGCGGTCGTATTCACGTCCGATCGGGGAGCACGTTGGCAATTGCACGTTAATTGTATGTAAAAGGAAGGACTAGAATCGCCCGAAAATTGATCGGTATATGCATTTGCCTAAAAAATATGCAATTTGCACCTGGCCCTCAGGCGATCTTTCTGCGCGCGCGGCGCCAGCGGCGGTAGCGGCGTTCGGATTGGACGACGACAGCGTTAAGGGGATGGCGCAGGAAGGGGAGGTCGACGGCGAGGAGGAGCAGGCCCAAAGGGAGCATCCAGATGCCGAGGACGGGGAGGAAACTAAGGATGCCGCCCAAGATAAGCAGGGCGCCCAGCGGGATGCGGATCAGAATGGCCCAGGGTTGGCGGATAACCCAGATCGCCCGGCCAAATCGCGGAAATTTCGCCTCAAGGCGCAGGAACAGGCGTTCAAGCCGGGTGCGGTCTTTGCTCATTGCCATCACGTAGTCGACAGACGTGGCAAATCAAGGGCCGACGAAATCGAACTTATCGACGTCGAACAGGCCCTTGTCGGTCATTTTGAGGTGGGGGATGACCGGCAAGGCAAGGAAGGCGACCTGGAGAAACGGTTCGGGGAGTGCGCACCCGATGGCTCTTGCAGCCTCGCGCAGGTGTTCGAGGTGCTCGGTGACGCGCTCAAAAGGGTCGAGGCTCATCAGACCGGCAAGCGGCAGGGCGAGGTCGGCCAGGATTTCACCCTCGTCGGCGACCGCGAAGCCGCCGCCGATCTCGATGAGGCGATTGACCGCGAGCGCCATGTCGTCATCGGTGACCCCAACGACCGTGATGTTGTGGCTGTCGTGCCCGACCGAAGAGGCGATGGCGCCGCGCTTGAGGCCGAAACCCTTGACGAAGCTGCGGCCGATATTGCCGTTGATGCCGTGGCGCTCGACGACAGCGACCTTGATGACGTCTGCATCGGTATCGGGTCTGAGGCCCAACTCTCCGGTTTCGAGGCTCGCGCTCTCGCGGAACGTGAGGATGAGGCCGGGTTTGACGCCGATTACGGGGACCTCGTTGCGATTGGGGTCGGGCTGGGTGATGAAGGCTTCCGGATCGACGGGCCTTGCCTTCATGGATGTCATGCCGACGGGCTCGACAGGAGTGCGCGTATCCCAGATTTCAGGCGTAACGAGCCTGCCGGCGGTTAGGACGTCGGAAACTGCGCAGGTTTCGAGGTCGTCGAGCAGTGCGATATCGGCACGCCAGCCCGATGCGAGCAGGCCGCGGTCCTTGAGCCCGAAAATGCGGGCCGCCGAATGGGAGGCGGCGCGGTAGACGTGGTGGAGCGGACGGCCATGGGCGATGAGGCGCCGGATCGAAGAGTCGAGGTGGCCTTCTTCGTGGATATCGAGCGGATTGCGGTCGTCGGTGCAGAGCGCGACATAGGCGGATGTGTTTTCGTCCAGAATTTCGGCGAGGGCGTCGAGGTCTTTGGAGACCGAACCCTCGCGGATGAGGATCGCCATGCCCTTGGCGAGTTTCTCGCGGGCCTCGGCGGCGCTGGTGGCTTCGTGGTCGGTGCGGATGCCCGTGGCGAGGTAGCCGTTGAGGTTCTTGCCCAAAAGGAGCGGTGCATGACCGTCCATGTGTCCGTCCTGGAAGGCTTCGAGCTTTTTGAGAATGCCCGGATCGCCGTTGAGGACGCCGGGGAAATTCATCATCTCCGCGAGACCGATGACCTTGGGGTGATCGCGGAAGGGCAGAAGGTCTTCGATTTCGAGCGTGGCGCCGGCGGTTTCGAAAGGGGTGGCGGGGACGCAGGAGGAGAGATTGACCCTCACGTCCATGATGGTGCGCTCGGCACAATCGAGGAAATAGCGGATGCCTTCGGCGCCCAAGACGTTGGCGATCTCGTGTGGGTCGCAGATGACGGTGGTGACGCCATGGGGGAGGACGCAGCGGTCGAATTCGAAGGGGGTGACGAGCGAGGATTCGATATGCAGGTGCGTATCGATGAAGCCCGGAACGGCGAAACGGCCGCAGCCGTCGATCTCGGTCTTGCCGTTGTATTCGGCGTGGGTGCCGACGATTCGGTCACCGACAATGGCGATGTCGGTCGGCGTGATGGCGCCGGTGATGACGTCGAGAAGCCGCACGTTCTTGATGACGATGTCGGCGGGTGCCAGCCCGCGTCCGGCTTTGATCATCGTTTCGAGCTGCGCGGCTGTGATCATGGGTTCACCTTGTTTTTGTCGGTTATTCAGTTTGCCGGGCTCAGCGGGGCCGTCAAGGACAGAAAAAGCGGCGGCATCGCTGCCGCCGCTTTCTCATTCGGGATGCTCCGCGCTTACTGCGGAAGCTGGTCGTCCACGCCTTCGACGTAGAAGTTGAGGCCGAGCAGGGTGCCGTCGTCGGCAACTTCGCCGTCTTCGAGCCAGACGCTGCCGTCCTGCTTGTTGATCGGGCCCGTGAAGACGACGAGTTCGCCGGATTTGATGGCTGCCTCGGTTTCCTCGGCCATGGCCGCGACTTCGTCGGGCATGTTGGTGTACGGCGCCATGGTCAGGATGCCCTCGGCAAGGCCGTCCCAGTTGCTCTCGGATTCCCAGGTACCATCGAGAACAGCCTGTACGCGCTCGATATAGTAGGGCGCCCAGGTGTCCATGATGGCGGTGAGCTGTGCATTCGGGCCGGCTTCGATCATGTCGGACGCCTGGCCGAAGGCTTTGATGCCGCGGGCTTCAGCTTCCTGCACCGGTGCGGTGGAATCGGTGTGCTGGGTGATGACGTCGACGCCCTGGTCGATCAGCACCTTGGCGGCGTCGGCTTCAGCGCCCGGATCGTACCAGGAGTTGACCCACACGACCTTGAGAGAGAACTCCGGATCGACCGATTGTGCGCCCAAGAGGAAGGCATTGATGCCCTGGACGACTTCGGGGATCGGGAACGAGGCGATATAGCCCGCCGTGCCGGTTTCGGAGACCGAAGCGGCGATCTGACCCTGGATGTAGCGGCCCTGATAGAAGCGGGAATTGTAGACCGAGACGTTCTCAGCAGTCTTGTAGCCCGTTGCGTGCTCGAACTTCACATCCGGAAAGCGTTCGGCGACGGCGATGGTGGGATCCATGAAGCCGAAGGAGGTGGTGAAGATGATGTCGCAGCCCGAGCGCGCAAGGCGCTCGATGGTGCCTTCGGAGTTGGCTTCGGGCACGGATTCCACATAGCGGGTGGTGACCGCGTCGCCGAAGTGCTCGTCGACCGCCTGGCGGGCCATATCGTGGGCCTGGCTCCAGCCGCCGTCAGTGGCCGAGCCGACATAGACGAAGCAGGCTTCGGCGGTGTCCTGCTGCGCGAAGGCGGCAGGGGTCATGGTGAGCGACAGCGCGGTGGCCGTGGCGAGGGTTGTGAGGAGTGTTGTCTTCATGATGGTCCTTCCTTTCATGGCGGCGGGGTTAGTCCGCCGATTGTTATGGGCTTCGCGCTAGCGGTCCGGCACGAAGCTTTTGCCCAGCGAGGCCGGGGTGTTGATCATGGTCAGGCGCCGGTTCTGCGAGATAATCACGAGAACGACGATGGTGGCCAGATAGGGGAGCGCGGTGAGGAGCTGCGACGGGATTGCAATGCCCAGCGCCTGGGCGTGCAATTGTCCAATCGAAACCGCGCCGAAAAGATACGCACCCGCGAGCACACGTGCAGGGCGCCATGAGGCGAAGACGACCAGTGCGAGCGCAATCCAGCCGCGGCCGGCGGTCATGTTCTCGGCCCATTGCGGGGTGTAGACGAGCGAGAGATAGGCGCCCGCGAGGCCCGCGCATCCGCCACCGAAGAGGACAGCGAGATAGCGGTAGCGGATGACCTTGATGCCGAGCGCGTGGGCGGAAGCATGGTTGTCGCCGATGGCGCGGAGCGTCAGGCCCTGTTTGGTGGCAAAGAGGAACCAGGCGACGCCGATAACGAGCGCAATCGAGACATAGAAGATGAGATCCTGGCCGAAGACCAGCCTGCCGATGATGGGCAGGTCGGTGAGGATGGGAATGTCGAGCGTGGGCATGCGGATGGCGGAGCGGCCGACATAGGCTTCGCCGAGGAGACCGGAAAGGCCCAGGCCGAGTATGGTGAGGGCAAGGCCGGTGGCATACTGGTTGGTCGCCAGCGAGAGAACCAGGAAGCCGAACAGCGCCGAGAGGGCCATGCCGAAGAGGATGCCGACGATGGCGCCAATGAAGGGATTGCCGGTCCAGAGCATGCCGAGGAAACCGCCGACAGCGCCCATGACCATCATGCCTTCGACGCCGAGATTGAGGACGCCGGAGCGTTCGACGACGAGTTCGCCGATGGCGGCGAGGAGCAGCGGGGTGGACGCTGTGATGATGGTGAGGAGGATCGCTTCGATCATTCTGCCGGCTCCATCGTTGCGCGCGGGGTTCGCGCGAGGCGGATGCGGTAGAGGATGAGCGTGTCGCAGGCGAGGACGTAGAGCAGCAATGCGCCCTGGAAGACGCGGGTGGCCTTGTCGGAGATCTGGAGGGAGATCTGTGCGGCCTCGCCGCCCAGATAGGTGAGGGCGAGCACGAGGCCGGCGATGATGGCGCCGATGGGGTTGAGGCGGCCCAGGAAGGCCACGATGATGGCCGTGAAGCCGTAGCCGGGAGAGATGATCGGGCGCAATTGTCCTGATGCGCCAGCGACTTCGATGATGCCGGCGAGGCCAGCGCAGGCGCCCGCGAGCATGAAAGAAAAGAAGATCATGTTGGTTGCGGAAAAGCCCGCGAAGCGGCCGGCGCGGGGGCTTGTGCCGATGACTTTCACCTCAAAGCCCTTGAGCGTGCGGCTTAGCATGACCCAGATTGCGATGGCGACAATGACAGAAGCGATGAATCCCCAGTTGGCGCGGCCATCGGCGGGTATGAGCTGGGGGATGCGGGCGAATTCGGGGAAGCGGACAGACTCGGGGAAATTCATGCCGCCGGGGTTGCGCCAGGGCCCGCGCACCAGCCAGTCCAGAAGCCTTTCGGCCACATAGACGAGCATCAAACTGGTGAGGATTTCGTTGGTGTTGAACTTCGCTTTGAGGAGCGCCGGAATGCCCGCGTAAAGGGCGCCGCCGAGCATCGCGAAGATGACCATGCTGGGGAGTACGATGACACTGTCGAAATCGGTGAAAAGCACCGGGAAAATGGAGCCCGCGAGCGCGCCGACGATGAACTGGCCCTCGGCGCCGATATTCCAATTGTTCGAGAGATAACAGACAGATAAGCCCGCACCCATGAGGATCAGGGGCGCGGCCTTGATCAGGAGCTCGTGGACCGACCAGGCCTCGGTCAGCGGCTCGATGAAATAGACGTAGAGCGCGGTGGCGGGGTCCTTGCCCATTATAGCGAACATAATGGCCCCGGTGATAACTGCGAGGGTGAGGCCGATCACGGGGGAGAGGTAGCGCATGGCCGCCGAGGGCGTGCCCCGTTTGATGAGTTCGATTCTCATTGCGCTGCCTCCTCGTCGCCGGCGAAGATGCCGGACATTTTAAGGCCGATGGCGTTGCGGTTGGTCTTGGCGACGGGCTCGAATTCGGAAAGCCGGCCCTCGGCGATGGCGGCGAGGCGGTCGGTGAATTCGAAGAGCTCGTCGAGGTCCTGGCTGATCACGAGGACTGCGGCGCCGTTCTCCGCAAGGTCGATCAGCGTCTGGCGGATCCGGGCGGCTGAACCCGCGTCGACACCCCAGGTGGGCTGGTTGACGACGATCACCTTGGGGTCTTCGAGCACCTCGCGGCCGACGATGAATTTCTGGAGATTGCCACCCGAGAGCGCCTGCGCGGCGGGATCGGGCGCGCTTTTGCGGACGTCAAGGGTAGTGGTGATGGTTTCGAGAAGGGATCTGGCTTTGCCGCGGTTGAGGAAGGGGCCGGATTTGAGGCCGGCGTTGACCCGGTAGCGCGTGAGGATGACGTTTTCCGAGAGCGTGAGGGTCGGGACCGTGGCGTGGCCGAGGCGCTCTTCGGAAATGAAGACAGCGCCCATGGCGCGGCGTCCGGAGATGTCGGTATGGCCGACGGGACGGCCCAGGAGCATCACCTGCTCGGGACGGCCAGCGAGGCGCTCGCCGGAGATGACGTCGAAAAGTTCGGTTTGGCCGTTGCCAGCGATCCCGGCAATGCCCGCGATCTCGCCGGCGTAGAGTTCGAGCGTGACGTCCTTGAGGGCGGTGCCGAAGGTGTCGCGGGCGTCCATGGTGACGCCGTCGAGGCGCAGGAGCGGTGTTGTGCGGTCGACATCGTGTTTGGCCGGGCGGACTTCGTGGATGTCGGCACCGACCATCATGCGGGCGATCGAAGCGGCGGTTTCGGCGTTCGGGATGCAATCGGCGACGCGCTTGCCGTGGCGCAGGATCGTGGCGCGCTCGCAGAGGGCGCGAACTTCCTCGAGCTTGTGGGAAATATAGAGTATCGCCTTGCCTTCGGCGGAGAGCTGGCGGAGGACCTTGAAGAGCTGGTCGACCTCCTGCGGGGTGAGCACGGATGTCGGCTCGTCCATGATGATGAGATCGGGCTGCTGGAGGAGGCAGCGGACGATCTCGATGCGCTGGCGCTCCCCGACCGAGAGGTCGTAAACGCGGGCATTGGCCTTCAAGGGCAAGCCATATTCTTTCGAGACGCGCTCGAGGTCGGCGGCGATCTTTTTGAGCGGGATGTCGCCGGGGAGCGCGGCGGCGATGTTTTCAGCGACCGTGAGCGCTTCAAAGAGCGAAAAATGCTGGAAAACCATGCCGATGCCCAGATGCCGGGCGAAGGCCGGGTTGGGGACGGTAACTTCTTCGCCGCGCCAATGGATCGTGCCGGCGTCCGGCTGAAGCGCGCCATAGAGCATTTTGACAAGGGTGGATTTGCCGGCGCCATTCTCGCCCAAAAGCGCGTGGATTTCCCCGGGGCGGATGTCGAGATCGACGGCATCGTTGGCCTTGA
This sequence comes from Pelagibacterium halotolerans, assembly GCF_044811015.1. GTDB lineage: Bacteria > Pseudomonadota > Alphaproteobacteria > Rhizobiales > Devosiaceae > Pelagibacterium > Pelagibacterium halotolerans_A. Next base: position 3,438,367 of record NZ_CP085243.1, read on the forward strand.
AGGTGCCGAAAGTCTTGGTCAGCCCCCTAAGGGAAAGCAGCGTTTCAGGGGCTGGTGCGTTCATCATGCGCCGAAAATTTAGACCAATTGGACAAATCGCACTATGTCGACTTGGTCCCCAGCGTGCAAGCCGGTTGCACAGTCAATTGACGGTTTTTTGGCCAGCCTGGGGGTGTGCATGTTTTGGTGGCAATGTGGAACGCATGTGGCGGCGGGCCGTTGGCTATATGGCAGGTCAGCGCGCATTGCGAAAGCCGATATCCATGGCCGACAAAGAACCCCATCTCACAACCACGCAAGTCCGTCAGGGCGATCGCCGTTTGATGAATCTGCGCGTGCTCATTCTCAGTATGGTGGTCCTTGCCATCGGGTTCGCGCTGGGCGTGTGGTGGAGTTCGGCGACTTACGACGAGACGGCGACGACGACCGATACCGGCCAAGCGGCGGAAGCGGGCGTTCCCGAAACCGAACAGGCGCCGTTACCGGTGCCCGAAGGTCAGGAAGAGGTCGTGCCGCCCGCCGACGCGCCGCCGGCGATCGAGGCGGCGCCGCAGAACGTACCGGCTGAAGGATAGGCCGAGCTTGGGGGCTAGGCAGGATGGAAGCGCTCAGGATCAAGGCAATCGACGCCGAAAGCTGGGACGATTTCGAGCGGCTGTTCCAATCCCGTGGCGGGCCGAAATATTGCTGGTGTATGGCATGGCGCGCATCTGCCGAGGAGGTCAAGGCGGGCGGTGGCGTTGTACGTCGGTCCATGATCAAGGCCCGCGTCAAAAATGGTATACCCATCGGGATCGTCGGTTTGCTCGAAGGCGAGCCGGTGGCGTGGTGCTCCATCGCGCCGCGCGAGACGTTTCGCGGGTTGGGCGGCCCGGAGGATGATCCACCGGATACGGCGATATGGTCCATCACCTGCTTTTTCATAATGCGTGCGTATCGCGGTAAAGGCTATTCCCGGCAACTGCTCGATGCGGCCATCGCCTATGCGCGAGAGAACGGCGCCGCTGTGGTTGAAGCCTATCCGGTCGATCCAGAGTCGCCGAGCTATCGGCACATGGGGTTTCTAGGCCTGTTCAACTCGGCAGGCTTCAAGGAGTTGGGGCGGGTCGGCAAGCGCCGGCATGTAATGCGCCTTGCGCTTTGAGGCTGCTTGAAACCGAGCGACGGGTTAGCGTCTGTGCAGCGCAACGGAATTGCGCAGGATCAGTTCGGCGCGCAGCAGGATTTCGCGCTTTTCGACGTCTTCCCCCTCAAGCATGGCCAATAGCAATTCCATGCTCGCCTCGCCGATCTGCAGGCGGGGCTGCTTCATGGTGGTGAGCGAGGGAGTGACGAAGCTCGCGTAGGAGATGTCGTCGAAACCCATGACGGAGAAATCTTGCGGGAGTGCGTAGCCGCGAGCGGTCAGGGCGATGATGACGCCCAATGCGGTAGCGTCGTTTACGCAGAAAAAGGCGGTGGGGAGCTGGTCGCGGACAAACATGCGTTCGGTTGCGCCGCGACCGCTTTCGGTGGTGCCGTCGGCTTCGAGAACGAAGCGTGGGTCGACGAAGAGCCCGGCGCCGGTCATCGCGCGGCGATAGCCTTCCTCGCGATAGGAGGCGACGGCGCTGCGGGTCGATTGGCCGATGAAGGCGATGCGGGTATGGCCCTGAGAGATCAAGTGATCGGTGGCCGTGCGCGCGCCTTCGATATTGTCCACGCCGACAAACGGGATGGTGGCATTGGGGACAGGTTCGTTGACCGCGACCATGGGCGGGAGCCTGACATTGGGTCCGGCCTGGGCGAGGCCGAAGGGCAGGTGCCCGGTCAAAAGAATGATGCCATCGGCCTGGTTGGAGCTGAGAAAGCGCAGATAATCGGTTTCGCGGGCGGGGTCGTTCTGGGTGTTGCCAATCAGGACGCCGTAACCGCGCTTGCTGGCTTCGGTTTCAAGGCCGATGAGGATGTTGGAGAAGTTCGGGTCGCCGACGTCAGGGGCAAGGATGAGGATCATGTTGGACTTGCGCATGCGCAAGTTCCGGGCCATCGCGTTGGTCGTGTAACCGGTCTGTGCTACGGCCTCGATGACCTTGCGGCGTGTGGAATCGGCGACCTTGCCCGGCTCGTTGAGCGCGCGCGAGACCGTGGCGATGGAGACGCCGGCGATCAGCGCCACATCTTCGATCGTTGCTGGTTTGACCGCGCTCAATGCACCCCCATAGCCCCGGCTCGGTTCCTCATACTGGCCGGTTGGCCGGGAACGGGATCATTCCCATTCCTGCGCGCGGCGCCAGTCCCGGATCCATGATTTATACACATTGCCCATTGTGTAAACCTTTACATGACGAATGAAAAGGTTTACACCGGCTCAAATGTGAACGGCTCAGGCAAATATACCGGGCCGGGTTCAGGGGGAGGATTTGCGTTATGGCCGATGCCAGCGCGCAGGATGCAGCGCCGATTCTGGCTGCCAGCCGGGTATCCAAAAGCTTCGGCGAGGTGCCTGTGCTGTTCTCTGTCGACTTCGATATTCGCGAAGGCGAAGTTCACGCGCTGATCGGTGAGAATGGCGCGGGTAAATCCACACTCATCAAAATTCTTTCGGGGCTCGAAGAGCCGACATCGGGCACCGTGATGCTCGACGGCACGCCGACCCGGTTGCCCGGCAATGGAGAAGCCGAGGCGCTGGGGATCGTCGTCATCCATCAGGAACTGAACCTTGCCGAGCACTTGACGGTGGCCGAGAGCATCTTCCTCGGGCGTGAGTGGAAGCGGTTCGGGTTTTTGCGGCGGTCCGACATGCAAGCCGAAGCGCGCCGTATCCTCGATGCGCTGCACGTTCATATCGACGTCAACGCGCGGATCAACACGCTTTCAGTGGCCGACAAACAGATGGTGGAGATCGCCAAGGCAATCAGCCGGGACGCGCGGGTTCTCATTATGGATGAGCCCACAGCGGTGCTTTCGGGTGCGGAGATCGACTCGTTTTTCGAACAGGTCGCGCGTTTGAAGGCCAAGGGCGTCGCCATCGTTTTCGTCTCCCATAAACTCGGCGAAGTGATGGCGATTTCGGATCGTGTGACGGTGCTGCGCGACGGGCAATTGATCGCGACCGTCGAGACACGTGATCTGACGCCGGATTCAATCGCCGAGATGATGGTAGGGCGTGAGCTTTCCAATCTCTATCCGCCAAAGACTGAGCCCGATGTCGACGCTCCGGTGGTGCTCGATGTCCGGAATCTCGTCGCTCCCGGGGTACGCAATGTCAGCTTTTCCTTGCGGAAAGGCGAGATTCTGGGTTTTGCCGGGTTGATCGGGTCGGGGCGGACGGCCGTGATGGAGGCAGTCGCCGGGCTTGCGCCGCGCGAGGGCGGTACGGTGACACTCAAGGGCGAGCTGGTCGCCTTCCCGTCCATCGCCGAGGCGGTGAAGGCGGGGCTGGTTTATATGACCAAGGACCGCAAGGGGCGCGGGCTGCTGCTCAATGTCGGCCTGCAGCCGAACCTGACACTGCTGACGCTTCGCCGGCATCTTCGGAGCGGGTTTCTCAACGAGGCGAGCGAAGTCGAAGCCATGGAGCGGGCGACGCGGCGGTTCGACATCCGCGCGCGGGACGCTTCGGTGAAGGTCGGGCAGCTTTCGGGCGGAAACCAGCAAAAACTCATGCTGGGCAAGGCGATGGAGGCCGAGCCCGAGATCGTCATCATCGACGAGCCGACGCGCGGGATCGATGTGGGGACCAAGCAGCAGATTTATCACATCATCGCGGCGCTCGCGAAAGAGGGCAAGTCGATCATCGTCGTCTCCTCGGAGATGCAGGAGGTGATCGGGTTGTCGCACCGTGTCGTCGTGATGCGGGAGGGGCGCAAGATGGGCACCCTCGAGGGCAGTGAAATCACAGAAGGGGAAATCATGCGCTATGCCGCAGGACTGAAGGGAGAAAGCGAAGATGACCGTGCAAGCGCATGAGGGCGTGAAGCCCGCCAAAAGGCGGTTTTCGATCGACTACCATACGATGGGGCCGCTTTTGGCGCTGATCGTTTTGTGCTTGATCGGCTTCGTTCTCAATCCGGCGTTTCTCTCCGAGGGCAACGTTACCAATCTGCTTACGCGCTCGGCTTTTATCGGGATCATCGCGGTGGGCGGAACATTCGTGATTACTGCGGGTGGCATCGACCTTTCGGTGGGGTCGATGGCAGCGGTGATCTCGGGGATCATGATTATCGTCATGAACGGGGCCATCGATACGATGGGCGTCGGGGTGCAGACGGTTTTGTTCGGGTGTCTGGTTTCGGCGGTGCTGGGTCTTGCCGCGGGGTTCCTCAATGGCTTCATGACGACCAAGGGCAAGATCGAGGCGTTTATCGTGACGCTCGGGACCATGGGGATTTATCGCTCGCTGGTGACGTATTTCGCCGACGGGGGTACGCTGTCGCTCGATTTCGATATCCGCGATATCTATCGGCCGGTTTACTACGACGCGGTGCTGGGCGTGCCGATCCCGGTGCTGGTCTTCGCGCTGGTTGCCATCGTGGGGTGGGTGTTGCTCAACCGGACGGCATTCGGGCGCTATTGCATGGCCATCGGGTCGAACGAGACGGTGGCGCGGTATTCGGCGATCAAGGTCGACCGGGTCAAGACGCTCACCTACGTGATCCAGGGGCTCTGCGTTTCGGTCGCGACGATCATTTACGTGCCCCGGCTCGGCTCGGCGTCCTCGTCGACGGGCGTTCTGTGGGAGCTCGAGGCGATTGCCGCGGTGATTATCGGCGGGACGATGCTCAAGGGCGGCTATGGGCGGATCGGGGGCACGGTGGTTGGTGCGATCATGCTCACGACGATCGGCAATATCCTCAATCTCACGGACATCATCTCGAATTACCTCAACGGCGCGGTGCAAGGCGTGATCATCATCGCCGCGGTGTGGCTCCAGCGCGGAAATCTGGGGCATCTCAATATCTTCAGGCGCAAGCCATCGGCCTGACGATTGGGCCGGTCCACTGACCGGCCGTTCATAACAACCAAGGAGGAGCACATGCAGATATTAAAGACGTTCGCCGTCGCGGCGCTGGGGGCAACCGCCCTTGCCGGCACCGCAATGGCACAAGAGGTGACCATCGGGGTCTCCATTCCCGCGGCAACGCATGGCTGGACCGGCGGGCTCAACTGGCACGCCGAGCAGGCCGAAATGCGGCTTGAGGAACAGTATCCCGAGATCGACATCGTGCTGGTGGCCGCAGACGGGCCATCGCAGCAGGCCAACGATCTCGAGGATCTCGTGGCGATCCACAATATCGACGCGCTCGTGGTGCTGCCGTTCGAATCCGAGCCGCTGACCGGCCCGGTGCGGAACGTCAAGGAGCAGGGCGTGTTCGTGACCGTGGTCGACCGCGGGCTCTCGCAGGAGGGCATCGAGGACGTCTATGTGGCGGGCAACAACACGGCGCTCGGCGCGGTTTCGGCCGAATACTTCCTGTCGCGGCTGGGGGATGGCGACAACATCGTTATTCTGCGCGGCATTCCAACGGTGATCGACGACGAGCGTTTCAATGCCTTTATGGAAGGCATCGAGGGCTCGGGCATCAATGTGCTCGACCACGAATACGCCAACTGGAACCGCGATGACGGGTTCGAGGTGATGCAGGACTTCCTGTCGCGCTTCCCGGATATCGACGGGGTCTGGGCACAGGATGACGATATCGCGCTCGGCGTGATCGAGGCCGTGCGCCAGGCGGGCCGCGAGGATGAGATGTTCATTGTCGGCGGCGCGGGGATGAAGGAAGTCATCCAGATGGTGATGGATGGCTCGGAGCTCATTCCGGTGGACGTTCTCTATCCGCCCGCAATGATCGCGACGGCGATGGATGTGACGGTTGCGCATTTCACGTCCAACGGTCCGGTTTCCGGGGAGTACATTCTCGGTGCGCCGCTGATTACGCCCGAGAATGCGGAAGATTTCTATTTCCCGGATTCACCGTTCTGATCGGTTATCTCCCCCAGAGCGCAAAAAGGAAAGGCGGCCTTCGGGCCGCCTTTTCGCGTTTTATGAGGAGAAGACCGAGCGTAGCCAGGGGAAGAAGGGCATGCGAGAGCCGAACGGGGCGCGGCCTGCGGGCGGGCGTTCGGCGGTGCGGTGGGCCGGCGTGCGCGGATGGGGCCGGCCGGGGAGGTCCTCATCTCCAGGTGCGGCTGCGTGGCTGTGCATGAGCGCGTCGAGATAGCTTTCGGCCCAGTTGTCGACGCTGTGCTTGAGAGCTGCATCCATCAGGCTTCGCCAGCGCTGCTTGCGCTCTTTGAGCGGCATGACGAGCGCCTTGCGCATGGCTTCGGCGGTTTCGTCGGTATCGAAGGGGTTGATGATCAGCGCGTCGTGGAAGATTTCAGCAGCGCCGGCGAAGCGCGAGAGGACCAGTACGCCGGGGTCCTCGGGATCCTGCGATCCGACATATTCGTGGGCGACAAGGTTCATGCCGTCGCGCAATGGCGTGACGAGGCCGACACGGGCAAGGCGGTAGAGACCGGCAAGCGAGGCTTGGCCGTAAGCGCGCTTGACATAGGTCAGCGGCAGCCAATCGGGTTCGGAGAACTTGCCGATGACACGGCCGACGGCGCTGTCGAGCTCGTCGGAGATGACCTGGTATTCCTTGATCGTGTCGCGCGAGGGGGGCGCGATCTGGATCATGTGGACGGTGCGGCGCAGGTTGGCGTTGTTTTCGAGGAGCTTTTCGTAAGCGGAGATGCGCTGGGGCAGGCCCTTGGAGTAATCGAGCCGGTCAACGCCGAGGATGAGCGCGCGCCCGTTGAGACCACGAGCGACCCGGTTGTACATCTTCTGCGCGGCGGGGCTTTTGCCGAGTTTGGCGAACGCGCCTGGATCGGAGCCGATGGGGAAAACGTCGAGTACAGTACTGCTGGGATCGACAACAAACGGCTGACCACCGGTTTCCTTGACCATGAGCTCGTGCGCGATGAATTCGTTGAAGGCGACGAGGTCGCGCTGGGCCTGGAAGCCGACGAGGTCGTAGGCGGTAAGGTCCTTCAGAAGGTCCTCGTGGTGTGGGATCGCGTTCAAGGCATCGGGCGTGGGGAAGGGAATGTGCAGGTAGAACCCGATGCGGTTGCGGATATTGCGGCGGCGCAATTCGGTCGCCAGCGGGATCAGGTGGTAGTCGTGCACCCAGATGACGTCGCCGGGTTCGATCTCCGCGACGAGGGCGTCGGCGAACTGGGCGTTGACGCGGCGGTAGCCTTCATACCAGTGCGACTGGATGTCCGTGAGATCGAGCCGCAGGTGAAAGGCCGGCCAAAGGATGGAATTGGAAAAGCCCGCGTAATAGGCGGCGTGGTCGGCGCGGGTGAGGTCGATCTGACCGATCTTCAGGCCGTCTATGGTCTCGAAGCGCGCTTTTTTCTCCGGATTTTCGGAAAAGGAACCCGACCAGCCGAACCAGAAGCCGTCGCGCGTCGAAAGAGCTTTCTTGAGCGCGACGGCCAAGCCGCCGGCGGCGGGGGATTTCCCGGGAGTGCGGTTGGATACGATGATGAGTCTACTCATTTTCGCTGGCCTCTTGCATGGCGCTGCGCGGGAACGCCCCGGCGCGCCCTTCCTGAGTCATTGCGTGTGCCTTGCGCACGACAACGTCAAACAGATGGTAAACGGTTGCGACGTCGGCAATACGAAAGCGTGCATCGGTCTCGCCTTCGCCGACCTTGATGCCGATGCCCCCCATGGATTGGACCGCGCGGAAGGCGTCCTCGTCCGTTATATCGTCACCGATGAAGACCGGGATGCGACCGGCAAAGGGGGGATGCCGCATCCATCGCGTGACGGCGCGGCCCTTGTCGGCGCCTTTCCTGCGGGCTTCGAAGACCTTCTTGCCGTGGATGATGTGGAAGTCCGGCCTGTCCGAGATCGCGGCTTTGAGGGCTGCAAGCGCATCCTCCCGGCTTTCGGGCGCGGCGCGGTAATGGACGGCGACGCCCGCGGGCTTGGGTTCAATGAGAATGCCCGGGATGTCTTGCAACGCGGTTTCGGCTTGCCTCGCGATCTGTCGCGCGGCGGCGGTCAGTTCGGGGGGGATGGGGTCGATGGCACCGTCGCGGCGGGTTTCGGCGCCGTGGCTGCCGGATATGGCGACGGGAAACGATAGGGAGAGCAGGGTATCGACTTCGGCGACGGGGCGTCCGGTGATCACCGCGAAAGCGCCGTCTAGTGCATCGTTAAGGGCTTCGAGCCGTTGGGGCAGTTCGGGCGGAACCGCAACAGCGTCGGGCGTTGGGGCGATTTCGACGAGCACGCCATCAAAATCGGTGAAAAGCGCCACCGGATCCTCAAGCGTGGACAGGATGGCGTTAAGAGTGTCGGTCATGACCTCGGATCGGGCGAAAGTTGCCAAATGCTCCTTGTTGAGAAAATGCCCGGCATGTTGGCCCGGTTCCACGCAACCGGTGCCGGGGCTATCGCTTAAGCTTTCAGCGTGGCGAATCTCGTGCCTAAAAGCATGGCAGACATCGCCCTGGGGACCAAGCCACGCTGACGCATACCGGCTTTTCGCCCGGCGCAAGCGCGGGGGTCATAACAGCAAGGATAACGCTTTATGTCCCCAAACAGGGGTGTTGCCGCCTGGCCTTGGGCTAACGCATCAGTGATGCGCTTGTGCAGAACTCAGCGTTGCCGCCAACATCACAAAACGCCTGAAGTCCCGCCCCGTCGTTCGGGACGGTCAAACCATTGGCCTGCGTTATGGTGAGGACGATAAACAGCAAACTTGCCGCCAAGGCAGCAAGGCTGACAATGCGTGGCGTAGTCATCGTGGTGGCCTCCCTGCACGTGGTTTGCAACTTTTTAAGACATGTTGCGAAACCATTAACGCCGCAGGTGGGGAGAATGCGCCAAGACGCGCCGGTATGCAAGTCCGGGCCGCACCGTATGTCGAGTCTGGGGAAAACGGGATGGGGAGAGAGGTTGGACGTAGATGCCGTGTCGGCAAACTAAACCTCTCTCCCCGAAGCGGAAAACAGGACCGAGAACGCTAAAGGCCGCTGTTTTCCATATCGCAGTTCGGGAGGAACAAACCGCGATACGTTTCGGATCATACGCCTCTCGTCTGGCGGCTGCTCAAATTGAAGAAATTCAACCTGTGCCTGCGTCCGGCGCCGATCGATCAACCGTTTTGGGAGGAGGTCAGCGCCGAATGCGGCTGAAAAAGGCGGGAGGAATGGATGCAAACACGACCTTTGGGGGACGTATTCAGGAGCTCATTCCTCCCTATCGGACGTAACCGGGGACGCGGTGGTTACGCCCGAATTGGCCAGGTTGCGGTTTCCCGCACCCAAAACCGTGTCAATTGGGCCATTTCGCGACGATACGCATCCAAATCGGCGTGGTGTTCGAAAACAGCACTCGCCCCGGCGGCAAGTAGCGTGTTCCGCGTTGATGCGTCCAGTGTCGACGCCAAAGCCACGATAGGAATGTCTGCATTGTGCACGAGCTTTTCAATATCGGCAATGAACTCTGCGCTTGCTGACGAATAGCCTTTCAAATTCACAATGACCATGTCCGGGGTTCGTTCCGGGCGGGCCGTAAAAATTTCCATCAAGATACGCTTGCCACGGTTCGCCCCTCCCAGCCAGACAAGGAAGGCCGGCTCCGGCGCTGCGCTCAGCGTGCGGCTAAGCTGCCGCGCGGAATGAACATGGTCGTCGACAAGCGCGAAAACCGGCTTGTTCTCAACATATTGCGTCATCAGCCCCAACTCGGCGCGATAGCGCTCCTTCTGAGGGGAACGGCGTGTCATACCCCGCATCGCGTATCGCAGCTGCCATCAAAGTAAAAACCGAGCCCCATCCGAGGTCAGCATTTATAGTCCGGAAGCAGAAATGCTCCGGCGTTTCAGTTGCGGGCCGTATGCGGGAGAAACGGTGCGCCAGGCACGTTAGTTGATGTAAACTCAGGTAAAATTACCGGTCGATTTACATGTAAAATCAAGGCGCGTAAGATCATCCCAAGGCAGGAGGAATCCGTGCCAAGGGGTGAACCATTCAGCGCCGGACAGGAGGAGGCAATTCGCGCTGCCTTGCGCGAATTGCTCGAATGGGAGGTGTTGTGCCGTTCGCCGCAGCTTGCGGCGTTTCTCTCGTATATCGTCGAGGCGCGTTTGCGGGGCGACGAAGCCTCGATCAAGGCATATTCGATCGCCGTTGACGTTTTCGGACGAGAGGAAGACTTCGATCCGCAAGCCGATCCTATCGTAAGGGTTCAGGCGCGGCGGCTCCGGTCTCTGCTTGCGGAATATTATGCGATCAAGGGCCAGGCGCGCGCCGTCCGGATTGCGCTGCCGAGGGGCCGCTATGTGCCGGAGTTCGTTTTCGAAGCCGACCTGCCGATTGAAGCCGCGCTTCCGAGCGAAGTGCAGGCCGAAACAATGCCGCCCGACCTCGGGAGGGCGCAGCCGCCGCGCAAACACCGCCCTCTTTTTGAGACTCTGCTGCTCGTGGGTGGGCTTGGTGCGCTGTTCATCGGTCTGAGCCTTATTCTCTGGCCCAACATCACGCGACACGATGTGGTGGTACCGTCCGACGGGCAGCCACAGGTGCCGCTCGTGATCGTCGAGGAATTCGAGAACCTCACAAACGATACCCTGGGCGCGCCGCTCGTTGCGGGATTGGCGGTCGAACTCGTTACCGACCTCGATCAATTCCCTTATATCGAAGCGCGGTATGGCGGAACACAGGCCGATGCCGCTGAAGCCGAACTTGCTAGCGGCCGGCCCGTCTTCGTGCTTTCAGGCGTCGTGCGGCGCACCGGTGGCGGTGTGCAGTATGGCGCGCTGCTCTCTCGCACCGACGTCGAAGCGCAGCCGGTCTCGTTCGATATCAATGCGCCTGCGGTCGGGGGACAAGTGACGTTGTCGCTAGACGATATTTCCCGGCACTTCGTCATGCGATTGGCGAGTCCGAGGGGCGTTTTGCACGCGCCCGCGCGGCGGTGGCTCGAAGAGGAAAACGGGACTGAAATCGTACTGGCGCCCTATCCGTGCATGGTTGCGTTCAGGCAATATCAGGAAGTCTTTGACCGTGCGCTGGCGATCCGCATCAAGGCGTGCGCAAGTGCGCATGCCCAGTCGGAAGCGGGGGCGGGGGAAGCCGGCGCGATGCTCGCGAGCATCGCCGCAGATGAAGCGTTCGCAGTCGGAATCGATCTGTTGGGGGCTCAGAATCTGCTCGCCCAGGCCGGGAGACAATCGGCGCTGGCGGCCGAGCTGGCTCCGACGAGCGCCTTTGTCTGGGCGCAGCATGCCCACGTCGCCGCGGTCACGAGCGATCATCTTTCGGCGCGGGACCGATACAATGCTGCGCTCCAACTCAATCCGGCCGACGTCGATGTGCTTGCGCACTTCGCTACGGTGCTTGCGCAGACGAATAATTGGGCACTGGCGCTCGAGCGGTCGGATGTGGCGTTGAGCGCCGACCCGGATCCGCCGCCGCGCTTCCACTTCGTTCCCGCGCTCTGGGCTTTACGCAACGGTGAGTACGATACTGCGCTGGACCATGCCCATGAGATGATCCGTGCCTATCCCCGCTTCGGCACCGCGGTGATGGTCGCGATCGGGGGGCAGACGCGGAATTCGGAGATCATCGATACGTATCTCCCGCGCCTTCTGGCGGTCGAGAGTTACCGGCGACTGGGGATTATGCCGGCCCTGCGGCAGGTGACGGGCGATCCGGCGGTTCTGCTCGAATTGAGCAACGGAATTTCGCAAGCCGGGGTGCCGCTCGATCGGTTGGCCAATCCGTTTTGAACCAATTGCACTTTGGCTTCTTGTTCATCTGGACGCGATCCACCAATCGCGTTCAGATGGGGAAACTGCGAGGAGGGCAAAGCGATGGTATTCAGAGCACTGGTGACGCACAAAGATGCGAGTGGCAACGTCGCCTCGGCGATCGAGGAAATGCGCGAAACCAGCTTGCCGGAGGGCGACGTTCTGGTCGGGGTCGAGTGGGCCGGGTTCAATTACAAGGATGGATTGGTGCTGACCGGGCAGGGCGGACTGGTGCGCGATTATCCGCATGTCGGCGGGGTCGATTTCGCGGGACGGGTAATCGAGAGCCGGGATGGACGCTATCATCCCGGGCAGGCGGTGATCCTTACAGGCTGGCGGGTGGGCGAAATCCACTGGGGCGGCTTTGCGACCCGGGCTCGCGTCAAGGGCGACTGGCTGGTGCCATTGCCCCGGAAACTTTCGACGCGCGATGCGATGGTGCTTGGCACCGCCGGGCTGACGGCGATGCTGGCGGTCAACCGGCTCAAGGCCGAAGGTGTCAAACCCGGCGACGGGGATATCCTCGTTACAGGGGCCGGCGGTGGGGTCGGCTCGATTGCAACGCATTTGCTCGGACGGCTTGGCTACAAAGTGTACGCGATGACGGGCCGGCCCGAACTCGCCGAGCCTCTGATGCGGCTCGGGGCCGCGGAGGTCGTCGGCCGGGACGTACTCGAAGGGACCGGGAAGAAACTGGTCTCGCCGCGCTGGGCGAGCGCGGTCGATACGGTGGGCGGGGCGCCGCTGGGCGAGTTGCTCAAGCAGATCAAGCCTGGTGGTGCCGTCGCGGCGATCGGGCTGGCCGCGGGCGACAGCTGGAACGCGACCGTTATCCCCTTCATCCTGAGAGGAATCACGCTTGCGGGAATCGATAGCGTGATGCAACCCATCGCCGCGCGGGTGGGGGCCTGGGAGCGGCTGACGTCGCTATTTTCGTCCAAGGTCTATGAGGAGATGACGCAGGAGGCGCGGCTTGAGGATCTGCCGCGGCTTGCCGGGGACATTCTGGCCGGGCAGGTGCGCGGCAAGGTGGTTGTAAAGCTGGCTGCGTAGCCCGCATTTCATCTGGCTTTAACCACGATGCGGGTTAAAGTTAAGAACCCAACCGAAAATTCGGACGGGTCGGCCTGGCGGGTCTTGTCCTGAACAAAAATCCCTCGCCAGTCCTCAACCGCCGAATTATCGGTTGGGTTCTAAGGGAAACGGCAGAGGGGCAGCCATGCAGGACGTCATCAATGCGCTTGAGGCACGGCGGGAGCAGGCCCGGCAGGGCGGTGGGCAGCGCCGGATCGACGCACAACACGCCAAGGGCAAGCTGACCGCGCGCGAGCGGATCGACGTGCTGCTCGATCCGGGTAGCTTTGAAGAATACGACATGTTCGTCGCGCACCGGGCTACCGATTTCGGCATGGCCGAGCAGGTGATCCCCGGGGATGGGGTGGTGACCGGCTGGGGTACGATCAACGGGCGGCTCGCTTACGTCTTTTCGCAGGATTTTACCGTTTTCGGCGGGTCACTCTCGGAAACGCATGCGCAGAAGATCTGCAAGATCATGGATCTGGCGGTGCAGAACGGGGCGCCGGTGATCGGGCTCAACGATTCCGGGGGCGCGCGGATACAGGAGGGCGTGGCGTCGCTCGGGGGGTATGCCGAGGTCTTCTGGCGCAATGTGCAGGCTTCGGGCGCGGTGCCGCAGATCTCGGTGATCATGGGGCCGTGCGCGGGCGGGGCGGTCTATTCGCCGGCGATGACGGATTTCATCTATATGGTGCGGGATACGAGCTACATGTTCGTGACCGGGCCGGACGTGGTCAAGACCGTCACCAACGAGGCGGTGACGCATGAGGAACTGGGCGGGGCCTCGACGCATACGAAGATTTCCTCTGTCGCGGATGCGGCGTTTGAGAACGACATCGAGACGCTTTTGGAGGTGCGGCGGCTCTTCGATTATCTGCCGCTTTCGGCGCGGGAGAAGGCGCCAAAGGTTGAGACCAACGACCAGATCGACCGGCGCGAAGACAGCCTCGATACGCTGGTGCCCGAGAACGCCAATGTGCCCTACGACATGCGCGAGGTGATCGAGAAAATTGCCGACGAGGGGGAGTTTCTGGAGCTCCAGAAGGATCACGCGGGCAATATTCTCGTGGGGTTCATCCGGCTCGACGGGCAGACGGTGGGGGTGATCGCCAATCAGCCGCTGGTGCTGGCGGGGTGTCTCGATATTGCGGCGAGCAAGAAGGCGGCGCGGTTCATCCGGTTTTGCGACTGCTTCGATATTCCGGTTTTGACGTTTGTGGACGTGCCGGGGTTCTTGCCCGGGGTGGCGCAGGAATATGGCGGGATCATCAAGCATGGGGCTAAGCTCTTGTTCGCCTACGCAGAGGCGACGGTGCCCAAGGTGACGGTGATTACGCGCAAGGCTTATGGCGGGGCGTATGACGTTATGGCCTCAAAGCATATCCGGGCGGATGTGAACTATGCCTGGCCGAGCGCGGAAATCGCGGTGATGGGGGCCAAGGGGGCGACGGAGATTTTGTATCGCTCGGAGCTGGGCGATGCGGAGAAAATCGCGGCGCGGACGGCGGAATATGAGGCGCGGTTCGCCAATCCGTTCGTGGCGGCGGAGCGGGGGTTCATCGACGATGTGATCATGCCGCATTCGACACGGCGGCGGGTGGCGCGGGCATTCGAGACGCTGCGGCACAAGAAGGTGGATGTGCCGGTGAAGAAGCACGGGAATATTCCGTTGTGAGGGGGTATAGGTAACGTGACGTTGGATAATCCGGTTTTCGCGACCTTCGCGATCTCAGCCGCACTGATGGTTATCAAACTTATGGGCCAAGGATGGATAACGGTCTATCGGATGATGAAGATCAGGTCTGGCTTCGCCAGCCCTGAAGATGCAAAGGCTGGCCCTTTCAATCCGGACCCCAAGCCCGGCCAAACCGACTATAACGATTACGTCGACCGATCACGGCGCATGCATCGCAACGATATCGAGAATATTCCAGCCTTCCTGGCCATTGGGCTGCTGTTCGTATTCGTCGCACCACCACTTATTCTTGCACAATTGCTCATGTATGGTTTCGTTGTCGCTCGGATCCTGCACACGCTCGCTTACGCCACCGCGCAATCGCATGAAGTGCGATCTGTGCCGTACACGGTGGGTTCTCTCATCGTTATCTACATGGCCGTGCACGTTCTGGTGGTGGCCATTGCCACTCATGGACCGCTATAGCGCGAGGCTGCACGCATGTTCCCCAAAATCCTCATAGCCAATCGCGGTGAAATCGCCTGCCGGATCATCAAGACCGCGCGGAAAATGGGCGTCGAGACTGTGGCGGTCTTCTCGGATGCCGATAAGGATGCGTTGCACGTCAAGATGGCCGATGAGGCCGTGCATATCGGGGCGGCGCCGGCGGGGCAGTCTTATCTCGATATCGATAAAATCGTCGCCGCGTGCCGGGAGACCGGCGCGGTGGCGGTGCATCCGGGGTATGGGTTTTTGTCGGAAAATGCCGCGTTTGCCGAACGGCTGCGGCAGGAGGGGATTTATTTTATCGGGCCACCGGTCAAGGCCATCGAGGCGATGGGGGATAAGATTACCTCCAAGACAATCGCCGCCGAGGCCGGGGTTTCGACCGTTCCGGGGCATATGGAGGTGATCGCCGATGCCGCCGAGGCGGTGAAGATCGCCAAGAAGATCGGGTATCCCGTGATGATCAAGGCGTCCGCCGGGGGCGGGGGCAAGGGGATGCGGGTGGCGCGGTCCGACAAAGAGGTCAAGGAGGGCTTCGAGCGGGCGAAATCGGAGGCCGCGTCGTCGTTTGGGGACGACCGGATCTTCATCGAGAAGTTTATCGAGGAGCCGCGGCATATCGAAATTCAAGTGCTGGCTGACGGGCAGGGGAACTGCATTTCGTTGGGCGAACGCGAGTGTTCGATCCAGCGGCGCAATCAGAAGGTGATCGAGGAGGCGCCATCGCCGTTTCTTGACGCCGAGACGCGCGCGAAGATGGGCGAACAGGCCGTCGCGCTGGCCAAGGCGGTCAATTATGTGAGCGCGGGGACGGTGGAGTTCATCGTCGACAAGGAGAAGAATTTCTACTTTCTCGAGATGAACACGCGGCTGCAGGTGGAGCATCCGGTGACCGAGCTGGTGACAGGGATCGACCTTGTCGAGGAGATGCTCAAGATCGCCGACGGGCAGGCGCTTTCGATCAAGCAGGAAGAGGTGACGCTCAATGGCTGGGCCGTTGAGGCGCGGATTTATGCGGAGGATCCCTATCGGAATTTCCTGCCCTCGACGGGGCGGTTGAGGCGCTATCGGCCGCCGACCGAGGAGGCGTCGGCGCAGCTTGTGGTGCGCAACGATACCGGGGTTTTCGAGGGGGCGGAGATTTCGCCGTACTACGATCCGATGATCGCCAAGCTTATCACCTGGGCGCCGTCGCGGCTTGAGGCGATTGACGGACTGGCGGTGTCGCTCGACCAGTTCGATATCGACGGGGTAGGGAACAACGTTCCGTTCCTCGCCACCGTGATGCAGCAGGAGCGGTTCCGGGACGGGCACCTTACGACGAACTACATTGCCGAGGAATTTCCCGAGGGCTTTACGGGCGCGCGGCTCGATGAGGATACGATGCTGACCATGGCGGCGTTGGCGTGCCGGGCGGCGTTTCAGCTTGAAACGCGCGGGTTCGCAGATCCCGGCGCGATGACGCAGCAGCATATGACAACGGAACGGTCGGTGCTGATCGGGGATCGGCGGTGGGACTTTTCGATCCCTAAATCCGATGAATCCTTCGTGCTGATGACGAGCGACGGACAGCCGCTTCTGATCGAGGACGGGTGGCAGCCGGGCGCGTCGGTGGCGGCGACGGAGATCGACGGGAAGACACTTTACGTGCGAATGGATAGGATCACATCGGGGTTCCGGATGCGGTATCGGGGGGCGGATTTGACCGCCAAGGTGGTGCTGCCGCATGTGGCCGATCTGATGCGGCACATGCCGAAAAAATCGCCGCCGGATATGAGCAAGTTTTTGCTGTGTCCGATGCCGGGGCAGGTGATCCGGCTCGATGTGGCCGAGGGCGATATCGTCGAGGACGGGCAGCCGCTCGCGATTGTCGAGGCGATGAAGATGGAGAACGTCCTGCGCGCCGAGCGGCGGGCGAAGGTGGCGAAGGTCAATGCGGTCGCTGGGGATGTGCTCGCGGTCGATGCGGTGATCATGGAGTTCGAGGCGGTGTGATGGCCGACGACCCCCGCAATATCTGGCGCAAGCTGGCCGAGCAGGAGCTTAACGGCAAGGGTGTCGATGCGCTTTCGCGGGACTATGGGGGGCTACCTGTCGAGCCGGTTTATTTCGGGGATGACCCGGCGCAGGCGATCCCGGGCGTGGAGCCGTTTACGCGGGGGATCCGGGCGACGATGTATGCCAACCGGCCCTGGACGATCCGGCAGTATGCGGGGTTTTCGACCGCCGAGGAGAGCAACCGGTTCTATCGGCAGGCGCTCGAGCGGGGACAGAAGGGGCTTTCGGTGGCGTTCGATCTGGCGACGCATCGGGGGTACGATTCGGATCATCCGCGGGTGGTGGGCGACGTCGGGAAAGCCGGGGTGGCCATCGACAGCGTCGAGGACATGAAGATCCTTTTTGACGGTATTCCGCTCGATGAGATGAGCGTTTCGATGACGATGAACGGGGCGGTGCTGCCCGTGCTTGCGATGTTCATCGTTGCGGCGGAAGAACAGGGTGTGGCCGAGGCGCAGCTTTCGGGGACCATTCAGAACGATATTCTCAAAGAGTTCATGGTCCGCAACACCTACATCTATCCGCCGGAACCCTCGATGCGGATTGTGGGCGATATTATCGCGCATACGGCGGAATACATGCCGAAATTCAACTCGATATCGATTTCGGGCTACCATATGCACGAGGCCGGTGCGACGGCGGTGCAGGAGCTGGCCTATACGCTGGCGGACGGGATGGAATACGTCCGGGCGGCGGTTGGACGCGGGCTCGATATCGACGCATTCGCGCCGCGGCTCTCGTTCTTTTTCGGGATCGGGATGAACTTCTTCGTCGAGGTGGCGAAGCTGCGCGCTGCGCGGACGCTCTGGGCGAAGATCATGACGGATCTGGGCGCGAAGGATCCGCGTTCGAAGATGTTGCGGACGCATTGCCAGACGTCCGGCGTATCGTTGACCGAGCAGGACCCTTACAACAATGTCGTGCGCACGGCGTATGAGGCGCTGGCGGCGGTGCTCGGGGGGACGCAATCGCTGCATACCAATTCGTTCGACGAGGCAATTGCGCTGCCGACCGAGACATCCTCGCGGATCGCGCGGAACACGCAGCTCATCCTGCAGCATGAGACGAAGGTGACTGACGTGGTCGATCCGCTGGGCGGGTCGTATTATGTGGAGGCGCTGACAGACGAGCTGGTTGCTCAGGCACAGGCGCTCATTGCCGAGGTCGAGGCTGCGGGCGGGATGACCCAAGCGGTGCAATCAGGGGCACCCAAGCTCAGGATCGAGGAGGCGGCGGCGATCCGGCAGGCGAAGGTTGACCGGGGCGAGGAAGTGATCGTTGGGGTCAACCGGTATCGGCTCGAAGCTGAGGATCCAATCGAGACACTCGATATCGACAATGCCAGGGTGCGGGCGGCGCAGATTGCGCGACTCAAGCACGTCAAGGAGAGCCGGGACGAGACAGCTTGCCAGTCGGCGCTGGCGGCGCTCAAGGAATATGCGGCAATGAACGAGGGGAACCTGCTTTATGCCGCCATCGACGCGGCGCGAAAGCGGGCGACGTTGGGGGAGATTTCGCAGGCACTCGAGGACGTTTATGGGCGGTACGATGCGGTAACGCGGGTGCTTTCGGGGGTTTATGCGGAGGCTTATAAGGGCGACCCGCAATTTGCCGAGGCCAGGCGGCGGGTCGATGCGTTCAAGGGACTGCACACCCGCGCGCCGGCGATTTATATCGCGAAGATGGGGCAGGATGGGCACGACCGGGGCGCCAAGGTGATCGCCACGGCGTTCGCCGATATGGGGTTTACGGTGCATATGGGTGCGCTGTTCGAGACGCCACCGGAAGTTGCGGCACATGCGGACGATTTCAATGTGGATGCGGTCGGTGTGTCCTCGCTGGCGGCGGGGCATAAGACGCTGGTGCCTGAATTGATGCGCGCGCTTTCGGACCGCGATTTGGAGGACGTCACGGTGTTCGTGGGCGGGGTCGTTCCCAGCGCGGATTATGACTTCCTGCGGGAGGTGGGTGTGAGCGATATCTTCGGGCCGGGGACGAATGTGCTCGACGCGGCTTTCGCGGTTATCGACCGGATCGAAGGGAAGCTCTCGAACCGATGATCGGCTGGCTTAACCATATTGCGATTGCCGTCCCGGACCTTGCTGCCGCTACAGCGAAATATCGTGACCTGCTGGGAGCGATGGTGTCCGAGCCGCAGGCATTGCCGGAGCATGGGGTGACAGTGGTTTTCGTCGATACGGGCAACAGCAAGGTGGAACTGCTCGAACCGCTGGGAGCGGATTCTCCGATTGCCAGATTCCTCGATAACAACCCCGAGGGGGGAATGCATCACATTTGCTTCGAGGTTGCGGATATCCATGCGGCGGCGCGGAGGCTCGTTTCGGCGGGCGCGCGGATTCTGGGGGACGGGCTACCCAAGATCGGCGCGCATGGCCGGCCGGTGCTGTTTTTGCATCCCAAGGATTTCAACGGTACGCTGATCGAGCTTGAGGAAGTTACCGAGGCTTAGAGCCCGATTTAAAAGTCGGCGGCTGAGGGTCGGCGACTTATAAATCAGGCTCTTAGAGTATTCTCTAATCGGGCTCTTGCCGCAGAAAAACGTGCGCCCCCTGACGGCGGGCTTATTTTGGGCTTGACCCGGTGATGTTAAAGCGCGGATGTGGACCCTGCGCGGGGCGCTCGTGCAAGGAAATGGGGTTTTGGGCGGCGAGGGAAGAGCGGAGCCGGTATTGGTTCACGAAGTCGAGAGCGATCGGACAGTTGTGAGCGCCGGCCGCGCGCCGTGGCAGGCGATCCAATCTGTGCTGCTCGTGACGGACGCCTGGCATCCTCAGGTCAACGGCGTGGTGCGCTCGCTCGAACGGCTGCGCGAGGACCTGTGGGCCCGCGGGCTGACGGTCAATGTGCTGTCGCCGGAGGGGTTCTGGACGGTGCCGATGCCGAGCTACGGCGAAATCCGGCTGTGCCTCGTCAATCCCCGGAATGTCCGCAAGACGATCAGGGCGCTGAAGCCCGATACGATCCATATTGCCACCGAAGGGCCGCTCGGCGCGCACGTCCGCCGGTTCTGCATCAAGAACGGGCTACCGTTTTCGACCTGCTATCATACGCAGTTTCCCGAATATATCCGGGCACGGCTGCCGGTGCCGCTGGGGTGGTCCTATGGCTATATGCGCTGGTTCCATGAGGCCGCCGACGTGTGTCTCGTGCCGACCCGGACGATGGCCGACCGGCTGGCGGCGCGGGGGATCGCCAATACGGTGATCTGGTCGCGCGGGGTGGATGCGCAGCTTTTCAATCCCGACAAGAGAACCGATCTGGGGCTCAAGGGACCGGTGTTCCTTTATGTCGGGCGTGTCGCGGTGGAAAAGAGCGTTGAGGATTTCCTTGCGCTCGATTTGCCGGGCACCAAGGTCGTGGTGGGAGACGGGCCTTCGCGCAGCCGGCTCGAACGGGACTATCCCGGCGCCGTTTTCACAGGGCATCTTCAGGGGACCGAGCTGGCGACCTATTTTGCGTCGGCGGACGTTTTCGTCTTCCCCAGCCGGACCGACACGTTCGGGCTGGTATTGCTCGAGGCGCTGGCATCGGGGACGCCTGTGGCGGCTTATCCCGTGCCGGGGCCGCTGGACGTGGTCGGGGATTCGGGGCTCGGGGTGCTCGATACCGATCTGCGCCGGGCGGCGCTCGACGCGCTCGCGATAGACCGCGATGCGTGCCGTGACTATGCAAGCGGGTTTTCGTGGGAGGAAAGTTCGGCACAATTCCTGGCCCAGATGCCGGTCATAGACTGGCGCCTTGCGGGCGCGCAGGACCAAGAGGCAAAATTGCTAACCGGGCGTTAACGTGCCGCCCGTATCATTGCCTCTATGAGCAGTGTGGGCGGTTACTACAAGAAGATGAACTGGTTTCCCAAGCCGTCTGCGTGGGACCAGATGGAAGCTGCCCGTCTCAAGCGTAAAGAGATGATCGCCGATTTTCAGGCGCAATCCCAGGCGCTCATGTCCGGGTTTCAGGCCGCTGCCAATATCCAGATCCAGGGGATCGGCGAGTTGGCGGCGCAGGGCGCGCAAACGCGCCTGCAGGCCGAAGTCGATGCGCGGCGGAAGGAGCTTGAAAAGCAGTACGCCAAGTTCGACGGGCTTTTTTAGGGCTGAGTGGGCGAACTGGCCCCATCTGACTCCAAGATGGCAATTACCGTTTGGAGGAACGGATGGTTGGCTGGCGGTGCTTCTTGAAATGGCAAGGACGACCGATCGAGCCAAGCATCTGGCGTTTCCGGTCAAGCCATAGAGCCCGCCCTAATGCCCCACATGCGAGAACAGGTTGAGGACCAATACCCCAGCAATGATCAGCGTCATGCCGATGATCGCGGGTGGGTCGAGGGTCTGGCCGTATAGCGCCCAGCCGGCGAGCGCGATCAGGACGACGCCGAGGCCGGACCAGATGGCGTAGGCTATGCCGACGGGCAGGGTTTTCAGCGTCAGGGAGAGAAAGAAGAAGGCGCCGGCATAGCCGATCGCGACAACGAGGCTCGGTAGTGGTCGGGTGAAGCCTTCAGCAGCTTTGAGCGCCGTGGTGCCGATGACCTCGCACACGATGGCGATAAGCAGGTAAAGATAAATCATGGCCGCTCCCCACCAGGGAAATAAGCCCTCGCCAGCATCTTGAACGCCTCGCCGCGCTCCTCGAAATTGGTGAACTGGTTATAGCTCGGGGCGCCGGGGGAGAGGATGACGGCGTCGAACAGGGTGCCAGTGCCCGCGAGCATCTGGACGGCGCTTTCGAGCGAACGGCATTCGGCGACGGGGATGTGCGGAGCGGCAGCGCGGACGGCTTTGGCGAGCCGAGTGCCTGTGACGGGCAGGCAGCACAGCATGACGACGCCAGCATCTGCCAGCAGACCGGCAAGCTCGGTGTAGTCCTGCTGGCGCTCGTGACCACCGGCGATCAGGGCGATGCGCTTGCCCTTGTAGGCGGCGAGGGCGGCCTTCGTGGCTTCGGGGGTGGTCGAGATGGAATCATCGATGAACACGAGGTTACCGAGGGTGAGTTCTTCGAGCCGGTGGGGCAGAGGCTTGAAGGCGGCGATGCCGGCGAGAATACCTCGCCGGGTCGCGCCGGCTGCCAGCGCGATCATGGCGGCAAGGCGGGCGTTTTCGTGATTGTGCGCGCCTTTAAGGCGGGAGGTCGCGGCGGCGTTTTCGATCTCGGTTTCGAAATCCGCGGAGAGCGGGGAGACCGGTTCGCTGCCTTTGGCGATGGCCGTGCTCACCGGCGCGGCTGCTGCGGCCTGTTTGCCGAGCGCGATTTTTGCCGGGCTGCGGGCGAAGAGATTGAGCTTGTCGGCGTAGTAGCGCTCGACGCTTCCGTGCCAGTCGACGTGTTCAGGATAAAGGTTGGTGAGCGCGGCGATATCGGGGGCGAAGGCGATATCGGCGGTCTGGTAGGAGGAGAGCTCGAAGACGATCACTTTCGCCTTGTCGGCGGCGTCGAGCGGAGGAATGCCAACATTGCCCGCGAGGATGGCATCGACGCCCGAATGGATCAGCATCAGATGGACGAGCGTCGCGGTGGTCGATTTGCCCTTGGTGCCGGTGATAGCGACGACCGTGCGGTCTTCGCGGAAATGGGTGGCCCAGAGGTTGAGGTTGGAGGTGATCGGTATGCCGGCGGCGCGGACGGTGTCGAAGAAGGGCTTGTAGAGCGAGACGCCGGGGCTTTTGACGATCAGACCGAAACGCGTCACGTCTCGGGCTTCACGGGGCGAGATGAAGGTGGCGCCGGGGAGTTCTGCGACGCCATCATCGGTGGTGACGAAAAGGTCCAGCGCCGGGTAGCGCTTTTTGAGGAAAGCTGCGGTGGAGCGCGCTTCCCGGCCAGCGCCGTAGATGAGGACAGGGCCGTTAATGCGCATGAGGGGCGACCTTGTCGAAGATGTGAGCCGGAATGAGGTGTTCGGTGCTGTCGGTCATGGCTTCGGCGTAGGCCGATATGAGGCGGTCCGGGCCGTAGAAGGCCTCGAGGTCGGGCTTGAGTGTTTTGACGACTGACGTTTCGCGCCAGTCGGGGTGGACGGCGATAGCCCAGAGGCAGGCGGCGGCCTCGAGGATTTCACCAACGCATTCCCAGGGTTTGTGGCCGGAAAGGCCGGTCAGTTCGCGGTAGGCGGGAATGTTGTCGGGATTATCCAGGACGTTTTGGCCAAAGATCGTCTCGAGGCGGGTGCGGTTCATCTGCGGGGCGAAGATGAGGAAGACGAAATGACATTTGGGGCATGCACCGCACCAGAGCGGACCGTCATGGCCGGAGAGGCGGAAATTGCGGTTGCAACTTGAGAAGACGTCGTCGAAGCGGGTGGTGCGGGCGAAAAGCTGCGCGATGCGGGCTTCGGAATATGGGCGCAGAAGCGAGTAGTAATCGAGTGCGCCGCCGGTCACGCTTGCGAGCATCGTCTTGATGCGACCCTCGAAGGCGAGGGATTTGGAATACTGATGGTTCGCCTCGCGGCCATCGAAGACGACGTTGCCCTCGCTCGCGGAGCGCTCGTTGGAGAGGACGATGGCATTGTAGCCGTAGAGGATTGCGGCGAGGCTGGCGATCATGGAATTGATCGCGGTCGAGGGGACGTGGCCGTTGTAATAGCCCGGCGCGTTGCCCAGGCGGATCATTTCCGGGTCGAGCGTACGGCGGACGGCGATGAGGTCGTGTCCGGCCCGCTCGGCGGAGGTGGCGATGGGACCCTTGGGGTTGACGGCGAAGAGTGTCATGTCGGCGCCGGCGCGTTCGAGAAGGTCGACGCTGACGAGGGAATCCTTGCCGCCGCCGACGAGAACCAGGGCGCGGTCCGGGAGGTTGGGGCGTACCAAGTCGTGGGTGACGACTTCTCCGATGAAATCGAGCTTGCCGTAGCGGCTGAGCGCGTTGCGGGCGAAGAATTCACCGAGGCCGTTTTCGTAGACGTCGAGGAGGAAATCCTTCGCGCTTGGGGGGAGCGCGAGAGCGGAAATATCGATCTCGAAGGGTGCCTTGAGCTTGTAATAGCTCACGCCGAGGACGGCTGCGGTGAGTGCGAGGAGCTGAGTGAAAGCCGGGGTCGCGGACGCGCCGGTATCGAGGCCGGCATGGGGGAATTCGAGACGCTCGGCGAAGTGAAGATCGTCCAGACGATAGGAAAAGACGGCCTCGCCTGTGGCGGGATCGAAGTGTGGCGCGTCGATGGTGAAGGTTTCGGTCACGTCAGGCCCTAACAAATACGCATTTGCAGACGCAGGGCGATTTCGTCGCCGATACGCTGGTAGCCGAATTCGCGCATGGTGCAAGTCCATATCGAACCGACCTTTTCGATCTCGAAGAGATTGTATCGTCCTGGCGCGCCATGATCTTCCGGTGGTGCGGAGGCCGAGGCGACACCGACGACGGGCACCTCGCCTGCCGGGGCCGGAATCGCGCCAACCGAAGATATGTGGGTGTGGCCGTGCAAAATCAATTCGGCGCCATGCCTGGCGATGGCGGAGCGGAACGCGGGAGCATCCCATAAGCCCTTGCGCTTCTGCCGACCAAGAGCCTCGCTGGGCGGGTGATGGATCATGACGACGCGGAAGAAGTTCGCTTCGCCCAAAAGCTCCAGAAGCCGCGACAAACGCCCGATCTGACCGTGGCCGACCTGGCCGGCGGCGATCAGGGGAGGCGTGGTTATGGCACTCGACACGCCGATCAGGGCGACGTTGCCAATGCGGCGGACATAAGGGAATGGGCTTTCGTCCAGCCGTTCGCCGGACATATAGCGATTATAACGTTTGAGCGCCGTATCGAGGGCGCCCTTGACGTAGGCATCGTGATTACCGGGGATGGCACAGACGCAATCCGGGCTGCCGAGCGCGGCGAGCCAGTTGGCAGCGCGGTCGATTTCGTCATCGAGCGCGAGGTTTACGAGGTCGCCGGTCACTGCGATGATATCGGGTGCCTGGTTCTTCATGTGCCCAACGAGTGCCGAGAGCGTATCGCGGCGCATGTGTTTGCCGCGTCTGAGTTTCCAGTTGAGGTAGCCGGTGATCCGCTTGGACATCAACTCGCGCGGATGCACCCTGGGCAGGGGCGACAGATGGACGTCGGAAATATGGGCGAGCGTGATCATGGGGCCAGCTAGCGCCTGTGGACATGGGCCGGATTATGACCCACGCGAAGGGTTTTGCGTGAATCGTCCACTGTCTTCAGCTTTCCCTTTGCGAAGGGGCGCCTATGGGCGGCCGGGAAACCCTCGACATTGAACGATTTATGCAAAATCAACCCCTATCCATGAGCGTTACTGGCCCGGGCAGTAATGCCACTTTGCTTATGGCAAGAAAATGGTTTAGCGGCCTAAGAACCTGATTTAAAGGTCGGGTTGATCTGGTGGGCCTTGTTCGCCTGTGAACAGTGGACGATCGAAGCCGATACGGCCAATATCGTCACGGATTCTCCACTGTTCATGGCCAAGATCCCTCGTCAGCCCGCAACCGCCGATATTTTAATCGGCCTCCAATTGTCCCAATTCGTGGCGGGAAGCTTAATGGGCGCCAGCCGATTTCAAAAGTTGAGATTTTCCCTGATGCTGCGGGCGGTCGGCATTGCGCGGCATTTGACGCTCGGCGTGCGGTGCGCGGTGATCGTGGGCGACAAGGTGCTCATGGTGCGGCATGGCTATGTTGCGGGGTGG
This sequence comes from Pelagibacterium halotolerans, assembly GCF_044811015.1. Lineage (GTDB taxonomy): Bacteria > Pseudomonadota > Alphaproteobacteria > Rhizobiales > Devosiaceae > Pelagibacterium > Pelagibacterium halotolerans_A. The sequence goes on from NZ_CP085243.1 coordinate 3,464,147, forward strand.
CATCTGCCAGGGGGCGGGGTCGATCCGGGAGAGACGGCCGAGGCGGCGGCGCGGCGCGAGGTGCGCGAGGAAACGGGGCACACGGTGCGCGGGCCGCTGAAGCTCTTTGGGCTTTACCACAGCACGCTCTATACCAATCGCGATCACGTTGCGCTTTATGCCGGTGCGGATGCGGAGGCCGTCGAGACGTTCAGACCCAATGCGGAAATCCGGGAAATCGGGTGGTTTGCACTCGACGATCTGCCCGAAGCGACCAGCGCCGGGACCCGGCGGAGGTTGGCGGAGATCACTGGAGAGGCGGCACCGGACGGGGTTTGGTAGTAACTATTCGAGCCAGTCGAGCGCCGGACCGGTGGGGACGATCCGGTGCGGATTGATAGTGGTATGGCTCCAATAATAGTGCGTTTTGATGTGGTCCATGTGGACCGTTCCGGCGATTCCCGGCCAGTCGTAGAGCGTTTTGAGATAGGCAGAGAGCGCCGGGTAATCCGCGATGCGGCGGATGTTGCATTTGAAGTGACCGACATAGACAGCGTCGAAGCGGAAGAGGGTGGTTACGAGCCGCCAATCGGCTTCGGTGGGCGCGTCGCCCACGAGGAATTCGGACTTTTGAAGAATGGCTTCAACCCAGTCCAGCGCGTCAAAAAGGGCGGTGACAGCTTCCTCATAGGCTTCCTGCGTGGTGGCGAAGCCGGTTTTGTAAACGCCGTTGTTGATGTCGTCGTATATGCGGGCGTTGATCCTGTCGATCTCCTCGCGCTTGGCTTCTGGGTAGAAGTCGAGGGTGTTACCGGTCAGCCCGTTGAAAGCGGAGTTGAACATGCGGATGATTTCCGCGCTTTCGTTCGAGACGATGGTGCTGGTCTTTTTGTCCCAGAGCGCGGGGACGGTGACGCGGCCGGAATAGTTGGGCATGGCCTTGGTGTAGACCTGCCAGAGATAGTCGGCACCAAAGAGCGGGTCCGTGTCCGAGCCCAATTCTCCGGTGAAGGCCCAGCCAGTTTCATCGGGCATTTTGGGGGAGACGACGGAAACGGTGATGTGGTCTTCGAGGCCTTTGAGGGCGCGGAAGATCAGGGTGCGGTGGGCCCAGGGGCAGGCGTAGGAAACATAGAGATGATAGCGCCCGCTTTCGGCGGCAAAGCCGCCGTCGCCCGTGGGGCCGGGCGATCCGTCGGCGGTGATCCAGTTGCGGAAGGCGGATTCCGAGCGCTTGAATTTACCGCCAGTCGATTTGGTGTCGTACCACTGCGTTGACCATTTGCCGTCGATCAGACGTCCCATCTGCGCTTTCCTTCACCTTGTGCCATTCCGTCTTATTTAGGCGGATTGTTCGAAAAGATTAGCCCCATTGCGGTGAACGCCCTGTTTCTTTTGCAGTGATCCCGCATTTTTCGTGGACGCTCCCGCGCGCTGATGGTATTTGCGAAATTTCAATATGGAGCTCGCTCGAAATGTACGCCTTTGCGCAGGATATCCGACGACTTTAGTTTACCGCGCCTCTGCGCGGACCGACGTCGCCATACCTTCCTCCGCATTGGACATTTTCGATCATGACCATTTCCACGCCGCACGCCGCGGACTTCGTGGCCAAGCCCGAAGCGCTGACCATCCGGCTTGAGACCCCATTCGACGACGCCTGGATCGAGGAACTACACGAGATTTCGTTTGGCCCGGGCCGTTTTGCACGCGCAGCGTTCCGGGTACGAGAGCGGTTTGCTGTCGATCCCAGTCTGTGCTGGATCGCCGAACTCGGCGGGCAGCGCGCGGCGTCGGTACGGATGACGCCCATCAGCGTCGGGGGGATCAATGGCTACCTGCTGGGACCGCTGATGACCGATCCGGCGTTCCGCAAGCAGGGGGCGGGGCGGACGCTGGTCAAGCATGTGTGCGATCTCGCGCTTGAGCGGGACGGAGTTGAATTCGTTCTTCTGGTGGGGGATCTGGCGTATTACCGCCCGCTCGGGTTCGCTCCGACGATACCTAATGCGATCCGCTTCCCCGGTCCGGTTGATCCGGCGCGCGTCCTCGTTCATTCTGCCGATGCGGAAATGGGCGCCAAGCTTTCAGGGCCTGTTTCGCGGTTCATTTCGCGATAGGAATATATCTTGCTGGCGGATCGGGATATTGCGCGGGTGCGCGCGCGGCTCTTGTCTTCGCCCCAGCCTATGCCGGACGCAGAAGATCTCGTCGCGGACATCATTCTTCCTGATGCGTTCGACGGTCCGCCGGTGCCCGCTGCGGTTCTCATCGCACTCGTTCGGCGGGGCGACGATTTTTCCGTGCTTTATACCGAACGGTCGGCCGGCTTGCGGCGGCATTCGGGGCAGGTGGCGTTTCCCGGTGGGCGGATCGATCCCGAGGATCCTGACGCAGCCTATGCCGCGCTGCGAGAGGCCAATGAGGAAGTAGCGCTCGACCCGGCGGATGCCGACGTGCTGGGCTACATGCCGTATTTTTTCACCGGGACAAATTACTTCATTACGCCGGTCGTCGCGGTCGTGGAGCCGCGTGCGCCGTTCGTGGCTAATCCAGGCGAAGTGGAGGACGTTTTCGAGGTTCCACTCGAGAGGCTGATCGATCCCAAATCTTACGGCGTTTTTCGCGTGATGCATTTGGGGAGGGAGCGGCGAGGCTGGCAGATCGATCATGAGGGGCATAGGATTTGGGGGATTACGGCGGAGCTGACGCGCCGGTTTTGCGATCAGGTCATACTTGGCGAGGCGCCGGTATGAGGCGGGCAGAGGCCCTCGCGCGGCTGGAGAAAGCCGAATGGCTGGCGCGCGCCGCGCCGTTTTTCGCGTGCCTTGACGGGGCATCGGGCGCGACGCGCGCGGTCGGGGGAATCGTGCGCGATACGCTTTTGGGGATCGAGCGGACGCAGACCGATCTCGATCTTGCGACGACGCTTTTGCCCAACGACGTGATGGCGCGCGCGACGGCAGCGGGGTTGGGCGCACATCCGACCGGAATCGACCACGGCACGGTGACACTGGTGCATGGAGGCATGACGGCGGAAGTGACGACCCTGCGGCAGGATGTCGAGACTTATGGCCGACATGCGCGGGTGGTGTTCGGTTCCGATTGGGAGGCGGATGCCGCGCGCCGGGATTTTACGATGAACGCGCTTTACGCCGGCGGCGACGGGACGCTGTTCGATCCGCTCGGCGGGCTCGAGGATTGTCTTGCGCGGCGGGTGCGCTTTATCGGCGATCCGGCACAGCGGTTGGCGGAGGACCGCTTGCGTGTCTACCGGTACTTCCGGTTTTGTGCCAGTCATGGGGAGCAGCGGTTCGATCCCGATGCGCTGGCGGCTTGCGCCGCGGCGGCCCATGATTTGTCCAGGCTTTCGGCAGAACGGGTAGGGCAGGAGATGACGCGGCTTCTTGCGCTGCCGCGGATCGGAAACACGCTTTCGGCGATGATCGGGATCGGGCTTCTGGCCGAAGGAATGGATGTCGCCGGGGCGATGGGCGTTTTTGAACGCTATGAACACATCGATCCCGAGCCGGCACTTGCGGCGCGATTGGGGATTATTCTCAAGAATGGGCTTTCCGCGGACGATCTCAAGACGCGCTGGCGGTTGTCTTCACGTCTGATGCGGGAGGCGGAGGCGATTCTGGAGGCCGCGCGCTGCCTGCTTGCGGACAGGGTGAACGAAGTGGCCTATCGCTGGCCGGAGATAAAGCTGCACGCGGTTTATCTCGGCGCTGCGCTGGGCGGCAAACCGGATGCGTGGGTGGAACGGCATGTCGAGATTCTAACGCAGATCGATCCGCCGCCCTTTCCGCTGGATGGGCGGGATCTCAAGGCTTTGGGATATGCCCCGGGGGAGGCCCTGGGCGCAGAGCTTGCGCGGCTCAAGGGTATGTGGATCGAACGCGGATTCGTGCCGGACAGGGCGGCGCTGCTCGCACTCGCTGCGCCGCCTCAATCCAATAACAGTTAGTGCCGGGTTCCGTTGTCGCTGACGTCGACGATGCGCTCCTTGATGCGCTCGACCATATCCGGACGGATGTCGGTTTCGCCGTGCTCGGTGCGCATGCGTTCGATCACCTTGCGGACCACTTCGGCTTCGGACTCGGCCTGAAGGTGCCAGTTGGCGCCGGGGATCAACGAGCCGCCATCAAAGCGTTTCATGGTATTTCCTCCGTTCCTTTCGGTTTGGGACGCGAGTATAGCACAGAACTTCAGGTGGTGTGTGAAGGTTGCCGGGTCAAGGCCAGCGCACCTCGGGCGGCATTGAGGAGAGAATGGAGTCGACATTGCCGCCGGTCTTGAGCCCGAAGGTCGTGCCACGGTCGTAGAGAAGGTTGAACTCGACGTAGCGGCCGCGGCGGATGAGTTGCTCTTCGCGCTGGGCCTCGGTCCAGGGGGTGTTGAAGTTGCGGCGGACGAGTTCCGGGTAAACCTCGACGAAGGCGCGGCCGACGTCCTGGGTGAAGGCGAAATCGGCGTCCCAATCGCCCGAATTGTGGCGGTCGTAGAAAATGCCACCGATGCCGCGTGGTTCGTTGCGGTGGGGCAGGAAGAAGTATTCGTCACACCAGTCCTTGTAGCGTTGGTAATCGGCTACAGGATGGGGATCGCAGGCAGCTTTCATCGCATCGTGGAAGGCGCGCGAATCAGGGTCGTCCTGGGTGCGGCGGGCGTCGAGGACGGGGGTCAGATCGCCGCCGCCGCCGAACCAGCAATCGGTGGTCACCAGCATGCGGGTGTTCATGTGTGCCGCTGGAACGTTTGGATTCCACGGATGGGCGATGACCGAGACGCCGGAGGCCCAGAAGTCGGTGTCCTCGTCCGCGCCGGGAATCTGTTTGGCAAATTCGGGGGAGAAGCGGCCATAAACGGTGGAGATGTGGACGCCCATCTTTTCGAAGACGCGACCTTTGATGATGGACATTTCCCCGCCACCACCTTCGGTGCCTGTGTGGTCGGTGCGGTGCCAGGTCTCGCGCTCGAAGCGGCCAGGAGCGCGGTCCGCTTGCGGTCCGGTCAACTCAGCTTCGACGGCTTCGATGGCGGCGCAGAGATCGTCGCGCACTTTTCTGAACCAGGCGCTGGCTTTGGCTTTCTTCGCTTCGATATCGGCAGGAAGGGTCATGAAAGACTCGTAAAATAGTTGGTCTGGCGCAAGGCTTCCCCTAGCACGATGGAGGCGGAAATGGCGACGTTGAGAGAACGCATGGATTGTCGCATGGGGATGCGCAGACGCAGATCGGCGCATTCGGCGACGGGTGCGGGCACGCCAGCACTTTCGCGGCCCATCATGAGAATGTCGCCGGGGGAGAAACGGGTCTCGTAGACGGAGGTTTCGGCCTTGGTGCTCAGGAGCGCGAGGCGGCGGTTTTCGTTGCGGCGCCAGGCGTCGAAGCGCGCGAAGCTGTCGTGTTCGATAAGCTGGACGTGGTCAAGATAGTCGAGGCCGGAGCGCTTGAGCGTGGTGCGGGAGAAGGGAAAGCCGGTGGGGTGAATCACATGCACTGGCACATCAAGACACGCACCGAGGCGCAGAAGCGTGCCGGTATTGAGCGCGATATCGGGCTGATAGAGCGCAAGCGCGATTGCAGCGGCCAAAATCGTGGCTCCATTTGGTCGAAAGTTAGGTGGGTATAGTGTCGCAGATGGGGCAAGTCACGTCCCCGATGTCTGGACAAGCGGCTAAGACAGTGCAAAAAGAACCCAAAAATCCGCGCCGCCTACCGGTGGTCCGGGCCGAGTCGTGTACGCGAAAGGGCGGGCATTTCTCGGGGCCGGAAGCGGATTGAATTGTTTTGTACAGGCCTTACGGGGATCTAGCTTTGGCGACAGCGAGCGAAACAAAAGCGACACGGCGCGATTTTCTCTATATCGCAACCGGCGCTGCAGGGGCAGTGGCCCTGGGCGGCATAGCCTGGCCACTTATCCATCAACTCAATCCCGATGCGTCCGTTCTGGCGCTGGCCTCGATTCAGTACGACCTGTCTCCGGTCGAGGAGGGATCGACCGTCACCATCATGTGGCGCGGTCTGCCGGTCTTCGTGCGGCACCGCACGCCTGAGGAAATCGAGGAAGCGCGGGCGACGCCGCTTTCCGAACTCAAGGACCCTGAGCCCGATGAGGCACGCGTCAAGGAGGGTCATTCCGAATGGCTCATCATGATCGCGAACTGCACACATCTGGGCTGTGTTCCGGTCGGTGAGGCGGGCGCCTATGACGGATGGTTCTGTCCATGCCACGGGTCGGTCTACGACACTTCCGGGCGTATCCGTAGCGGCCCGGCACCTCTGAACCTGGTGGTTCCACCCTACGAGTTCATTTCCGACACTGTTGTCCAGATCGGCTAAGGGGAATCTGAGGCATGGCCAATCACGCTGGTAGTTATACGCCGGGCAACGGATTCGAGCGCTGGCTCGACGAACGTCTGCCCATCGTCAGGTTCTCCAAAGAACACCTGATGGACTTTCCAACCCCGAAGAATCTCAACTATTGGTGGACCTTCGGCGGTATTCTCGCTTTCATGCTCGTGGTGCAGATCGTCACCGGTATCATTCTGGTGATGCATTATACGCCGCATGTGGATCTGGCGTTTGCGTCGATCCAGCACATCCAGCGCGACGTTAATTACGGCCGCATCATCCAGGGGACCCACGCGGTGGGCGCCTCGATGTTCTTTGCGGCGGTCTATATCCACATCTTCCGCGGGCTTTATTACGGCTCTTACAAGTCGCCGCGTGAAGTGCTTTGGATGCTCGGCGTCATCATCTTCATTCTGATGATGGCAACTGCGTTCATGGGTTACGTGTTGCCATGGGGGCAGATGAGCCTCTGGGGCGCGACCGTGATCACCGGGATCTTCTCGGCGCTGCCGATTATCGGCGAGCCGATCCAGACGCTGCTATTAGGCGGGTTCTCGGTCGCCAATCCGACGCTCAACCGGTTCTTCTCGCTGCACTACCTCTTGCCGTTCATCATTGCGGCGGTAGTGGTGCTGCACATCTGGGCGTTGCACGTGCCGGGCAACAATAATCCCACGGGCGTTGACGTGAAGGAAAGCCGCGATACGCTGCCGTTCCATCCGTATTTCACGATGAAAGACTTGTTCGCGATCATCGTGTTCCTGATCCCGTTTGCCTGGTTCGTGTTCTTCGCACCTGATATTCTGGGGCACCCGGACAACTATATTCCGGGCAATCCGCAGGTGACCCCGGCACATATCGTGCCCGAATGGTACCTGCTGCCGTACTACGCGATGCTGCGTGCGATCGACTTCAACGTCTTGTTCATCAACTCCAAGCTCGGCGGCGTTATCGTCATGGGCGGCTCGCTGCTCATTCTGTTCGCGCTGCCATGGCTCGATGGTTCGAAAGTGCGTTCGGGTACGTTCCGGCCGCTGTTCAAGCCGTTCTATTGGCTGTTCGTGGTGAATTTCATTGCGCTCGCTTATCTCGGTGCGCAGCCGGCCGAGGGTGTGTATGTCGTCATCGCCAAATTGTGCACGGCTTACTATTTCGCTTATTTCCTGATCATCCTGCCGCTGCTCTCGCGGATCGAAACGCCGGCGCCGTTGCCGGCGAGCATTTCGGAAAGCGTTCTGGGCTCGGACAAGAAGGCTACGGCCTGATCGGGCCAGGGGAAAGATAATGACTGAGAAAAAGACACTCCTCGGCGCCCTCATCCTCACGCTGTCCCTTGCTTTCTCGACGGCCCCCGGGGCCGCGGCAGAAGGGGAAGCGGCGCATGCCGAGCAGCAGAACTGGTCATTCGCCGGCGTATTCGGCACCTATGACCAAAACCAGCTTCGGCGCGGTTTCCAGATTTTCAGCCAGAGCTGCTCAAGCTGCCATGGCCTTGAGTATATCGCCTTCCGCAATCTCTCCGAGCCCGGCGGGCCGGAATATTCGGAAGAACAGGTGCGGGCGCTCGCCGAGCAGTTCACCATTGCTGACCCGGAGGCCGAAGGTGGCGAGCGCGAGGGCATTCCTGCCGACCGGTGGCCGGATCCGTTCCCGTCCGATCAAATCGCGCGGGATGCCAATGGCGGTGCTCTGCCGCCCGACCTTTCGCTGATGGCGAAGGCGCGGTCGATCCATCTGGAATTCCCGTGGTGGATCTTCACCTATTTCACCGCGTATCAGGAAGGCGGGGCTGACTATATCTATAATCTGCTCACGAGCTATGAAGAGGCGCCCGAGGGTGTCGAAATGCAGCCGGGGCAGTATTACAACGCCTTCTTCGATGGCCATTCCATAGCCATGCCGCCACCGCTGGCGGACGGCATGATCGACTATGAGGGTGAAGGAACGCCCGAGACGGTGGATCAATATGCACGTGACATTGCTGCGTTCCTGCAGTGGACAGCCGATCCGCACATGGTGCACCGTAAGGAACTCGGATTCCGGGTTATCATCTTCCTCATCGGCTTTGCCATCCTGATGTATCTGGTCAAGCGCCGCATCTGGCGGGACGCGCATTAGGCACAGATTGCAGGAAACCTTCGAAAGGGCCCATTTACGGGCCCTTTCTTTTTGCGCCGTTTGGACTTGATTGCGGCGCCGACGTTGCCCATTGTTACACACACGCATTCGATCGCGACCGGAGGAGGTTATGTCCGCATTCAACGTTGCCCGTAACGCCTTTTTCGTCGCGTTGAGCGCCAGCCGGCATCCGATGGTGCGCAACGCGATCCGGAATGCGCCGCGCATTGCCGGGGAATTGGTGAGTGAAGACAACAAGCGTGCGGCCCTAGAGGCAACGAAACGGGCAGCGCGGAAAGCTGGCGAGCTGAGCGCGAAGGTCGTGCCGCCCAACCGGTATTTTTAAGGCGTGACAGCGCCGGTTCTCGGTATCATCGGCGGATCCGGGGTCTACGATCTGCCCGGGCTCGAGGCTCCGGAATGGCGGGTTGTGGAGAGCCCTTGGGGCGAACCGTCGGATGCCATTCTCCATGCGCAGTTCGGCGGATTGGAGTTGCGTTTTCTGCCCCGGCATGAGCGGGGGCATCGGCTATCGCCTTCGGGGATCAACTATCGCGCCAATATCGATGCACTCAAGCGTGCGGGGGTCACCGATCTCTACAGCGTTTCGGCGGTCGGTTCGTTGCGCGAGGACATGGCGCCGGGGGATTTCGTTTTCGTCGATCAGTACATTGACCGGACGTTCGCGCGGGAGACGAGCTATTTCGGTAATGGCTGCGTTGCGCATGTGGGATTTGGTCATCCGGTCTCTCCACATCTGGCAACGCATGCCCAGAAGGCAGCGGTAACGTGCGGCATTCCGCACCATATGGGCGGTACGCTGGTTGTGATGGAAGGGCCGCAGTTTTCAACGCGTGCCGAAAGCGAGGGCTATCGCGCGATGGGGGCGCATTTGATCGGCATGACGGCGTTGCCCGAAGCCAAGTTGGCGCGTGAGGCGGAATTGCCCTATGCAACCATCGCGATGGTCACCGATTACGATTGCTGGCATCCTGACCACGATCATGTGGACGTCGCAACGGTCATCGCGACACTCAAGGCCAATACAGCTAATGCCCAGGCGCTCATCGCCGAAATCGCACGCAGTTTTCCGCGCGGGGTCGTGCCCGACGCGGCGCGGGTGGCGCTCGACGGGGCGATCATGACAGCGCCAGCCAAGCGCGATCCGGTGCTTGTTGCGAAACTCGGCGCTGTGGCGGGGCGGGTTCTGGGGTAAGGACACTCGCAAGAATAACTGCAACGCCTCGCTTGGTCTTTTCGTTCCTGGCGGTGTCGCGGCCGAGCCGGAAATATCCCGATATTCCCGGCTGATCGCTCCTTGCCAGGACCAAAAATCCCGGCGCGATCCGACGCAGTTATTCTCGCTCGTGTCCTAAGTCTCTTAAAGACCTTTTCCCTTTGTCTGAATCGTGATTGGATCGCGCACGCCTAACCATTCAAAGCCCAAATTTGATAGAATCAAAATTGGGCGCTGAATTCTTGTTTTGTCGCGTTCCCGAACCGCAAAAGTGGTGCCCACTTTTGCTGGAAACGCTCCAGCCAGGCGGACCCGTTTATGCCCACCGACATCAAATCTCTCATCCGATCGATCCCCGATTACCCCAAGAAGGGGATCATATTCCGCGACATCACATCGCTTATCGAGGATTCGGATGGGTTTCGCGCGAGCATCGAACAGATTGCGATGCGGTTCCGGGGCAAGGGCATAACCAAGGTCGCGGGGATCGAGGCGCGCGGGTTCATTTTCGGTGCAGGGGTCGCCATCGCGCTTGAGGCCGGGTTCGTGCCCGTGCGCAAGGCGGGCAAGCTGCCTGGCGAGACGATCGGGCAGAACTACGCGCTCGAATATGGTGTCGATACGATCGAAATCCATGCCGATGCGGTGGGCAAGGACGATAACGTGTTGCTTATCGACGACCTGATCGCCACCGGAGGCACGGCGGTTGCTGCCGTCTCGCTGCTGCGCCGGACGGGCGCGACGGTGGAAAATGCAGGCTTCGTGATCGATTTGCCCGAAATCGGCGGGGCGGAGAAAGTGCGCGCGCTCGGTGTCGATGTCGAGGCGCTTGTTGCGTTCGAAGGGCATTAGGAGAACCCAATGCGCGGCGGAGGGGGCCGAAGCACCCTCCGTCGGCAAAAGCGGCCAGCGGTTTTCTAGAACATCGTATTGTCGTTGGCGGCTTCGGCTGGGACCGGCTGAACAGCATCCCAATGCTCGACGATTTTGCCGTCTTCGATCCTGAAAATGTCCATCGCGGCCATGCCCAGGTCGTCGGGTCCCTGGCGCAGATGTGCGTGGGTCACGACGAGATCGCCTTCGGCAATGACGCGTTTGATATCGAGATGGATGTCGGGCGCGGCTGCGGTCCAACCCTCGAAGGCGGCGATGAACGCCTCCGGGCCGTCGGCAGCCAAGGGATTGTGCTGGATGTACTCATCGCCAACATAGCAGGCGACAGCGCCAGCGGGATCTTTTTCGTTGACGGCGGTTTCGTAGAAGGCCGTGACGACGGCTTTGTTGTATTCAAGTCCAGTGAGGCCTTCGCCGACACAATCAGCGGCAAGGGCCGGCGCCGCGACCATGATCGCCGTTGCGGCGAGAATTGCGGTTCTCAGCATGATGAGTCCTGCCTTATGCCGCGAGCGCGTCGGCGACGGCTGTGGAGAGCGGCGTCGTCGGGCGGCCTATGAGTTTGCTGAGGGTTTTGCTCTCTTCATGGAGCGCACCACGCGAGGCGGCATCGTCGGAGGCGGCGATCGCTTGCGCGTAGCCTTCGGGCAGACCGATCTGGGTAAGTACCGCTGCGTATTCGGCTGGAGGGAGGTAGGTATAGGGGAGTGGTTTACCGGTCTGGCGCGAGACTTCGGCGGCGAGGTCGGCGGCGGTCACCGCTTCATCACCGGCCAGTTCGTAGATATTGCCTTCGTGGCCTTCACCGGAAAGGACCGCCGCCGCCGCTTCGGCGTAGTCGGCGCGGGTGGCGAGGCTGAGCTTGCCGTCGGCAGAAGAGCCAATCAGTGCACCGCTCGCAATGGCGCCGCCGAGAGCGCCCGTATAATTCTCGGTGTACCAGCCGTTGCGCAGGAACACGTAGGGGATGCCGGACGCCTTGATCGCGGCCTCGGTGGGACGGTGTTCGTCCGCAAGCGGAATTTCCGTCGTGTCGGCACGCAGGATGCTCGTATAGACGATCTGCCCAACGCCGGTGGCCTTGGCGGCTTCGATGACGGCTTCGTGCTGGGGGACACGCTTACCGACCTCACTTGAAGAAATCAGCAAAAGCTTGTCGACGCCTTCAAGCGCAGGGGCGAGAGTTTCGGGCTTGTCGTAGTCTGCCTGACGGACGGCAACGCCGAGATCGGTGGCCTTGGCGGGGTCGCGGACGAGTGCGACGACCTGATCGGCGAGACCTTTTTCGTTGAGTGACTGGATGACGAAGCGGCCTAGTTGGCCGGTTGCACCTGTGACAGCGAGCATTTTTGAAACTCCTTGTTGGGTTTGAGGAGTTCCCATATAAATATGTCAATTACTTTTCGTAAGTACGCACATAAAGGTAAGTTTGGAAAAATGTCGGAAACCATCAAAGGCCGGCGGGTACCGCTCTCTGAAGCGATGGCGCGCGGGCATATTTTCGCCGAAGCCTGTCCTTCGCGTGAAGTTCTCAAGCATGTGACCAGCCGATGGGGCGTTCTGGTACTGGTGGCGCTGCAGGCGGGAACGCACCGGTTCAGCGAACTGCGCCGCAAGATCGGCGGGGTGTCGGAGCGGATGCTTGCACAAACGTTGCAATGGCTTGAGGAGGACGGGTTCGTGAACCGGGTCTCCTATCCGGTCGTACCGCCGCATGTGGAATACAGCTTGACGCCCATGGGCGAGGAAGTGGCCGAGAAGGTGCGCGGGCTTGTGGATTGGATCGAGATCAATATGTACCGGATCGGCGCCGGGAACGAGGTGGTGGATTGACGCGCCGCGCGCGTCAGGCGGCCAAGACTGCATTGCCTGAGTTCGAGGGCAACGACCCGGCAAGGCGCTACCTGGCTATCACCCCGAGCTAGCGACAGATCTCAAGCACAAAATATCCGGCAGTTCCAGGCCAACCCCTTCCTCGACTCATTGGGGCAATTGTCCTGTCAAGGGCGTGTCCGGAGAAACCCGAAAAGCCCGACCGACAGCCAGCCGGCGATCATCATGATGCCGCCCAGTGGCGCGGCGAAGGTGAAGAGAGGGGAGCCGAGGAATTGTCGCGCTGCGAGATCGGCGCAGAAGACCAGTGCGCCGAGCGCGAGGACGAGCGCTGCAATGGACATGCGGCGCTCGGCGGGACGGAAGAGTGAGAGCGCGAGAAGCGCGGGCGCGTGCGTCAGGGCGATCAGAGAGAGCGGGCCGAGCAGCGCGCTGCCGGTATGGTTCGATCCGGCTGCCGCGGCGACGCCGGCTGCGCCCAGGAGACCGGCAAGGGCGGCAAGAAGGCGGGAAGCTGTCATTTGCGGATCAGCCTGCCGATACCGGGCAATTGGCTCAGCGCCATAAGGGCCTTGAGCCGGAGGGGCATCTTGTAGTCGCGGAGCTTGGAGAAGCCGACGATGTCGGCGCTGTAGACGAGCTGATCGTTCTGGTTGTGCGCTTCGAGGAGGTTGAAGAGGAGGCCCCAGCCGGGGATCGAGTTCGAATGACGCTTGCCGGTGACGGTCAGTGTGTAGCGCACGGTATCGCCGGGACGGACAGGGGCGTGGAAATCCATGCGGTTGACGCCGGGGGAGGGGCCGGAAACGCCAGGTTCGCCGCCTTCCTCGCGCACGATATCGGCTTCGGCAAAGAGCCGGTCGACCATTTTGCGGTGCCCGACGCTCACCGTGTGCCAACCCGACGCGACGAGGCCACCGAAATGGGAGTGCTTGGCCGCTTCGGGGTCGGTGTGGAAATATTGCGGGTCGTAAAGCGTGCCGAAGCGGATGATCTCCTCGGTGGTGAAGGTGTGGGTGCCGAGATCGTAGGCGGTGTCGAGCGCGACCTCTTCGTACCAACGTGTCATAGCGCGAGTTCCTCGTGGGCGTCCTCAGGGATCGGAGCGCCGGGATTGCGGACCTCGACGAGGTTGGCGAGGTTAAGCGTCATCACCTGCTGACCTTTCTGGTTGCGCATATCGAGGGCGATGGTGATGATTGCCATTTCGGGGTGGGTTTTCGAGCGGCGCAGGGAGGTGATCGTGGCGGTGCCCGAGATGGTATCGTTCTTCATCACCGGCTTTTTCCATTTGAGATTGGTGAAGCCCAACCCGCCCATGGAGGCGATTTTCGAGAGGAATTCGTCGACCAGCATACGCAGCGAGAGCGCACCGGTCTGCCAGCCGCTGGCGGCGAGCCCGCCCAAAAGGCTCTGCTTTGCGGCCTTCTCGTCGAGGTGGAACGGGAAGGGATCGAACTCGGAGGCGAAGGCGATGATGTCGCGCTTGGTGATCTTGCGCGGGCCAAGGGCGATGCTTTCGCCGATGGAGATATCCTCGTAATGGCGCCGATCAGCGGTTATCGGATTGGGCATTTTGTTATCCTATACGTCAATCCGTAATTTGAACCATGTCGCCCGTCGAAGCAAGGGGCAGTCATTGGGAGATACGTTCGCGGATGGTCTCGAAATCCTTGCCTAGGCTCGTGCGCACCAGCGCGGTCAGGAGCCGGGGATAGTCGGCTTTGGAGACGTGTTTGGCCAGCGTTTCTGCGTCGCTGCCCAGGTTGAGTTCCTTTGCAGCGGCGAGGCTCTTTTTGTCGGCGAAAGGGTAGAGTTCGGGCCAGGGCGACTGGACTTCGCGGAAGAAGATGTCGACCCCGACATCGCCCAGGCCCTTGAATTGCTTGAGCGCGTTGCGCATGGCTTTCGGGTCTCGCTCAGCTTTGTCGCGCAGCTTGCGCAGGTCGCCGCCATAGGTCTCGATGAGCATGTTCGAAGTGTCGCCGAGCATGCGCGAGGTGCTTTCGTCGTAGCGGGCGTAGCCGTTTTGGTTGAGGATGCGAACACGATGCTCCCAGGTGGCGTTGGCCATTTTCTTGGGTGTAGTCAGGCCGTTGTTTGCAAGGGCTTTTGCGGCTTTTGCCGCCTGTGCCGCACCGATGCGGGCGCTAAAGAGGATAGCAGCGCAGAGCCAACGGAAGAGGGGCGAAGGGGTATTCTTTTCGATGTCGATCCCGAGCTCGGCGCAATAGGTCCGGCCGTGAACCTCGAGCAAGGTCTTGACTATGGCGGACTGTGTCGGGTCGGACATGGTCATATGCCCATTGTCGATTGCTTTGGCGGGCAACGGAGATGGTCGCAAGACGTTCCCACTGCGGAAATTCCGGGCTGCATGTCGAAATGGGGCAAGTTCATGCGACATGGGGATGTACAACCGTGCGAAGAAACCAAAAGGAGGATTTCGCGATGCGGTACCTTTTGATGCTTCATGCCGATGAACAGGCTGGTGCGAGCATTCCGCCCGAGGAGATGGGTAAATTCATGGGGCAGATGGTGGCGACGAAGACGCGGCACGGCAATGGGCAGCGCGGTGTCCGGGAGCGACATGGGGCGCCGTGGAAGTGCGTTGGATCCGGGATGCGTCGGAAATATAGTTGATGGGAGATGGCCGGTTTTACCCAGCCATTACCTCTTCCAAAATACCGAGCAGCTCTCTTTTGGTCGGCAGGGCCGTCGTAGCCTTATCCTTGGGTAATGTGTTGGATTGATCGACTGTGCTGAGCATGAGCATCATACCGCCGACTTTTCCGCTGGCATCATACCAGGGCGCCATCACGCATGTCTGTTGGATGGGATGGCCGGCGGCGTTTTTGAGGTAAGCGCGCGGGCGCCTGAGTGTACTGCCAGCGAGAACGGAGCGGTGTTCGCGTTTGACCTCGTCGGAAAGATAGGGGTGCTCGACGTAGTGGTTGCGGCCGATCAGCTCTTGCGCACCAGACTTGCCGTGGCCGGCGGCCCAGTAGTCGCTCACCGCAATATAGTTCATGTCGCTGTCAAGAATGGCGATCGCGGCGGGCACGTTCTTCATGAGTGCGCGCAGGAGCAGGCTGCGGCCTACGATGGCACCGGCGGGGTGGTAAATGTCCGAGATATCCCGCGCTGTGCCGACGACAGCGACAACGTCGCCGGCTTTGTTGACCTCGACGTCGGCGGTGCATTCGACGATCCGGAGCTGGCCGGACGGGCCGTTGATCCTGAGGACATATTTATAGCCGCATTTTTGCTCGATGGCTTGACTGAGCAAGTCGACGGCTCGCCGGCGGTCCTCGCGCACCAGAATGTCGATAACGGTGCGCAGGGATACCGGCTCGCGGGTCGGCTCCAGCCCATAGATTTCGAAGGTGCGGTCCGAGGCAAAGATATGCCCGGCGGGAAGTTCAAGCCGCCACACGCCGACGCCGAGGTGATGCTCGAGCAACTGCAAGGTCGCCGCCGAGTAATAAGCGTGCTTGCCCCAGTCATTGTGGAGCACGCTTTTGTTGAGCTCTGCTGAAAGCGGAATGTTGGACATATGCCTTTCTCGCCGATGAGCGCTTTGCGAGCATTTTAGCCAGACAACCCTAAACGGCGCTTAATCCGATCCCGCAGAGATTTATAGGTCCAGACCCTAAAAGCCCAACCGCCGAGTTTTCGGTCGGGCTCCAAGCAGACATTCCTGGGTTTCCCCACAAATGTCTGCTTAGATTCGTTTGTTTGTCGCGGGCTCTTGTCGCAAAACCATGGGCCACCCTCGGGTCAAGCCCGAGGGCATGCTCTTGCGGAACCTGCTTAGGTATTGAACTTGAAAAGCATCACGTCGCCGTCCTTGACGACGTACTCCTTGCCTTCATCGCGCGCCTTGCCGGCTTCCTTTGCTGCGACTTCGCCGCCCAAAGCGACGAAATCGTCATAGGCGATGGTCTGGGCGCGGATGAAGCCGCGTTCGAAGTCGGTATGGATGACGCCGGCGGCCTGCGGCGCCTTGGTACCCACGGGGATGGTCCAGGCACGGGCCTCTTTGGGGCCGACGGTGAAATAGGTCTGCAAGTGCAGGAGCTTGTAGCCCTCGCGGATCAGGCGGTTGAGACCTGGCTCCTTGAGGCCGAGGGATTCGAGATAGTCGGCGCGGTCAGCAGGGTCGAGGCTGGCGAGTTCGGCTTCGATCTCGGCTGAAATGATCACCATGCGGGCATCCTGGCCCTTGGCGTATTCGGCGACCTTTTCGGTCAATGCGTTGCCTTCGGCAGCAGCGGCTTCATCGACATTGCAGACGTAGAGGACCGGCTTGGCGGTCAGAAGCTGGAGTTCCTTGAAGGCCTTTTCTTCCTCTGCGGAGCGCTCGGTAAGACGTGCAGGCTTGCCGTCCTCGAGAATGGCCTTGGCACGGTTGACCAATTCAAGGGTAAGTTTGGCTTCCTTGTCCTGGCCCTTGGCCTTCTTTTCGAGAGCGGGAATGCGCTTTTCGAGGCTTTCGAGATCGGCAAGCATCAGCTCGGTTTCGACCACCTCGGCGTCGGTGAGCGGGTCAACCTTGCCGGCGACATGGACAATGTCATCGTTTTCGAAGCAGCGCAGCACATAGGCTATGGCGTCGCATTCGCGGATATTGGCGAGGAACTGGTTGCCAAGACCTTCACCCTTGGACGCGCCTTTAACGAGCCCGGCAATGTCGACAAAGGAGAGGCGGGCGGGGATTTTGGTCTGCGATTTGCCGATCTCGACCAGCTTGTCGAGGCGTTCGTCGGGCACCGAGACCTCACCGATATTCGGTTCGATGGTGCAGAACGGAAAGTTTGCCGCCTGCGCGGCGGCGGTCTGCGTGAGTGCGTTAAAGAGCGTGGACTTGCCCACATTGGGCAGGCCGACGATGCCGCATTTAAAACCCATCGGGAATTACCTTCGGAAAGAAATTTGCTGCCCGTAAGTCGGTGAGACGCGGGGCAATGTCAATATGGGGTGAGCGTCAGCCTTTATCGCCGAAGAGCTTCTTGAGCATCCCGGCCATCGGGCCGGTTTCCGGAGCCTTGGAGGCGGGCTTGGGGCGGGCCTGTCGGACATGGCTCTGGGCCTTGGACTTTTCGGTCTTTTCAGACTTGGGTTTGTCCGTGCCGTTGACCGCGAGCGCAAGCTTGTTCATCAGTCCCGAAGCATCGCCCTTGGCGAGCATTCCGGCATTTTTCGCAAGCGCATCGAGCAGGGGCTCAAGCCATTCGGCGTCGACCTTGTGGAAGTTCGAGAGCACATGGGCGTGCACGCGGTCCTTGTGGCCGGGATGGCCGATGCCGAGCCGGACGCGGATGAAGGGGTTGCCGATGTGGGCGTCTATCGACTTGAGCCCGTTGTGCCCACCATTACCACCACCGGTCTTGATCCGAACCTTACCCGGGGCAAGATCTAGTTCGTCGTGAATGACCGAGATGTCGGCAGGGGTGAGCCTATAGAATTTGGCGGCCTGCCCGACCGAATCGCCCGAAAGGTTCATATAGGTCTGCGGCTTTAAGAGCATGACCTTCTCGCCGTCGATGACGGCTTCGCTCACGAGCGCGGAGAATTTCTGGCGGAAGGGCGGGAAATTGTGCTGGCGCGCGATCTCATCCACGGCCATGAAGCCGATATTGTGCCGGTGACCGGCGTATTCGGCACCGGGATTGCCGAGCCCTACAATGAGGTGCATCGCGTGTCTCCGGTTGGGCAGAGAAGATGGACCGGCAGCACGGCCGCCGGTCCGGATGACGATTATTCTTCGCCGCCGTTTTCGGCTTCTTCTTCGCTGGCCTCTTCCTCGGCGCTGCCTTCAGAGCGCAGAGCCGACGGTGCGGCGAGGGTGGCGATGGTGAAATCGCGGTCGGTAATCGTGGGCTTGACGTTCGCAGGCAGCGGAACGGCCGAGATATGGATCGAGTCGCCGACTTCAAAGCCGGTGAGATCGATCGTCAGAGCCTCGGGGATCGAATCCGCGGGGCAGGTGACTTCGACCGTGTGGCGCACGACGTTGAGAACGCCACCCTTCTTGAGGCCCGGGGACTTCTCTTCGTTCTCGAAATGGACGGGAACTTCGACCGTCAGGGTCGCATTCTTGCCCACGCGCAGGAAGTCCACATGCACGAGGAAGTCTCGCACGGGTTCAAGCTGGTAATCCTTCGGGATCACGCGATGCTTTTCGCCGTCCACATCGATCTCGATGACGTGCGAAAGGAAACCGCCTTCATGGATCTTGCGGAAGGTGTCCTTGTAGGACACGGCGATGGACAGAGGGGCTTTCTTGTCGCCGTAGATAACGGCAGGAACCAGACCATTACGGCGCAGTTCACGAGCGGCCCCCTTGCCCACCCGATCCCGCACCGAAGCCTTAAGCTCGACGCTCATGGAAATCATCCATTGGTTGGGTGCGTTTCTCGACAAAAAGAAACGCGCGCCCGTCCTCCAGGGGTGACGAGCGCTTCATGGCGGCGTTCTATACTGTAAGGCCCCATCAAGGGCAAGGGTTATGACTCAGGTGCGTCCGACAGGATTTCCGGTATAGGGAGACCCCGTTCGGCGAGTTCAGCGCCGGCGCGGGCCAGGAGCGTACGGGCGCAGTCGGTCAGGTCGCCATCGGGCTTGTGATAGACGCGGAAAAGGCGACTTGTGGCAAAGCGCATGTACATGTGCGCCAGCATGTGGTCGTCCCAGGTGGGAATCTCCGCCAACAAAGAAGCCATTTCGGTTTCGGCGCCCGGGCGTGGCGGAATGTGAGAATTGTTCGATGCCATTATCTATGCGTTGTGGTTCCACGTAAGCCAGAGCACGGCGCCTGCCGCGCCACGCACGCGGTCTAACGGTCGGGCTGGGACGAGGTTCCGCTCGTGAGATGGATTGCGCCGAGCAAGACACGTTCTTGATCAGACCAGAGCTTTCTGACCGATCTGAGGCAAGCTGATGGCAGAGTCGCTTTGGGCGGTCAAAGGCGCAAAGCGTTGCAAAGGAATGGCACGAGGGTTGCAATCAGTCGAAAAGGCTTGAGACCGATTGCTCGGATGCGGTGCGGGCGATGGCTTCGCCCAGAAGGTCGGCAATGGTGATGTGCCTGATTTTGGATACCTTTTTGACCGCTTCGGTCTTTTCGATCGAATTGGTGGTGACGACTTCTTTTAGCCGCGATTTGGCAATGCGTTCGGGGGCGTCGCCAGAGAGCACGCCGTGGGTGATATAGGCAGAGACTTCCTTGGCGCCGGCATTCATGAGCGCTTCAGCGGCGTTGATCAGTGTGCCGCCGGAATCGATGATGTCGTCGATCAGGATGCAGGACTGGCCTTCGACATCGCCGATGATATTCATCACTTCCGATACGCCCGCGCGTGGGCGGCGCTTGTCGACGATGGCGAGTTGGGCGCCGATGCGGTTGGCCACGTTACGGGCGCGCAGGACGCCGCCGACGTCTGGGGAGACGATCATCACCTTGGAGGTATCGTAGTTTTTGCGGATATCGCGGGTGAGGACCGGTGCGGCATAGAGGTTGTCGGTAGGGATATCGAAAAAACCCTGGATTTGCGGTGCGTGCAGATCCAGGGTCAGAATGCGGTTGGCGCCGGCTTGGGTTATGAGATTGGCCACGAGTTTGGCCGAAATCGGGGTTCGCGGCGCGGATTTGCGATCCTGGCGCGCGTAGCCGTAATAGGGCAGTACGGCGGTGACGCGGCGGGCCGAGGAACGGCGCAGCGCGTCGATCAGGATCAGGAGCTCCATCAAGTGATCGTTGGCCGGGTAGGACGTGGACTGGAGCACGAAGACATCTTCGCCACGCACATTCTCGTGGATTTCGACGAAGATTTCCTTGTCTGCGAAACGCTTGACCGAGCAGTCGGTCAGGGGAATTTCAAGATATTCGGAAACGGCATTGGCCACGGTGAGGTTTGAGTTGCCCGTCACCAGCTTCATGGTCAGCCCCTAATTTCGTGCCTTACGCCCTTGCTCGAAAGGCAGAGCGAACGTTGGCGGCACGTTTAGACTCGCCGCCTCCGAACTGCAATATGACTTTTGCATGAAGGATGAACGGAGTGAACGGAATGTTGCCGATTTATCCCTCAAGCTTTTGTTTGCCCCCGTGTCACTGAAATTGAAGGATTGCCAGCCCACTCCGCCGTTATCACCCGGCTTGTCCGGGTGATAACGGCGCAGCATCTGCGCCAAGCGCGGCGTCGTGAAGAGTCCTCCGCGCGCCAGACGGCGCGGGCAATCTCAAACCGTCAAATCTTCGGTGCACCACCACTAGCCGCAGGCGATGAGGGCGATCTGTCGGCCCGCGCGGGTGCCGTTATGCGTTGCGTAGCGGTGGGAGAAATAGATGTCGGGATTAGCGTAGGTGCACGCACCGACCATGGAGACGGACTTCAGGCCCAAGGTTTTGGTTTGGGCCGCGAGCAGGCCGGTGACGTCGAAATGAGGTCGGTCTCTGCCCGTTGTCACGAGAGAACCGGCGGCATCGGGAAATTGATCGCGGATCATGGCAGCGAAATCGTCGCCGACTTCGTAATTGTCCGCTGAAATTGTGGGGCCGATCGCGACGGCGATGCGCTCGGGGGCGGCGCCCAGCGCTGTCATGGCTTCGACCGTATTGGCCAGGATCCCGTTGACCGCGCTGCGCCAGCCGGCATGGGCGGCGCCGATGACGCCAGCAGTTTCATCGGCCAGAAGGATCGGGGCGCAGTCGGCGGTGAGGATGCCAAGGGCAATGCCGGGCGCGTTTGTTACCATGGCGTCGGCCTCTGGGCGCCGGGTGAGATCCATATCTCCGGTGACGGTGTGGACGTCGGCGCCATGGATTTGTTTGACCAGCGCGACCGGCAGAGGCCCGGCCTTGAGCGCCATTACGGCGCGGTGGACGTTCTCGGTGACGTTGGCGAGGTCGTCGCCGACAGAGTGGGAGACATTGAGCGCACTGAATTCGCCTTCGGATACGCCGCCTCGCCGTCCGAAAAAGCCGTGCCGAATGCCGGAGATGGCAGTGAAGGTAGGGCTTTTTTCGACAGGTGGATGCATAAAGCGGAACTTATCGGATTGTGAAGCCGGGCGGATGCAGGCCCGGGCTTGCTGCGCAGAAGGCTTTGAACGTCGACCCCATCTGCGCGGGGTTTGTGAGGCGATCGAGCGCTGCGTCGAACTCTGCAGCTCTCTCAGGGTTTGCGGCGGCCAAAGCCTTGTGCCGCTCCGCCAGCCCCAAGGATGCAAGAAAATGCCCTTGTGTCACAAGGGGGTGCGTCGTCAACCCTGCTATGCGCGCAGCGTATTCCAGCGCCTCGAAATCCACATGAGTGGTGAGATCGGCATCGCCGGGGGCGGCTAGTGGATCGGTGTAAGTGTGGCGACTGACCGCTTGCAGGGTCTCGCCGGGCTGGGTTTTTTCGTAACCGTAATCAATGGTGAGGATGGCGCCGCCACGCGGGGCGACGAGGCGGGCGACTTGCTCCATCATTTGCCGGGCGGCAAGGCTGATTTCGGCGACTTCGCCCTCACGGGCGTTTGCAAAAGCATCGCCGAGCAGGTCGCCGTCGTAGGGGGTGGGGGAGAGGCCGAATGCCCGCTTGCCGTCGATGAGGCCGACAACCCGCTCATACCATTTGCCCCTGCGCAGGACGAACTGGCGAACGGGCAGGGCGTCGAAGAACTCGTTGGCGATGACGATAAGCGGGGTATCGGGCAGGGTGTCGAGGGTTTCGATCCATTTTGGATCGTTCGAGGCAAGCGTTTCGCGCTGGATGTCGATGAGGACGGGATTCGTCTCGTAAAGAAGCAGGTCGACGGCGTCCTGGAGGCCAGGGAGACGCGCCGCAACACGCAAGGCATCGGCAGCGAGCGTGCCGCGGCCGGGGCCGAGTTCGAGCAGCGTAAAGCGCTCAGGGCTGCCCATCTGTTGATAGATCGAGGCGATCCAGGCGCCGATCATTTCGCCGAAGGTCTGGCTGATCTCCGGCGCCGTGACGAAATCGCCGCCGGCGCCCAGGGGATCGGCCTTGCGGTAGTAGCCGCGCGCGGGGTGCGTGAGGCACAGGCCCATATAGGCGGCGAGCGACATGGGGCCGTTCTGGCGGATCTGCATATCGATCAGATCGCCGAGGCTGTAGGCGTCGTTAGGCATGGCGGGTCTGCGCCCAAACGATCAGCGCGATGCCGGCGAGGAGAACCGGGAGGGTCAACACCATTCCCATGGTGAGCCAGCCGAATGCGAGATAGCCAATATGGGCGTCAGGCAGGCGGAAGAATTCCGCGAAGATACGCGAGAGCGCGTAGCCGATGCCGAAGATACCCGCCGCTGTTCCGGGGCGTCTGAGGACGAGTTTGACGTGCGTGAAATAGCGGATGACGAGGAAGAGGACGAGGCCCTCCAGGAGACCTTCGTAAAGCTGGCTGGGGTGGCGCGGCAGGTCGCCGGCGCCGGGGAAAACTATGCCCCATGGCATTGTCGTCGTCGAACCGTAGAGTTCGCCGTTGATGAAGTTGGCGACACGGCCAAGGAAAAGCCCGATGGTCGAGCAACAGGCGAGAAGGTCGAGGCCAGAAAGGATATTGGCCTTTTTGATGTACAGATAGACCGACATGGCGGTGACGAGTCCCAAAAGCCCGCCATGAAAGCTCATGCCGCCATCCCAGATCGCAAAAGCTTCGAGCGGGTTCTGGGCGAAATAGACCGGATTGTAGAAAAGCACATAGCCGATCCGGCCGCCGACCACGATGCCGATGACGATCCAGAACGCGAAGTCGAAGAGTTCCTCGGGCGTCATGGGCGGGGTATTATTGGCCCAGAGCGACTTGCGCCGGAGAATGAGCATGCCATAGCCCACGCCAAGGAAGATGCCGGCGAGGTAGGCCAGCGCATACCAGCGGATCGCAAACGGGCCGATGGCAAAGGCAACGGGATCTATCTGGGGAAAGGGCAAGGTTCTTTCTCTTGGTTTTTCCGCAATCGGCGGACCATGCCGCCGGCATTTGGACTGGTCAAGGTGGCTCCGAGCGCCTACATATTCGGCAATTGGCGAACGGACCAGTAAAAGGATTTTGTACCATGTCGCAATCGAGCAAGATTTTCGACGATCTGGGCCGGCTCATGAACGATGCCGCGTCGGTCGCAGACGGCGTGCGTCGCGAGGTGGAAACAGCGGTCAAAGGGCAGATGGAACGGGTCGTCAACGATCTCGACCTGGTCAAGCGCGAGGATTACGACGCGCTGCGCGAACTGGTTACCATCCAGGGCGAGGAAATCGAAGCGCTGCGCAAGGAACTTGATGCGTTCAAGCGGCGCAAGAAGACGAGCTAAATCCCGATCCTATGCGTGTTGCCGTCCTTTCAGACATACACGGCAATGCTCTCGCGCTCGAAGCGGTGCTGGCGGATATCGCGCGGCAGGACGTCGAAAAGATCCTCAACCTCGGGGATCATTTTGCCGGACCGCTTGAGCCGGTGAGGACCGCGCGGATGCTTGCGGATCTCGACGTCGTGGCGATCCGGGGCAATACAGACCGTTATCTGATAGATGCCGACCCTGACTATTTGGAGGGTTGGGAGATGGCGACCGTTGCAGCGCTTGAGGGTGCTCCGATGGAATGGCTCAAATCGCTGCCCGAAACGGCAGTCTACCAGGACGCGATTTTTATGAGCCACGGCTCGCCACGATCCGACGAGACCTATTGGCTGGATCGTAAGGAGAAGGGGCGGGGGTTTCGGGTTGCAACGCAGGACGAAATCAGGGCCGAACTGACAGAGAGAGAATATCCCATCTCCTGTTGTGGACACACCCATGTCGCCCGCGTCGTCACGCTTGACGATGGCCGGATCGTTTTCAATCCGGGGAGCGTTGGACGCCCGTCCTTCAATATGAACGATCCGGAGTCCGCCACGCGGATCTCCCCGGCGGCAGCTTATGCGATCGTTGAGCGAACCGCCGGACGCTGGCGCGTCGATCTCCGGCAGATCGCCTACGATCATGAGGCGGCTTCGGCGATGGCGCGCGAACGCGGGTTCAAGGGCTGGGCACGTGATCTTGCGTACGGGCGCAAGCGCTAGAAAAACGTTCCCGTTTCGGGACAGAAAAGCCTTTGGATGTGAAGGTCTTGTTAAGACCCCGTTAACCACGGCGCTGGGATCATCCACAAGAGAATTGGACAATTGGACCTGCGTTTCTGGGTCCGGTGCCAGGGGCCGGTGTAGATTGCAATCAAAGGACGATTCGTACACCCAACCCCGCCAAGGCCAGTTCGGTTGTGCCGCGTAGGACTTGCGACATCCGGTCGCCGGTTCATCCTCATTCATGCTCAAGCGTGCGGAGCCAGCCATGTCTCTCCTCGAATTGGAACTCGACAGGACCATCCATCCGGTGGACATTATCGAGCACATTGCCGCGATCAACGATTGGTCGTTCGAGCGGCAGGACGCCGATGAGATCGCGATTTCGGTCAAAGGCGGCTGGAGCGACTACCACGTCTCGTTCAACTGGATGGAGGAGATGGAGTCGCTGCACCTGGCGTGCGCGTTCGATCTCAAGGTTCCGGATTCCCGTCGTGGCGAAGTCAAGCAGCTCATCACGCTGATCAACGAGCAGCTCTGGATCGGGCACTTCGATATCTGGAGCAAGGAGGGCGTGGTGCTGTTCCGCAATTCGCACCTTCTCTCGGGCGGGGCCGACGTTTCGCCACAGCAATGCGAAGCGCTGTTGCGTTCGGCTACCGAAAGCTGCGATCTTTACTATCAGGCATTTCAGTTCGTTGTCTGGGCTGGAAAATCGGCGCAGGAGGCGCTTGCCGAGGTGATGTTCGAAACCGTTGGGGAAGCATGAGTTTAGCCGATGCCGGGCCCGTTCTGCTTGTCGGGGCGGGCAAGATGGGAATGGCGATGGCCCAAGGCTGGGTCAAGGCAGGGCTGCCTGGGGCGGCCCTGACGCTCGTCGATCCGCAACCGCATGAAAGCGTTAAGGTGTTCGCCGAAACAGCCGGGGCGGCGGTACGCACCGATTTGCCCGGGGAGACGCCGCGCGTTGTTGTGCTTGCCGTCAAGCCACAGGTTATGGGATCGGTGCTCGGCGAACTCAAGCCGATTATCGGAGACGAAACGCTCGTGATTTCGATCGCGGCGGGGATTTCCATTGCGAAGATCGTTGACGGGCTCGGCACAGAGCGTGTGGTGCGGACTATGCCCAACACGCCGGCGCAGCTTGGCAAGGGGATCACTGGCGCAGCGGCAGCGCCTGCCGTTACCGGCAAGGATCGCGAGATCGCCGATGCAATGCTCGCCGCTGCGGGAGAGATCGTCTGGGTTGAAGCGGAACAGCTTCTCGATGCTGTGACTGCGGTTTCGGGTTCCGGACCGGCTTACGTCTTCTATCTGGTCGAAGCGCTTGCCGCAGCGGGTGTGGCGCAAGGTCTTTCGGACGAACAAGCGATGAAATTGGCCCGCCAGACGGTCGTCGGCGCAGCAGCGCTGCTCGAGGCCGATGCGAGCGAAGCGGCGCAGTTGCGCAAGAACGTGACATCCCCGGCAGGCACGACGGAAGCGGCGCTTAACGTGCTCATGGCCGAGGATGGACTTGCGCCGCTCATCTCCAGGACTGTAGCAGCGGCACGGGCGCGTAGCGAAGAACTTGGGCAATGAATCAGATCAGTTTTGACGACTTCCTGAAGGTGGACATCCGTGTCGGCACGATTGTCGAAGCGCGGGCTTTTCCAGAGGCGCGCAAGCCGGCGATTATTATGGTCATCGACTTCGGGCCCGAGCTTGGGATCAAGAAATCCTCTGCGCAGATCACGGCGCACTATAAGCCCGAGGATTTGCCTGGGCGGCAAGTGATGGCCGTGGTCAACTTTCCGCCGCGTCAGATCGGGCCGCTTCGCTCCGAGGTGCTGACGCTCGGCTATGAGGACGCGGACGGCGCGATCGTTCTGGCGAAGGTGGACAAACCCGTGCCGAACGGCGCGCGGCTGATGTAGGCCGCCGCCGCATTCCAAATCAAGCTCTGATTAAAACAAGCCGCCATAGACGAGGCTCAGGAGTATAACACCGAGCACCAGCCGGTAGATGACGAAGGGCAGGTAGGTCTGGCGTTCGAGCCAGCGCATCAAAAGCGCGATTGTGGCCAGCGCGGCGAAGAAGGCGAGGATGCCGCCGAAGATGGCGTTGTTCGTTATTTGCGCATTGCCGGCCCTGTAGAGATCGTAGCCTGCGAGTACGCCTGCGCCCAGAATTGTCGGAATTGAGAGCAGCATAGCCAGACGCGCTGAAAGTGGGCGATCGATCCCAATGGCGCGGGCGGCGGTCATGCAGATGCCCGAGCGTGAGACGCCGGGGATAATGGCGAGGCACTGGGCAAACCCCACGATCATCGCGTCGCGCCAGGAGAGGTTCTCAATCTCTGTTTTGGTTGCGGTCGTGCGGTCGGAAAACCACAGTGCGACGCCGAAGAGGATTGTCGTCCAGGCGATAATTGTAATCGAGCGCGCGAATTCAGTTACTAGGTCCTTGGCGGCGAAGCCGATTATGATGATGGGGATGGACGCGGTGATGACGACGAGCAGAAGGCGGAAGCGCTTGCCGCCCTTACCGGTTACGCCGTCGAAAAATCCCTGCAAAAGCATCCAGACGTCTCGCCAGAAATAGACGATAACGGCGCCAAGCGATCCGACGTGCAGCGCGATATCTATTGAGAGCTCTTCGGCGGTGGTGAGCGACTCGACGCCGAAGGCGGACAGAATCGCATGCCCCAGAATGAGGTGCGCCGAGGAACTGATCGGTAGGAATTCGCTGATGCCCTGAACGAGGGCAAGATAGACGGTGTTAAGAGAGTCCAAGGCGGGAGCTACCCCTAGGGAAGTTGTTCAGTCAGCCGAAGCGTTGCGAGCATGTCCTTATCATCTTTTTCCGTCATCTCGATGAAAAAGCGGGCGACGCATTCGCGCGAGCCGGCAGGCAATGCGGCGAAGGCATTGTCAATACGCCGCGCCTGCGTCGCGCTTAACGTCTCAAAGAATTCACGCCCCTGCTCGGTAGGATAAAGCAGGCGTTGGCGCCGATCCGTATCGCCATGGTGCTGAATGATATAACCGCTGTCGATCAATTGGCGCAGGACGCGTGCGAGGCTCTGCTTAGTGATGCGCAGGATATCGAGCAACTCGGCGACGGTCATGCCCGGCCGCAGATTGACGAAGTAGATGA
Organism: Pelagibacterium halotolerans; assembly: GCF_044811015.1. Taxonomy (GTDB): domain Bacteria; phylum Pseudomonadota; class Alphaproteobacteria; order Rhizobiales; family Devosiaceae; genus Pelagibacterium; species Pelagibacterium halotolerans_A. The sequence continues at coordinate 3,491,762 of NZ_CP085243.1, forward strand.
CGCGATGGTGCGCGCGGCCAAAGCCCTTGGTTTCCAAAAGCGCATCGGCATCGCGGACGAAGTCCCGATAGGCGAAGAAAAACAGCCCCATAATGTCGATTGGCATTTCGGGGAAGTCGTGGATCGCGGAATTTATGTCAGCCTTGTTGACATTTATTTTGGAAGCTGGCATATGTCCTTCCGTACTCTTTGTCGCTTAATGACTTATCACAAACCCGCTTTGGTTTGCCAAGTGGTCTAAGAATGCTGCATTATGAGGCAAAGTGCATGAAGGATATGCACGTTTTCACAGTTGAATACCCGGGAGACACATATGGCCGGCGTGCCGATGGATCAGCGAGATGGATGGATCTGGTACAACGGGGAGATGGTTCCCTGGCGGGATGCCAAGCTGCACGTACTGACGCACGGGTTGCATTACGCGAGCAGCGTTTTTGAAGGTCAGCGCGCCTATGGCGGCGAGGTCTTCAAGCTCCGCGAGCACACCGAACGGCTGATCGCCTCAGGGAAGATCCTCGATTTCGACATCCCCTTTACTGCAGACCAGATCGATGAAGCGTGCCGCCAGGTGCTCGCCAAGAACGAATTGGAAGACGCCTATATGCGGCCTATTGCGTGGCGCGGCTCGGAGACGATTTCGGTGCCAGCGCGCGAGAACAAGGTGCATCTGGCCATCGCTGCGTGGCAGTGGCCGAGCTATTTCTCGCCCGAGGAACGGCTCAAGGGCATCCGCCTGACCTGGTCGCAATGGAAGCGGCCTTCGCCGGAGACGATTCCGTGCAAGGCCAAGGCCGCCGGGCTCTATATGATCTGCACGTTGTCCAAGCATGCGGCGATGGATGCGGGCTATGCCGACGCACTGATGCTCGATTATCGCGGCTATGTGGCCGAGGCAACCGGAGCGAACGTGTTTTTCGTCAAGGGCAAGGAGATCACCACGCCGACGCCGGACTGTTTCCTCGACGGCATTACGCGGCGCACGGTGATCGGGCTTGCCAAGGCGGCGGGGTATTCGGTGACAGAGCGGCACATCAAACCTGAGGAACTTTCCGAGTTCGACGAGTGCTTCCTGACAGGCACGGCGGCGGAAGTTACCCCCGTCGCGGAGGTTTCGGAGTATAAGTTTACGCCGGGTGAAGCGTGCCGGACGCTGGTCGAGGCCTACATGACCGAGGTTCAGCCCAACAAAGCAGCTGCGGAATAAAAGCCGCAATATACAGCAGGTTCGAGGGCCGGGGATAAGTCTCCGGCCTTTTTATTGCCAACGGGCTGCGGCCTTGTCGTCGCTCTCGCGCGCCTCGACCCATTTGCTTCCCGCCGGGCCGTCTTCCTTTTTCCAGAAGGGAGCATTGGTTTTAAGTGTGTCCATCAGGAAATTGGCGGCATCGAAGGCGGCTTGGCGGTGGTTTGAGAGCGTCATGACTTGGACGATGGGCTCTCCGGGGTAGAGCGTGCCGTGCCGGTGGATGATTTCGGCGTCGATAAGGTCGAAGCGTTCGAGGGCCCTTTCGCGCAGATCTTCGAGTTGGCGTTGTGCGAGCGCGGGGTAGTGTTCGAGCGTCATCGATGTAATCGGGTGGTGGGGTGTCGAGCGGACGAGGCCGGTGAAGGTTACCGCGGCGCCACCGCCGCTGGTGCGCTGCAAAAAGGCGTTGGTTTCGGCGCCGGGGTCGAAGGTTTCGGTTTGAAGGCGAACCGACATAAGCGTCAGCCTCCCGTCATGGGCGGAAAGAGAGCGACGGTTTGGGCATTGGCGATGAGGGCCGTGTGGTCGACGAGTTCATCATCGATGGCGGCGCGGATGAGCTGGCGATTTTCCGTTGCCAGGGCAAAAGCCTCATCGCGGTCGGCCAGCCAGTTCATGAGGTCGGCGACTGTTTTGACGGATGCAGGCGGGTCGATGGTCTCGCTATCGCGGTTGAGGCGCTCGCGCAGCCAGGCAAAATAGAGGATCTTCATTCGCCCTCGCTTTCGCGCGCGGCGAGGTGGCTCGATACGCCCTGGAAATATTGCCAGCCGGTGAAGGCGGTGAGGGCTGCGGCGAGCCAAAGGAGGATGTCGGAGACCTCGCGCGTGCCGTAGATGAGCGGTTCGGCGATCAGCATACCAATGGCGACGAGTTGTACCGTTGTCTTATATTTGGCGAGCATCGAGACGGGGACGACGATCTTTTCGTTGCCCATGAATTCCCGCAGGCCGGAAACGAAGATTTCGCGCAGGAGAATGATTGTCGCGGGGATCAGGTCCCAGATGCCGAAAGTGCCGTCGAAGCAGAAGACGAGCAGGAGGGCACCGACGAGGAGTTTGTCCGCGATCGGATCGAGCATGCGTCCGATGGGCGAGACCGACCCGTATTTACGGGCGAGGTAGCCGTCGAAGAAGTCGGTCACTGCCGCGGCGATATAGAGGATGAGCGCGAACCATCGTAGCGCCGGGTGCCCGCCGAGAATGAACAGTATGATGATCGGGATGGCCGCGATGCGGCCGTAGGTGAGCCAGTTGGGCAGTTTTGCCATGTCGAAGTTGGTGTCGGTCATGGGCTGTTCCGTCCTCTTATTGATCGGCATATTCGCAGTAATAGGATGCGGAAGGAAACTGCAGCATTAAGCCATTGGCAATATCTAGGCAGGCAGCAAAATCATCGAGATAGCCGAAAACCAAACCAACAGGGTCCCGTGCGCCGATGGTTCCCTTGACGAGCCAGACGTCATTGCCTGTGCCGACTTTCGTTCCGTTCACAAATTCATCCAGCCCTCGTATGCGATACTCGTATGAGTCTGTCCCTTGCCACGCGGCAATCGTCTCCCATGGGTCTCCGAGTACAAACCACGCCCCAACGACTATAACTAGACCTAGTCCAAACACTTCCCGCACGGTTTGTTCCTTTTGGCGGTTATTCAGCTACGATTGAAGTGATCGTATATCTGTTGGGCCATCGCCGTCGAGATGCCGGGGATGGCGGCGAGGTCCGAAAGGGCTGCGCGGGAAACGGCTTTGGCGGAGCCGAAATGCTGTAGGAGCGCGCGCTTGCGGGTGGGGCCGATGCCTTCGATCTCGTCGAGCGGGTTCTTGACCATCTCCTTCTTGCGCCGCGCACGGTGGGTGCCGATGGCAAAGCGGTGGGCTTCGTCGCGCAGGCGCTGGACATAGTAGAGCACGGGATCGCGTGCGGGGAGCATGAAGGGTTCGCGGCCCTCCATGAAAAAGGTCTCGCGCCCGGCATTGCGCTCCTCGCCTTTGGCAATGCCGATGACGGTGACGTCGCGCGGGAGGTTCATTTCCGCGAGGACGGCTTTAACCGCGTTGGTCTGGCCAGCGCCGCCGTCGATGAGGAGCACGTCGGGCCAGTCGGGCATGCCGGTAGCGTCGTCCTCGGCGTCTACCTCGCTTTCGTTGGCGAGACGCGTAAATCGGCGGGTGAGGACCTCGCGCATCATGCCAAAATCGTCGCCGGGGGTGAGATCCTTACTTTTAATATTGAAGGTGCGGTAGTGCGTTTTCGAAAGACCTTCGACGCCTGCGACGATCATCCCGCCGACGGCATTGGTGCCCTGGATGTGGGAGTTGTCGTAGACTTCGATGCGGCGCGGGGGCTCCTCGAGGCCGAAGGTGTCGGCCATGGATTCGAGGAGCTTGCGCTGGCTTGCGGAGTCCGAGAGGTGGCGACCGAGGGCTTCTTTCGCGTTGGTGAGTGCATGTTCCACCAGCGCGCGTTTTTCGCCGCGCTTGGGCGTCTCGATTTTGACGTTGTGGCCAGCGCGGGTCGAGAGCGCTTCCTTGAGAATTTCCGCTTCGGCGAGTTCGGTCGAGAGCAGTACCAGCTTGGGCGGAGTGCGGTTTTCGTAGAACTGCGCCATGAAGGCTTCGAGCACTTCGGCTTCGGTCATGTTTTCGTCGGCGCGAGGGTAAAACGCGTAATTGCCCCAGTTTTGGTGCGCTCGGTAGAAAAAGACCTGGACGCAGAAATTGCCCGCTTCGTGGTGGATGGCGAAAACGTCGGCCTCGGCAACCGATTGCGCATTGGTACCGCCGCCGCCCTGGATCAGCGCGAGGGCGGAGAGGCGGTCGCGCAGGCGGGCGGCGCGTTCGAAATCGAGCGCTTCGGCGGCTTCGTTCATTTCGCGCTGGAGCTGGTCCTGCACGGCCTTCGACTTGCCCGAGAGGAAGTCGCGGGCTTCGCCCACGAGTTTCTGGTAATCCGGGATCGAGATTTCGCCTGTGCAGGGGGCAGCGCAGCGTTTGATCTGGAATTGCAGGCAGGGGCGCGTGCGGCCGGCGTAGAAGCTGTCCGAGCAGTTGCGCAGGAGGAATGCCTTTTGCAGAGCGGCAACGGTGCGGTTGACGGCGACGGCGGAAGCGAAGGGGCCGAAATAGTGGCCCTTGCGGCGGCGGGTGCCGCGGTGTTTGGCGAGCTCGGGGGCTTCGTGCTCGGTGGCGATGACGATGTAGGGAAACGTCTTGTCGTCGCGCAATAGGACGTTGAAGCGCGGGCGGAGGCGCTTGATGAGGTTGGCTTCGAGGAGGAGCGCGGCGCTTTCGGTTTCGGTGCGCACAAACTCCATGGAGCGGGTTGCCGAAATCATGCGGCCGATGCGGACCGAATTGCCTTCGTAGCGCGTGTAGTTGGTGACACGGGCCTTTAGGTTCCTCGCCTTGCCGACGTAGATCACCGTGCCGGCTTCATCGAGCATGCGGTAGACGCCCGGGCCGGTGGGGAGCGTTTTGACGAAACGCTTGATGGTGTCGATGCCGGTGGTGGAGAGGTCTTCGGTCATTGCGTGCGCGGAGTGGGGGCGTTCTTAGGCGGCCAGGCGAGGTGTTCGCCGCCGTCCAGGGTGAGCATCTGGCCGGTCATTGAGGGGAGGGTCATGATGGACACTACACCTTCGGCAATCTCTTCGGGAGTGGGGCCGGCCTTGAGCGGGAGCTTGGCGGTTAGGGCTTGGAAATCCTCCTCGGTCTGGTGGATGCTCTTTATCGTTGGACCGGGGCCTATGGCGTTGACGCGGATCTTCGGGGCCAGGGATTGGGCGAGGGTGCGGGTGGCGGTCCAGAGGATGCTTTTGGAGAGCGTGTAGGAGAAAAAGTCCGGTGTGGGGTGGAGGACGCGCTCGTCTATTATGTTGATGATGTTGCCCCCTACGTCCTCGGGGAGTTGGGCGGCGAAGTCTCTTGCCAGGAAGAGCGGGGCTTCGGCGTGGAGGGCCATGTGGAGGTCCCAGAGGTCCTCGTGGAGAGTGTCGACGCTGTCGGGTTGGAAGAGGCTGGCGTTGTTGACCAAGACCGTCAGCGGGCCGAAGGGTTCGGCGGCGGCGGCGATCAGGCCCATGCGGTCCTCGCGCCTGGCGAGGTCGGCGTGGACCACGTCGGCCTGGCCGCCATCGGCGCGGATGGCGTCGGCGAGGAGGTCGGCTTTTTCGCCCGAGGAGCGGTAGTGGATGACGACCGGGTGGCCCTCGGCGGCGAGGCGCGCGGCGATGGCGGCGCCGATGCGGTCGGCCGCGCCGGTGATCAATGCCGTGCCCTGCATGAGTCGCCTCTCTGCCTAGATTATCTCCTTGAGAGATAGGCAGATTGCGGGTCCGGCGCAACTGCGGTCAGCGCTTGAGGAGCGCCACGATCCACATGATTGCGCCCACGGCCAGCACCGCGACGCCCAGGGGGGCGACGGTGAGGCTCAAAAGCGCCGGCACGAGCGCGTTGGCGCTCGGGGCGAATATGCCCATGGCGACGGCAGGAAGGGCGCCGACCGCCAGGAGAAGCAGGCCAAGCTGGAGGAAGGCTATGGCCCAGCGGCCCAAGGTCATGGTTTCCCCCTTTCTTCGGAGCGGAACGGATAAACCTACCGCACCGAATATGACCACAGGCTGAACGCGATACTAGCACGTGATTTGCGGGCGGGGATAAGTCCGCCGGGGCTTGCACCGCCCATCCCGCGTACGCATGTTGAAGACGCTGAACACATTATGCGGGAGAGCGGCGTGATCATCTTGCTTTATGCGGCACTGGCGCTGGCTGCGGTGACCGTTATCGGCAATCTGATGCTGGCGAAATGGAACGCCGAGCGGCGGGAGAAGCGGATCGCGGCGCGGGTGGATGCGTATCTCCAGAGCCTCGAACGCGAGGGGATGCCCGAACCGCTCGAACCCATGAGCGCGGCGGAGCGGCGCGATACGCTGATGAACGCGGGGCACCGCGTGCGCGCCGAGAGCGACAAGCGGTTCTATATCGTGACGATCGGGGCGATTTTGGCGTTTTTCGTCGGGCTCGGCTTCGCCATCGAGGGGGCGGGGACGCGGGATTTCGTCATCACGCTGGCGGTGGCCGGGGTGGCGCTCTACGGGGTGCAAACCTTCCTCTACCGGACCTTCCGCGCGAAAATGGCGGCGCAGGGGATCGATATCGAGCGGCTGAAGACAGAGTAGCTATTTAAGCCCCAGAATCGCCCCTCCGAGATAGACGAGGACGCCTGCGCCGATCAAAACGAGCGGGACGGCGATCATGGCGGAAACCAGGAGGTCCGAGCCCCCGGGAAGCTGGAGATGCGCCTGGTTGAGGCCCGTTGCGGTCATGCGTTCCAGGGCGGCGAGGCCGGCGCCGGAGACGATCAATCCGGAAGCGAGTTTGACGTAGGATTTCATGGGCTCCCGACCCTCTTTCAACGCGAAGAGATTAGCATGTCGGGCCGGGGCGGGGATAAATCAACATCCGCACTCCAAGAAAAAACCCCACGCCGAAGCGTGGGGGGTGGAGGTCAGTGAGGTCTTCTAGAGGGCGTCAGCGGCTCGAACCGCCGACGCAGAAGCGGCCGTTGGGGCCATTGAAGCAGACCGTGCCCGAGATGTCGGAGTCGTCATTCCAGTTCCAGTGCGGGGGCCGGTCGGGGAGCCGGTGCCACCAATGCGGCGGGCGCGGGTTCCAGTGCGGCGGGCGCACGACGACGGGCGGGCGGATCACGATCGGGGGCTGCGGGCGGTAATAGCCGCCTTCGCGCAGATAATTGGCCGAAACCCAGCCCGAGGGGTCATAATCGTACTGATGGATGAAGCACCAGCCGCCGCGACAATATTCGACGTCGACGCGTTCACCCGCATAGAGGGCGTCGAGCACGCGGAACTGCGTGCCGGGGCCCGAGCGGACGTTGAGCGAGGTCACCGCGCTTGCCTGCCAGGCGAAGGCGCCGGCGGTCATCGCCAGCATCATCATGGCGGCCAGCCCGCTCCGTATTGCAGTCTTGCGAAAAGCCATTTCGCTTCTCCCTGGTGTGTTGCGGGGCGGCGGTTTCCTGCCGTCCTTGAAGGTAATAAAGCGGATTGTGGCTGAACCGTTGCTGAACGGGGCGTTTAGGGGGTGTTGGGGGTGCGCACTGCGCATCCCCCACTCCCTCGTCATCCCCGGGTGTGACCCGGGGACCTCGCCGCGGGCGCGGGTGTTGGGGAGAGGCACAGAGGCCCCCGGGTCGCGCCCGGGGGTGACGATGGAGAGGGGAGGGGCCGCGGTGCGCATGCGAAATCCTCCGACGGCCATTGGCCTCGGGTTTTGGGGTGTGGACGGCATGCGGCGAGACGGGCCTCATTCCGTTTGGTTGTGTATGCGAGGCTCGCCTCGCCGCATGCATCCGGGGTTTTTGGCTTGGCGTCCGCTCGGGCTAGGGCCAATCCCTGCCGGGTTTCCCCGGTTACCACAGCTCGGCCGTGGCTGGCCTCGGTGACGTTTGGGCCTCCGCTGGGGCGCCCCCCATCGGACCCGGATCGGTCACGAAACCGGCAACGCGGCAGAGCCGCCCCGCCGGTCTCCCGCCAAGCGTACGTAGCGCTTGCGTCCATCTCAGCGGAACCGTGCGAATAGCATAACCGGGCCCGCGAGGGCGGGAATAAGTTTCCCGCAAGCCATTGATCAGGCTCCGATTTCTTCATCGTCTGCGCCGCGCGGAAGGCGGGGCGCTTCCTCGTGCATGCCCTCGGCTAGCGCCGGGTTGCTTTCGAGAATCATCTTGTAGAACGCCGTGTGGGCGATGGAGTAGGCCTCTTCGGGGTCTTCGCCCCTGGCGATGGCCGCCATGCGGGCCTCGACGCCCTCTTCGATGCCCATCATGGTGAGTTGCGCAAGGCGGTAGAGCACGCTTTGCTGCTGTTCGCGGGTAATCTCGTCCTGCGCCGGTGGCTTGTCGTGGCCGCGATTCCCGGCATACGCCTCAAGCACGGATCGGGCTTCGCTGAGGGTCAGCGCGAGATCGGACGCGGTGACGGGGCCGTTTTTGGGGAGGAAGGGGAGCGCATGGGCCTCGACGGCGGCGCCGATGTGACGCCGCGTGTCGGCCAGAAGCGTGCGGACGAGCCTGACGGCCTGAGCCGGCGCCTCACCCGCGTTGCGGGCCTTGGCCTGCGCGGTGAGGTCGGCGTGGAGCGCGGTGTAGCGCGCGATGAGGTTCTGGAAGGTGATCCTTGGATCGGTTCTGCCGGGCATGGTGCCCTCCTGTCGATGGGGCGCGGTTGGCGCCGGTTAGGGACGACAGGAGAGGATACGGGAGGTTGGAGGGGCGGGGATAAGTTGGGGCCTAGGCTGGCTCGCTAAATGCCCTGCGCAAAAAACTTATTCCCCCTGCCAGAAACCCGCATTACGCTACCTTTAGGCAATTATCAGTGGGGGGAATCATCATGTCTCAGTTTAGTTTAGATGTAGTCCTGCAAAACTGCTACGGAATTGGCAGTCTTGCGACGAGTTTCGACTTCTCCAACAGCCGCGCTACCGTAGTTTATGCGCCAAACGGCGCAATGAAAACATCCTTCGCTAAAACCTTTATCGACATCGCGGAGGGTAGGGAAAGCGGTGACAGGATTTTCCCTGATCGCGAGGTGAAGCGCGAGGTGCGTTTTGGAGATGAAGGGGAAATATCTCCAGACGATATTGTTGTAATTGAACCTTTTAACGCAAACTTTGAATCGAGAAGTATTAGTAAACTACTCGTCAATGAGAGCCTTCGAAAAGAATATGATTCTATATATGATGTAATAGGTCGAAAACTTGATAATCTTCTTTCGTTGCTTTCTAAGGCGTCTGGTATAAAAAAGGAAGTTCTGGCTGATAAGTTTGTCGCGGATACAACTATATCCAAGACGGATATATATACGGCTCTCGCACGCCTGGAGCGTCAGGTAAAGGATCTAAGTGAGCCGACATTTGAAGTCAGATATAGCGAAGTTTTAAATCCAAAAATTGCAGAACTTATTGAGCAAGATGACATAAAGGAAAAAATTGACCTTTATGCAGAGAAATACGACGAGCTTCTGAAGAAGTCTAGATTCTTCCGTGCAGGAAAGTTCAATCACTACAATGCCTCCACCATCGCCAAAATTCTGAAAGACAATGGGTGGTTCGCAGGAGGACACACAGTTACTCTGCGTGACGCGAGTTCCTTTGTTGAGATCGATAACGAGAAAGACCTTGAGCGGCTGATCCAGGAGGAGATGGACGCGATCCTGAACGATGTGGAGCTCAAGAAGACATTTACTGAGCTGGATAAGCTACTCAACAAAAATGCAGAGCTTCGAGGATACCGTGAATTTCTTAGCGAGAACAACGCGATAATAGCAGAATTATCTGATGTATCTTCGTTTAAGGAGCGGCTTTGGATATCCTATCTGTGTAGCGCAAAAACTGAATACCTTGATCTCATTCAGGAGTACGATGCTGCGAGGAAGGAGTTGGAGCGCATACGTACTGTTGCGAGAGACGAGGCATCCAGATGGCACGAGGTGATCTCGATATTTAACGAACGGTTCTCGGTTCCGTTTCGTGTTTATGTAGACAATCAAGAAGACGTAATACTCCAAAGTGTTGCACCAAGTTTGGAGTTTTCCTATTTCGACGCTCAATCTAATAGCGAGAAGAGTGTAACTACCGATGTTCTAGATGGAACGCTTAGCCAAGGCGAGCGTCGGGCAAAATATCTTTTGAATGTTATATTCGAAATGGAAGGTCGGCGCTCGGATAGTAAGGCTATATTTATAATTGATGATATTGCCGATTCGTTCGACTACAAAAATAAATATGCAATCATAGAGTATCTAAAAGATATTTCAGAGCACGCGACATTTTTTCAGATAATACTTACACATAACTACGATTTTTTTAGGACGGTGGTGAGTAGGCTTGAGCTATACCAGCCTAATCGGTTGCATGCTGTAAAAAATGGTGGAAATATTGTTGTTCAACCAACGCCAAAAGAACAGAATCCGTTTATTAATTGGAAGAAAAATCTAGATAGGCGTGAAAACGTTGTGGCGTGCGTCCCGTTTATCCGAAATATAGCAGAGTATTGCGGTTACGATGGTTGTTACTTGCGATTGACGAGTGCATTGCATTGGAAAGAGGAGACAAAGACCATTACCCTAAAAGATATAGAAGCGGCATTCTCAGAGGTGATAGGTGATGGTAGTGCTAGAATCCCGAATAATGAAGTTAATTATTTGAATGTATTATTCGATTGCTGTGATGAGTTGTCGAGGGAAAGTATAGAAGAATTTTCTTTAGAGAAGAAGATAGTTCTGTCTATTGGGACCAGACTGTTAGCAGAAAGATATATGGTAAAGAAGATCGCTGATGACGCATGGGTTAATAATTTAAAGTCTTCACAGACCGGGAAATTAAGCAAAAAATACTTCGAAATATGCGGCGGAGATGTGGATGAATCGTCTGCGTTCAGGGTAATTCGGAAGGTGAACTTAATTACGCCGGAAAACATCCACGTTAACTCATTTATGTATGAGCCTATATTGGATATATCTCCGGCAACACTCCGCGACCTTTATTTGGAAGCAAAGAGCGTTTTCTGATCTGAAGAAACCTGCGGTGGGGCAGCCACACCAGTAATGTTTCCTGGCTTCCTACCCCCCAGGCCCCTCCAACACCTCCATTTCCATCTCCCGCAACTTCTTGATCTCATCCCGCAGCCGCGCCGCCTCCTCGAACTCAAGGTTCGTCGCGGCCTCGCGCATCCGGGCTTCCATATCCTTGATCGTCGCGGCCAGATTCGCGCCCACCGGGATCGTATCCTTGCCGTCCTTGCCCGCGCGGATCTTCACCGAGACGTGGTCGCGCTCGTAGACCGAATCCACGATGTCGTTGATGCGGGCCTTGACGCTTTGGGGCGTGATGCCGTGCGCCTCGTTATACGCAAGCTGCTTTTCGCGGCGGCGGTTGGTTTCCGAGAGGGCGCGGTCCATGGAGCCGGTCATATTATCGGCGTAGAGGATGACGCGGCCGTCGACGTTGCGGGCGGCGCGGCCGATGGTCTGGATCAGGGAGGTTTCCGAGCGGAGGAAGCCTTCCTTGTCGGCGTCGAGGATGGCCACGAGGCCGCATTCGGGGATGTCGAGGCCTTCGCGTAACAGGTTGATGCCGACGAGGACGTCGAAGGCGCCCAGCCGCAGGTCGCGGATGATCTCGATGCGCTCGATGGTGTCGATGTCCGAGTGCATGTAGCGCACGCGCAGGCCCTGCTCGTGGAGGTATTCGGTCAAATCCTCGGCCATCTTCTTGGTGAGGACCGTCAGGAGCGTGCGGTAGCCGGCCTCGGTGGTCTTGCGGATTTCGTCGGTGACGTCGTCGACCTGGGTTTTCGCGGGGCGGATTTCGACGACGGGGTCGATCAGGCCCGTGGGGCGGATGACCTGTTCGGCGAAGACGCCGCCGGTCTGCTCCAGTTCCCACTGGCCGGGGGTGGCCGAGACGTAGACCGTCTGCGGGCGCATGGCGTTCCATTCCTCGAAGCGCAGGGGGCGGTTGTCCATGCAGGAGGGGAGGCGGAAGCCGTATTCGGCGAGGGTGGCCTTGCGGCGGAGGTCGCCGCGGTACATGGCGCCCAATTGTCCGATGGTGACGTGGCTTTCGTCGACGAAGACGAGCGCGTTATCGGGGAGGTATTCGAAGAGCGTGGGGGGCGGCTCGCCGGGCTTGCGGCCCGAGAAGTAGCGCGAATAGTTCTCGATGCCGGCGCAGGAGCCGGTGGCTTCCATCATCTCGAGGTCGAAGCGGGTGCGCTGTTCGAGGCGCTGGGCTTCGAGGTAGCGGCCCATGCCGTTGAGTTCCTGAAGGCGGGCGGCGAGCTCCTTCTTGATCTCCTTGATGGCGGCGTTGAGCGTGGTGCGCGTGGTGACGTGGTGGGAGTTGGCGAAAACGCGGATGTGGGTGAGCTCGGCGGCTTTCTTGCCCGTCAGGGGATCGAATTCGGCGATGGATTCGATCTCGTCGCCGAAGAGCGAGATGCGCCAGGCGGCGTCCTCGTAGTGGGCGGGGAAGATTTCCACCGTGTCGCCGCGCACGCGGAAGGTGCCGCGCACGAAGCCGAGGTCGCCGCGCTTGTATTGCAGGGCGACGAGTTCGTTGAGGAGGGCGCGCTGGTCGATCTTCTGGCCCTTGGCGAGCGGGATGGTCATGGTGGTGTAGTCTTCCACCGAGCCGATGCCGTAGATGCAGCTGACCGAGGCGATGATGACGACGTCGTCGCGTTCGAGGATCGCGCGGGTGGCCGAGTGGCGCATCCGGTCGATCTGCTCGTTGATGGTGGATTCTTTTTCGATATAGGTGTCGGTGCGCGGGACGTAGGCTTCGGGCTGGTAGTAGTCGTAGTAGGAGACGAAGTATTCGACGGCGTTTTCGGGGAAGAAGTTCTTGAATTCGCCGTAGAGCTGGGCGGCGAGGGTCTTGTTGTGGGCGAGGATGAGGGCCGGGCGGTTGGTCTTCGCGATCACCTGCGCCATGGTGTAGGTCTTGCCCGAGCCGGTGACGCCCAAAAGGACCTGGTCGGTCTCGCCGGCGTTGGCGCCCTCGACGAGCTCGGCGATGGCCGTGGGCTGGTCGCCGGCGGGCTCGTATTCGGTCTTGAGCTTGAAGGGGATGCCGCCCTGATCCTTGGGGGGACGCACCGGGCGGGGGGGCAGCCAGGGACCGGAGCCCTCGACCTCCTTGCGGCCCTCCGAGATGATCTTTTCGAGCGCCTGCACGGTCGCGGTGACGCCGGCGGAGGAGTTGGAGACGGTCGCGGGGGTGTGGAAGCCAGCCTGCGGGGCTTCGGCGAAGCCGTCGAGGTTCGTCGGGCGCTCGACGGCGTTGGCCTTGGATTTGGGGGCCTTGAGGCTCATGCCGGTGGCTTCGGAGCGTTTGCCCTTCGCGGGCTTTTTCTCGGCCTTTTCGGCGGCCTTGGCGGCTTCGCGGTCGAGGCGGCGCTTGTTGCGCAGGCGCTCTTGAGGGAGCGGCTTTGCGATCTTGGCGTCCTCGGCCTTTTCGATCTCCTTGATGAAATCGTCGATGGAGAAATCAGCTTTGCCGGGACGCCCGGAAGGCGTCTTGCTGTTGTCCGAACTCATGGGAGCACCGTCGCTGTCGTCTGGAGTCGGTATATAGGTAACATCTCGGGAACGGAAAGGGAACGGGGGCTGCTGACAGATCGTGTCAGCAGTGGTGTGGGTTGACACGCGCGGGCGCGGGCGGGCTTTTGGGGGCCGTTATGATGTCGTTGAGGGAGACGCGGGATGCTCGTCCGGATCGCCAAGGATTTTCCGATTATTCATTCGGTCATCGGACTTGTGGGGAATTTGCTGTTCTTTGTCGGCTCGATCCTGTTCTTCAGGATGTTCGAGGCGTTCTATACGCTGGCGGTGTGGCTTTTTGTGATCGGATCGCTGTTCATGCTGATCGGGTCGATCGGCGAGGTGACGCGGAAGTTCGTGCAGGTCGAAGAGGGTGAGATCACGCTGTAGCGACAAACAAACGGCGCGCCGGGAGGACGGGCGCGCCGGTCAGTGGAGAAACGGGCTCTGGAGGGGTTACGCGAAGGCGCCGGCGAATGCCATGACGATGGTGATCATCGAGAGCATAACCGCGCCAGCCGCGCCGGCGATGGTCATTTGGATCAATTTGCGGGCCATTGTCGCCTCCATACCCTGTTTCTTTCTTAAATGGTCAGCGCGGAACCGCTCGAAAAGGTTTTGCGCGATGACGTTTGCGTGTTTGTAAGTTTACTTATGGGGGCGGGCGGCTGAATGCTGGCTGAACGGGGAGTTCATGATGAAACAGAGCATCGCGCATGTGGCGCTGGTGGTGCGCGACTATGACGAGGCGCTCGACTTTTTTGTCGGGATGCTGGGGTTCGATCTCGTCGAGGACACGTATCAGCCCGAACAGGATAAGCGCTGGGTGGTGGTGCGCCCCAAGGGGAGCGACGGGGTGTCGGTGCTGTTGGCAAGGGCGTCCAAGCCCGAGCAGGAGGCGTTTATCGGCAACCAGGCCGGGGGGCGGGTGTTCCTGTTCTTGCAGACGGACGATTTCTGGCGGGATTACAACGCGATGGTGGCGAAGGGGATTACCTTCGTGCGTGACCCGAAGGCGGCGCCATACGGGACCGTGGCGGTGTTCGAGGACCTTTACGGGAATTATTGGGATCTGGTGGAGTTTTCGGACGGGCGGTGAGGCGCAATTGCGGTGACGAAATGTACACTTAATGGCGGATAGTCTGCCGCGCACTTGAACCTGATCAATCTTTTGCCTGACGGAGGTCAAGTTGGAATTTGCCGCTGAATGCCTCCGCGATGCTTGGAAAGATTGCGGCACAGGCGATGCAGTCCGGGCGCTGGAGCGGTTGAGGGCGATAGATCGGGCTAACAAGCAGTTCGAAAGTTCCGAATTTTCGTGTGACTATGAATGGCTCACAAGCTGGGCCCTCCTCCAGGCAGGCCAACTGGAGGATGCGTTTGAGCACGCGAGGGAAGCGCGGACGCTCTCGGCCCAGCTCGACGCCGGAGCTCAGTCGAGGACTTATGCCCTATGCGGTTGGGTGCTCTCGGATTTGGGACTGCAAGATGAGAGCTACGATTGCGCCTCGCAAGCCGTCGAGTTGGCGGAGGCCGGGAATGACGATTGGTGTCTGGCCTTCGCCCTGTATGTGCAGGCTGTAACCATCGGGTTGGGCGGCGATACCGACACCGCATTGGCGATCACCGAGCGAAGCGCCGATATCGCGCGCGTCCTTCAGGACAGCCACTTGTTGTCCTGGATCCTTCTGGGGCAGGGTTATCAGGTTGCCGATCTCGCCGATGCCAATGAGCACACCGACTCCGAGCAGGCTTTCTTGCAGCGCTACGAGGAGGCGATTGCGCTTACATTGGAGGCTCAAAACCTGGCGCTGGACAATGGCGACACATGGACCCTGCGCAAGACGCTGGTCAATTGCGCGGATCTATACAGTCATCTGGGACGATATGCGGATGCGCATGCTCAGCTTGACACCTGGCTCCAGGTTCAGGGCCAGCCTACCTCGCGCGAGCGGCGACAATATCTGGCCAACCTGGCAGAAACGCTTCTTCACGAAGGCAAGCTGGCAGAGGCCCGTGAGCGTTGCAGCGAAGCTCTAGAGCAGGCCGAGGTCGCGTCCGACGTGGGACAGATTGCGCAATATGCCAAGCTCCTCGGGCAAATTGAGGAAGAGTCCGGCAATCTGGGCGAAGCACTCAGGCTATACAAATATTTCTACCGGCAGGAGAAGCGATACGAAGGGGAGTTGGTGAAACAGCGGGCGCGCGTTGCCACAGTCTATTATGACACGAAAAGCCTGCATAAGCAGGTGGAAGAGGCCCGGACCATGATGCTTCTCACCGAGCGGCAGGCCTTCACCGACGAACTCACCGGCATTGCCAACCGCCGTGCCCTTCATAACGCCCTGGAGGCGCTTGGTGACGGCAACGCCCGAAATTATGCGCTGATTTACGCCGACATCGACCATTTCAAATCGATAAACGACCGCTTTTCTCACCAAACCGGCGACCTGGTCATCAAGACTTTTGCTGACATTCTCTCTCGCGTCTGTCGACAGAGCGATATGGTCGCCCGTCAAGGCGGCGAAGAATTCGTGATCCTGCTCAACCGGGCAAACACGGAACATGCTATTGTCGTCTGCAACCGCATCATGGACTGCCTGCACGAATATAACTGGTCGGCCATCGCACCCGGACTGAAGGTAACAGCAAGCTTCGGCCTTGCAATGGACTTTGAAGCGGCGAACTGGAACTCGGTTCTCGCGCTGGCCGATGCGCGTCTTTACCTGGCCAAGGCGAGCGGCCGCAATCGCCTTGTGACGGCGGGTGGCGTGACCTGACCTGACCTGACCTGACCTGACCTGACCTGACCTGACCTGACCCTAGGGACGCTCATCTGATTTACGGGCGACTCCCAGGATTGGGAATTACTGGGATCCGGCGGAGTTTTTCCGACGGGCGGTGAGGCGCGGGCGGACAGCCGCCCGCGCTTGCCGTGTCAGGCTGCGATGCTGAGCCAGTTGGGTGCGATCGCCGTGCCCCGGCCCAGGCCGTAGCCGAAGCGGATGTTGAGCATGCCGAGCGGTTCGAGAAGGCGTGCGGCGTCGAGTCCACCGGCGCTTTCGGGGGCAAAGCCTGCCTTGCGGACAAGGTCCGCCACGGCTTTCACTGCCTCTTCGTCGTCACCGGCAATATAAACGGGCACATCTGCTGTCGCTACAGCCGGTATATCGAAGAGTTGCGCAAAGATCGTGTTGAAGGCCTTCACGACGCGTGCACCCGATGCGGCGGCCTGGATTTCCTCGGCGGCGGAGGTTGAGTGACCGAAGAGCAGGCCGGAGAAGTCCGGCTTGATCGGATTGGTGATATCGACAAGGATCTTGCCGTCGAGCGCAGCGCCGGCGGCGAGGTCGCGGGCATCGCCATAATGCGTGGCGATAACGACGATCTCGGACTGTGCGATGGCGTCTTCGACGGATGCTGCCCTGGTATTGGGCAGGGCATTTGCGAGGGCAGAGGCCGTTTCGGTGTTGCGGGCCGCGACCACGAGGTCCGTCTTGCCGGCGAGGCGCCGTGCAAGGCCCTTGCCCATATTGCCAAGTCCGATGATTGCAGTGGTCATGTGTAAAGCTCCTTGGTGTGCGATTGCGATGACACCAAGATAGGGCTTTGCTATTCGTGCGATAATTGCTTTGATGCGTGCAACATAATTGCAGAAAACGTTTAAATGACCGATCTGACCGATTTGCGGACCTTTGTCGCCGTGGCCACGTCCGGGAGCTTCACAGCGGTTGCCAAACGGCTGTCGGTTTCCCCGGCGACCGTGGGCCGGCGGATCAGCGCGCTCGAAGCGCTCTACGCTACCAAACTGATCGAGCGCACGACCCGGTCGCACAGGCTGACCGAGATGGGGCAGGCGTTTCTCGAAAAGGCGATTGCCGTTGTCGAGGCGGCCGATGAACTGGAGGATATGTCGCGGGCTGAGGGCGCTGCGCTGACCGGCAGGGTGCGGGTGAGCGGTCCGACGACGCTGGGGATCAAGCGGCTTGGGGCGCTGGTGGTGGCGTTTTCCGAGGCGCAGCCCGGCGTGTCGGTGGAGCTGAGCCTGAGCGACCGCCATGTGGATCTGGTGCGCGAGGGGTTCGATTTTGCCGTGCGGATCGGAGAGCTGAAATCGGCGTCGCTGGTCGCGCGCCGAGTCGGTACGTACCGGTTCGTCTGTTGCGCATCGCCGGACTACATTGCACGCCATGGTGCGCCTGAAACGCCCGACGCCCTCGCGGCGGCGCGGTGTGTCCTCAATCTCAACCTTGTGCCGCGCAATCGCTGGCCGTTTGTAGGAGCGGACGGCAAGCCGTTTTCGGTGGAAGCCTCAGGAACGGTCGAGATCGACAATGGGGAAGCGCAGCGTGCCGCTGCATTGGCGGGTGGGGGGATAATTTATGCGCCGCGCGATCTTGTTGCAGATGACCTTGCGTCCGGTGCGCTCTTGCCGGTTCTACCGGATTGGGAGACGCTCAGCCTGCCCATTCAAATCGTTTATCCGTCCCGCCGTTTCGTGTCCCGGCGTGTGCGGGCGCTTGCCGATGCCCTGGCTGTGGGGCTGAGAGAACGGTAGGCAGGCCGCCGCGCGATGGCACGGCGGCCTTGAGGTCTGGTTCTACGCCGTTGCCATCGTCCGGCGCGGGCGGCGGACGGCGAGGAGGATGAGGGCGGTTGCGGCGAGCAGGGTTATGCTGCTGGCCATGAAAACGCTCGTCGCGCCTGCCGCATCGAAGATGGCGCCCCCGGCGGCCGCACCGGTCGCGATGGCGAGGTTGATGCCGGCGACGAGGAGGCCGCCGGCGGTTTCGGCCTGGTCGGGGGTTGTGCGGGTGAGCCAGGTCGACCATGCGACCGGCACGATGCCGAATGCGAAGCCCCAGATGGCGACCATGGCGGCGGTGGGGGCGGTGACCGTGCCCGAAAGGACGAGCCCGGTGCCCAGAAGACCCATCAGGAGCGGTGAGGCGATCATCGTCAAACGCAGGCTGCGGGCGACAAGCGGGCCGGCGAGGAAGGTGCCGGCGAAGTTGGCGATGCCGAAACCCAGGAGGATGATCGAGACGGTGCCGATATCGACCTGCGTCACGGTTTCGAGGAAGGGCCGGATGTAGGTGAAGAAGGCGAAATGGCCGGTGAACACGAAGGTCACCGCGATCATGCCGAGCCCAACGCTGGGACGGGTCAGGACGTCACCGATGGTCTTGAGGCTCGAGCGGCCGGTCGCGGCCAGTTTGGGCACGGTGGCGAACTGGACGATCAATGCCAGCAGGCCGAGTGCCGCCGCGATGAGAAAAACGCTGCGCCAGCCGATGACCTCTCCGAGGAAACTGCCCACCGGGGCGGCGAGAACGGTCGCGCCGGATACGCCGGCGAAAATGATCGACAGCGCGCGGGGTACGCTTTTTTCGGGAACCAGCCGCATGGCGAGCGCCGTGGACATGGTCCAGAAGCCGCCCAGGGCGATGCCCAGCAGTACGCGCCCGAGAAGCAGGAGCGGCAGGTTTGGCGCGAAGGCGACGAGAAGGTTCGATGCGATCAGGAACGTCGAGAGCACCAGCAACACGTTGCGGCGGTCGGCGTTGCGAATGACGGTGGAAAGCAGGAGGCTCGTCAGCAGGCCGAAGATCGCGGTGGCGGTGACGGCCTGACCGGCCATGCCTTCGGTGATGCCGAGATCGGCGGCCATGGGCGTCAGGAGGCTGGCGGGGAGGAATTCCGACGTGACCAAGCCGAAAACGCCCAGCCCCATGGAAATGACAGCGCCCCATTCGGCCCGGGGATCGCTGGAGTGTGGCTCATTCATCGGGAGAATCCTTAATCGGGGTGGATTGAGTACCTAGCCCGCATTTCTCACACTCCTTGTGCCCTGCGCCGGTCCAAAATGGCGAGAGGGCAGGAAGAGAGCGCAGTGCGATGCGGGACATCGTGCAAGCTCTCTGACGCTCCCTGTCGCCATTTTGGACCGGCCCTTCGGGTCGGATTTTGGCGGCCGCCTCCGGGCACGGCGCGAGAAAAGCATATGTTGAATACGCTTTTTCGCTCCGCACCCGTATGCGACTCGCCAAAATCCGACGCAGGGCACAAGGAGTGCGAGAAATGCGGGCTAAACTTAGGCTGGACCTTCCGGACGTTCTATGTCAGTAATTCCGAAATGCATGATCGATCGTCCGGAATACAATCGACGCCTATGAAACCGCGCATCCCGATGGATGTCGTGAGCGAACTGCTCATGGGCATGCGCCTGCTCGGGGTGCACTACCGGCGCGTTCTGGCCGCGCCGCCGTTCGGTCTGCGGTTTGCCACCGAGCCGGGGCGGGCACAGTTCCATTTCGTGGCGCGGGGGCCGGTGTATCTGCGCAACGCTACTGGGGATGTGCGGGAGATGCGGAGCGGAGATGCCGTGCTGATGCCGCGCGGCGGGGTTCATGCGCTCGTCTCCGATCCCAAGGCGCCCGATGCCGACATTGCGCTGTTCAAGACCGCTCCGCTTTGCGGGAACATCAGCGGGGTCAACACCTGCGCGATGGCGGAGGATGTCGACGGCAGTGCGCTGATTTTCAGCGGGTGTATGGAGTTCGACCTGGGCGGCATGCATCCGCTCGTCTCGCTGATGCCCGAAGCGATGTTCGTTGGGACGCTTCTGGAGCGGTATCCGGAGCTTCTGCCCATGCTCGAGGCGATGGCACGGGAGGCGGAAGCGGAGCGGGCGGGCTATGCCGGCATTCTGGCGCGGCTGGCGGATGTGGTTTCGGCCTCCATCGTCCGGGCTTGGGTCGAGTGTGGGTGCGGGGACGCGAGCGGCTGGGTGGAGGCGTTGCGGGATCCGCGATTGGGTCGCGTGATCGCGGCGCTGCATCGCGATCCGGGGCGGGACTGGACGCTTGCCGAACTGGCAGCGGAGATGGGCAGCTCGCGCTCGGTCTTTGCCGAACGGTTCATGGCGGTGACCGGGACGACGCCGGTGCGCTATCTCACCGAATTGCGGATGCAACTGGCCACGCAGTGGATCGCGCGCGATCACGTGCCAATCGACCGGGTGGCGCAGAAGCTAGGGTACAATTCGCAGGCGGCATTCAGCCGGGCGTTCAAGCGGGTGGTTGGCGTGCCGCCAAGCGCGGTGCGTGCGCAGACCGGCGGGTAGGGCGCGGTCCGCGAACGCGTTGCGGTTACGCCCGGGAGACGAACCAGACGTTCATCGGGTCGTGCGGCAGGACGTGGCGCTCGACCGTGCTGAACCCGGCATTTTCGAGCATGGCCTGCGCGGTTTCCCAGCCCCACATGGTGCCCAGCCCCTCGCCGCCCTGACCGAGCGAGACCGGCGTGCAATGCACGCAGGAGACCGCGTAAAGCAGGGAGGCCATGGGGAAGTCCATGTTGTTTTCGAGCTTCGCCGAGCCGCCGATATCCTGCATCAGGTAGACGCCGCCGGGCTTGAGCGCGCCGCGTAGGCTCTTGAGCAGGGCTTGCGGGTCCTTCTGGTCGTGGACCGCGTCGAAGGAGGTGATGAAGTCGAAACGCGCTTTTTCGTCATAGCCGGTGAGGTCGCGGGTTTCGAAGTGGACGTTCTGCAAACCTTTGACCCGGACCTGATCGTTGGCATAGGCAATGGCGTCGGCGCACAGATCGTAGCCGAGGAACCGGCTTTTGGGGAAGCGCTCGGCCATGGCAAGCAGCGCCGAGCCGCGGGCGCAGCCGGCATCGAGGACGTCTATGCCCATCTCGAGGCGTTCGATAATACCTTCGGCGAGCGGCAGGATCACGTCGAAGAGTTGCGCGGTGACGGTCTGTCCGCTGTCCTCGGCCATGATCTCGTGGAAGCACGGGTAGTCGCCGTATGCCATGCCCTCGCCGGTGCGGAAGGCGGACAGGACGCGGTCCTGAATTTGCCCGATCAGCGCGACGTGCTGGGCATAGACCGCAAGGTTACCCAGCGGCGCGTCGCTTGTGAGGCAGGCGGCGTGGGTGGCGGGCAGGCGGTAGGTCCGGTCGGCTGGATCGTAGAAGACGATGCCGCCGGTGACCATGACGGCGAGCCATTCGCGGACATAGCGTTCGGCGAGGCCGGCTTTGTCCGCGATTGCGGTGCTGGTGGCGCGGGGCATTCCAGCCAGTGTGTCGTAAAGCCCGAGGCGGTGTCCGATGGCCATCATGGTGGCGACGGCGCCGGAATTGAGCGTGTCCGCGACGGTCTCGGCGAAGGCTTCCGCCGCGTTCATATCGAGTTCGGTTGCTTGTGCAGCCAGTGACATTGGTCTCTCCGTAATCTGGTGATGACGGGGGACGTAGCGGCTCGATTGGGTGTGCTGAAGTAACGAAATGGACAAAAACGGGGCTTTTGTGCCATTCTGGCGTCTATGAACGCACCTTTTGAGACGAAACCGCTTCGCATTGCGCTGCTGGCGCTGCCGGAAACGGCGCCGGCGGCGATCTATGGGCTTTATGAGATTTTCGCGTCGGTCGGCACGGTCTGGCACGAGATGACGGGCGAAATGGCCGAGACGCGGCCGGTGGAGGTCCGGATCGTCGCTCGGGAGGCGGTGCCCATCGCGACGTCGTTCGGGCTTGAGATCACGCCAAACGCCGCGCTCGCGGATGTTGAGGCGCCGGATATCGTCATTGCCGCGGACCTGTCGCTGGCGATGACGGAATCCCCGCGGGGGCGGTGGGGTGACGAGGCCGCGTGGGCGCAGGCGCAGTTCGCGCGGGGGGCGACGGTGTGCTCGATCTGCACGGGGTCGGTGTTCGTCGCGGAGGCGGGGCTTCTGGACGGCATCGAGGCGACGACGCATTGGAGCGCGGTGCGGTTTTTCGCGGACCATTATCCGACGGTCAAGTTGCGGCCCGAGCGTATCCTGTGCCCTGCGGGCCCCGAGCATCGGATCGTCACGGGCGGTGGTGCCGGTGCGTGGACGGATCTTGCGATCTATCTGATCGCGCGGTTCTGCGGCCCGGCGGAGGCGGTGCGGATCGCCAAGATTTTCGTTCTGGGGGACCGCAGCGAGGGACAGTTGCCGTTCGCGGCGATGGGGAAGGTTTCCGGCGGAGACGATCCGGTGCTCGCAAGGTGCCGGGAATGGCTGGCCGACCATTATGCCGAGCCCAATCCGGTGGCGCGGATGGCGGCGCTTTCGGGACTGCCGGAGCGGACGTTCAAGCGGCGGTTCAAGGCGGGGACGGGGTATACGCCGATCGACTATGTGCAGGCGCTGCGGGTCGAGGAGGCCAAGCAGATTCTCGAAACCACGGACGAGCCGACGGACATGGTGGCGCATATGGTGGGGTATGACGATCCGGCGTTTTTCCGCCGGTTGTTCAAGCGCACGACCGGCGTGACGCCGGCGCGGTACCGCAAACGGTTCCAAGCGATCCGGAGCTTGCCACAGGGCGTGTGAGACATGCGGGTTAACCCGCAGCTTGTGCCCGCTCGGCTTCGGGGCCTGCGCTGTCATCGTCGGCAAGATGCGCGATGAGGTCGTCGATCTCATGCGCGGGGACCGGGCGGCTGTAGAGATATCCCTGGCCGGCATCGCAGCCGGATTTCGCGAGAAGGCGGACTTGGTCGGCTGTCTCGATGCCTTCGGCGAGGACGGTCTTGCCGAGCTTCTTGCCCAGCGCGACGATGGATTCGACGACGCTGCGCGCCGAAGGGCTCTCGTGCATGGCGTCGACGAAGCTTTTGTCGATCTTGAGGACATCGAAGGGCAGTTCGGAGAGATAGGCGAGGGAGGAAAAGCCGGTGCCGAAATCGTCGATGGCGATTTTGACGCCGATGGCGGAAAGCGTCTCAAGGGTCTTGATGGCCGAGCCTTTATGCGTGAGCAGGACGCCTTCGGTAATTTCGATTTCCAGCCTCTCGGGGGCGAGCCCGCTTTTGCGCAGCGCGGTACGGACATCGGCGACGACGTCGGACAATTCGAACTGGACAGGGGAAACGTTGACGGCAACCGAAAGCGTGTCGGACCAAGCCGTCGCCTGGCGACACGCGGTTTCGAGCGCAAAGCGGCCGATATCGGCGATGAGGCCGGTTTCCTCGGCGACGGGAATGAAGTGGTCGGGGCGGACGAGGCCCTTTTGCGGGTGGTGCCATCTGATGAGCGCTTCGGCACCGACGGGGTGTTTGTCGCCCAGACGGAACTGGGGCTGATAGTGGAGGGTGAACTGGCCCAGATGCAGCGCGGTGCGCATTTCCTGCTCGATGCCGCGACGGATGGAAATGTCCTCGTCCATGCGCGCGTCGAATATGGCCATCTGGTCGCCGGGACGGGCTGAGGCGGCTGTGAGCGCCATGTCGGCGTGGCGCAGGAGGACTTCCCCGCCCTCTCCGGCATCTCCGGCAAAGGCCCAGCCGCCGGAAACGCCGATGACCGCATGGTGGCCGGAGAGGTTGAACGGCGCACCCAGAAGGCCGACGATTTCGGCAAAAACGGTCGTGGCGTTGGCACGGGCGTCAGAGCCGGAAAGCGCTATGGCGAAGCGGTCGCCGCCCAACCGGGCGACGGTTTTGTGCCCGGCGGCGCCAAGGCGCTTGACGACCTGGCGGAGCATCATGTCGCCGAACTGATGGCCCAGCGTGGCGTTGACCGACTTGAACCGGCGCAGGTCGATGACAAGTACGCCGAGCTCGGTATCCGGTGGGAGGCCGTGCATTTTTTGCTCAAGCAGCTTGACGAAGCTCGGGCGGGAAAGTGCGCCGGTCAGGGCGTCATGGTCCGCGAGATAACGTAATTCGGTTTCATGCGCTCGGCGTGCCGTCACATCCCTGAAGGTCAGCGTGGCGAAGGTGCGATCGCCGGCCCGGGCATGGGGCACCTGCGAAACGGTTATGACGTATTCGATCGTGAAGGTGCCATTGGGCATCCTGATATCGCGCTCGCGGGCGATGCTTGCGTTCGCGGCGGTTTGCGGAGTTTGTTCGAAGGTCTTGCGCAGGTCGTCGAGGAACGGGCGGGGCAGGACGTCGGCGGCGCGGGTACCGACGAGGTTCTGGCCGAGCCATGATTTTGCGAAGCTGCTCGCGGCGACGATGCGGTGGTTGTTGTCGACGACGATGACGCCATCGAAATTGTCATCGACGACACGGCCGAGCACCTCGCGCATCTGATTGCGCTCGCCTCTCAGTCTTTCGATGACGAACTGGCGGATGTGGGCTTCCGAGAGCACGCGCCAGAGCGCGTAGACGGCAAGTCCCGCCATGAGCGGCCCGGTTTCGACCATGACCGCCGAGAGCTGATAGGCGATATGGGCGGATACCTCCACCCCGATGGCCGTGCCGATGGTCATTGCGAGGGCGCGCCAGAGATCGAGCCGGTGGTGGGTGAAGAGCATGAGGGCCAGAAAGACCGCCATGATCGCGAGGGCCGGGGCGGGGCCGGTGGAGGAGAGCTGCCGGTTCTGCGCGACGCTTTCGGCCGCGAGTGCCTGGATCACGGCGCCGGGCAAGGCGCCTTGTCCGGGTGTGAAGAAGAAATCCTGAAGTTCGAGGGCACTCGCGCCGACGATCACCGACTTACCCAGGAAGATATCCGGCGAGGCGGTGCCATCGAGGATGTCGGTGGCCGAGATGGTGGGAATGGATGCCGCGGCAATGCCGAAATCGATATCGATAGCCGGGGCGAGCGCCTTTGCCGGATGGAGCGTTGCGGCGAGCGAACGGACGGTCGTGTCGCCGATCCGGACGGCGCCCGGGACTTGCCGGGCCATACCGGCAGCATCGACGATGATGTTGACCGAAAAGGGATCGACATGGGCCAGGAAGCGCGGCAGGGGCAGGGTGTCGTGCCGTTCGCCGTTGCGCGCTTGCTGGCCGAACGCGGCGAGATAGGCATAGCCGCCCGACGCCTCGAGCGCCGCTTCGAGGCGTGCGTCCTGCGGCTCGGTGCTCTTGGCGCTGAAATCGACGTCGATGAAGACATCGCGGGCGCCGCTTGTGAGGAGGGCGTCAATCAGTTGTCCGTAGAGGCTGCGCGGCCATGGCCAGACGCCGACAGTTTCAAGGCTTTTCGTATCCAGGGCGACGAAGACCAGATTGCCGGTGGCAGGCTGATCGCGCAAGGCGAAACGGGCATCGGCGAGGGGGCGGCCGAGCGGATTCCACAACGACGCGATAAGCGCTGCGAGCATGATCGCCAGGCCAGCCAGTACGAGCCGGACGGTTTCAGCTTGCGATGTATCGGGCGCGCGGAACACGGTCAGGAGCCGGTCTTGCGGGCTAGTTGTTCTGCACAGTGATTTTGACAGGTTGGCACTGTATCTGTCTCCCCCACCATCGTCATCCTCGCGCTTGACGCACTGGTATCCGGTTCATGGCAAAGCTGCGCCTCCCCCACCACCGTGTTGCTCCTGGAACAAGTCCCGGAATGACGGCGGGGGGCAGGCACGGTGCCAACGAAATGCGGGCTAGAGCCCAGGAGTGAGCCGTCCTATGGCCTGCCATGACCGTTTCCGTTGCCCCCGGCATTGCTATTGAAGTTTGCGGCGGCATTGCCATTGCCATTTCCACCGGAGTTGCCGCCGCTATTGGCATTGGTGCTGGCGGGGGTATTACCGCTGTTGCCGGGGCGGTTGCCGGTTGCGGCAGGCGTATTGCCACTATTGCCGTGCCCCGTTTCGTTCGCAGCAGGTGTGTTCCCACTGTTGCCGCGTGCCGCTCCGTTCCCGCCGGCCGCTTGCACTGCCGCGGCGGCGATGGGGTTGCCCGAGGCGTCCATGACGACCGGGAGCACGCCGGAGCCCGCGACCGCCAGGGTTCCGGCGGGATCGCCGGAGACGCGCTGTCCGGCGGTGAGGGTGACGTGGCTGTCGGTGCTGGTTTCGCGCACGGCGACAACACCCCTTTTGACCTCGACCTCGGCACCATCATCATCGCTCGACACGCTGAATGCCGTACCCTTGACGACGGCAACCATATAGGGAGTCTGGACAGCGAAATGTTCGACGTTGCGCACCTCGACTTCGACGTCCACCTCACCGAACCACAATTGGACCCAGTTCTGGCCCTGGGCCGCGCGTTCGATGAACTTCACCTGCGTTTCCGGGGTCAGCGAGACGAGGTTTTCGCCACTTCGGAAATCGACATAACCATTGCGCGTGGTCCAGACGATGGTGCCCGTGGGAACGACGTCGCCCCGGAGTACGGGTACCCATTCCGCGTTTTCGACGCGATAGACGTCTCCCCTGAGGCGTTCGGCGAGCCAGTCCATAGCGTGGGCCGGGCCGGTGATTGCCGCAAGCGTGAGACCGATTGCGGCGAGATACAGCAAGCGTACGAGCGCCTTCGAAATCATGCCGGTTTATCCTCCCTTATCCTTCTGGATATCTCCGGACATCTAGCCTTGAACGCCGTTTCCCAAGCCTTAAAACGGCGGGGTATTTTCTCCGATGGTTAAGGAGCGCTTTTCCATTACGTGGAGAAATGCCGACAAACTGTACCGATTGGAGCGGCCAATTGAAGCAATTCTAACTGGGCGGAGCTTGCCCCCGATCGCTCCCCAGTGCCACGCTCCGACATTTACACATCCTGGTTTGAAACCACAGGGCTTGTCCCGGGCACGGCTTCCCTTTTCCCTCAAGGGGAGAAGGGAAGCCGTGCGAATGGCAAGGACTGGGCCTCAAACACAGATGTGTGAATCTCGAATGTACACGCTGCCCAGTTAGAATTGCTGGGCCAATTGACTGCGCCTTGATGAGCCCGGGCCGGTTATGCATGCTGTAAGACAGAGCATTTTCTTATCCGAGGAGTACCGGTTATGGCGGTTAAGCCCGAACAGCCAAAGCTCAATGTTCCCGCTCCCGACTTTTCCCTTCCCGCAACCGACGGCAAGACCTATCGGCTCGCCGACATTTTGGGAGAAAAGGGAGCCGTGATCGTCTTCATCTGCAACCATTGCCCTTACGTCAAAGCGGTGACCGACAGGTTGGTCGCGGCGGCGGAAACGCTTGGCGCCGAGGGGATCGGGTTTGCGGCGATCTGCGCGAACGATGCGACCTCGCACCCCGAGGACTCATTCGAGAATATGGGGAAGTTCGCACGCGAACGCGGGTTTACCTTCCCCTATCTGCACGACGAAAGCCAGGATGTGGCGCGCGCCTATGAGGCGGTGTGCACGCCGGATTTCTATGGGCTCGATGCGGATGGGATCATCAAATATCGTGGGCGGCTGGATGAGGGGCGCACAGAGCCTCCGCCGCCAGGCGCGAAAGCCGAACTCGTCGAGGCGATGCGGATGATCGCGGCGACCGGGGAGGCACCCAAAGAGCAGATGCCCTCGATGGGCTGTTCAATCAAATGGAAGGCTGCCTGAGGCGCCCTATGCGGCCGCAAGCGCTCCGGTGACCATCAGGACGGCGGCGAACAGCCCGCACATTCCCGCGCCGGCGAGCGCGGCGATGGTCATCGAGACGGCTTTCTGCGTCGAGAGTTTATGTGACATGGTGGCACCCTAAGCCGGGAGTTCCCGGCCCTTACAACGTTACGCACTTGCCCCCAAATGCCCGGCGGCACCTCGCGGGAGGGATTGCCGGAATTCCAGTATGCGCGCTTAACGGAGCGTTGTGGAGGAAACTAAAATTGAAGGTAAATTGTTGGTTACTAGAGCGTGTCCGAACCGACCCGAAGGGCCGCGCAAGCGAATAAGTGGTAACCACTTTTTCTGGACACGCTCTAACGCCCCGGAGGCTAGAATAATCGGCCCAGTTCCTCGGCGATGACATCGAAAACGAGGCGGACCCGGCGGGAGGTGTTGAGCTCGCGGTGAGCGGTAAGCCAGACCGGGACGGGGATGAGGTCGAAATCGGGCAGCACGCGGCGGACGGCGGGCTCCGCATCGCCGATCCATTCGGGCACGACGCCGATGGCGACGCCCTGCTTGACCAGTTGCCAATGCGTGAAGTGGCTGCCGGTCGTAATGGGGAAATTGTCCCGGGTGAGCTTGAGGCCCATGCGATTGAAGGCGTCGATCATCATGTCGCCGATATCGAAGGCGATGAATTCGGCGTTGCTGAGGTCATCGGGCGTTTTGGGATTGCCGATGCGCTCGATATAGGCGGGCGTGGCGTAGAAGCGCCCATGATCGTCGCCGATTTTTCTTGCGATGAGATCGGGCTGGGTGGGCTGGAAGCTGCGGATGGCAATATCGGCCTCGCGGCGCCTTAAGTCGATCGCGGCGTTGGTGGCGACAATTTCGATGGCCAGACCCGGAACCTCGCGGCGCAGGCGTTCGATGATCGGGGGCAGGAGGTAGGCGGAATAGATCTCGCTCGCGGTGATGCAGATGCTGCCGTCTATCGATTGAGCGTTGCCAGAGGCGGCGAGTGACATGCGGTTGGCGGCCTCGCCCATGGCGCGAACGTGGTCGAGCAGGTCGAGGCCGGCGGGGGTGAGGATGAGGCCGCGCCCGGCACGCTCGAAAAGAACGACGCCGAGCTCTTGTTCCAGCGCGTCGACCTGGCGGCCGAGGGTTGGCTGGGCCATGCCGAGCGCGCGAGCGGCGGCTGAAAGCGAGCCCTCCTCGGCGGTGACGAGGAACGCCCGCGCACGGTTCCAGTCGAACTTTATCGCGCGCCAATCCATGCGTAATTGCATAGCAGAAGTAGGGGTTTCGTCAATTCCGTTGGGTTCGGCGTAGGCCTACAACAGTGGCGTGCGGTGTTCAGATGTGGAGACGAGACCGATGAAAGCAGCTGTTTATGAGACATACGGGCCGGCGGATGTGCTTGAGATCAAGGATGTGCCGCGTCCTGAGGCGAGCGAGACCGGCGTTCTGGTGCAGGTTCATGCGAGCGCCGTGACGAGCGCCGACTGGCGCATGCGCGCCTCGGCGTTTCCCGGCGGGCTGTGGCTTATAGGCCGTCTGATGACGGGGCTTTTCGCGCCACGGAAGAAGATACTCGGCGTCGCGTTTGCCGGGCGGGTGGTTTCGGTGGGCGCGAAGGCGGATGGATTCAAGCTCGGCGACCCGGTCTATGGATTTTCCGGGAGCGGCGGCCATGCAGAATATGTGGCGGTCGAGGCAGCCGGGCCCGTGGTCAGGATTCCCGAGGAGATCGGGTATGACGAAGCCGCCACGATTCCGTTCGGGGGCGTAAGCGCATTGGTTTTCCTGCGTGACTTCGGGAAGGTCGCAGCGGGTCAGAACGTGCTGATCCTTGGGGCATCCGGGGCGGTCGGCGCGTTTGCCGTGCAGATCGCCAAGCATTTCGGGGCCGAGGTAACCGGGGTTGCGAGCACGGCAAATGTCGATTTCGTGCGGTCGCTCGGGGCTGACCGGGTGATCGACTATACCCGGGAGGATTTTGCGGGCGGGGGTGCGCAGTATGACATCGTGCTCGATACCGCAGGCGTTGCGCGGTTTGCGCGGGCGAAGCGTGTTCTCAAGCCCGAGGGTGTCTATGTGCCGCTCGAATTCGGCTTGCCGACGGCGCTGCATGCTCTCTGGCGGTCGATTGCCGGGGGCCAGCGGATTGCCATCGGCGTATCCGGGGACAGCAAGGCCGATCTCCAGGTTCTGAACGGGCTCGTTGAGCAGGGGGCCTTGCGTGCGCCGGTGGCGGGGCAATACCGGCTTGACGCGATCGCCGACGCGCACCGGCAGGTCGAAAGCCGGCACAGCCGGGGGACGGTGGTGGTGACGCTCGACGCAATGAACGTGAACGGCGCTGCGGTCTAAGAGCCCAACCGAAAACTCGGGCGGGTCGGTCTGGCGGGTCTTGTTTGTTCAGGAAAAGTGGAAAATCCGAGCCAATATGGCTGATATTGCCTCCTATTTTTCACTTTTCCTGAACAAAAATCCCTCGCCAGCCCTCAATCGCCGAGTTTTCGGTTGGGCTCTAGCCCCGAGGTGGCCCGCTGCGGCGAGGAGGTTGGGCAGGATGGCGAGATTGGCGTCGATGGGCCGCGCCGTGGCAAGGGACCAAGCCATCGAAAGCGCGCAGTGGGCAACAGCCCAATCGAGAAGGCGCTGACGGTCGTAGCCGAGGATTTCGGCGAACGTATCGGCGCGTGCCGCGATGGTGGCGGGGGCTCTCGCGGTTTCCAGGGCGCCAATGGGGTTCTGGAAAGCGTTGGCGAGCTCGTAGGCGGGATCGCCGAGGACGCCCTTGGCGTCGATGACGCACCAGCCGCGCGAGCCTTTGAGGATATTGTCGTGGTGAAGGTCGCCGTGGAGCGGGATCGGCGGGGGCGACGAGGCGAGGAGGGACGCGGCGAGCGCCTTGGCCATTTCGATATTGGGGCGGTGCGGTTCGGGCCAGCAGGTGAGCGGAGTATCGCGCAAGGGGGCGCACCAGTCCGCCAGGGGCGTCAGGCCCTCCGGTGGGCGGGGGCGCGGCGTGTGCAGGTGTCTGGCGACATCGGCGAGGATGCGGGTGGCGGTCATGTCGTCACCAGCGCGCACGGTGGCGCCCAGTTCCGGGCCGTCGAGCCATTCCATCAAGACCATATTGTCCCGGCGCTCGAAGATGCGCACCGCGCCATCGCCATCGAGCCATTCGAGAAACGCGATGCCGGTCAACTCATCGATGCCGTAGGGTTTGAGCACTTTGAGGACGTAGTGATCGGCGCCCCGGCGCGCACGATAGACGTGGCTCGTGGCCGTTTCGGCGATGAGGGTGAGGCCGGTCAGAGCCCAGTGCGTGGCGGCATCGGTATGAGGTGCGGGGGCGGACATCGGAGGTTCTTCCTGCGGCAAGAGCGCGCGAGTTTACGCGAGCGAGTGCATGGATCAAGGGATGCTTGACCTTTGGCGTTAAATGTAACATAGAAAGTTACATGAAACGCGATGCGAGATTGTCGGCAGCGTTGCACGCGCTGCTGCATATGGCCGAACACGATGCGCCGATGACGTCGGCGGAGCTTGCCTTGTGCATGAGCACCAATCCCGTGGTCGTGCGGCGCACCATGGCCGGGTTGCGCGAGGCGGGGATCGTGCGGTCGACCAAGGGTGTTGGGGGCGGCTGGGAGATGGCGCGGGACCTTTCGGAGGTGACGCTTCTGGAGGTCTATGAGGCGCTCGGGGCGCCGCGGCTTTTGGCGCTGGGACTGGGGGCGGATAATCCGGACTGCCTTGTCGAGGCTGCGGTCAACGATGCGCTGGCCGATGCGTTCGCGGACGCAGAGGCGCAGCTCGTGGCGCGGTTCGGTACGGTGACGCTCGCCGCGCTTTCCAAGGATTTTCACGGGCGGCTCGACGCCCACTATGCGAACCACAAGAGGTAGGCACATGGCGTTCGATTGTATCGTGGTGGGCGGTAGCTATGCAGGGCTCGCCGCCGGATTGCAGCTTGCGCGCGCCCGGCGCAAGGTGCTCGTCATCGATGGCGGGCAGCGGCGGAACCGGTTTGCGTCGGAGTCGCACGGGTTTCTCGGGCAGGACGGGCGGGCACCCGGCGCGATCGTCAGTGATGGGCGGGCGCAGCTTCTGGCTTATCCGAATGTCAGCTGGATCGACGGGCAGGCCGTTTCGGCCGAGCGGGCCGGGGATGGTTTTGGCGTTACGACGGACGATGGCGCGGTGCACCGGGCGCGGCGGCTTGTGCTGGCAACGGGGGTTGTCGACCGGCTGCCCGAGGTGCCGGGGTTGGCCCAGCGCTGGGGGAAAAGCGTCTTTCACTGTCCTTATTGCCATGGCTACGAGCTTGGCGGTGGCGAGATCGGCGTGCTGGCGATTTCGGCGCTGTCGATGCATCACGCGCTGATGCTGCCCGATTGGGGGCGGACGACGTTTTTCCTCAACACAGCCTTTGAGCCGGATGCCGAGCAGCTTACGCAGCTCAAGCAGCGGGGTGTCGCGATCGAGCGGAGCCCGATTGTGGAGATCAGGGGCGAGAAGGCGGATGTGGTGCTGAGCGATGGGCGTGTCGTCGCGCTCGAAGGGCTTTTGACAGCGACGCGGGTCGAGATGGCGAGCCCTTTGGCCGAACAGCTCGGTTGCGCGTTCGAGGATACGCCGATGGGGGCCGTCGTCGCCACCGATATGACCAAGGAAACGAGCGTGCCGGGTGTCTTCGCGTGCGGGGATATGGCGCGGGCGGCAGGGTCGATTGCGCTGGCGGTGGGCGACGGGACGATGGCGGGTGCTGCTACACACCGCTCGATGTTCATGCGCGAGGCGGCTTAGAGCCCGCCCCGGCGTGCTTTTTTGAACCGTCAGGCGGCGGCTTGGGCGTCCATGCCCGCCAAATCCTCGAGGATTGGACAGTTGGGGCGACTGTCGCCCGAGCAGCAATGGACGAGGTGCTTCAATGTACCGGTCATGGCCTGGAGCTCGGCGATTTTCTGTTCGAGTTCTGCGATGTGAGCGTTTGCGATGCGTTTGACATCGGCGCTGGCGCGGGACTTGTCCTGCCAGAGGCCCAGAAGCGTGGCGGTTTCTTCCATGGAAAAACCCAGCGTCCGGGCGCGCTTGATGAAGCGAAGGGTGTGGACGTCGTCCGCACCGTAGACGCGGTAGTTGGATTCGGTGCGGTCGGCGGCGGTGATGAGGCCGATCGACTCGTAGTAGCGAATCATTTTGGCGGAAACGCCGGAGGATCTCGCGGCTTGCCCGATGTTCATGCGTTTGCCTCCTGGAAAGCGGGTGCGGACATTACCGGTATATAAAGATTCCAATGATGGGAAGGTCAAGGCGTGGAGATAGAAACGCCCTGCCGCCGGGGCGGCAGGGCGCATTTTGAGCTTCTACGCTGACGACGATGACTGCATCGTGCGTAGTGCTTGTGTTTCAGGTCCCGGTCTACCGGGTGCCTTAGGCCATCATCTTGTTTTTGATGAACCCGACGATGACCTGCAGCACGCCGCCGCCGACAGCGCCGCTGACCAACTGGCCGATGATGGCGCCGATATCGCCGCCACCCATGCCGGTCATGGACCCGAAAATCCAGCCGCCACCCAGCCCGCCGATGGCGCCGGCAATAACGTTGCCCGCGTTACCGAGGTCGGACTGTTTGACAGCCTTACCGGTGGCGGCACCGCCTGCGGCGCCGCCGATCAGTTGTGCTATGATTGCTACAATATCCATCCGTCTTCCCCTCCTCTTTTACAGCATCGTCCCCACAAACCCATTATAAATCATTGGAATTTTTCGACAAGCGTTTTGAATGCCGGCTAAACAACATTACGTCATTTGGGTTTAGTTATTTGTGAGGAGCCACGTAAATGTAAAACGCCCGTCCCTGGATCGGGACGGGCGTTTTCGTGCTGGCAATCGGGATGTTTTACCGGCGGTCGACGTAGTAGGACGAGACTTCGTCAGCAAGAAAGCCGACCGAGCGCACGGAGCGATCGATAACGGCGCACTGGCCGCTGAAGTTGTCGCCGGTGCAGATGGTGGCGGCGATTTCGCCTTCGACCTCGGCGGATCGGATGCGGTTGTTCCAGAAGGTGCTGAGCGAGCGATCGCTGTCGCCATAGCCGACGCAGAACCGGCGGCCGGAATAGTTATAGTTCTCGAAAAAGCAGATTCGGGCGGTTGCGGGGGGCGTGTAGCCGGGGCGCTGGCCCGATCCGATCGAGAAGCTGAAATTGGGCGTCTGCACCGAAATGCCGACATCGGGCCCGGACGGGCGCGATGGCGTACCGTCGGTGATCGGGCGCAGATAATTGGCCGAGGACCAGCCGCGGACGTTGGGGGCCTCAACGCGGCACCAACTGCCCGAGGTATTGCATTCGACGACTTCGACGACCTGATTGGCCGAGAGCGTGCCGACGACATTATAGCCGGTGCCCGGTCCGGAGCGGACGTTGAGCGCCGTGGTGGCATAGGCTTCATAGGCGAACGCCACCGAAGCGCTGGCAATCAGCCCGGCGATGGCAAGTGCGGCAGCGGCGGCAATTTTTTTTATCGACATAATGCTCTCCCTTAAAGGCAACGGCTTTATTCGGAAAGGCTGCAGTCGCCTTGTTGGTTCCTTGTCAGGGACGCACGACTATGGGCTTTTCCGGACGTTTCACAATACATTTGGCGTATTGCAGTTGAACCGGACATGAACATTGCGACCTCGGGCGCGCTCGCCGACATTGGTCACTCTTTTGCCATTTGTCTCCGTGTTGCGCTCAACTGAGTTCTTGGGCGAGTCCGATGAGAAGTCCTTCAGGCCCGCGGATGTAGCAGAGCCGATATGTTTCTTCATACTGCACGACTTCGCCTACGAGCTGCGCGCCGCGCGTGCGGAGCCTTTCAAGCGTCTCGTCGATGTCGTCCACGGTGAACATGACGCGGAGGTAACCCAGGGCGTTGACCGGGGCGTTCCGATGATCTGCGACGACAGGGGGCCTGAGGAAGCGGGAAAGCTCGAGCCGACTGTGGCCGTCCGGCGTGCGCATCATGGCAATCTCGACATGCTGGTCGCCCAGTCCGGTGACACGCCCT
Source organism: Pelagibacterium halotolerans (assembly GCF_044811015.1). Classification (GTDB taxonomy): domain Bacteria; phylum Pseudomonadota; class Alphaproteobacteria; order Rhizobiales; family Devosiaceae; genus Pelagibacterium; species Pelagibacterium halotolerans_A. The sequence goes on from NZ_CP085243.1 coordinate 3,526,479, forward strand.
GCCCATTCTCCTTCGATCGTGGCCCGCCCTTCGAGCTCGAGGCCGAGTTCACGAAAGAAATCAATCGTCTCTCCGAGATCTTCGACGACGATTCCTACGTTGTCCATCCGCTTGAGCGCCATATTTCCAATCTCCAAGGTGTCGGTCCAATCTACAAGGTGCCGCCTGGTCGAACAACGGATGCTTGAGGTGCGCCAGGGGTTGCCGCGAAGGCTCGATCGGGGTGCAATGGCGACGAATTTTCACCGAGTCGGAATGCGTCGCCATGAAGATCGAGAGCATCAATATAGGACGCCCCGAGCCGATCGATCCCGGACGGCCGGAAAAACTGTCCGGCATTTTCAAGCGGCCGGTGACGGGGCCGGTTGTGGTTACGCGGCTCGGGATACCCGAGGACGCGGTTGTCAGTACGCGGCATCACGGCGGGCCGGGGCAGGCGCTCTACCTTTATTCGACCGAGGATTACCGCTGGTGGGCGGCGCAGGGCGTTACGACCGGGCCGGGGCAGTTCGGGGAGAATCTGACGGTTTCCGGGCTCGAATCGGCGGCGCTGTGCATCGGGGATCGATTCACAGCGGGTGCGGTCGAGATGGAAGTGACCGCGCCGCGGATTCCGTGCGCGAATTTTGCAGCCAAGATGGGGGATCCGGGGGTCGTGAAGCGGTTCCGGGATGCGGCGCGGCCGGGAGCGTATCTGAGGGTCATCGCCGAGGGGGAGCTTTGCGCAGGGCAGGAGATGCAGTTCGTCCCGTTCGAGGGCGACCGGCTGACGCTCGAGGAGCATTTCCGGCTGGCGTTTGTGGCGGCCAAGGCATTGCCCGGGCGCGATATGGTCGAGCGGCTGCTGGCGCTGCCGATCGCGGAGCGGGCGCGGGATGATGCGCTTGAGTGGCTGGCGGCGCATGAGGCGCGGGCGTGAACCGCCAGGGTTAGAGTCGACCCGTCAGACTTTTGGGGCAGGCTCTTACGCGATCACGCGCTTCTTGCCGTCGTCGTCCAGCGCGACGTAGATGAAATAGGCGTCGGAGACCTTGGTGCGTTTGGGGCTTTCGCGGTTCTTGGTCCAGCCTTCGAGGCCGATGGTGATCGAGGTCGTGCCGACTTTTTCGATCCAGGTGTAGATGCACAGAACGTCGCCGACCCTGACCGGGGCGATGAAGGTCATGCCTTTTACGGCGACGGTTGCGACCCGGCCGCCGACGCGCTCGACGGCGCAGATGGCGCCCGCGATGTCCATCTGGCTCATGACATAGCCGCCAAAGATATCGCCTGCCCCGTTGGTGTCGGCGGGCATGGGCATGGTACGGACGGTGAGTTCGCCCCTCGGCTCGGTCTGCGTGTCGATGGTGGCGGTCGTTTGCGTGAGGTCAGCCATTCATTGCGCTCCTGGATAGCGGCCGACCTTTTCTTCCCAGTGTCGGCGGCACAGGGAAATGTATTTATCGTTTCCGCCAATGTCGACTTGTTCGCCTTCAACGATCGGCTTGCCGTCGGCGCCCAGCCGGACGACCATCGTTGCCTTGGCGCCGCATTCGCAGATGGTGCGGATTTCGCGCAGGGTATCGGCGATGGCGAGAAGCTCCGCCGAACCGGGGAAGAGCTTGCCCTGGAAGTCGGTCCGCAGGCCGTAGCACATGACCGGGATTCGGAGCCTGTCAGCGGCGCGCGCGAGTTGCCAGACCTGTTCGGGGGTGAGGAACTGCGCTTCATCGACGAAAACGCAGCTCAGATGCCCGGCTTTATGGGCCGCTTCGATCTGGCCGAAGAGATCGTCCTCCTCGGAAAAGAGGCGCGCATCGTCGCGCAGGCCGATGCGGGAGGCGATGACGCCAGCGCCGGCACGGTCGTCGAGGGCGGCGGTGAACAGGAGTGTCGCCATGCCGCGCTCGCGGTAATTGTAGGATGCCTGCAAGAGGATGGTCGATTTGCCCGCGTTCATCGCGGCATAGGAGAAGTAGAGTTTGGCCACGCTCCGCGCCCTGCTTGTTGTGTGCTTGGGTCGGTTTTAGCGCGGGCAGCGGCGTGAGGGGCGTTCTCTTCGCGGGCGTCCACAGGTTCTTTGGATACGCCGTCTGCTCTTGTCAGGCACTAATTTCCACGACTTCGGCAAGGAGCTCAGGGAATTCTATCCGTCCCATGTGTTCCGGTATGAAATGGCCGTACCCGGGAAGAATTTCTATCCGCACCCCAGCTATCGCGTTTCGTAAGGCTTCCACGCTTCTAGAAATATTCTGGGAATCATTGTCGCTTGCCAATATCACGCATTCCTCGGTCCGCTCCCGAAGATGAGGATCAATATCAAAGTCGCAGAAGCCGGTTACCGACTCTTTGAACGGGTCGATGGACGGGGCAACAAGGACCAGTTTCCCAACACGGGCGTCTCTATTTTCCGATAGCCATCGGATCAGGAAACCGCCGCCGGCGCTATGACCGATCAGGGTCGTGAAAGATGTGATGTCGAAACGCTCGAATTCGGTGCGCCAGAGATCATAGTCCGGCTCGTATGCATGCGGCATCTCTGGTGCGTCCGCTTTCACGTCACGAACGATCAGCTGCTTTTGTATCCACGGTATCCAGGCAAAGTTGCTCGATGGCGGAAACTTGTCGGAATAGTAGATTTCCTTACTTGGCTTTCCGTGAATTATAATGGCGTTTTTCATGTGCGATGAAATCGGAGATCAATAGGACTGGTGGAAAATGCCCCTATTTCCGGTGATTGTCGAGTTTCAGTCGCACCTGACATTCGGGCGTTGCCTAACGCTTCCAAAAAAAACGGCCGCCGGGGCGGGCGACCGCGTGGAGGTGCCGATTGGGAGTCGGCGCGGGCCGGTGCGGGTGTGGCCCGTTTTGCGGGGCAGCGGCGGGGTAGGCCGTCTGCGGAATGCACGTTACGGGTGGCAGATGACATTGATGTGACGTAATTTTCCGCCATAAGCGGTTCATTGCGCGTTCAGGCGCCAACTTCGATCCTCGCGGCAATGTTCACCCTTCGCATGGAGCTTTTCGGATGATTGCTGGATTTGGTAGCGCGCTGGTGCGCCTGGTGGCCGTGGCCGGAATGACCCTGGGCGTCATGGCGCCAGCGATGGCGTTGGACCCGACGGGGGTCTGGGAGCCGGATAACAGGGAATCGCGGTATGAATTCACCTATTGCGGGGAGAATGGAGACCGGCTTTGCGCCGAACTCATCTGGATCCGCGAGGACGTTCAGGACGCGCGGAACACCAAATATCTCAATACCTACATCTTTTCGGATGCGCGGCAGATCGCGGGCAACCAGTGGAAAGGCAATGTGTCGCTCGAAGGGATCACTATCGGCGGCACGCTGACCCTGCACAATTCCAATGAGATGGCGCTCAACGCCTGTGCGTTGTTCGTCTTCTGCGAGAAGATCCACCTCAACAAGGTTACGGAATAGGCGTGGCCGGCCTTTTCCTCAGCGTGGGGATGACCTCCACCAGAACGATGGCCATGAAGATGCAGCCGGCGCCGATATAGCCCAGCGGCAGAAGGCGTTCGCCGAGGACGACTGCGCCGCCCAGCGCGGCAAAGAGGCTTTCGGCGGAGAGGATGATCGCGGCGTTGGCCGGGGGGACGTGCTGCTGGCCGATGGCCTGCAGCGTGAAGCCGACGGCGGTGGACAGGACCCCGGCATAGAGGATTTCGATCCAGCCCAGGCTCAGGGCCTCGACGGTCGGCGTTTCGATGGCGAAGGCGCCGGCGAGGCTCAGGAGCCCGGCGATCAGGAAGCTGGCCGATGAGATGAGGATCGGGCGGCCGGTTTCCTTTGCGAGAAAGCCCAGCAGCAGGACGTGCAGGGCCCAAAAGACGGCGCTGCCGATGACGAGGCCGTCGCCGGGGTTGAGGCCGTCGAGCCGCGCGCCGTTGAGGAGATAGAGCCCGATGAGGGCAACCGGCGCGCAGAGCCAGACGATCTTGTGGGGCGGGGTGCGGAAAATGATCAGCAGGATCAGCGGTACGAAGAAAACGTAGAGCCCGGTCAGGAACCCGCCATTGGTGACGGTGGTGTGCATGAGGCCCGCCTGTTGCAGCCACGAACCCATGAAGAAATTGAAGCTCAGAAACCCGATCAGCAGCCATTGGCGGCGGGTGAGGCGTTCGGGCTGGCGGCGGTCTTCGCGCAGTGCGAGCGGGACGATGAGCAGGCCGCCCAAAAGGTAGCGGGCGGCGAGGAAGGTTAGCGGTCCCATGACATCCATCGCGGACTTCTGCGCGATGAAGGCGAGGCCCCAGACGACGGTTGCGAGCAGGAGGCAGCCCAGAGCGACGGGGCGGGACATGGCGGCGGGAGCGGTTGCGGTGGTCATAGTTCGGCGTCCGGTGCGGCGATGAGGCGGTCGATTTCTTCGGGCGTCGTATAGTGCACAAAGCTCACGCGCAGGACACCGGTTTCGGAGGCCGGGCAGGGTGCGTAGGGCTGGACCTTGGTGCGGGTATAGAATGCGGCGAGCCGGTCGAGGATGGGCTTGGCCGTGTAGGAGCCGCCGGCGTTTTCGAAAAAGGCCCAGCCTTCGAGTTCGGGTACGGTGAAGGCGGGGAACAGGGCGTGGACGGCCCGTAGGTCGAGCGGCAGGTTTGCGGATGTCATGGAACACCGGCTGGAACGTTACCAGCCAGTATTATGCGTTCGTCCGATGCCGGGCAAGTGGGCTTTAGCTCGCGATGTATTCCCGCAGGGCGCCGGCTTCCTGTTCGGCTTCCTCGATCTTGCGCTTGACCACGTCGCCGATGGAAACGACGCCTATGAGCTTGCCGTTGTCCATCACCGGGAGGTGGCGGAAGCGGCCGCGGGTCATCTTGGACATCACGCTGTCGAGGGTATCGGTTGGCGCGCAGGTCTGGGGGTTCTTGGTCATGATCGCCGCAACGGGTTTGGCCATGAGTCCCTCCTCGCTTCGGGCAAGTTCGCGCACGACGTCGCGTTCGGAAATGATGCCCGAGAGCGCCCCCGAATCGTCAACCACAAGGACCGCGCCGATATTGTGCCTGGCGAGGGTCGCGACAAGCTCTCCGACTGTCGAACTGGCCTTTACCGTAATGGCGTCGTGGCCTTTTTGAGCGAGAATGCCTTCGACAAACATAGTCAACCTCCTCGTATATGGGTGCCAAGCTTGCCTTGGGACGCACAAATGCGCAAGCGCTACGAAAGTTCGGTTTTCCCGGTGGCGAGATCAAGGCGCTGGCGCTATAGCTTTGCGGTGGAGAGGCTTTTTGAAATGCGGGGCGACACGATGCAGCTTTTGTCCGACGCGCTGATGCGCGTCAAACCCTCGGCCACGGTCGGGATCAGCCAGCTCGCGCGGCAGATGGCGCAGGCAGGCCACGACGTCATCGCGCTTTCAGCCGGGGAGCCCGATTTCGATACGCCCGAGCACGTGCGGGCGGCAGCGGTGGCTGCGATCGGAGCGGGCAAGACGCGCTATACCAACGTTGATGGAATCGTTGAATTGAAGCGCGCGGTGGCGGCGAAATTCCGGCGCGACAACGGGCTGGATGTAACCGAGGAGGATTGCTTCGTCTCTTCGGGGGGGAAGCAGATCATTTTCAATGCGCTGATGGCGACGCTCAATCCGGGCGACGAAGTCGTGGTGCCGGTGCCCTATTGGGTGTCGTATCCCGAGATCGTGCGGTTGGCGGGGGCTGAGCCGGTGTTCGCGCAGGCGAGCCAGGAGACGGGGTTCAAGCTGACGCCGGAGGCGCTCGAGGCGGCGATTACCGAGCGGACCAAATGGGTGATGCTCAATACGCCGTCGAACCCGTCCGGGGCGGCGTATTCGGCGGACGAACTCAAGGGCTTGGCCGCGGTGCTGATGCGGCATCCTCATGTGCACATTCTTACCGACGATATTTACGAGGTCCTGGTTTACGACGGGCGAGAATTCGCGACGATCGCGCAGGCCGAGCCGCGGCTCGGGCACCGTACGCTGACGATGAACGGGGTTTCGAAATCGCACGCGATGACCGGCTGGCGGATCGGGTATTGCACGGGGCCGCGGGAAATCCTCAAGGCCATGACGAAGCTGCAGGGGCAATCGACCACCAATCCGTGCTCGATTTCGCAATGGGCGGCGGTTGAAGCGCTCAACGGGCCGCAGGGGTTCCTTGCGGACTGGCGCGAGGTGTTTCAGGAGCGGCGGGACATGGTTGTCGCGCGGCTGCGGGCGTGCCAGGGGCTCGAATGCCTCGTGCCGGAGGGGGCGTTCTATGCGTTTCCCTCGTGCAAGGCGTTGATCGGGAAAACGAGCGCGGGCGGCCGGGCGCTTGCGACGGACGAAGACGTGGTGATGGCGCTCCTGGAAGAGAACGGGGTGGCGCTGGTGCACGGGTCCGCGTTCGGACTGCCCGGGCACTTCCGGATTTCGTATGCGGCCTCGGACGCGGAGCTGATCGCGGCGATGGACCGGATCGCGGCGTTTTGCGCGGGGGTGGAGTGAGGGCGGCTGGTGCCGAATATCCCTCACCGGGCCTGCGCTTTGTAGGGCCGCCTTCACCCCGGCATGATCCATAGCGTAGCGCCCGGCGGGCCGAGAAGATCCGCCGGGCGGGATCGTTAGATAATCTCGACCTTGCCAAAGGGGTCGGACAGGTTTCCAGCAGCATCGACGCCATAGACATGATAATCGCCTAGCAGCAGGCCATCCGCGGAAACGCTCGTGGTAGTATCCGCAGTAGCTACCGTTACCGCGTTCCACAGATTGTCATCGGCATCGAGAATATCCTTTACGCTCGTGACCGGGACGCTGTCGCTGACCAGATAGAGCGTTCCAGTTTCCGAGCTTTTGACAGCAACGCTTTCGTTATTGTGGATCGGTAACGAGCTCTGGAGCCAGAGCTTGTTGTCTCCACTATTGGAGACGTAGACATCGAGATTCTTATCTCCGTCGAAATCGCCGACCACAGCACCATGGTTGCCTCCCGTACTACCGGGAACTGATCCGCCGGTGAAGCCACCTTTGCCGTCACCCAGCCAGAGCTGGTTTGGTTCTCCGGAATTGGCGACGTATATGTCCGGATTACCGTCATTGTTGAAATCGCCGACCACAGCACCCTGGCTATTGGTATCGTCACCCTGGATATCTGTACCGGGCTTGAATCCACCCTTGCCGTCGCCCAGCCAGAGCTTGTTTTGTCCGCCGTTGCCGTAGCCATCATTGACAACGTAGATATCGAGATTGTTGTCTCCGTCGAAATCGCCGACCACAGCGCCATTGCTATAAGTCTCGTCGCCCTGGATATCTGTGCCGGGCTTGAAACCACCCTTACCGTCGCCCAGCCAGAGCTTGTTTTGCGCAGGATGCGTACTGCCTCCAAAATATCTACTATACGCGACGGTGTAGATATCGAGATTGTTATCTCCGTCGAAATCGCCGACCACAGCACCCCGGCTACTGGTATCATCACCCTGGATATCTATACCGGGCTTGAAACCACCATTTCCGTCGCCCAGCCAGAGCTTGTTTTGCCCAGTATTGGCGACGTAGATATCGAGATTCCCATCGTCGTCGAAATCTCCGACCACAGCACCATGGCTATTAGTATCATCACCCTGGATATCTGTACCGGGGTTGAAGCCACCCTTACCGTCGCCCAGCCAGAGCTTGTTTTGTCCATAATTGGCGACGTAGATATCGAGATTTCCATCTTCGTCGAAATCCCCGACCACAGCACCCTGGCTATTAGCATCATCGCCCTGGATATCTGTACCGGGGTTGAAGCCACCCTTACCGTCGCCCAGCCAGAGCTTGTTTTGTCCGTTAAGAACGACGTAAATATCGAGATCCCCATCCTTGTCGAAATCCCCTACCACAGCGTCCTCAATGGTCCCCGTATCACCGAAGGTGTCATTGTTAGTAAAGGTTGCTGGACTTTGAACCACGAGCGTAGGCGCTGTGGTATCGACGGTGAGGTTAAAGTCAGCCGATGCGGGGCTCTCATTCCCAGACCCATCGGCGGCTGTCGCCGTGACAGTCGAAGCGCCATTTGGCAATTCCTTGCCCGATTGAACCGCAAACGTCCATTTGCCGTCGGAGTCCGCGGTTGTCGTCCCAAGAACCGTGGCGCCATCCTTGACGGTCACAAGCGACCCGGCTTCAGCTGTCCCCTTTAATGTCGGCGTCGTATCATTCGTAACCTTGCTTGGGATCGCGCTGCCAGCGTCGGTATAGAGACCTGTGATAACCGGCGCAGCAGGTGCCGTTGTGTCGGACGTCGTATTGCCGGTGCCGCCATTCGGATCGTAAACGAACGTCGTTTCACTGCTTGTGTTGCCTGACGCATCCGTCGCCGTCGCCGTGAGATCGCCAGCCGGCTGCGGTGTCTTCGATGTGAGCGTGGCAGTGCCGTCGGAACCAACGGTGACCGTGTCTTTCGTGCCATCCGGCCAGGTCACTTCCACCTTTGAGCCGGGCTCGTCCTTGATGGCAAGGGTGGCCGTGCCGTCATCCCCCGTACTGGCGGTGATTTCCGGCGCAGCAGGTGCCGTTGTGTCGGACGACGTGTTGCCGGACGTGTTCCCACTTGGATCGTAAGGGAAGGTGGTTTCACTACTTGTATTGCCCGACGCATCCGTCGCCGTCGCGTTGACGTCGCCATCAGGCTGCGGCGTCTTGGATGTGAGCGTGGCGGTCCCATCGGAACCAACGGTGACCGTATCCTTCGTGCCATCCGGCCAGGTCACTTCCACCTTTGAGCCGGGCTCGTCCTTGATGGCAAGGGTGGCCGTGCCGTCATCCCCCGTACTGGCGGTGATTTCCGGCGCAGCAGGTGCCGTCGTGTCGGACGTCGTGTTGCCCGGTGTGTTGCCACTTGGATCATATGGGAAGGTGGTTGTGCCACTCGTGGTGCCATCCGTGTCCGTCGCCGTCGCAGTAATGCTGCCATCCGGCTGCGGCGTCTTGGATGTGAGTGTGGCGGTCCCATCGGAACCAACGGTGACCGTGTCCTTGGTGCCGTCCGGCCAGGTGACGTTAACCGTCGATCCGGGTTTGTCCTTGATACTGAGCGTCACCTTGCCATCGGCGTCGGTATTGGCTGCGACTTCCGGGTCTATGAGCTTGTCGTTGCCGGTGCCGTTACTGCCACTGCCACTGCCGTCGGACGAGGATCCGCCGCCACTGGCCACCGCGACGACGCCGCCGACCGCCAGCGCCCCGAGACCGGCCACTCCGGCCATGCCCAGCCCGCCCAACGCGCCTGCCGCGCCGGCGGCACCGGCGGCTGCCGCTGCTCCCGCCGCCTCGCCGATGGACGGCGTCAGAACGCCCTCCACAGCCGCCGAGGTGCCGAAATCGACGGGCACATAGTCGCCCGCGCCGTTGAGCGTCTCGAGGGACGGCACGTTCTGGTCACCGTCGTCGAAATAGTCCGACAGTACGATCACCTCGCCGTTCCTGAGGTGAATCACCAGATCGTCGCCCTGGCGGACATAGCCCGCCACATCCCCGGCCGCGACATCGAGCTGCACATGCGCCGCGTCCGCGGTATCGACGGTCGCCCGCGCGCCCATCAGCGCCTGCGGCACGTTCTGCACGCCGTTTTCCATAGTGACTGTAGCTATATGAAGCATCGTTCAATTCTCCGATATGACCTCGATGAGAGCAGAAAGCATCAATCATCGCGGGCAGCGTGTCGTTGAACTGGTTGCAGCGCCGTGAATCGGGAGGTACGCGAGAACACGCACTCCGACGGCCTTTGGGAGCCTGTCTTGAAGGTCCGGCTGGTCTTGTTTGTTCAGGAAAGGGGGAACCAAGAACGCTGGCGGAGGCTTCCTATCCCACCTTGATCTGCAGCTTCACATCCCCCGGGCGCCCCTCGGCAGCGCGTTCGAAGGCCGTGATGGCGTCTTCGAAGGGGAAGGTTTCGGAGATCAGCGGCTTTAGGTCGATCTTGCCCGAGGCGATGAGGTCGAGGGCGCGGTCGAAGACGTGGGCGTAGCGGAAGACCGTTTCGATGCGGATTTCGCGGGCCTGGGCGCCGACGACGTCGATGGCGACGGGTTCGACGGGCATCCCAACGAGCACGACGGTGCCGGCGGGGCGAACGAGGGTGAAGAGGTTTTCGAAGGCCTTCGGGCTGCCGCTGGCTTCGAAGATGACGTCGAGGCCCCAGTCGCCGGTGGCCTCATCAATCGTTTTCTTGAGGTCCTGGGTCTTGATGTTGACCGGGATCATGCCGGGGTAGCGGCCGGCGATTTCGAGCTTTTCATCCTGCAGGTCGGAGATGAAGACTTTTGCGCAGCCGCCGGCGAGGGCCGCGAGCGCAGTCATGATGCCGATAGGACCGGCGCCGGTCACGAGGGCGGTATCTCCAGGGGTGATGCCCGCCTTGATGGCGGCCTGCATTCCGACGGCGAGCGGCTCGATCATCGCGCCTTCGGCGAAGGAAACGTTGTCAGGGAGTTTGAATGTGAAGGCGGCAGGGTGGACGACTTCGGGAGCAAGGCAGCCGTGGACCGGCGGCGTGGCCCAGAAGCTGACGGCGGGGTCGACGTTGTAGATGCCCAGCCGGGTGGCGCGGGAATTCGGATCGGGGATGCCCGGTTCCATGCAAACGCGGTCTCCGGGCTTCAATGTGGTCACGGCGCTGCCGGTTTCGATGATCGTGCCAGCGGCCTCGTGGCCGAGAACCATCGGTTCGTTGACGACATAGGGGCCGATGCGGCCATGGGTGAAATAATGCACGTCCGAGCCGCAGATGCCGACGGTGTCAATGGCGATACGAACATCGTCGGGGCCGAGCTCGGAGGGGATGTCGATATCGCGGAGCGAGAGTGCGCGCACACGTTCAAGAACGAGAGCCTTCATGGCCACGCCTTTCCTTTAGATCCACATCTGCCCTCAGGTGTGGCGGCGCCACACCCATTCGATTACGTCAGATTGGCGGTTCAGGAAAGGCGGTGGCGCAAAAAAAAGAGGCTCGGTCAAAAGACCGAGCCTTGATCGAGGGCTATGCCCTAATCTCACAGTTTACGATCGAGCCGAGGGAGGAGGAGACGGCTGCGATCGGGAGAGCGGGGTCCGTGGGAGGAGGATACGTCGCCCGCTCGGGTGTCAGGAGCGAGGGGCCTAGGGAGGAGGAAAAGGCGCGTCGCTCAGTGACAAGCTGAATATGCGCGATTGCAGCGTTGCGAACAATGCGCAATACCGCATAGCTGCTATGCAATAGGCAGTTAACCATTGTGCCCAGAAATTGGGCAAGAAAAAGGCTCCATCCGGGAGGAGGTCGGATGGAGCCTTGAACTGGCGGCCGATATCGAGGGAGGAGGATTCGATAGCCGGCCGTTGGAGCGGGTCAGGAGGGAGGAGGAGGAACCTTTCCCGCTCTTGGTGCCAACGTGCAGGGGGCTTAGGGAGGAGGAGGATAGCGCGCTGCGTCGTTGACCCGCCCTATATGCACCCCTAATCACGACTTGAAAAGTCGTGTTATAGCATGGCAGCTATGCGCTCAGTGCAAGATTGGACCGAATGGTCAAAAGCTCGGCAAACCTATGTCTTTGGGCACAACGCCTCCGGAATGCGCATTGCTTCCGGCTGGGCTCTTAACGGATTGCCGGTTGTGTGGTTCCCAGTAGGGCAAAAAAATAGCCCCGCTCGAGGGGAGAGCGGGGCCAAGCACAAGAGGACAAGCCTCTTGCAAGGAGGGAACATCAAACGCGCCCAAAGGGAGGAGGAGGAAAAGCGCGCAATGTCTGCCGGGTAAGTAGAGTTATGCCGGGACGGTTTCAACCCCGGTGGGGTCATGCCAGCCATGCGGTTTTTGCATGGCGTTGCCGACGGCGTGGGCAAAACGCCTGAAATTCATGCATTTTTTCGTATGCAATCGGGTGCCTGGAGGCGGTGAAATTTTCGGGTGCGACAGGTTGTCATGTCGGTTTTTCTGGCTTTTGGCGCCGTGCAGACGGCGAAAGGGCGCGTCGGCTCGCTATTTTCAGCAGGCGGCGGAAGGAATCGCATTCCATATGCGATGGTGCCGGACATTCGGCAACGTGCCGCATCATATTGCGCAGGGCCGTCAGTTCGCGGATCTGGCGGTCGAGGGCGTCCGCTTTTGCATGAAGGTCCGGGCGCGACAGGTCCGGCGTGCCGTCCTCGCCGAACATTTCCGATATTTCGGTGAGTGAGAAGCCGGCGGTTTTTCCAAGTGCGATCAGGGAGAGTCGCGGCAGCACATCCTTTTCGAACTGCCGCCGCAAGCCGTGCCGGCCAACCGAACTGAGCAGGCCGATTTCTTCATAGTAGCGCAGGGTCGATGGGGGAACGCCAGAGCGTTCCGACACCTCGCCGATATCGAGCATTTCCATGCTTGACCTCAAGTTGACTTGAATTCGTAGCATGGCCGCTTCCGAAACCAGAGGCAAGGGCATGGAGCGCAATGGAACGGCTTATCGAGGACCATACCGGCACGAAACACGGCCGCGGGGCGGTTGCGTCTCTTGCGCTTTCGACATTGCTCGCGGCGCTCGGGGTCAGTATTCCCAACGTCGCCTTACCCACGCTGGCGGAGGCGTTTTCGGCCACGTTTTCCGCCGTGCAATGGGTGGTCATTGCCTATCTGCTGGCGACGACGGTCGTCATTGTGGGAGCTGGGCGGCTCGGGGACGCGCTGGGATATCGCAAAGTGCTTCTGGCCGGGATTGCGATATTTGCGTTCGGCTCGCTCCTGTGCGGGGTCGCGCCTGCGCTTTGGATGCTCATTGCGGCGCGCGCGATACAAGGAGCCGGGGCGGCAATCATGATCGCGCTCTCGATGGCGCTCGTGCGTAAGACGGTTGCCGACGAACGCACCGGGCGCGCCATGGGGCTTCTGGGCTCGATGTCCGCAATCGGCACGGCGGCGGGGCCTGCCCTGGGCGGGGTTCTGATTAGCGGTCCGGGCTGGCGCGCAATCTTTCTTGTCATGATGCCATTGGCCCTGATTGCCCTGGTTTTAGCCTATCGTCACCTTCCACGCGGCGTTTCACCAGCACAGAGCGGCGCGCGGCCGGCGGATGTTCCAGGCGCGGTTCTTCTTGGCGCGACGCTTGCCGCCTATGCCCTTGCGGTCACACTGGGTGGTGGGGCGTTCGATGCGCTCAATTGGACCCTTTTGCTTGCAGCTATCGTGTTGGCGGCGATGTTCGTGCGTGTCGAAGCGATAGCTGTTGCGCCACTTGTCGATCCGGAAATGTTTCGCGATCCGGCGCTACGGGCCGGTCTGGCTATGAACGCGCTGGTCGCCACGGTGATGATGGCGACGCTGGTCGTCGGGCCGTTCTATCTTTCGAACACGCTGGGGCTGGACGCGGCGGCGGTGGGGCTGGTCATGTCCGTTGGTCCCTTCATTTCCGCCCTAAGCGGCGTTCCGGCGGGCAGGATCGTGGATCGGGCCGGGGCGGGACCAGCCGTTATTTGCGGGCTGGGTATCACGGTAGCGGGCAGTCTGGCCCTGGCGGTTCTGCCGTCTTTGCTGGGCGTTGCGGGTTACATCGTGGCGCTCGCTCTTCTAACGCCAGGCTATCAATTGTTTCTCGCGGCCAACAATACCGGGGTTATGAACACCGCACATGAGGCGCGGCGTGGCGTAATCTCGGGGATGCTGAACCTGTCGCGGAATCTGGGGCTCTTCACCGGAGCATCTGCCATGGGCGCGATGTTCGCCTATGCGGTGGGGACGCGCGATGTCGCTGCGGCATCGCCCGAGGCGGTCGCGGCGGGGATGCAAGTGACGTTTCTCATTGCGGGCGGGCTCACGGGATTGGCACTTGTGCTTGGGCTCGGCACGCGGTCCCGAACGTGATCGGTTCGCTATGTTTGGGCGCTTTCAGAAAATGTTGTCAGGCCTTTCCGGTTCGAAAGCCCTAATACTCCCAATCCCGCGCCTTGGAGACGAGGAAGTCGCGGAAGACGCCGACGCGTTTGGAGTTTTTGAGTGCGGGCGGGTAGACGAAATACGTATCGAAGGCCGGCAAGTCGATGTCGGGCAGGACGCGCTGGAGGGTTGGCTCCTCCTCGCTGATATAGTCCGGCAGCATGGCGATGCCGATGCCCTGCCGGCAGGCCTGCATCATGCCGTAGATAGCGTTGACCTTCAAAGCCGTGCGGCGCGGGTTGGAATCGGAGCGCCCGACGCGTTCGAGGAAGTTGACGTCGCCCAGATAGGACGGCGAGGGCTCGCCGAACGAAATGATCTGGTGGGCATCGAGGTCTTCGATCGATTTGGGCATGCCGAAGCGTTCGATATAGCTCGCGGCAGCGTAGATATGGAAGTGCACCGTGAAGAGCTTGCGCTGGATCATCTCGGACTGGTTGGGGCGGTGGAGGCGGATCGCGACGTCGGCCTCGCGCATGGCGAGGTCGAGCTCGGCGTCGTTCAGTTTGATTTCGAGCTGGATGGTGGGATAAAGCTCGACGAATTCGTGAATGCGCTTCGTGAGCCAGGTCGAGCCGAAGCCAACCGTCGTCGTGACGATCAGGGGGCCAGTGGGGACGTCCTGGCTTTCTGTCATCTGGGCCTGGACCGATTGTAGCTCCCAGGCCATGCGGTGGGCGGTGCGGAAGAGTTGCTCGCCCACCTCGGTCAATACGAGGCCGCGCGCGTGGCGGATGAAGAGCTTGAGCCCCAGATCCTCCTCGAGCGCGGAAATCTGCCGGGAAACGGCGGATTGCGACATACCCAGCTTTTCGGCTGAATGGGTGAAACTTCCCGATTCAGCAGCGACATGGAATATGCGCAGCTTGTCCCAATCCAACATTGGCCCGGTGTCCCTCTTTGATCCGGCCGGTTTGGAGCTCCTGGTTTGATAGAATCAAACCAGGAGCTCCAAGTCTTTGTTTTGTCGCGTTTCGCTTGCGCGGCCCTTCGGGGCCGAACCGAATAAGTGGTGCCCACTTATTCTGGAAACGCTCTAGAGGATGTTGCGACGAATTGCTTCATCGTAATATCCCCAAGTCTTTACGTGTAGCGCCCTCTATTCGGCGGCTTCGGCCATTTCGTGCTCGGCGAGGTAGCGCTCGGCCTCAAGCGCGGCCATGCAGCCCATGCCTGCCGCGGTGACGGCCTGACGGTAGATATCGTCGGTGACGTCACCGGCGGCGTAAACGCCGGGAATGTTGGTTGCCGTCGAATCCGGCGCGGTGACGATATAGCCGCCGTGCTTCATCTCGAGCTTACCCTTGAAGACCTCTGTGGCCGGAGCATGGCCAATGGCCACGAAAATGCCGTCGACGGTGAGTTCGTGCGTTTCGCCCGTCACCACGTCCTTGATCACGGCGGATTTGACCGAAGGCGGCATGTTGTCGCCCTTGACCTCTTCGAGCACGGTGTTCCAGCGCACCTCGATCTTGGGGTGCTTGAACAGCCGCTGCTGCAGGATCTTCTCGGCGCGGAACTCGTCGCGGCGGTGGATGACCGTAACCTTCGAGGCGAAATTGGTGAGGAACAGCGCTTCCTCGACCGCCGTGTTGCCGCCGCCGACGACCAGGACTTCCTTGTCGCGGTAGAAGAACCCGTCGCAGGTCGCGCAGGCGGAGACGCCAAAGCCCTTGAATTTTTCCTCGGAGGGCAGGTTGAGCCATTTGGCCTGGGCACCCGTCGCGATGACGACGCTATCGCAGGTATAGACCGTGCCGCTGTCGCCGGTGAGCTTGAAGGGCCGGGTGTTGAAATCGACGTCGACGATCACGTCGTTCTCGATCCGCGTCCCCATGTTTTCGGCCTGGGCACGCATTTGCTCGACGAGCCAAGGGCCCTGGATCGGGTCGGCAAAGCCCGGGTAGTTTTCGACGTCGGTGGTGATGGTGAGCTGACCGCCGGGCTCCGTGCCGGAAATGATGACCGGCTCGAGCATGGCGCGTGCGGCATAAATCGCCGCCGTGTATCCGGCCGGGCCGGATCCAATGATAATGACTTTCGCGTGCATCGGTTTTTGGGGCCGTTGAATATTGAAGTTCGACCAAATATGGCACGCGGGACGCATGTTACAAGCGCAGAACACCCATGCAGGGGCAAAAGCTGTGGGCGTTGGACTCTTATTTGCGGCAGGCGGCGGCCCTTTGGGAGGGCGGCCGCCTGCGGCGGATCATTTGAAGACGATTTTGAGGATTTCGTAGGCGCGTGCGCCGCCGGGGGCGGACACCTCGATAGAATCGCCTTCTTCCTTGCCGATGAGCGCACGCGCGATCGGCGAGGAGATGGAAATCTTGCCGTTGGTGGCGTCCGCCTCGGCGTCGCCCACGATCTGATAGGTTTTTTCCTCGTCGGTGTCCTCATCGACCATGGTCACGGTCGCGCCGAATTTCACCGTCGAGCCGGAGAGCTTGGAAACGTCGATGACATCCGCCTTGGCGAGCATGGTTTCGAGTTCCATGATGCGGCCCTCATTGTGGCTCTGCTGCTCCTTGGCGGCGTGATATTCGGCGTTCTCGGAAAGATCGCCATGCGCACGTGCCTCGGAGATCGCCTCGATGATGGTGCGGCGATCCTCGGACGTGCGGCGGCGCAATTCTTCCTGGAGGGCGGCGTGGCCTGCCACCGTCATCGGGACCTTGTCCATTCTCTCAATCCAATCCCTTCCAGAGCGTGCCGCTCTGAATTGCATTCAGCCGGCACCCTCAAGTTGTTGTTTGTCGCGCGTCCGAGCCGAAAAAGTGGGAGCCACTTTTTCTGGACACGCTCCATTAAGGTCCTACACAAATCACTCTCGCGCTGACGTTCATCAGCGTGAGCGATTCACGTAGTGGGGGGAAACATTGCGTTCAGGTTGCCTCGCCCCGCGCGCGCGGTCAAGGGGCAACCCGATCGCCCCGCCCGTGATATGGCCTCTCGTTTGTGGTGTGCAAGAGGCATAGCGGCCTAAATAACAAAAGCACGAACCGCAGGTTCCAGCGGTTCGTGCCCTGAGGACCTGTTAACACTTATGGACAGGAGTTTGATTTTGCATAAATCGTTCAATGCCAAGTGTTTCCTCGCCGCGCAGGGGCTTCCCTTCGCAAGGGGAAACGCGCCGTCAGTGGACGATTTATGCAAAACCCTTCGGGCGGATCATAGTCCGGCCCCCTGTCGCGAAAAATCCCGCTTGTGGACACGCGTCCACGGCGCAGGATTTTCCACGAAAGGTGCTCGGACTGTGGCCCGTCAAACCCCTATCCGTAAGTGTTAACAGGTCCTGGCCCGGCCAATTGAGCCGGGCACTCGCTCAATCGGCTGATCTAGTCGGCAGCGGCAAGGTTGCCGGCCGCAGATTTGCCGGTACGTTTGTCCTTGACGATTTCATAGGAAATCTTCTGGCCCTCATCGAGGCCCGCCATACCGGAATTCTGGACGGCGGAAATATGGACGAATACGTCCGCTCCACCTTCGTCCGGCTGAATGAAGCCGTAGCCCTTCTGCGTGTTGAACCATTTGACAGTGCCGGTAGCCATTGGCGTGTCCTTTCGCGTCATGCTGTCGTTCTTGGACCACTCTATTTTTCGCGGTCCGGGGTATATCGAGTATGGGTTCTAGACGTCAGCAGTCGCGAAAATTCGCTCGGCTAGATCAGTCGGCCGCACCTTCGATGCCCTTTTTTTAGAAGAAATGCGCGTTCTATTCAAGTGGAGACGAATTGACCGCAGACGGGAAAATTTTATCGAAGCCGAAAAACAATATACGAATTGGAAAATTCCATGTAGCGGCGGTAACATGTCAGTATTCGGCGTTGAGACGGATAGCGACCCAGGAATTTAGACAGTAATCATGACGTTCTGGGTCGGCGTCCGGGCCCGCCGAAGTGTCCGTGCGCGTGAGCAAAGGTGGTGGCCAGGGCGTGCGGCGCGGCGTAGAGAAGGGCTCGAACAGTCAATTTTCGAGTTTCTTGCCATGTCCGAGATTTCCATAGATTTCCGATCCGATACCGTTACCCGTCCGAGCGCCGGTATGCGCGAGGCGATGGCGCAGGCGGCGGTTGGCGACGACGTTTTCGGCGACGATCCCACGATTGCCGCGCTTGAGGCACGGGTTGCGGACCTGATGGGCAAGGCGGCGGGGCTTTACCTGCCTTCAGGCACGCAATCGAACCTTGCAGCGCTTTTGAGCCATTGCGCACGCGGGGAGGAGTATATCGCCGGGCAGCAGGCGCATTGCTACAAATACGAGGCCGGCGGTGCGGCGGTACTCGGGTCGATCCAGCCGCAACCGGTCGAGACCCTGCCGGACGGGACGATGGCGCTCGAAGCGATCCGCGCCGCGATCAAGCCCGATGACATGCATTTCGCCCGGACGCGGTTGCTGGCGCTGGAAAACACCATCGGCGGCAAGGTGTTGCCATCCGAGTTTGTCACCGCTGCGACGGGGCTGGTGCGCGAGCACGGGCTTTCGACGCATCTCGACGGGGCGCGGATATTCAATGCCGCCGTGGCGAGTGGGGTAGCGGCACGGGATCTGGCGGCGCCGTTCGACAGCGTGTCGGTGTGCCTCTCGAAGGGGCTGGGCGCGCCGGTGGGGTCGGTGCTCGCCGGGGCGCCGGAGTTCATTGCTCGGGCGCGGCGGTGGCGCAAGATGCTCGGCGGAGGGATGCGGCAGGCGGGGATCATCGCGGCGGCGGGGCTTTATGCGCTCGAACACAACGTCGCGCGGCTTGCGGACGATCATGCGCGGGCGCGGCGGCTGGCCGAAGGACTTGCGGCGTATCCGGCCATCGCGGTGGAGATGCCTCAGACAAATATCGTTTTCGTGCACGTCGATACGAGTGTTGCCGAGGCGTTTTCCGCGCATCTGGCGGCGGAGGGCATCATGATCACGGGGCGATATGGCGAGCAGCGCTGGGTGACGCATCTGGATATTTCGGATGCGGATATCGACCGGGCGCTCGCGGTGGTGGGTGCGTTCTTCGCGCGCTGATTTTTCCGCTTGCGTTTTCCGAGGAAAAGCGACATTTGCCGTCCGCTGGCAAATCGCCAGTTCTTTCGGACATAATTAGGGCCTGTTAACACTTATAGATGGGGGTTTGACGGGCCATGGTCCGGCCGCTTGTCGCGAAAAATGCCGCTTGTGGACATTTGTCCACGGCGCGGCATTTTCCACGAAAGTTGCTCGGATCCTGACCCGTCAAACCCCCATCTATAAGTGTTAACAGGCCCAAAGTGGATGCTGTCTTTCTTTCTTCGGGCGATCTGATTGCCGATCGCCGGTCTCAGTATGCGAAAATGCTGGCCGAGAGCGGCGATTTTGCCGCTGCCGCAGAGCTTATGGCGCAGGCGCTCGAAAGCGTGCCCGATTGGGCAGCCGGGTGGATGATGCTGGGCGGGTATTGGCACGAGGCCGGTGATACCGGTGCGGCGATTGCGGCCTGGCAGGAAGCGGCGGCGCGCGATCCGGAAGGGACGCTGGGGGCCCAGATGAGGCTGGCGGCGCATGGGGTGGGGGACTTGGCGCCCGAGGCGCAGGAGGCTTATGTCGAGGCGCTGTTCGACGCCTATGCCAAGAGCTTTGAAGAATCGCTTGTCGGCAAGCTCGACTATGTGGTGCCGGATTTGCTGTTCGGGCTGATCGGGGAGGCGATGGAGGCTGCGGGGGTGACCGGGTTTGCGCGGGCGCTCGATCTGGGGTGCGGGACCGGGCTGATGGGGGAGCGGGTGCGGGCGCTGGTTTCGCATCTCTCCGGGGTGGACCTGTCCGCCGGGATGGTGGCCGAGACGGCGCGCAAGGGCGTGTATGACGCGGTTGAGCAGGGCGATCTGCTGTCGTTTCTCGCCGGTTCCCAAGGGCAGGCGGATTTGATCACGGCGGCGGATGTCTTTTTGTATTGCGGGGAACTGCCACCGATTTTTGCGGCAGCGCACGATGCGTTGGTGCCGGGCGGATTGCTGGTGTTCTCGCTCGAAAAGCATGCGGGCGAGGAGGCGTGCGTGCTGCAGCCTTCGTTGCGGTATGCGCATGGACGGACGGCGGTCGAAGAGGCGCTCCGGGTGGCGGGGTTCGATATCGTCAGGATCGTGGAGGATACGATCCGGACGGATCGCGGGGTGCCGGTGACGGGGTTGCTGGTGGTCGCGCAGAGACCGGTGGTTGCGTCCGTTGCCTTCCTCGCGGATGGCGAGATCGCCGAGGAAGCACCGGCGCTGCACTGATCGCGGGGGCACTGTGGCCCCCGGGATCGAGTGGTGGTCAGATATCCAAGCCGCATGCCTGCCGGATGGCGATCTGGACTGGCGATGGTGGCTGCGCGGGGTCGAATTCGCCTCTGGGGACCAGAGGCGGTTGCGCCATGAAGCGCGGCTCGGTGCCCCGGTGCGGCTGGGCGGCGTGGACGAGGAAGGGATGGCACAGATAGACGGTGCCGGCAGGGCCGGTCGCCAAGGTTTCCTCGCAGTCGGCGGTGGAGGCAAAGCCGTCCGCCGAAAGCTGGCGGAGGGTCAGCCCTGCTTCGCCATGCGGCAGCAACTGCCGGGCGATGACCATGTGCGAGCCGATGCGGATGCGGGTGGGCGCATCGTTCGGGCCGACGTCCGAGAACAGGAACAGCATCAACAAGGCGCGTCCCGAGCTTTTGACGTTGACGCGCCATGCCATGAAATCGGGGTCGTCGAAACCGAAGCTGACATCGACGTGCCAGCCGGCGTCTCCGGGATCTTCGTCCGAGGGGAAGCGGACGGGGAAGGTGCCGAGGCCCTGGGGCGGTAGCCAGCGGCCTTCGCCGGCCAACTGATCGAAGGCGGCGTGGAGCACGGGCGTGTTGGCCGCCTCGCGGAAGGGGGCGTCGTGATAGCCGCCGAGCCTTACGACCGGGCGTGTCCATGTCGCGCGGTCGTTGGGGTGGCAGCCGGTATCGCGCCACAGGATGTCCCGGGCGGCAGCGGCGGTTTCGGCGGAAAAGGCGTTATCGATGCGGACGAAACCGTCGGCGATGAACGCACTGATTTGCGCTTCGGAGAGCGCATCGTGTGGATGGGGCATAAGATGAACCTTCGATAAGCGGGAATGCCGCACAGGCGACGCGCGCGCCCGTTATACGGGGCGCGGTGTTTCTCCTCGGGGCGAGGGAAGTCCGCTTATCGAATAATGGTCGTCATCATGATGAGGGCATGAATAGCCGGTTTGGGTTCGATGATGCAAGGCCGGACGTCCTTCCGGGGGCAATCGGGTGTGTCCATACCGCTGCGCATTCGGCGGCTGTAACCGGCGTGGGATGTCTTCCGGCACTGGCGGTGCCAGTTTCCCATTGCTCTGCATCCAGAAATAAGTTAGTTAACTAACTAATTTTGGTAAAGGAGCAATACTGATGAAGACGAAAGACAAGCGGTTTACGAAGCTCGATGCCCGCAGATTCGGTCCCTGGGCCGTCGTGACGGGGGCCTCCTCGGGCATCGGACGGGAGGCGGCGCACCAGGTTGCCGCGAACGGGCTCAATCTGGTGCTGGTTGCGCGGCGCGGTGAGGTTCTTACGCGTCTGGGCGAGGAGCTGACCGGGCGCTACGGGATCGCGTTCAGGGTCATCGAGGCCGATCTTTCGCAGGCCGGCGCCGAGGATGCCGTCATCGCGGGCACCGAGGATGTCGATGTGGGGCTGCTGTTTTCCTGTGCGGGGACCGGGCAACCGGGGGCGTTTCTTGCCTTCAAGAGCGAGCGGTTGCGTGAGATCGTGCAGCTCAACGGGCTGTCGCATTTGGTGCTGACCCATCATTTCAGCCAGAGATTCGCGCGGCGTGGCAGGGGCGGCACGTTGCTCGTTTCCGCGCTGGGCGCCGACAGCGGCATTCCCTTTCATGCGGTTCCGGCGGCAGCCAAGGGGCTCGTCAACACGCTTGGCCGCAGCTTGCATTCGGAGCTCAAGCGGTCGGGGGTGGGGATCAGCGTTCTGATCGTGACGCCGACCGACACGCCGCTGGTTGCCAAAATGGGGCTCGATGGGGCGGCCATGCCGATGAAACCGATGCCGGTCGAGCAATGCGTCCGTGAGGGGTTGGACGGGCTCAACCGCAACAGGATGATCGTCATGCCGGGGCTCATGTTCCGCGTTATGAACAGGCTCGTGCCGCATGGCTTGGTGCGGGCGATGACCGGGAATATGATGCGCAAGAGTACGAATTTCGTGAGTTAGGAGCGGCATTTGGCAAAAGACGGAAAGACGGCTGCTCGCGGCAAGCGCGAGCGGCTGGTATCGGCGGCTGTCGCGCTCGCCTACCGGCAGGGATTCGCCCGCACGACGCTGGCCGATATCGCCGCGGAATCGGGCGTGCCGCTTGGCAACGTCTATTATTATTTCAAGACACGGGAAGATATCGGCGCGGCGGTTCTGGATTATCGCAAGGATCAGTTCGCACAGGCGCGGGAGCGGTTTGCCGCGCTACCGTCGCCAAAAGAGCGGCTGAAGGCCTTTGTCGATATGACGGTGGGCAATGCGGACAATGTGGCGCAAAAAGGCTGTCCGATGGGCACGTTATGCGCGGAACTTCTCAAGATGCCGGACGCGTTTGCCGAGGGCGCTGGCGCATTGTTGACCGTGCCGATGGCGTGGATGGCCGAGCAGTTCGTCGAACTGGGGTATGACAGTGAGGCGAGCGATCTGGCGCTGAAGCTGCAAACGGGATTGCAGGGCGCGTCGATGATGACGCTGAGCGCTCGCGATCCTGCGCTGCTGGTGCGCGAGGGTGAGCGGCTGAAGGGGTGGATCGAGGGTTTGTAGTGTTGGGACAATTGCTTCATCCGATTGCCCTGATGTGGGCGTCATTTCGGCTTTTTACATCTTGAGCCATCGGTATAGAGTGATCGTATGTCTACGCTCCTTTTTGTCAGTCATCCCGAAGTGACCGTCGATTCCAACATGCCGGTTGAACAGTGGCAGTTGAGCGCGGTGGGCGTGGAGCGAATGCGAGCCTTCTCGCGATCTTCAATACCGTCGAAGGTTCGCGCAATTTGGTCGAGCACTGAGACAAAGGCGATTGAGGCCGCGGGTATTCTCGGCGGTGCGCTAGGACTCGGCATTCGCGTGTCGAAGGACCTTGGAGAGAATGATCGCAGCGCGACCGGTTTTCTTCCTCCTGCAGAGTTCGAAGCAGTGGCCGACGCCTTTTTCGCGTCACCTGCCACGAGCGTTCGTGGATGGGAACGAGCCATCGATGCCCAAACCCGTGTTCGAGAAGCCGTTACTCGAATCGTTTCCGAGCATACGGACGGTGACCTTGCAATTGTCGCACACGGGGCTGTCGGCACCCTCATGTATTGCGCCCTTTCAGGCAATGCCATCGCCAGATCCTTCGATCAACCGTTCCAAGGGCACTACTGGGCGGCCTCATTTTCAGACCTGGTGCCCAGGCACGGTTGGATACCTATCGCGCCACGCCCTCGCCCTTCGAGGCCCGCTTCGCGGGCACCTCAGGGTGAGGGCTACTGATAAATGTGCGCCATTTTCCCAGTAGCCTCATGGTGAGGTTTTTCGAATCAGGCCTCGAACCGTCCCGAGCTTGCCGAAGGGGGCACAGGGGCGCGATATAAAAGACGGGCACTGCTCAGTTGGAATTGCTGAAAACTCGCCACCTTGCGTACCGAATGCTTCGACGGCTCAGCCCTACACCGCAAAATACTCCTGTAGCGGTTTGACGGTCAGGTTGCCGCCCCTATAGGCCACGATACCCTCGACCGCGGCGGTGGCGCCGGGGATGGTCGTGTAATAGGGCACCTTGGAGAGCAGGGCGGCGCGGCGGATGTCGCGGCTGTCGGAGACAGCCTTGATGCCGTCGGTGGTGTTGATCACCAGTTGCACGTCACCGTTCTTGATGGCGTCGACGATGTGCGGGCGGCCTTCGAGGACCTTGTTGATCTTGGTGCACTCAATGCCCTTTTCGGCAAGGAAGCGCTGCGTGCCGCCGGTGGCGATGACCTTGAAGCCGGCCTGGGCGAGCTGCCGGACGGGCTCAATCATGCCAGGCTTGTCGTCGTCGCGGACCGAGACGAAGACTGTACCTTCCTTGGGGACCTTCTGTCCGGCGCCGAGCTGGGACTTGGCGAAGGCGATGGCGAAATCGGTATCGAGGCCGATGACTTCGCCGGTCGACTTCATTTCCGGGCCGAGGACGGTGTCGACGCCGGGGAAGCGCGAGAAGGGGAAGACGGCTTCCTTGATGCCGATGTGCTTGATCTCGCGCTCGACGAGGTTGAACGCGGCAAGCGGCTCCCCGGCCATGATGCGGGACGCGATCTTGGCGATGGGGTATCCGATGACCTTGGCGACGAAGGGAACCGTGCGCGAGGCGCGGGGGTTCACTTCGAGGACGTAGAGGGTTTCGTCCTTCAAGGCGAACTGCACGTTCATCAGGCCGCCGACATTGAGGCCGCGGGCGAGCGCCGCCGCCTGGCGCTTGAGCTCTTCGATGATCTTCGAACTCAGCGAGTGCGGAGGCAGCGAGCAGGCGCTATCGCCCGAATGGATGCCCGCCTCTTCGATATGCTCCATGATGCCAGCGACGAAGACGTCCTTGCCGTCCGAGAGGCAATCGACGTCGATTTCGACCGCGCCTTCGAGATAGCTGTCGAAGAGGAGCGGGTTGTTGGCGAGGACCGAGTTGATCTGGCCGGTCTTGTCGTTGGGGTATTTGAAGCGGATTTCGGGGGGGACGAGCTCGGTCAGTGTCGACTGGATATAGCGCTCGAATTCCTCGGCTGAGTTGCAGATGATCATGGCGCGGCCGCCCAGCACGTTGGAGGGGCGGATGACCAGCGGGAAGCCCAGTCCATCGGCCACCATGCGCGCCTGTTCGAGCGAATAGGCGATGCCGTTCTTCGGCTGGGTGAGATCGAGCCGGTTCAGGAGTTTCATGAACTGGTCGCGGTCTTCGGCCAGGTCAATCTTTTCGGGCTGGGTGCCGAGGATCGGGACGCCCGCGCGCTCGACGGCGCTGGCGAGCTTCAACGGCGTCTGGCCGCCGAACTGGACGATGACACCATGGAGCGTGCCATTTTCCTTTTCGGTGGTCAGGATTTCGATGACGTCTTCTTCCGTCAGCGGCTCGAAATAGAGGCGGTCGGAGGTGTCGTAGTCGGTCGAAACCGTTTCGGGATTGCAGTTGACCATGATGGTCTCATAGCCCGCGTCCGAGAGCGCGAAGGCGGCGTGACAGCAGCAATAGTCGAACTCGATGCCCTGGCCTATGCGGTTCGGGCCGCCGCCGAGGATCACGACCTTTTTCTTGTCCGAGGGCCGGGCTTCGTCGGCGGGGGTGCCGGCGAAGGGGGCTTCGTAGGTCGAGTACATGTAAGCGGTGGGTGAGGCGAATTCGGCGGCGCAAGTATCGATGCGCTTGTAGACGGGCCGGACGCCGAGATCGGTGCGGTGGTTGAGCACTTCCTTGGCGGTCTTGCCGGTCAACTCGGCGAGGCGGGCGTCGGAGAAGCCCATCGCCTTCAATTGCCGCATGGCGCCCGCGGTTTCAGGCAAGCCGAATTCGCGGACTTTCGCTTCCATGTCGACGATGGACTGGAACTGTTCGAGGAACCACGGATCGATGCGGCAGGCCTCGTGGATCATCTTATGGTCGTAGCCCAGCCGCATGGCTTCGGCGACCCAGAGCAGGCGGTCGGGCGTCGGCGTGCCGAGCGCGGCGCGGATGGCGTTCTTGTCGTCGCCTTCGCCGAGGCCGGGAATGCCGATTTCGTTGAGGCCCGTCAGGCCGGTTTCGAGCGAGCGCAGGGCCTTCTGGAAGGATTCGGGGAAGCTGCGGCCAATCGCCATGGCTTCGCCGACGGATTTCATCGACGTGGTGAGGCGGTTGTCGGCGCCGGGGAATTTCTCGAAGGCGAAGCGGGGGATCTTGGTGACGACATAGTCGATGGTCGGCTCGAACGACGCCGGGGTGGCGCCGCCGGTGATGTCGTTTTCGAGCTCGTCGAGGGTGTAGCCGACCGCCAGACGCGCGGCGACCTTGGCGATGGGGAAGCCGGTGGCCTTCGAGGCGAGGGCGGAGGAGCGGGAAACGCGCGGGTTCATCTCGATGACGATCATGCGGCCGTCTTCGGGATTGATGGCGAACTGGACGTTGGACCCGCCGGTTTCGACACCGATCTCGCGCAGGACGGCCAGCGAGGCGTCGCGCATGATCTGGTATTCCTTGTCGGTCAGGGTCAGCGCGGGGGCGACGGTGATCGAATCGCCGGTGTGGACGCCCATGGGGTCGACGTTCTCGATCGAGCAGACGATGATGCAGTTGTCCTTCTTGTCGCGGACAACCTCCATTTCATACTCTTTCCAGCCGAGGACGGATTCCTCGATCAGCACCTCGTTGGTTGGGGAGGCGTCGATGCCAGATTCGCAGATGGCGAGGTATTCCTCGCGGTTGTAGGCGATGCCGCCACCCGTTCCGCCAAGCGTGAAGCTGGGGCGGATGATTGCCGGCAGGCCGATATCCTCGAGCGCCTGGAGGGCCTCGATGGTGTTGTGGGCCAGGCGGGATTTGGGGGTGGAGAGGCCGATCTTGTCCATCGCGTCGCGGAACAGTTCGCGGTCCTCGGCCTTGTCGATGGCCTCGGCGTTGGCGCCGATCATCTCGACGCCATACTTTTCAAGCACGCCCATCTTGTTGAGCGAGAGGGCGCAGTTGAGCGCGGTCTGGCCGCCCATGGTGGGCAGGAGCGCGTCGGGGCGTTCCTTTTCGATGATCTTGGCGACGACCTCGGGGGTGATCGGCTCGACATAAGTCGCGTCCGCCATATCCGGGTCGGTCATGATGGTGGCCGGGTTCGAGTTGACCAGGATGATGCGGTAGCCTTCCTCACGCAGCGTCTTGCACGCTTGGGTCCCCGAATAGTCGAACTCGCAGGCCTGGCCGATAATAATCGGTCCAGCCCCGATGATGAGGATGGATTTGATATCTGTGCGTTTGGGCATTCTGGCTCTCGTGCAGCAAACCGGCGTCACGGAACGAAACCGTGCGCGAAGGCTTTGTGACTCTCTCGGCTAGGCGGTCTCCATAGACCAAGCAACCGGCGATTTCCAGCACCGAAAGGAGGATTCTTTCGGTCGATGTGCTGGCGCCGCCGGCTTTGCACATGGGGGTGGCATTTTTGAACGTATGCGATAGGTTAGTGATTTCAATTCGAAATCATTAAATTCCTAGAAGTGAGTGAATTGGGAAGTTGCTATCCTTGAGCCATAGTAGTAATCGCCTTCTAGGCAGGAGATCCCCATGACTGAGTGTTTGGCCAGTGTTCAGCGTGACGAATACGATAGGTTTCGACATATCGTTGGGGATGACCTCGACTGGCCAAAAACTTTTGATGAATTTGAGAAGTGCAACGCAGAGCGTTTGGCAAAGTTAAAGGCGCGGGGTGTCGATGTACAGACAGCACTTGTCACCTTTGACGAATTCGTTTCTTTCTGCCGTGATAGAGGAATGAAACAGGACGGATTTGCTTTTGGTGCTTTTGCTGTCTCTCAGGATTGGCCGATTTCGAGTTCTAAGAAGAAAAAGTGAGGTTCGAAGCCGATACCGTAAACTAATCAATAGACGTTGATATATAGGATATATTATGTCTAAGGATGGAAATATTTGGGCTGTCACTTTTGCGATCTGGATGGTGGGGGTTGGTATCCTTTATGTGTTTTGGAATTTCCATTTTCCAAATGACATGGTGGATCTCATCTGGGGGGGTGCGCTCTATATCATTGCTTTTTTCTACGTCTTGGCTCTTGGGCCGATTCGTGATTTTGTCGACTATCGGGTTTTTCGCGGTCGTCGGAATTGAATCGCTTAGATTTTCTGCCCTGTACGTTTTTGGCGGGGATTTGAATCTGCGCTGAAGAACGCCCTTACTCTTCAAGGGCGGTGCCTACCTTTCGGCGCGTCGGATTTTCATGACATTGCGGACAGACGGGAGGGCGGAATGGCGCAGCAACCGCTTATCGAACTCAATGACGGCAACACCATTCCCCAGATCGGGCTTGGGGTGTGGCGGCTGGAGGATGCCGACGCGCCAAGCGTGATCGCCGAGGCGATTGCGGCGGGCTATCGGCATATCGATACCGCGCAGGCCTATGGCAATGAGGCGGGCGTCGGGCGGGCGGTGCGCGAGGCTGCGGTGCCGCGTGAGGAGTTGTTCATCACCTCCAAGGAGCGCACCAGCCATCAGGGGTATGACAGCACCATGCGTTCGCTCGACGAATCGCTTGAGCGTATGGGGCTCGATTATCTGGACCTGTTTCTCATCCACTGGCCGGTGGCGATGCACGGACGGTTTGTCGATACGTGGCGGGCGTTCATCGATTTGCAGAAGCAGGGGCGGGTCCGGTCGATCGGGGTATCGAACTTCCTGCCCGAGCATATCGAGCAACTCGCCGAGGAAACCGGGGTGCTTCCGGCTGTCAACCAGCTTGAGCTGCATCCTTATTATCAGCAGCGCGACGTACGGGATTTCCACGAGCGGCATCATGTGGCGATCCAGAGCTATAGCCCACTCGGCAGCGGCGCCGTGCTTGCCGATGCGGAGATTGCCGGGATCGCTGCCGAACACGGCAAGTCGATCGCACAGGTCATCATCCGCTGGCATCTTCAGCAGGGGTTGATCGTGTTGCCCAAATCGGTGACGCCGTCGCGGATCCGGGAGAACATCGATGTCTTCGATTTCGACTTGAATTTGGACGACGTGACGCGGATCGATGCGCTCGATAGCCCGGATGGCAAAACGCTGCCCGAGCCGGCAGTGATGGATACGCTGTTTTGAGAATGGCTTCGAACATTTCGCATATCGCAATATCCAGGAGGGCATCATGACACAGCAACAGCTCGTGCGCCTCAACGACGGCGTTGACATCCCGCAACTTGGTTTGGGCGTTTTTCAGGTTCCGCCGGACGAAACCGAGTCGGTGGTCTCCGAGGCGCTGGCGGCCGGGTATCGGCATATCGATACGGCGGCAGCGTATCGCAATGAGGAAGGCGTTGGAGCGGCAATCGCCAATTCGGGGATCGCGCGCGACGAGATTTTCGTTACGACCAAGCTCTGGAACGCGCGCCACGGGTTTGACGAGACGCTCAGGGCGTTCGACGAGAGCATGAAGAAGCTGCGGCTCGATGTACTCGATCTCTATCTCATCCACTGGCCAATGCCGCACAAGGACCTCTACGTCGATACGTTCAAGGCGTTCATCAGACTCAAGGAACAGGGGCGCATCCGCTCCATCGGGGTTTCCAACTTTACCGAGGACCATCTGGCGCGGGTGATCGATGAAACCGGTGTGACGCCGTCGGTCAACCAGATCGAAGTGCACCCGGATTTCCAGCAGAGGGCTCTGCGTGCGTTTCAGGACGAGCGCGGGATCAAGACCGAGAGCTGGAGCCCGCTGGGACAAGGCAAACTGCTCGATCATCCGACGATCACCGCAATTGCGAAAAAGCATGGGAAGAGCCCGGCGCAGGCCATCATCCGCTGGCACCTCGATCTCGGGCTTATCGTGTTTCCCAAATCGGCGACGCCGTCGCGGATCCGGGAAAACCTCGATGTTTTCGATTTTCAGCTGGACGCGGACGATCTTGGCGCGATTGCGCAGATGGACGATCCGAACGGACGCGATGGGCCGGACCCGCGCGAGTTCCGGGTGGAA
Organism: Pelagibacterium halotolerans; assembly: GCF_044811015.1. GTDB lineage: Bacteria > Pseudomonadota > Alphaproteobacteria > Rhizobiales > Devosiaceae > Pelagibacterium > Pelagibacterium halotolerans_A. The sequence continues at coordinate 3,556,039 of NZ_CP085243.1, forward strand.
TAGAGACTTCGGCGCTATAAATAGCGCTTGAAGCCCTCGTGGGACTGGGAAAAACCGATGCGGTTATAAAACCGGTGGGCGTCCTTGCGCAGCTTGTTGGAGGTGAGCTGCGCCATGCCGCAGCCGCGTGCCTTTGCCGTTTCCACGGCCCAATCCATCATGGCGGCGCCGATGCCCTTGCTGCGGTGGCCTGGCGCGACGTGGACCGCTTCGATGGTGCAGCGCCATTGACCCTGACGGGCGATACCCGGCGTGAAGGTCAACTGGAACGTGCCGACGGGGGTGCCGGCGATTTCGGCGATCATCAGCATCTGATTGGGATCGGCGTCGATGGCCGCGAAGGCGTCGCGATAGGGCGGTGCCAAAGGGTCGGGATCTTCACCTGAGTCGACGACGCTGTCTTCGTGAATGAGCCCGACGATGAAGGGCAGATCGTCCAGTGTGGCGGGGCGGAAGGTGAGATCAGGCTGGATCGGCATGGATGTGCTCAGGACAATGTGACGGGTTCTCCTAGCGCGGTTCGATGACTTTGGCGAGATCGGACGTTAGTATTGGAGCCCAAGCGCGGGCCGCAACGCTGGAGGAGAAGATGGCGGAGCCGGGCGAGAAAAGGGGGCTGTTGCTGACGATTACGGACGCGCTGCGCATTCCGCGCGCGGTGGTGCCGCATATCCGGCGGTTCGGGTTCAGTGGAGCACTGGTGGTTACGATCATCGTTCTGATGATTTTCGGGATCACGCCGATCACCATCATCACCAACAGCTACGATCCGCCACGGCCCTGGACCTCCAAGGACAATATACCAGCGGCGGACGCGCCTGCAGAAGATCTCGAGCGGTATATGGACGCGGTGTTCCGGGAGGCGCGGCGGGGGTGGATCAATATGTTCCTTGTCAACGGCATCGGGTATATCGCGCCTTCGCTCGATTTTATCTCGGAGGGCACCGAGGGCCCATGCGGGTATACGCGGCTGCCGTATGGACCGGCCTATTGCGCGGAGGAAAACGCGCTCGTGGTCGATCTGGACGCTTATGCGCGGCTGGCGCGGGCCAATGGCGAGGCGGGGCATATGGCGCAAGCCTACCTGCTGGCACATGCCTATGGCGTGCAAGTGCAAACGGTCCTGCAACGGCTTTCAAGCGTGGGACGCAGGCGTGAAGCGCTGACGGAGATGCAGCGGGACGTCTTCGATTATCAGTTGCAGTTGCAACCCCATTGCATGGCCGGGATCTGGGCGGCGTGGGCGGGGCTGCCCAACATCACCGAGAATCGGGAGATCATCGCATTGGTGGGGCAGGCCGAGGCTCTGCGCGACAGCGGGATCGACTTCGACCTTCGGCCTTCGATCAACGAGCAGACCGACTGGTTCACCGCAGGGTATGACCTGCCTGTACCGGGGGAATGCGATCCGTTCAACAACCTGCCGGATGCCAGCGCCGTCGTGGTTTAGGGGGCGAACGCTTATGGATGACGGGGTGGGGGAAAGTTCGTACGGCCAAATCTCCAGACTGAGTTTCCGCTAAATCATCGCCACCAGCCGCGCCGCATCCGTCCCGGCGGGCAGCGTGCCCAGGGTGTGGCCCCAGTCGTTGCCAAGGCGGGTGCGGGCGAAAATTTCGCCGGCGAAGGGGTCGGGCTGTTTGAGCAAAATAGCCGCCTGCAAGAGAAGCGCGAGGCGCTCGGTGATGCGGCGGGCGGCGGTTTCGGTGGCGGTTTTGAGTTCGGCATAGGTGCCGTCGAGCGCGGCGTCATAGGCGGGGCTCGCGCCGCGTGCGGCTTCAAGTTCGGTCCGCAAGGCCTCGAAGCTTTCGGGAGCCTTGGCGAGCGTGCGCAGGACATCGAGACAGATGATGTTGCCCGAGCCTTCCCAGATACCGTTCAAGGGCGCTTCACGGTAGAGGAAGGGCAAGGGTGTGTCCTCGATAAAGCCCATGCCGCCGATTATTTCCATCGCCTCGACGACGACCGGCGGGCAGCGCTTGTTGTTCCAGTATTTGGCAAGTGCGACCGTGAGCCGGGCGAAGGCGCGTTCGCTTTCGTCTGCATCGGAGCGGTCGAAAGCCCAGGCGGTGCGCATGGCAGCGGTCAGTGCGCCCAGCCATTCGAGCGTGAGGTCGGCGAGGAGCGCCTGCATAAGAGGTTGTTCGATCAGTGGTTTACCAAAGGCGGAGCGGTTTTCGGCCCAGTATTTGGCTTCCGATAACGCGCGGCGCATGAGGCCCGCAGGGGCGATGGCGGTATCCAATCGGGTGTGGTGAACCATTTCCAAAATGGTGCGGACGCCGTCTCCCGGCTCGCCGAGGATTTCGGCGTACGCGCCTGCGTATTCGATCTCGGCGGAGGCGTTGGCGCGGTTGCCGAGCTTGTTCTTCAACCGCATCAAATGGATGGCGTTGCGAGTGCCATCGGGGCGCCAGCGCGGAGCGATGAAGCAGGTGAGGCCTTCGGGAAGCTGCGCAAGGGTCAGGAAGGCGTCGGACATGGGGGCCGAGCAGAACCATTTGTGGCCGGTAAGCCGATAGGCGCCGTCGGCGGGCTCGGCGCGGGTTGTGTTGGCGCGGACGTCCGAGCCGCCCTGCTTTTCGGTCATCGCCATGCCGATGGTGGCGCCGTGCTTTTCCTCGAGCGGTTCGTCGGTGGGGTCGTAGGCGCGGTTGAGAGCCAGGGACCTGAGACTTGCTGCGAGTCCGTCGCCTTTCGAAAGGGCAGGGATGGCGGCATAGGTCATGGTCATGGGGCAGCAGACGCCTGGTTCTACCTGGGTCATGAGGTAGACCATTGCCGCATGGGCGGGATGGCCGCCGGGGGCGTTGGTGGTCCAGGGCAGGGCGGCGTAGCCTGCGCCGATCCCTTCGCGCATGAGGGCGTGATAGGCGTCGGGGTAGAGAACGGTATCGATGCGGCGGCCGGCGGTATCGAAGGGCTGGAAGTCCGGAGTTGGGCCGATGGCGAGGCGGTGGCCGGCGGCGACCATATCGGCCATGCCGATCACGCCGCCCAGCGATTCCGGAGCGAGGCCGGTTTCGGGCGCGGCGCCCTCAAGCGCGGCTCTTAAGGGCGCGTCGGCCTCCCAGAGCGGAAGGTCGCCGCGGGGCGCGGGCTGGTTTTCCACCGTATGGGTCGAAAGATCGGTCCGAGGGCGAAAGGCGCACATGGTTGATCCTCCCGGAGTTTGTCTCCGAGTGGACGCCCGCGAGGCGGGGGATGTCAATATCACGCTTGACAATAACTAATTTGTTATATAGCTATTTGGTTTATTAAATAGGAGGTGATCGTGCTCAAACAGATGATAGTCGCGTTTGCCGCTGTTGCGGCGCTCGCCATCACAGTCCCCGCAAATGCCCAGACCGAAGGAGCATCCGGCATGAATGCGCCCGCCAGCACAGGCCGCGTCCCCGTCAATGGCGTCGAGCTTTACTACGAAATCCACGGTAAGGGTTCGCCTTTGGTGATGCTGCACGGGGGCGTCAACCCATCCGAGCTGTTCGGCGCGCCGCTGGCCGAAATGGCCAAGGCCCATCAGGTGATCGCGGTCCATTTGCGCGGGCACGGTTTGAGTACCGATACCGACGCCCCTTGGCGTTACGAGCAAATGGCCGATGATGTTGCGGCGCTTCTGGACGCGTTGGATATCGAAACGGCCGATGTCATGGGCTGGTCGCTGGGAGGCGGTGTTGCCTTGCAGACAGCGATCCGTCATCCGGAGCGCGTGGGTAAGCTCGTCGTTGTTTCAAAGAATGTACGTCACGACGGCAATTTCCCTGAGATCCAGGCCCAGTTCGAGGCGATGCCGGGCATGGCGGCAGAGATCGCGCGCGGCGTTGCGCAGTCGCCGCTGGCGGAAATGTATCCCGAGATCGATTGGGAGGTGATGTTTCGCAAGACAGGCGAGATGAACGCCGCGCATTACGACTGGTCGGACGACGTTGCCGATATTGCCGCACCGACGCTGCTTGTCTTTGCGGACGCCGATATGATGCCGCCCGAGCATATGGCCGAGATGTACAGGCTTCTGGGCGGGGGGGCGCGCGACGCCGGACTTGACGGGTCGTTGCGTCCAACGCCCAATCAGCTCGCGATCATCCCGGGCACGACGCACTACAATCTGATGCAGGAAGCCACCACGACCGTCACCGATCACGCCAAGGCGTTTCTGGCCGATTAGGTGGTTCGATTGCAAGGCGGGGCGGGCCGGACGGCTCGCCCCGTTTTGCGTTGCGCTAGAGCGCGATGCGGTAGACGCCGAATCCGGTTTCGCTTGTCTCGCCGGTTGGCTCGATGGCGATGGCGGTGACGTCGGCAAGGTGCTGTTCGGCGGCGGGGCCGGTTTCGAACAGAACCGAAGTGTCACCGATTTCGGCGAGCGACCAATTGCTGTCGGCGGCGGGGTTGATGGTGCCCTGGTCGACGATATAGCGCACGATGATGTCGCGGTTGGTGTCCGGGCCGATGAAGACGACCTTGTCCGGGCCTATGCCGGGGAAGTGCCCGCCGCCGCCGGCGCGGTAGTTGTTGGTGGCGACGAGGAACTCCTGATCCGGGTCGATGGGCGCGCCCTCGAACATCAGATCGACGATCCGGTTGGCATCGGGATTGAGCACTTCCTTGCCGTCCGAGGAATATCTGGAGGGCTGGGTCAGGTCGATCTTGTAGGTCACCCCGTCGATCACGTCGAAATTGTAGGACGGGAATTCAGGGTTGATGAGCGGCGCATCGGTCGCGCCCGGTTCGATCTGGTTGAAGATGCCCGCGGAGCGTTCGAGCCAGTTCTTGACGTCGGCGCCGGTGATCTTCACCGCCTGGATGGTGTTGGGATAGAGGTAGAGATCCGCAACGTTCTTGATGGCGACCGGGCCGACGGGGACGTCGGTATAATAGGTCGGGCCGCCACGGCCGCCGGCCTTGAAGGGCGCGGCAGCGGAAAGGATCGGCAGGCCTTCCATCTCGGTGCCCGGAGCCATCTGCTCCATGTACCATTTCTGCGCGATGTTGACGATCTGGACGGACGGATCGTCGGCCACAAGCGCGAAATAGGAGTGGAGCGGCGCAGCGGTTTCGCCAACGGCGCGGCGGATATAGTCGAGGGTTTCCTGGTGCGCGGTTTCGACCGAGGCGACGACGTCAGCGTCGGATTCCACCAGCGGGGTCACCGTGCGGTCGACGCGTTCGAAGATCGGGCGGGCTTCGGAGGTGTGCGAGAGGACTGACCAGGTGTCGTCGTCGCCTTTTTCGAGCAGCAGGTCGATCAGCCCCATATGGCTGCCCCAGAAGCCGGCCATGACGGCAGGGGTGCCCATGAGGGTGCCGTTTTCAATGTCGGCGCCTTCGACGTCGGCGTAGTCGGGGCCGGGGAAGACGAGGTGGTGGTGACCGGTCAGGATCGCGTCGATGCCATCAACGCCGCCGAGGTAGAGCGAGGCGTTTTCCATGCCTGGCACGTAGCCTTCACCGTTGATACCCGAGTGCGACAGCGCGACGATGATGTCGGCGCCTTCTGCCTTCATTTTCGGGACATAGGCTTCGGCCGTTTCCACGATGTCGCGTACGACGACCTTGCCGTTGAGGTGCGCGCCGTCCCAGGTCAGGATCTGGGGCGGGGTGAAGCCGATGACGCCGATTTTGATGGGGTGGGTTTCGCCCGCGCCGTCGGTGAGTTCCTGATCGAGAATGACATACGGGGTATAGAGCGTGTCGTCGGCGAGCGGATCGTCGCCGAGTTCGGTGCCCTTGACCACGTTGGCGAGGACGACCGGGAACTGGGCTCCGGCCATCGAGGCTTCGAGGAATTCGAGGCCGTAGTTGAATTCGTGGTTGCCGATGGTGCCCGCCGCGTAGCCGAGGGTGTTCATGGCCGCGATGGTGGGATGCAGATCGGCGCCGTCGACGCCGCGTTCATAGGCAACATAGTCGCCCAGCGGGTTGCCCTGGATGGTATCGCCATTGTCGAAGAGAATGGCGTTGCCGGCTTCGGCGCGAATGGATTCGATAATCGAAGCGGTACGGGCGAGGCCCAAGGTATCGTTGGGGCCGTCGGCATAGTAGTCGTAGGGCATGATGGCGACGTGGATGTCCGTCGTTTCCATGATGCGCAGGTGAGCCTGACGCGATTGCGCCATGGCCGCGAACGGGTGCATGACGACGGCGGCGGCGCCCATGCTGGCGCTGCCGGCGAGGAATGCCCGGCGTGAAATGGAGGAAAAGAAGTTCATGATGTCCCTCCTGGTGGACGTTTTTTGTTTTACGAGAATCCTGACGCGCAGCAGTCCGGCGCGAATACGCTCCCCTTGCCGCAGTTGCGTGACGGCTGCATGACGCGCCGGGCGAAAGTAAGCGCCTTTTTTATCGGTTGGTCAAATTTTCAAAAGGGACATGACCCGAGTGTGGAAAAGGAACGTGTCGTGAGGCGGACCGTTGCCTATGCTGAGAGCCCAACCGAAAACTCGCCAGTCCTCAACCGCCGAGTTTTCAGTTGGGCTCTGACATCGGGTGTCGAAGACGGGGGGCAATGCCATGCCGGGAAATATCGCGGACGTAACGGAGATCGGACTTGCCGATGACGGGCGGTTTCCTAATAGCCGGTTTCCGCTTATCGTTTATCGCAAGGTGCTGGCGGAGGGCGCTGTCTCGCCCGAGGCGTTCGAGCATCTTTTTGGCGAAAATGGATGGCCGCCGCAGTGGCGCGCGTCGGTTTTCACCTACCATCATTATCATTCGACGGCGCATGAAGTGCTGGGCGTAGCCTCGGGTAGCGCACGGGTGACGTTCGGTGGGCCGAAGGGGGAAACGCTGGCGCTCGAGACGGGCGACGTCGTGATCATTCCCGCAGGTGTCGCGCACAAGCGCGAGGAATCGAGTGACGATTTCCTCGTGGTCGGTGCATATCCGCCTGGGCAGCAATGGGACATGATGCGCGGGGAGGAAGGCGAGCGACCGGCGGCGGATGCGCGGATTGCCGAGGTCGCTACGCCGATCACCGATCCGGTTTCAGGGGAAAACGGACCGATGGTGGACGCTTGGCGTTGAGCGCTGTGTTTGTTTTGTCGGTCAGGCTCTAACCGAAAAAGTCCGTCAATTTTTCTGAAAACGCTTCTGTTTTCTGAAGGCGCTCTTGGAAGTTCGCTAACCCGGATTCCTCACGCTTTGCGTTCATTCGCTCCGCAATGCGGCGAGGAGCTGTTGGACCTGCGGCAAGGAACGAACGAACCGGAAGTATTCATTTTCCGGCGCCACCGCTTGCATTAGAGTTAGCCATACACCCATGCCATTGCCGCCATTGACGAAAATGACCCAGCCATCGTGGCTCGTGAGGTCATAAATCGCGATGGCATTTTCGCCCCAATCCGAGCCGCCGTGAAACACATAACGCGACTTTTCAAAGCCGGCGACGCTCCAACCGAGAGACTGTCCCGCTTCAATCGGGCATTGCGAGGTATCGTCCATAGTGCAGGGGGCGTGATCGGAGGTGTCGAGTACTGAGGTGGAGCGGGCATCGGCTGCTTCGCCCGTCAGCGGGGTCTCTTCCATCATCGCGATAAGCAACCGGGCATAGGCGGGTGCTGTAACAAACAGATTGTCCGCCGCGCTTGGCGGCATTTCTGCATCCCCGATGGGTTCATACACCGCCTCTCCGCGCTGCATGGGCATCGCAAGGCGGTCTGCGGGCGCACCAGCGGCACCGAGACTGACGTCGTTTTCGACGCCAGCAGGTCGGAGAACCCAGTCTTCAACGAGTTCGGCGAAGTCGGCATTCATGCGCCGCGCTGCGAATTCGGCGAGAATCTCATATCCGGCGCCGGAATAGGTAAACCCTGTCCCTGGATCCTGAATGAAGGCCAGACGACCGTCTTCATAGTTGTACGGCCAGTTCTTCAAACCCGCCTGATGGGAGAGCAATATCGCGGGCGTAAGCAATTCGTAGCGCGGATCGTCCGCCAGATCCGGATGAACATACTCACTCGCAACCGGTTCATGGAGCGAGAGTTTTCCGGCCTCCGCAAGACGCAGAACGAGTTCGGCCGTCACCGTCTTGGCGATAGAGGCCGTGTTGAAAAGGGTCGAGGCACTGGCAGGAACACCCGGTGCCTGTTCACCGGCATAGCCGCTCCACGCAACCTCGCCATTCTCGATACGGACTACGGCAAGGCCGGCCGACGGATAGGCCTTCAATGCGGAAGCCGCAGCGTCCGCGAACCCGGAAGGCGTATCTTGAGCCAAAGCACCCGTGCCAAAAAAGACGGCCAGAAGTATCGCGACTAAACGCATTTTTATACCCATTTCCAAGACGTGGCTGTTGAGATGAACTGTTTTCAGCAAGCCAATTGCCCTCCATCCGCTGCGGCAATGAAGGTGACTTTTTGAAGGTAACTTTGGTTGAGGGACACTATTGTGTCCGGTGGTGCGTTCGGGCGCCGCCTATTCCGCCAGTTCCGGAATGCCCTTTTGCTCACGTACGAGGTTCAAGAACCGCTTGAACAGGTAGTGTGCGTCATGCGGGCCGGGGCTGGCTTCGGGGTGGTACTGAACCGAGAAGATCGGCTTGCCTTCGACCGCGAGGCCGGCGTTCGAGCCGTCAAAGAGCGAGATATGGGTCTCGGTGACGCCAGCAGGCAGGCTATCGCGGTCGACGGCGAAGCCGTGGTTCATCGAGGTGATCTCGACCTTTCCGGTGGTCAGGTCCTTGACCGGATGATTCGCGCCGTGGTGGCCCTGGTGCATCTTGGCGGTCTTGGCGCCCAGCGCGAGGCCGAGAAGCTGGTGACCCAGACAGATGCCGAAGACCGGTTTACCCGTCTCGATGAGCGTCTTGATCGTCGGGACGGCATATTCGCCCGTCGCGGCGGGGTCGCCAGGGCCGTTGGAGAGGAAGATGCCGTCAGGGTTGTGTGCGAGGACGTCCTCAGCGGTTGCGGTAGCCGGAACTACAGTGACGCGGACGCCCTGGTCGGCGATGCAACGCAGGATATTGCGCTTTGCACCGAAATCGATGGCGACGACGTGGAACTGCGGATCTTCGACGCGGCCATAGCCTTCGCCCCAGCGCCAGCGGGTTTCGTCCCACTTATAGGTCTGGGTGGTCGAAACCTCCCTGGCGAGATCGAGACCTTCGAGACCGGGGAAGGCGCCGAGTTCGGCCTTGAGGGCCGTTTCATCGAATTTACCATCGGGGGCATGGGCGATCACGGCGTCGGCCATGCCCTTTTCACGGATAAGTGTGGTCAGCGCGCGGGTGTCCAGTCCCGCTATGCCGATGATGCCGCGCTTTTTGAGCCAGGCGTCGAGCTTTTCGGCGGCGCGGTAATTGGACGGGTTGGTGATATCGGTCTTGAGGACTGCGCCGCGCACGCCCGATGCGCCAGCCATGTTGACGGTTTCGATATCCTCGTCATTGGCGCCGACATTGCCGATATGGGGGAAAGTGAAGGTGATGATCTGGCCGGCATAGGAGGGGTCTGTCAGGATTTCCTGATAACCCGTCATCGCCGTGTTGAAGCAGACCTCTCCAGCCGCCGCGCCCACGGCACCGATACCGCGGCCCTCCAGGCGCGTTCCATCGCGCAGGATCAGGACGGCGGTGGGAGGTGTTTCTTGCCAGCCGGACACGGGTGTTCTCCTTTTGATGTAAGGTACGCTACGGGCGTCGAGCGCGCGGGCGCAAACGACCGGTCACATTGTACCCATCGCGCGCGTTTTCAACCCAGTCAACGTAAGTCGGGCGGAAACTAAGGGAAGGCCGGGGATCGGTCAACCGGCTCCGTGAAATTGAAATCGAAGCTTTTTCAATAGCTTATAGAAATTCGTATCGTGGTAATGCGGAGGTTGGCATCGGCAGCGCGCTTGGGTATATGCTCGCGCGACAAAATTCACGCGGAAGGATACGAGCATGCGCGAGAAGATCAACGCAGCCATGAAGGATGCGATCAAGGCCCGCGATGCGCGCCGGACGACGACGCTTCGCCTTATCAATGCGGCTATCAAGGACCGCGAAATCGCCGCGCGCGGGGAGGGCAAGGAGGGAATCTCCGACGAGGAGGTCATGGCGCTTCTGCAGAAAATGGTGAAGCAGCGTGAGGAATCCGCCGGCATATACGCGGACGCCGGGCGTGCTGAGCTCGAGGCGCAGGAACGCGAGGAAATGGAGATCATCAAGGAGTTCCTGCCCAAGCCCTTGAGCGACGAGGACGTCGAGGCGGCCATCAAGGCGGCGATTTCCGAAACCGGGGCCGAGGGGTTGCGGGATATGGGCAAGGTCGTGGGCGTGCTCAAGGCCAAATATCCCGGGCAGATCGACTTCGGGAAGGCGTCCAAAGAGGTGAAGGCGCAGTTGGGCGGCTAGTGGTGCTGCACAGAGATTATGACAGGTTGCACGAACTCGCCCCCACCCCACCGTCATCCTCGCGCTTGACGCGAGGACCCGCTGCGCTGCCACGTCCGGAGCAGGCGTCGGGTGCATACCGCGTGCCGCAAGCGCGAAGCCTCCAACCCCTGCTCGGGGCGTAGAGAGCTTGCGGGTCCTCGCGTCAAGCGCGAGGATGACGGTGGAGGGGGCGGGAAGCGCTCGCGCAACCGGTCATAATCATTGTGCAGCAGAACTAATCCTCTGATAATCGGATACAATTCGGCGTTGGCGGACGCTGCGTGCTGACGTATGATGGCCCGGCTGTTGTCATAAAATTCGGGGACACTCCATGCCGGATACCAAATCCTCCTCGCGTATGCCGTCGATCCTGACCGGTTTGCGCGGCGTTCTCATGCTGCTTGCCGGGCTTTATGCCCTGTTCTTCCCGGGTATGGCGCTCTTGGTGCTGACGACCGTTGCCGCCGCGCTGTTCGTTGTCGACGGCGTTCTAGGGCTCTGGTCGATTACCTTTGGCGGCGGCAAGACCGGGAATTTCTGGTTCGACGTTATTCGCAACGCGCTCTCGATCATCGTCGGCGCGCTCATCCTGATCAGCCCGTTTCTGGGTACGCTGATCGCTGCAACTTTCCTCGTCTACCTCGTCGCCATTCAGGCGATCTTCGTGGGGGCGATGGAAATCACGGTTATTCTTCGCGAGCGTGAGCATTACGCCAAGATCTGGCCGGTGCTGCTGTCGGGCGCGCTTTATGTGATCTTCGGCGCGGTGCTGATTTTCATGCCGCTTATCGCTGCTGAAGTACTTGTGATGCTGGGCGGGATTTTGATCGCCATTTTTTCGCTGGGGCTGTTTGGGCTGGCGTGGCGGCTTTACAAGGCCGGGCACTAGGCTCAGGACTCATTGATCAGAGCCAGAAGATGACGGCTGCTGCGATGCAGATGGCCGAGAAGAAGGTGTGGGCGCATCGGTCGTAGCGGGTTGCGATGCGCCTCCAGTCCTTGAGCTTTGCGAAAAGGTTCTCGACCTTGTGGCGCTGACGGTAGAGCGCCTTGTTGTAGTCATACGGGACCTTGCGGTTGCGGCTCGAGGGAATACAGGGCTCGATGCCTCGTGCTTGAAGTTCCTGGCGGAACCAGGCGCTGTCGTAGCCGCGATCGGCGATCAGATGGGAGGCCGGCGGCAAGGCGTCGAGCACGAGGCGGGCGCCCGTGTGATCGCTCATCTGGCCTTCCGACAGGAGCAGGATGATCGGCCGACCTTCACCGTCGCAAACGGTGTGGAGCTTCGAGTTCAGTCCGCCCTTTGTTCGCCCGATGCGACGGGGAACAGCCCCTTTTTGAGCAGGCTCGCCGCGGTGCGGTGAGCCTTGAGATGCGTCGCGTCGATCATGATGCGCTCGGGTTTTGGCCCTTTGCCGGCGAGCCCGGCGAAGATGCGGTCGAAGACACCCATCCGGCTCCAGCGGATGAAACGGTTGTAGAGCGTCTTGTGCGGCCCGTAGCCGGCCGGCGCATCCTTCCACTGCAAACCGTTGCGGATCACATAGACGATGCCGCTCACAACCCGTCGGTCATCGACCCGCGGCACCCCATGCGACAGCGGAAAGAACGGAGATATCCGCGCCATCTGGCGCTCGCTCAGCAAAAACAAATCACCCATCAAGGCCTCCTGTTGGAAGCCGTGAATCACATCTCAAACGAAATTAATAGGTCCTGAGCCTAGCGGTTCTACACCCTCTCCATCGTCATCCGCGGGCTTGACCCGCGGACCTCACAGCGTTTTTGCTAACGCAGGAAGGGCTACAAGGTCGCCGGGTCAAGCCCGGCGATGACGAGGGTGGGGGAACGCTCTGCCCACAGAACAAGCGTAAGCAAGCATTTTCTTTTCATAGCGTCACTCACTACAGTGGAAAAGCTGTGAACAACGGATCGGCGCGTGACAAAATGTAGGGCAGTTCCTACTTAAAGGTCATGCGCTTTTCCGACACCTTCCTCGATGAGATTCGCAACCGCCTGCCGATTACGCAGGTGGTGGGCGAGCATGTGGTGTGGGACAAGCGCAAATCCCAGCCCGGCAGGGGCGATATGTGGGCGTGTTGCCCGTTTCATGGCGAGAAGAGCCCGAGCTTTCATGCCGACGACCGGCGCGGGCGGTATCACTGTTTCGGGTGCGGGGCGAGCGGGGACCATTTCCGGTTTCTGACCGAAAAGACGGGGATGAGCTTTCCCGAGGCTGTCGAGTTTCTCGCCGGGCGCGCTGGCGTGCCGATGCCGGAGCGGGATGCGCGGGCGGAAAAGCGGGATGCGGAGCGGCGGTCGCTCTACGATGTCATGGATATGGCCGCGACCTATTTCACCGAGGCGTTGGCGCATAATGTCGGTGCGCGGGCGCGTGGATATCTGATGGAGCGCGGGGTCTCCGGAGCGATGCAGCAGCGGTTCCGGATCGGGTTTGCGCCCGACAGCCGGAACGGGCTCAAGGAATTTCTGGCCGCGAACGGTGTGACGCTCGAGCAGATGACCGCTACGGGGCTTCTCGTGCATGGCGAGGATATCGCGGTGCCCTATGACCGGTTCCGCAACCGGCTGATGTTTCCGATTACCGATTTCAAAGGGCGCGTGATCGCGTTCGGCGGGCGGGCGCTTTCGGCGGATGTGGCGGCGAAATATCTCAATTCGCCGGAAACCGAGCTCTTTCACAAGCGCCAGACGCTTTATAACGGGCAGGCCGCGCGGCAAGCGGGGTATGACGGCAAGCCGATCGTGGTGGTCGAGGGGTATCTCGACGTGATCGCGGCGGTCGCGGCGGGGTTCGAGGGCGCCGTGGCGCCGCTCGGGACGGCGCTCACTGAGGATCATCTGACGCTTTTGTGGCGGATGACGGATATTCCCGTCTTGTGCTTTGACGGCGACAGCGCCGGGATACGGGCGGCGGAGCGATCCGCCGATATCGCGCTGCCAATGCTCAAGCCGGGGAAATCGGTGGCAATCTGTACGTTGCCGGACGGGCTCGATCCGGACGATCTGATCAAGCAGCGCGGGCGGCAGGCGTTCGAGGAGCTTATTTCCGGCGCGCGGCCCTTGGCGGATGCGGTCTGGGGCTTTGAGACGGCCGGGGGGATTCCCGAAGCGCCGGAAGCACGGGCGGCGCTCGAAGCACGGTTGCGCGAGCGGGCGGGGCGGATCGGGGACGTTTCGGTGCGCCGGCACTATCAACAGGCGTTCGACGAAAAGCTCTCGGCGCTGTTTTCGCATCAGCGCGGCCCTTATCAAGGGCGCGGGCGGGGGGGCAATTACGAGCGGCGGGGCGGGCAGCGTGGGTCGCCACGGACGCTTGTGAGCGAATCTTTGCGCAAGAGGTTACAGCAATCGGCGACCTCCCCGGACATCATGCCGCGCGAGGCGGTGATCGTGATGAGTCTCGTCAATCACCCCGAGCTGGCGCAGGCCCGGTTCGAGGCGCTGGCGGAGATCGAGTTTCAGTCGCTACCGGTGCGGCAGGTGATGGCGGCCTTTCTCGATCTGATCATGGTGCAGCCCGATCTGGGGCCGAATGCCGTGCACGAGGCGCTGATTGCGCGTGGTTTCGGGCCGGTTCTGGAGAAAATGCGGATGATCCTGGCACGCCAGGGGGTGTGGCAGATCGAGGCGGACAGTGCACAAAGTGACGCAGAGACCGGATTAAAACACGCGCTGGCCTTGCATTACAAATCGGTTCAACTAAATAGGGAGCTCAAAGCAGCCGAATTGGCGCTAGGCGAAGACCTGAGCGAAAACGCATTCGAACGGCTGCGGGACATCCAGAATCAGATTTCCAGTGTCGATGGTACAGAGGCATTGATCGAGGGATTTGGTTCGTTATCCGGGCGTGTGACGCGGAGCCTTTAGAAAAGAGGCGATTCGTGTCCGCGCGTTTTTGCGTGTTGGCATTGCGGGGCCGGCATGGGGAAAACCGGATGCGGGCCGGAACGGTGCAAAAGGTCGTGACCGCAACATCTTTTGTTAACTGTAATCGATTCCCTTGGAGCGCAAAGCCCAAAGCACCATCTTGGGGTGACGATACCGGTGCCGCACGCGGCACGGCTCAGGAGAGCATACATGGCCATTAAGGCAGCAGCCAACCAGACCAAACCAGACGCCGATACCAAGACCGAAGCCAGTACCGAAGGACCCGACGGTCCTCTTCTCGACCTTTCCGATGCCGCGGTCAAGAAGCTCATCAAGACCGCCAAGAAGCGCGGTTATGTGACCTATGAAGAGATCAATTCCGTGTTGCCTTCGGAAGAAGTCAGCTCGGAGCAGATCGAGGATATCATGTCGATGTTCTCGGACATGGGCATCAATGTGATCGACGAGGACGAGGTCGAAGAGGCCGAGGCCGATACCAGTAGCGACGATGAAGGCGGCGAAATCGCGACGACGACCGGCACCGCGGTCGCGAATACGTCGAACGCCAAATCCGGCTCGGACCGGACCGACGACCCAGTGCGCATGTATCTGCGCGAGATGGGTTCGGTCGAACTTCTGAGCCGCGAGGGCGAAATCGCCATCGCCAAGCGCATCGAAGCGGGTCGCGAGACCATGATCGCCGGGCTTTGCGAAAGCCCTCTGACGTTCCAGGCCATCATCATCTGGCGCGACCAGCTCGCCGAGGGCGAAATTCTCCTGCGCGACATCATCGATCTCGAAGCGACCTATGCCGGTCCCGACGCCAAGATGGCCGAACCGGCGGGGGATTCGGACGAGGATGAGGATGAAGCCGAGGAGCGCCCGACGCCTGCCTCCGGCCGTGCTGAACCCGTAGCCAAGACCGGCGAAGAGGGCGCCGAAGGCGAAGGCGGTTCTGGCGAAGAAGATGACGACGAGGACGAATACGAGAACAATCTTTCGCTTTCGGCCATGGAAGCGGAGCTCAAGCCTCAGGTTGTAGAGACCTTCGACCGCATCGCCGAGACCTATGGCAAGATGCGCAAGCTGCAGGATCAGCACGTCGAAGAGCAGCTTGCGGCCAAGTCGCTCGATTCGAAAGAAGTCAAGCAGCTCGAGGGCTGGCGCAATGAGGTGATCGCGGACGTCAAGTCGTTGGCGCTCAACAATTCGCGTATCGAAAGCCTTGTCGAGCAGCTTTACGACATCAACAAGCGCCTCGTCCGCAACGAAGGCCGTTTGCTGCGGCTTGCCGAGAGTTACAAGGTCAGGCGCGACGAGTTCCTCAACGCCTATTACGGTTCGGAGCTCGATCCGGACTGGACCGACAAGGTCATCCAGCGGCCTGAAAAGGGCTGGTCGGATTTCGTCGCCAAGGAACGCGCGACGATCGATGACCTGCGCAGCGAAATTCAGACGCTGGCCACCGAGACCGGCCTCGATATCGCGGAATTCCGCCGCATCGTGCACAAGGTGCAGAAGGGCGAAAGGGAAGCCGCCATCGCCAAGAAGGAGATGGTGGAAGCGAACCTGCGGCTCGTGATCTCGATTGCGAAAAAGTATACGAATCGCGGGCTGCAGTTCCTGGATCTCATCCAGGAGGGTAATATCGGGCTGATGAAGGCGGTCGACAAGTTCGAATACCGCCGGGGCTACAAATTCTCGACCTACGCCACGTGGTGGATCCGGCAGGCGATCACGCGCTCGATCGCCGATCAGGCGCGCACGATCCGTATTCCGGTGCACATGATCGAGACGATCAACAAGATCGTCCGCACCTCGCGCCAGATGCTGCATGAGATCGGCCGCGAGCCGACACCCGAAGAGCTCAGCGAAAAGCTGCAGATGCCGCTCGACAAGGTGCGTAAGGTCCTCAAGATCGCCAAGGAGCCGATTTCGCTCGAAACGCCGATTGGCGACGAGGAAGATTCGAACCTTGGGGATTTCATCCCGGATTCGAACGCGGTGCAGCCGATCGATGCGGCGATCCAGTCGAACCTGCGCGAGACGACGACCCGCGTGCTCGCCTCGCTCACCCCGCGCGAAGAACGCGTGCTGCGCATGCGCTTCGGTATTGGGATGAACACCGATCATACGCTCGAAGAGGTGGGGCAACAGTTCTCGGTGACCCGCGAACGTATCCGTCAGATCGAGGCCAAGGCGCTGCGGAAGCTCAAGCACCCGAGCCGCAGCCGGAAGCTGCGGAGCTTCCTGGATAATTAGTAGACCGTGATTTCACATGGAAGCCGGCCTGAAAGGGCCGGCTTTTCTTTGCGCGGTTCGGGGAATGGTTTCCAACGGGGCAAAAAAATCGCCGCCCCTATCGGATCGCGGCCAAAGTCTTTATCGTTATGTCAAAATTCCTCTCCAAGCCGAGGGGGGCTTGGCGTGAACAAAATTCAAAAAGGAGGCGCGCGATGTCGTTTCTCAAATCGTTATTCGGGGGTGGGGAAAAGAAGCCCGCGATGCCGAAGGTCGACGCGCATGAAGAGTACGAAGGGTATACCATCAAGGCCGTGCTGATGCAGGCCGGTGGCGAGTACCAGATTGCCGGGACCATCGAAAAAGAGATCGATGGCGAACTCAAGATCTACAAGTTCATCCGTGCCGACAAGTTCACGTCCAAGGAAGACGCAATCGTCGCAACGCTCGGTAAGGGCCGTCAGCTCATCAAGGAGCAGGGAACGAGCCTATTCCGCTAGGGGCGGTGCATCCACGAGCGGAGATTCGGTCGACTGCACGTCACCCGGTTCCGACACCATGTCCGGCCGACCGTGACGGTCCGTTCCAACGGTGAGCGCATACCAGCCCAGAAGGACGATGATGAGTCCTGTGAGAATGCGCATAACCCATTTGCCGATGTCGCTCCGCTCGGCGGAGGCCCGATTGGGATCGAGGAAGGTCATTCTCGCAAATCCTGATTCCGGCGATGCCCTGGTAATCGACAAGGACGGGGTCAGGTTCCTTCGAAACGTTGAGATCAGGACACCTTCGTTTCCGCGTCGGCTGCGGCATGGATTTCCGCAACCAGTGCCGCGGGCAGGTGGAGCCGGCTGGCCAGCGTTTCGAGGTAGGCGCGTTCAGTGGCCGTGTCGGCGGTGATCGCAACCAGAGAAGCCGCATAGATTTCGGCGGCGTGTTCGGGCGTATCAGCGCTTCTCACGACGGCATTGAGGTCGAGCGGGGCGGCCAGTTCATCGAAGACGAAGGCTTTTTCCTCTGCGGAAAGGTCCATGGTCTCCAGGCGTTGGAAAATGCGTTCCTTTTCGTCCGCGTCGATCCGGTTGTCGGCTTTCGCGGCGGCGATCATGGCGCGGACCAGGGATTTGCCGAGGGCTTCACGTTCATTTTCGGCCTGCGGGATGAAGCGTTCATCGGCAGGCGGGATGTCGCCGTCCGGAGCCTTGTTCTGCTGGCTTTTCTGCCACGCATTATAGGCCAACCCGCCAACTGCGGCGAGGGCGCCATATTTGGCGAGCTTGCCAACGCCGCCTCCGCCCAGAAGCAAGCCGGCGGCAAGGCCGACAGCGCCGGCCCCGGCCGTACGCTGCATGTTGGGATCCGTCTTGAGTGCCGTCACGATCTTGTCGAAGTCGAACATTGTTGTCTTGGGCTCCGGAGGATTGGCAGTCGTCATTCGCAGATAGGAAATGCGGGGACGGGCCGCAACGCACCTTTCGAAGATTTAGGGCGGCTCGTAAAATCGATGCCGCGCGTATCGGAGTCGCTTATGGACAAGATCGATTTCAAAAAGAGTTTGAAAGCCCTCTATGGCCCGACAAAGGCCAGGGGCATCCATCTGGTAGACGTACCGCCGATGCGGTTCCTGATGGTCGATGGAACGGGCGATCCCAATACAGCAAAGCGCTATACCGAGGCGGTAGAGACATTGTACGCGGTCGCCTATGCGCTCAAATTCGCCAGCAAGAAGCAACTCGAAAAGGACTATGCCGTACCGCCACTCGAGGGGCTGTGGTGGAGCAAGGATATGGCGGCCTTCACCGCACGAGAGAAGGACAAGTGGTCGTGGACCATGATGCTGATGGTGCCCGACTGGGTCGGGCCACGGATGATCGACGATGCCATCACGCGGACCCGGAAGAAAAAGGCGCCGCCGGCGCTCGACAGGCTCAGAGTTGAAGTTTTCGAGGAGGGGCAGGCGATCCAGGTGCTTCATGTCGGAAGCTATGACGATGAAGGGCCGCTGATCGCGAAAATGCATGAGGAGGCGACGGGTGCACACGGACTATCGCTTACGGGAAAGCATCACGAAATCTATCTCTCCGATCCGCGCAGGGTGGCGCCGGAAAAGCTCAAGACGATCATCCGCCAGCCGGTGAAATGAAAAGGGCGGGCTAGCCCGCCCTTCTCAGGTGGTCAGCCCGCCGGGGCACCTGCTACTGGCGTGATCAGCGGGGTGATCCGGCGGATCGTCACGCGGCGGTTGACGCGTTCGGCAAACGGAGTCACCACCTTGAGGTAGCGCTCGCCATAGCCTTGGGTTGCAAGGTTTTCGGCGGGAATACCGTAGACGCGGGTCAGTGCGTAGGCGACGGATTCGGCGCGGCGGTCCGACAGTTCGAGATTGTAGAGATCGCTGCCCACGGCGTCGGTGTGTCCTTCGATGAGGAAGGTCTCCGCCGGGTTCTGCGCCAAAAGGTCGAGCATGGCGTTGGCGACCTCCGAGAGCGCCTGGAGCTGGTCGGGCGGGATCGCGGCGCTGTTGGTCTCGAAGGTCAGGTCGCCGACCTCGAGCCGCCGCACCATGTCGCGGATGCGGGCGGACCGCTTGACCTCATCGAGCGTATAGTAACGTTGAATCTGCTCGACAGGTGGTTGGTAGAGGAACGTTTCGATGCGCTCGGCATTTGCCGCGCTCGCATCGAGCACGTATTCCTGCGGTGGGATGGTGAGCCGGAGCGGTGGCAGTTGGCTGCCCGGGTCGATCCAGCGGCCCTGTTCGTCATAGCGGTTGTAACGCTCATCGACATAGACCAGCAGGATTTCGGTGCCATCGGGCTCGATACGCGAGCGGCGGACGATCTCGCCATACCGGTCGCGGATGGTGACGATCCGGCTGCCGTCGGCGCGCAGGATAACCTCACGGGTGCGGCCGCCGGGCAGATCTTCGATGTAATAATCCTCATCATTCTCGTAGTAGAGCCGGTCGGTGTCCGGCGTATCTATATAGAGGTGGTTGTTGAACTCGAAGACGAGCGAGAGCCCAAGCTGTTCGATGACGTTTAGGTTCTGGGGGCGCTCGCTTTCGACGCGCCCGACGACGACCGCCTCATCTCCGTTGTCCTCTTCGACTACGACAGGCGCCTCGCGGCGTGTGCCTTCCTCGGTTGTGATCGGCTCGATATCGACGGCTTCGAGGGTCGACTGTGCTTCGGCGTCCGATTGTGGCGGGGGCGCCGGTTCTTCGGCTTCTTCTTGCTGTTCGGCCTCTTCTGCCTCGGGAGTAGGCTCGTCCGTTCCGGTCAGCGCGTCCTTGGCGCTATCAAGGAGCGGTGCAACTGCATCCGATTCGACACCTTCGGGCAGGATTTCGCCGAGCGTGTCTTCATCGAGAGGCGCGGCTTGGGGTTCTTCGGCTGTCTCGGCTTCCACTTCACCGTCCGCGTCGACAGTGCCAGCTGCCTCTATCTCGTCGGGGGAAATGATGTCGGCGCGAATCCCGAAGGTTGCGAGGCAGACTTCAAGGTCTTCCATTCCGATCGCGGCACAGACGGATTTGAGTTCGGCGTGTGCGGCCAACAGGTTTTCGCGCGCACCGGCAACGTCGCCTCCGCTTTCGACAGCGGAGCGGAATTCGGCTGCCGCTGCGTCATAGTTGCCGGCGGCGGTGGACAGGCCCTCGGGCACCTCACTCTGTGCAGGTGTTTCCGCTTCGGCTTCGGGCTCTTCCATCGCGTCGGGCTGTACTTCTTCCTCAACTGGTGCTTCGAGGACTTCGGGGCGCTCTTGGGGGACAGGTGCCTGTTCCTCGGGCGCTTCCTCGATAGTCTCTTCTACTGGAGCTTCGCCTTGAGGTTCGACGGGCTCCTCAGGCAGAACTTCGGGCTCAGTCTCGGGGAGGGGGGCAACGTTCTGCTGTTCGCGTTGCAGGCTTTCGAGACAGGCCTGAACCTCGTCGGGAGCAACGTCCTGACATGGCTCGGGCAACAGGAATTGTTCGACCGGGCCGGTTTCGGGCGCAACCTCCGTCCCCGCTTCGGGTTCTGGTTCTGGCTCGGGCTCGGGCTCGGGTTGAGGTGCCGGGGTAATCTCTTGTTCGGTTGGCGCTTCCTCCACTATCTCTGGAGTCTCAGTCGTCTCACCGTCCTCAGGGGTAGGCTCGGCTTCCTCTGGAGCGGTTTCTTCCTGTTCACCGTCAGGCATTGTCAGTCCAAGCTCGGCAAGACAGGCTTCGAGTTCTTCGAGTTCGAGACCCTGACATTGCTCGGGGAGCACCAATTGCGTGTTCTCAAGCGGCATACCACTCTGGGACTCTCCCGATTGGGCGTGCGCAAACGTTGCCGGCGCGGCAATGACGGTTGCCGCTGTGCCGGCCAACAGCAAGTTCCGGATGTTCATCTTAATATCTCCTTAGCCCCCCGGCCTTCGGATCGTGCCGGGTTTCCGTGCACCCGGTCTTAGCGGTGAGCGCATGAGCGCAAAATGAACGCGCGGTTCAGGTTCGAGCCGCGCGTCATCGTGACGGTATTTTACTGCGCGGGAACCGCCTCTTCTGTCGCCGGGGCTGTCGAGCTTTCGGCAGGTGCGGTTTCGGCAGGCGCAGGTTCCGCCGGCGCGGTTTGGGCCGGTGCGGTATCAGCAGGTGCCGCGTCAGTCATGGGTGCAGGTTCGGTTATAGGCGCCGTACCCGTTGCCGGGTTTGTAGTTCCCTCGACGGGCGCCGGATTCCCGCCGCTCAATGCGATGAACCCGATGATGAGTACTGCAAGGGCAAGAATGCCCGCGATCCACCATCCCGCGGCGCTACCGCCGGCAGAATAGATGCGTTGCTCATCATGGCGGCGATCATGCAGATCGCGATCGATATCAGCCATTCATGGTCTCCTCGTGGTTAGCCGAGGCCTTTCGTGTGGTTTCGAAGGGTAGTGATTGCTTCGACTTTCGGGGGCCGACCGGGTAACCGGCCGGGCCGACCGCTTGCGTCTGGCCACGTCTGACCTCAAAACGTTGGCTGTGGCTTTGGGTTCCCGTCGGGGAAGTGCAATAATCTCTGCTAGCCCGGACTTCTCACGCTGGCAGGGCATAGCCAGCGTGAGAAGTCCGAGTTAGAATGAAGGATATGCAGCAGACACAGCATCGGATCAGCATCGAAACGCGGGGGCAGGGATTTTATGAGTTCACGCGCGAAGCAGCGCGTATCGTCGCCGATAGCGCCATCGCTACAGGGTTGCTGACGATATTCGTGCGGCATACCTCGGCATCACTTCTCATCCAGGAAAACGCCGATCCGGACGTGCAAACCGATCTCAGCGGCTTTTTCAAGCGCCTCGTGCCCGAAGGTATGGACTGGCTGGTTCACACAACCGAAGGGCCGGACGATATGCCCGCGCATATCAAGGCGGCGTTGACCCAGACCTCGATTGGTGTGCCGGTGAGCGACGGACGCATGGTTCTGGGCACCTGGCAAGGGCTCTACCTTTTCGAGCATCGTCGCGCGCCCCACAGCCGGTCGATCGTGCTGCATGTCCTGGGGGAGGATTGAACATGGGGCTTGCGCGTGTTGCTGCCATGGGGCTGGCTGTCGCGACGCTTGCAGGATGCCAGCCGCGCGACGGTCAGGATATCGAGATTGCCGCCGCAGTGCGGAGCGACGATGGCGCGGCCGTCCAGCGCTATCTCGATGCGGGGGGTGATCCCGATGCCGTGACTCGTGACGGGCAACCACTCGTCTATCTTGCCACAGGGCCACGTGGCGGGATGGACGTGCTGAGTGTCCTGATCGCCGGAGGTGCCGCTCTCGACAAGCCGGCGAAGAACGGTCGAACGGCGCTAATGAATGCAGCGGGATGGTGCGATGCGTCCATGGTGGCCGTACTGATCGCCGCGGGCGCCGATCCCCGCCATGTGACGCCGGGCGGCGAAACCGTGCGCGATGCGGTGTGTGCGGGACCTTTGGACCGGCGCGCCGAGGTCCTCAACATCATCGATGCGGCGCTATAGTGTGGGGTTGACAGTTCGGGGGGTGCACCTCACAAACGGAACACATTTCCGTCCTCTCCTGCTTGGGGTCTGTTAGGGCCTGTCATCAATTGTAGACGGGATTTTCCACGAAAGTTGCTCGGACTATCGCCCGTCAAACTCCTGTCTATAAGTGTTAACAGACCCAGAGCTTCCATATTGTCCGAAACGATCGCGCTTTATCTTCCCTTTGCCGTGGGGCTTGCCCTGACCGGGGCCGCATCCGGTATCATGGCGGGGCTGTTGGGGATCGGCGGCGGGATCATCATGGTCCCGGCCATGGTGCTCGCCTATCAGCTCCTCGGCTACAACCCAGAGATCATAATGCATGTGGCGGTCGGCACCTCGCTCGCCGTGATCGTGCCCACAGGGTTGCGCAGTGCGCTGGCCCATCATCGGCGCGGCGCGGTAGAGACCGCGGTGCTGCGGCTATGGGGCCCATGGATCGTCGCTGCATCGCTGATCGGCGGGCTGATGGCAGGGCTCTATTCTGCCGCTACGCTCAAGATTATTTTCGGTGTGATGGCGTTGTTCATTGCACTCAACATGGCGTTGCCGGTGCAGCGGCGGCTCATGGAAAAGCTCGCAGGTGTACCCTTGGTCAACCGGATCGCGGCGGCGGTGATCGGTTATATCTCCGCTCTTATGGGAGTCGGAGGCGGATCTTTGAGCGTGCCGACGCTGGTGGCGTTCGGCACGCCGGTGCACAAGGCGGTGGGCACGAGCTCGGCGCTCGGGGTCATGTTGGCGGTTCCCGCGGTCATCGGCTTTATCATTTCGGGCTGGACGGCAAGCGGAACCCCGCCACTGAGCCTCGGGTTCATCAATATCCCGTCCCTCGTGCTCATCGGTGGGCTCGCGACGCTGACGGCGCCTTTGGGGGTCGCGATCGCGCACAGGCTCAACGGGCAGGCGCTCCGCATCGTGTTCGCGGCGTTCCTTATTATCGTCGGGGGACGGATGCTGATTCAGGCAATCTGGGGCTGAGAGCCTGACCCGTCAGACTTTTGAGTCAGGCTCTGAGAGCGTCGGCCGCTTTTGACCTATTCGCCGTCTTTGATTTCCCAGGTGATCGTGGCGGTGACCTCATAGCTCATCTCGCCAGCCTCGACGGGGACGGCGCTGTCAAAGGCCATCTCGGCACGGGCCATGAGCGGCCGGGGCGGCGTGCCTTGGGTTTGCTCGGTAATCGAAACGATGCCGCCGAGGGAAACGCCAGCGGCATCGGCGTAAATACTGGCCTTTTTCATCGCGTCCTCGACGGCGCGGCGGCGGGCTTCGGCCATGATATCCGCAGTATCGGACACCGAAAACGCGATACCGTTGATGGTGTTGGCGCCGACGGTGACGGCCTGGTCGAGCACAGAGCCCAGCGAATCGAGATCGCGCACGGTTATGGTGACCGCGTTGGAAACCCGATAGCCGGCGATCTCGGGCGGTGGGGTGAAGCCGTTTTCATCTCGACGGTCGGAATAGACGTATTGCGGGGATACCGAGAAGTCCGAGGTCTGGATATCGCGGGGCGCGAGGCCGGCATTTTCGAGAACGTCAATCAACTCGTCCATCGCAGCCGTATTCGCGTCGAGCGCGGCGCGGGCGGTATCGGCCTGGGTGGTGACGCCCGTGGTGATGGTGGCCATGTCGGGGGAAGCCAAAACGGTTCCCGTGCCCGACAGAACCATCTGCGGGTCGGCGGCAAGGACGGGCACGGCGGAAGCCAGGGCCAAGCCGGTGGCGGCGAACAGGCTCAAAATGCGCATTGGAGCATCTCCTCGATCGGTATTCAAAGTTGTTTTCTCCATGGCCATTGCGACGGTTTTACGGCGACCTCAAAGGAGCCCGGCTGTGTGCATCGCGACCAAAAAGCCAATGGACCTCGACGCATAAAGCGGTTAGGAAGTCCCCGCGTGGGCCTGTAGCTCAACTGGTTAGAGCCGACCGCTCATAACGGTCTGGTTGGGGGTTCGAGTCCCTCCGGGCCCACCACTCTTCAGGCAGTTGTCAGAGGCATGAAGGCCTGGCTTTCAAACCACTACCCCGGCGTTCAAATTGCCGCATTGGCAAGGGTCGGGTTTGGGATATGCTGAGCAGCCGGAAGTGGAGCGCAGGTCTTTATCCGCGGTGATGATAGCACGGCAAATCGGAGCGGACGTCGTCAAGGCGCTGGCAGTGCTGGCGGTCTTTTTTCTGTCGTTCGGCTATGGACAAGCTCAGGCGCCGGTATTTGCGGATGATTCCGTTTCCGCCCAATCCGTCTATTCGACGGTGAGCTATTGCGGGCAAGGACCGGGCGAGCATGGACCGGCCTGCGGCCCGTGCCATGCCTGCCGTGTCACCATCGCCGATCTGCCGCCGCCTCCGTCGATTGCCGAACCCGCCTATCTCGGGTTTTCCCGGATCGTTTATATCGTCGAGGACGTCGAGCCTGCGCATAATTTCGGGCACAGGCCCGCCAATCCACGCGCGCCGCCAGCACTGGTCTGAGAGCCCAACCGAACGCCTGATGGCGTTTATCCAAAGACCAATTCCTTTTGCTGGAGACAAATCATGATCCGCACTCATCTGTGCGCGGCCGCTGCTGCCGCAACCCTGGGGCTATCCGCCCCCGCTTTCGCACACGCCAGTTTTGAAGTTCAGGAGGCTGTGCTGGGGCAATCGTTCAAGGCCGTTCTGCGCGTGCCTCATGGCTGCGACGGAGAGGCCACCCATACTGTCCGCATCGCAATCCCTGAGGGGATGTTCAGTGTCAAGCCGATGCCCAAGGCGGGGTGGACGCTTCAGACGGTAACGGGAGCTTACGAAAATACTTACATCAATCATGGGGCGGAAGTCACCGAGGGCGTTAAGGAAATCGTCTGGTCGGGTGGCGAACTGCCCGACGATTGGTACGACGAGTTCGTCTTCCGGGGGACCTTCGCAGACACGCTCGCGCCCGGCGCGTTCCATGTTCCCGTGGTACAGGAATGCGCCAACGGCGTTGCCGCGTGGACGAGCAGGCCCGGCGCCGAGACCGAGGACGGGCCAGCGCCAAGTGTGACTCTCGTCGTTAGCGACGCGACCGGTGGACACGAACATGGGGCAATGGCGATGGGGGACACCGCCAGCGCCGTGAACGCGGGCGATTTAACGATTTCAGGCGCCTTTACCCGCGCGATGCTGCCCAACGCTCCGGTGGGCGGCGGTTATTTCACGGTCACCAATTCAGGGGACAGCGCGGACCGGCTGATCGGTGCCTCTTCGCCGGTGGCCGGGGACGTGCAAATCCATGAGATGATGATGTCCGGCGATGTGATGGAAATGCGCAAGCTTGACAACGGTGTCGAAATTCCCGCCGGTGGCGAGGTCAGTTTCGCTCCGGGAAGGTTGCACTTGATGTTCATGCAGCTTAGCGAGCCGTTTAAAGAGGGCACGCAGGTGCCAGTGACGCTGACGTTTGAACGTGCCGGCGACGTTTCGGTTCTGCTCGACGTCGGCGGGATTGGAGCAACGACAGCCCCACATGCCGGTCACGGCCAGGACGGGGAATGATGGCTGGTTCTGCGTTGTCCGCCATCCGCTGGATGCTTTGGGGCATCTTGGGCGTACTCCTGGTTGCCCTGGCGGCGGTCTATGTCCCGGGTGGTGCTACACCGGGACCCAGCGCCGAGCGCTACGGCGCGGGCGACTATGAGCTCGTCACCGACGAGGGGGAAACGGTCAACGATACGATTTTCGTCGGCCAGCCTTCAGCGGTCTTTTTCGGGTTCACCCACTGCCCGGACGTGTGCCCCACGACGGTTGCCGAGATGGCGCACTGGTTTGAGCAGCTTGGGCCCGACGCTGGCGGCCTGCGGGCGTTCTTCATCACCGTTGATCCCGAGCGCGACACGCCCGAGATGTTGAACGATTATGTGGGATGGGCGTCGAACCGGATCACCGGCCTTACCGGAACGCCCGAAAACGTCGATAAGGTCATCGATGCGTGGGGTGCCCATGCGGAACGGGTGCCGCTCGAGGGTGGCGGGTATACGATGAACCACACTGCCTCGGTTCTCTTGCTCAACGCGCGTGGCGAATTCGAGGGAACGATCGCCTACGGCGAAAACAGCGAAACGGCCATCGGCAAGCTCCGCCAGCTCGTCGGCGCGTCCTGAGAGAAGGACGGCCGGGGACGGTATGGTCCCCAGCCGTCCTCATCATACTGCTGCTCTGAGCGTTCTCGCCGCGTCGACCAGGTGTTCGAGCGACGCCTTGACCTCCGGCCAATCGCGGGTCTTGAGGCCGCAATCGGGGTTGACCCAGAGCCGGCGGGCGGGGACTGCCGTCAACGCCTTTTCAAGCAACGCCTGCATATCGGCCCGATCGGGCACACGGGGGGAATGGATGTCCCAGACACCCGGGCCGATCTCGTTGGGGTAGGAGAAGGCGCGGAAGGCGTCGAGGAGTTCCATGTCCGAACGCGAGGTTTCGATCGAGATCACGTCCGCGTCGAGGGCGGCGATTGCGTCCATGATGTCGTTGAATTCGGCGTAGCACATATGGGTGTGAATCTGGGTTTCGTCGGCGACGCCGGAGGCCGATAGCCGGAAGCAGTCGATGGCCCAGTCGAAATAGGCCTGCCAATCCTTGCGCCTTAGCGGCAAGCCCTCGCGGAGGGCAGGTTCGTCGATCTGGATCATGCCGATGCCCGCCTTTTCGAGATCCAGAACTTCATCGCGGATCGCGAGGGCGATCTGGCGGCAGGTGTCGGCGCGCGGTTGATCGTCGCGCACGAAGCTCCATTGCAGGATGGTCACAGGGCCGGTGAGCATGCCTTTCAAAGGTCTGTCGGTAAGCGATTGGGCGTAGGCAGACCATTCGACGGTCATGGCGCCGGGGCGGGAGACATCACCATAGATCACGGGCGGTTTGACGCAACGTGAGCCGTAGGACTGAACCCAGCCGTTCCTGGTAAAGGCGAAGCCCGAGAGCTGTTCGCCGAAATATTCCACCATATCGTTGCGTTCGAATTCGCCATGGACGAGGACGTCGAGACCGAGCTCTTCCTGGATACGTATGCTGCGCTCGGTTTCGGCCTTCAGAAAGGCGTTATAGGCGGCGGCATCGAGTTCGCCGCGTTTGTGCGCAGCCCGGGCCTGCCGGACGTCTTTTGTCTGGGGGAAAGAGCCGATTGTGGTTGTCGGGAAGAGGGGGAGCTTGAAGCGGTCGGTCTGCTTTTGCTGGCGGACGGCGTAGGGGCTTTCGCGCGCCAAATCCTCTGAACGGATTGCCGCAGCGCGCTTGCGGACGGTGGGGTTCGTCGTGCGCGGGGATGCGGTGCGGCTCGCGACAGCCGTCTTGCTTGCCGAAAAGGCTTCGCGAGCCGCGCTCTCACCACGCTTTATGGCAAGAGTGAGGGCCTGGATCTCGCCGAGCTTTTGCCTGGCGAAGGCGAGCCAGGATTTGAGTTCGTCATCGAGCGCGGTTTCGAGGTCGAGATCGACCGGGGAATGCAGGAGCGAGCACGACGGCGCGATCTGCAGCCGGTCGGGGCCGAGAAGGTCCCAGGCGCGGCGGACGCGCTTGAATTTTTCGTCGAGATCGGCGCGCCAGATGTTGCGGCCATCGATGAGGCCGAGCGAGAGGACCGTGTCTTTGGTCCGCGTGACAGCCAATACATCCTCGAGCTGCCCGGATGCTCGGGCGAGGTCGATGTGGAGACCCGCTACGGGCAGGTTCGCTGCGAGCGGCAGGTTATCGCCCAGGGCGCCGAAATAGCTTGCGAGCATGATCTTCGGTGCGGCGGTACGCAGGACATCATAGGCCCGGACGAAGGCGGCGCGCTGCTTGTCGGAGAGGTCGAGGGTGAGCATCGGTTCGTCGATCTGAACCCATTGCGTGCCGGCGGCCTTGAGCGCGGAGAGCAGTTCGGCATAGGCAGGCAGGACTTTGTCGATAAGGTCGATAGGCTCGAGATCGTCGTCCCTGGATTTGCCCAGCGAAAGCCATGTCACCGGGCCGAGGACGACTGGCCGGGTTTCAATGCCCTGAGCCTTGGCTTCGAGGTACTCATCGATCGGTTTGCGCGAGGAAAGCGCAAATTCCTGGTCGTGCGTGAACTCAGGGACGATGTAGTGGTAGTTGGTGTCGAACCACTTGGTCATTTCCATAGCCGGCGCATCGGCTGTGCCGCGAGCGCAGGCGAAGTAGAGCGGGTGCGGGGTATCGCTTTCGAGCACTTCGAAGCGGCTGGGGATCGCGCCGAAGGTGATCGTTGTGTCGAGCACGTGGTCATAGAGCGAAAAATCGTTTGAAGGGATGACATCGATCCCGGCATCTTTTTGCAATTGCCAGTGGCGCACGCGCAGCTTGGCTGCAGTTGCCAAAAGATCGGTGATATCGGTTTCGGCCTTCCAGTAGGATTCGAGGGCTTTCTTGAGTTCACGGTGCGCGCCGATGCGCGGGAAACCGAGATTGGCTGAGAGGGTCATGGGGTTGCCTTTGCAATAGAAGCCATTGCCCGGCGCGGCGCGCCAGGTTGCGGTGTTCCTGGATTCTGGTGACTGGATCTGCCCGAGGCGGGGGCTCCTCAGGCGGTGCGCATTCGTTGCGCGCTCGCTCCTGTCCGTGCAAAGGCCATAAAACGCTTGGTCATCGGTCTATCCTCCGCCGATCCGCCCGATCGGTTTTTCGTTTGGAACCAAAGTCCGCGGTAGGTCTCCTGGCTTGCGGCTTTTCGGGATGTCCGCCTTCCCAGGGGCAAGCCCCAGTGGCTTTCGTTCGGACATCCAACACCGCTTACAGTTGCGGGGGCAGCTTCGGACTTGCACCGAATTCCCTGTTATCCCCTCGCGGGGACCGCGGACAGGCTGGACGATGCCGCAAATGCGGGATGGAGTCAACTAGACATAAAGATATCTTTATATCCGTGTTGCGACGGCAGTTGCAAGGCGTGGCGCATGGGCTGTCGAGGTTTCATTTCCTATATCGGTAAAAATTGCCGGTTGACGCGACTCTGCCGAGTCACACAATATCTTGTGTGTCACGGTTCCTCTAATCGCAAGATCGGGGGCTAAGACGGGAAGCCGGTGAAAATCCGGCGCTGTCCCCGCAACTGTAAGCGGTGAGCCGATTCCCAGTTGTGCCACTGGCGCCAGAAGGCGTTGGGAAGGCGGGAATCGGCGCTTCATCCCGCAAGCCAGGAGACCTGCCGTGGCGGAAACCTATTTTTGACGAGCGGGGTGTCTCGTTGGGTTCGCATTGCGCGCGGCAGGCCGTTTGGGCTGCCAAACGTCGTGCGTGCCTTCATGTGCCCCGTACATAACATCCGGGGTACCGATGTCTGAATTTCTCTCTACCGATCCAACCTATGCCGTTGTGCCGGGCGTTGCGGAACGGCCCGTTGCCGCCATGTCCGAGCCGGGCTTTCATGTCATTCGCAGAAACGGCACAGTGACACCGTTCGACTCGACCAAGATTTCTGTCGCACTCACCAAGGCATTCCTCGCTGTTGAGGGCAACACAGCGGCGGCGTCGCGGCGTATTCATGAAATCGTCGAGGGGCTGACCGAGGAAATCGAAGCCGCACTGACGCGTCGGCCTGGCGAGGGGCGGACGCTTCATATCGAGGATATTCAGGATCAGGTGGAACTGGCGCTGATGCGCGGTGGGCACCACAAGGTGGCACGCGCTTATGTGCTCTATCGCGAGCGCCATGCCGCCGAGCGCGCGGAGACCGAGGCGAAAAACCCCAAGCATGTTGCCGAAGAACCCGGGCTCAACATGCGCGATGCCGAGGGCAATCTGGTGCCGCTCGATTTCGTGCGGCTGGAAAGGGTCGTCATCGAAGCCTGTGAGGGGTTGGAGGGCGTTTCGGCTGAGGCTGTTCTGGCTGAAGCGCAGCGCAACCTTTACGACGGCATTGCGCTTGACGAGTTGGCGCTGGCGCCGATTCTCGCGGCACGTACGCTTGTTGAAAGCGAGCCCGACTATGCGCAGGTGAGCGCGCGGCTCCTGCTCGACAAGCTACGGCGCGAAGCATTGAGTTTTGTGTTCGACCGGCCTGAGCAGGCGACGCAGGCGGATATGGCGACGCGCTATGCGGAGTATTTTCCGGCCTATGTGAAAGCGGGGATCGAGGCGGAAATGCTCGATCCGGAGTTGGCGCGGTTCGATCTTGAGAGGATTGCCGCGGCGATCAAGCCTGAGCGGGATATGCAGTTCCAGTATCTGGGGTTGCAAACGCTTTACGACCGGTACTTCCTTCACGTTTCGGGCACGCGCTACGAGCTGCCGCAGGCATTCTTCATGCGCGTAGCGATGGGCCTCGCTCTGCGCGAAGTGGAGCGCGAGGCGCGGGCGATCGCGTTCTATAATCTGCTCTCAAGCTTCGACTTCATGGCGTCGACACCGACGCTGTTCAACGCCGGTACGCGTCGGCCGCAACTTTCCTCGTGCTTTTTGACAACGATCGGGGACGATCTCGACGGGATCTTCAAGGGCATCAGAGACAACGCTCTGCTGGCCAAATATTCCGGCGGGCTCGGCAATGACTGGACGCCGGTGCGGGGGCTCGGGGCGCATATCAAGGGGACCAATGGCGAGAGCCAGGGGGTCGTGCCGTTTCTGAAGGTCGCCAACGATACGGCGATTGCGGTCAATCAGGGCGGCAAGCGCAAGGGAGCGGTCTGCGCCTATCTCGAGACCTGGCATATCGACATCGAGGAATTCCTCGATCTTCGGAAAAACACCGGTGACGACCGACGGCGCACGCACGATATGAACACGGCCAATTGGGTGCCGGACCTCTTCATGCAGCGGGTCGCCGAGGACGGGAAGTGGACGCTGTTCTCGCCAGATGAGGTGCCGGGGCTGCACGATCTTTACGGCGCGGCATTCAAGGCGGCTTATGAGCAAGCGGAGGCCGATGCCGAAGCGGGGCGGATCAAGGTCCATAAGACCATCCGCGCCGTCGATCTCTGGCGCAAGATGCTCACCATGCTGTTCGAGACGGGGCATCCGTGGATCACGTTCAAGGACCCGTGCAATCTGCGCTCGCCCCAGCAGCATGTCGGGGTGGTGCATTCTTCCAACCTTTGTACCGAAATCACGCTCAACACCTCGGCGGATGAGGTGGCGGTGTGCAATCTCGGATCGGTGAACCTCGTTGCGCATATCGATGACGCGGGGCTCGACCGAGACAAGCTCGCCAAAACGGTCAAGACGGCGATGCGGATGTTGGACAATGTGGTCGATATCAATTTTTACACGATTCCGGAGGCGCGGCGGTCGAATTTGAAGCATCGACCGGTTGGGCTAGGGCTGATGGGGTTTCAGGATGCGCTTCAGATGCAGGGCATCGCCTATGCGAGCGACGCGGCGGTGGAATTTGCCGACGAGAGCATGGAGGTGATTTCCTACCATGCGATCTCGGCTTCGGCCGATCTGGCTGAGGAACGCGGGCGCTATCAGAGTTTTGAGGGCTCGCTGTGGGCGCAAGGGATTTTGCCCATCGACTCGGTCGAGCGCGTCGCCGATGCGCGGGGCGAGGTCGATATGGATCGCACCCAACGGCTCGATTGGGAAACGCTGCGGGCGCGGGTGAAATCGGCCGGGATGCGCAATTCCAACTGCCTTGCGATTGCCCCGACGGCGACGATTTCGAACATTTGTGGCGTTAGCCAGTCCATTGAGCCAGCGTATCAAAACCTCTACGTCAAAACCAATATGAGCGGCGATTTCACCGTGGTGAATGCGCTGCTCGTCAAGGAACTCAAGGCCCGCAGGCTTTGGGACGAGGTTATGATCGCCGATCTGAAGTATTTCGATGGCAGCGTCGGGCAGATCGACCGGATACCTGACGATTTGAAGGCACGCTTTGCGACGGCGTTCGAAATCGAGGCCAGCTGGCTCATCAAGGCGGCTTCACGCCGGCAGAAGTGGATCGATCAGGCGCAGTCTCTCAACCTCTATGTCGCCAACCCGTCAGGCAAGGCGCTCGATGCGACCTATCGGCTGGCGTGGGAGATGGGGCTCAAGACGACCTACTATTTGCGCGCACGTTCGGCGACGCATGTGGAAAAGTCGACGCTCAAGGGGACGGACGGGAAGCTCAATGCCGTCTCGCCGGTCATTGTACCCGAGGCCGTAAATGCCTGTGCAATCGACGACCCCGATTGCGAAGCCTGCCAGTAATCTCCGCGAATTTAAGGATACACCAATGTCTACCCTTTCCTGGGGCGATGCCCCCAGCCATGCCCCGCATGTCGACCCGAATGCCCAGGCGGATGCGACGGGCCTTGGCGAAATCGAGCGCGGCGGCGCTCGTGTGTCGGTCTCCGACAAGGCGATGATCAACGCCCGCGCGGACGTCAACCAGCTCCTGCCTTTGAAATACAAATGGGCGTGGGAGAAATATCTTTCAGGCTGTAACAACCATTGGATGCCGACCGAGGTTTCCATGCAGGCTGATATCGCGCTCTGGAAGTCGCGCGACGGGCTGACCGACGACGAGCGGCGGATGCTCAAGCGCAACCTCGGGTTCTTTGCGGCATCGGAAAGCCTTGTGGCGAACAATATCGTTCTGGCGATCTACCGGCATCTCACCAATCCCGAATGCCGGCAGTATTTGCTGCGGCAGGCGTTCGAGGAGGCGGTGCATACCCACACCTTCCAGTACATCGTCGAGAGCCTGGGGCTCGATGAGGGGGAACTCTTCAACATGTATCGTGAGGTGCCCTCGATCACCGACAAGGCGGCATGGGCGCTCACCTATACGCAAAGCCTCGACGATCCGAACTTTGCCACCGGGACGCCGGAGGCCGATCAGGCGTTCCTGCGCGATCTCGTGGCGTTCTATGTCATTTTCGAGGGGATGTGGTTTTATACCGGCTTCGCACAGATTCTGTCGCTCGGGCGCCGCAACAAGATGGTGGGGATTGCCGAGCAATATCAGTACATCCTGCGCGACGAGAGCATCCACCTCAATTTCGGGATCGACGTGATCAACCAGATCAAGATCGAGAACCCGCATTTGTGGACCAAGCCGTTTCAGGAGGAAATCCGGGGTATGCTCAAACGGGCGGCGG
Organism: Pelagibacterium halotolerans; assembly: GCF_044811015.1. Taxonomy (GTDB): domain Bacteria; phylum Pseudomonadota; class Alphaproteobacteria; order Rhizobiales; family Devosiaceae; genus Pelagibacterium; species Pelagibacterium halotolerans_A. The sequence continues at coordinate 3,589,564 of NZ_CP085243.1, forward strand.
AACTCGAGGCGGCGTATGGACGCGATACGATGCCCAACGGATTTCTGGGGCTCAATGCGGCGCTGTGCGAGCAATACATGCACTTTATCGCCAATCGCCGGTGCGCGCAGTTGGGGCTCGAGCCGGTATTCCCGGCGGCGGACAACCCGTTCCCGTGGATGAGCGAGGTGATGGATTTGAAGAAGGAGAAGAACTTCTTCGAGAGCCGGGTGATCGAGTATCAGACCGGTGGTTCGCTGAACTGGGATTGACGCAGGATCGGGCCGGTTTTCCGGCCCGATTACAGGGCCCGACGCAGGTGATTGTCCCAGGCAGGCGCCTGCGGGTCCGCTTCGCGGATCGTGTGGAACGTCCGCGGTCCGGTTTCGGCAATTGCCCCACGACCACTGGTCGAGAGCACTACGCCAGGGCCTTGCGGGGCGATGCCGCAGCCGTCGGCGAGGTCCTGCGTGCCCAAATAGGCGCCGGTCGCCGTATCCCAATAGGCGATGAGCCCGCCATGGGGCGACGAGGTTGCGAGAATGGTGCCGGAGCGGTCGACAGCGACGGATCCGACGTAATTGTCCATGCGCCGCAGTACACCATCGGGCGGCGAGAATAGTTCGATCTCCTTGCCCCGGCGGTGGCGTCCTACGAGGGGTGGGCGGTCGGACGGATTGCCCTGATATTGGCAGCCGAACCAGACGACGCCTGCGCCGTCGATGGCCATGTGCCGGATCGAGAGCTGATGCAGGGCTGGGGGAAGCTCGACCTTTTCGGTGATCTCTCCGGTCGTGATGTCGCTATAAACGAGGCTCGGCTTCATCTCGGGGATGTTGAGGTCGATGCCGTCATAATCGGGATGGGTGAGGATGCCGCCATTTGCGGTGACCAACGTCTTGCCGTCTGGCATCAGGAGGGTTTCGTGCGGACCGATGCCGCCGGTCGCAAACTCGCCGATACGGGCGGAGCTGCCCGAAACGTCGTAGACGCCGACCACACCGCGTTCGCCGTCGTAGTCGTTCTCGGTGGCGAACAGCAGATGGCCGTCTGCGGTGAACGCGCCGTGGCCGAAATAGTGCCGGTCCGGGTCGGCGGGCAGGACGACCGGCTCGGCGTTGCCGTCAAGTGAGAACAGTATGGCGAACCGGCCGGGCGCCCGCGCAAAGGCGACGGCACGTCGGCGTTCGGCGTCGATGGCGAAGGAGTGCCCACGCGCCTCCAGGGGGAGGACAAGTCTGTCCCTACCTTCCGCGTCAATCACGGCGGCCTCGTAGCCACCGCTGGCAAGGCGCGCGCCGATGAACAATGCCTCGTCTGCGGCGTCCTGAGCGAGGGCCATCCGGGCCGGTGCCAGGGTCGCACCGGTCAGGGCAAGGAAGGTGCGTCTGTCAATCGCCGTCGAGTGCATTGAACCCCATCACAAGTCCAATGGCACCGGTCAGCATATCGTTGACGGTGTCGTTGGCTAGGCCAAGAGCCACGGTAACGTAGCGCAGGTGTTCCCAGGCGTCGGGATCGTAGAACGCGGTCTCGACCGGCATATCGATTTCCTCAAGCCGTTCGCGGATCATGCGCAGGTCGAAACGGATTGAGGATATGACGGTCGATTGATTGACGGGTAGCTCGTCTTCGAAGTCCGTGGAGGCGATCAGTGCGTCGAGACCGCGGGCCTGGGCTGCGAGGAAGGTGAAGGTCAGATCGCTACGCCAAAAGGGAGCGCGGCGGGGGTTGGCCGCGCTTTCGTCTTTGCCGACGGCGGGGCCGAGTTCAGCGCTTGCCATGAATTGGAGTGCTGTCGAAAGCGCTTTGACGAACTCATTGGCAACCTCCCGCTTGTCGCGGTAGAGATCGACTGCGGGGCCCGGTGCGGTGAACGCGGTGTGGTACGCGGCGCCCGATTGCCATTCAGCCTCGACCTCGTGAGCGATAGCGCCGAGGTTGCCGGCGACGGCGTGTGCGTAGGCGCAGCGGTAGGGAACGGTATCGTTCGTCAGCGTTTCGGCGCCCGAGCCCCAGAGCAGGTATTCCAGTGCGGGCAGGCCCTGCATGGCGACGCTTTTTTCCGCGAGCGTTGTCGGGTCGGTCGCGGTGATATCTTTCCCGGCGAGAAGCTCCTGAACCTGCCGCAGGATGACGCCGCGTGCGTCGGGCCAGAAGAATATCCGCTCGAAACGATTTTCGGTGGCCAATGGACCGAAGCGGAGGGTTGAGAGCGTACCCCACGATTGCACGGTGTGCGCGAAGGCATCGCGGCTTTGGGCAAGGGCGTCAGGCGACGGCGTTTCGCAAAGCATTGCAACGCTTTGCTCAAGGGCCGCCGCAGCTTCGGTGAATGCCGCCGTCGCTGGGGCCGCGAAATGCTCGGCTATGCGCAGGCCGACCGCATCGGGAATCGGGTCATCCTGCGCGGATGCAGCACCGGACATCAGTGCAAGGGCAGCAATTGCCATGGCGAACCTTGCCAGCATCAGAGCGACTCCAGAAATGCTATGAGGGATTGGCGGTCTTGGGGCGGCATGGCGACAACCGCATCGCGTGCGGCTTGCGCCTCGCCGCCGTGCCAGAGGATGGCTTCGAGCAGGGTGCGCGCGCGACCGTCATGGAGGTAGGCGGCTTCGTCATTGACCGTGGCGGTGAGGCCGATGCCCCAAAGCGGCGGCGTGCGCCATTCATAGCCGTTGGCCGTGCCTTCCGACCGATAGTCGGCAAGACCTTCGCCCATGTCATGCAGCAGCATGTCGGTGTAAGGCCAGATGAGCTGGAATTGCTGGGCGGGATGGTCCGCGTCGCGGCGGGTGACGAATTTGGGCGTGTGGCAGCTTGTGCAGCCGGTTTCGTAAAAGATCTCCTTGCCGCGCAGAACTGCGGGGTCATCGACATCCCGCCGCGCGGGCACGCCAAGATTTTGCGAATAGAAGGTGACGAGCGCGAAGAGGTCGGCGGGCACTTCATGCTCGCCCAGATGCGCCTGCGCGCCGTGGGGCAGGGCGCGGCACTCGGGCTGGCCGTTTGTGCATTCGCCCCAGTGGCTCGGGACGAGCGGGGTCGAAAGTCCCATATCGCCCGAAAATGCGTGGGCCGATTGCATGGCGACGCTCGGTTGGGCGGCTTTCCAGCCGAAGCGGCCGAGAACGCGTTCCCCGTTTTCGTCGAGCGTCCAGCTTGGCCGGCCGGAAATACCGTCGCCGTCAGCGTCTTCGGGATCGGCAAGTGCGAGGATGTCGGCCTCGTGGATAGCCTCCAAAAGACCGAGGCCGATCATGGGCTGGGCGACGCGGGCGGAGAGCATGATATCGTCACCCAGTGGGCCATAGCCGGGATTGCCGATGGACAGGGTTGGCGCGCGCAGCGTTGCAGTTTCGCCGCCGGAGAGTTCGACGGGGACATCGTCGTATGTGATTTGCACCTGGCCTTCGGCGGGCAGGCCGGCGGCGGCGAAATCCTGAAGCTGCAAACCGTAAATCGGGTGCGGCGCGGCGGGGATCTGCCCAGCGTCGATCATTGCCTGCTGTTCGGCAGTCGCGGGCACGGACAGACGGACGAGGAGCGAGACTGCCGGGTCATCGAGCGATGCGGGGGCGTGTCCGCGTCCGTCCTTGATATGGCAGGACTGGCAGGAGCGCGCGTTAAAAAGAGGGCCCAGCCCGTCCGAGGCGAGGGTCGAGGAGGGGGCGGTTGCCCAATCCTTGCGGAACAACCCGTTGCCGAGCAGAAAGGTTTCCTGATCCTCGAAAGAGAGATTACCCGAGGGGTTGGAAAAGGCGTTGGCGTTGACAGGCTTGGTCGAGGTCGCCGCGCCGGCCTGCATGGCTTCGTAGGTTTCAGCGGCGTCGAAGGCAGTGGTCGGTTCGGTTACGCGCGCGACGCGGGCCAAGTCTTCGGCCGAAAGGTCGTCGCGGCGATACGCGTCCGATCCCCACGCGACCGCACCGACAAGGCAAATGACAAGGGTTGAAACAAGCGAAGTGAGGCGCAAAAGTCTGGTCCTGCAAAAAGAAAGGGCCGCCACTCCCGCGCCGGCCCTTTATTGATATTAGCCGAAGACGGCGTCGGGGTTGTCGAGACTGTCGGAGCCTTCGAGTTCGATACCCGAAATGTTGAGCGCGTCAATGATGCGCTCGATCGTGCGGGTCTGGTCCACGAGCCCGTCGATTGCGGCCTGAACAACCGCATTACCCTCGGCGTTGCCCTCGCCGATCATCTGGTCGTAGGCTTCAATCGTGTCGCCGCGGGTCTTGAGGGTTTCGAAGGCTGCGATGGTCGTATCGAGCTTCACGTTCATCTCTTCCGCGAGGGCAGAGTCGGTTTCGGCAACCAGTTCGGCGAGGCTTGGGCCTTCGACCAGCGAACCGTCCACACGCTCATAGGTGCCGTTCCAGACGTTAACGATGCCCTGTACGTCGTAGTAGTGCGAGTTGTGGGTATTGTCCGAAAAACAGTCGTGCTCTTCTTCGGGATCGTTGAGCAAGAGCCCCAGTTTCATGCGCTCGCCTGCGAGCTCGCCGTAAGAGAGCGAGCCAAGGCCCGTCAGCATGGCTGCGACGCCTGCTTCCGGATCGGCTGAAAGCTCGGCGCGCGCGGCGCCATCCGCCTGCCAGTTGGCAACCATTTCTTCGAGATCGGAAATCAGGAGATCCGTCGCGGCGACGAGATAGTCGATACGGCGCTCGCAATTGCCGCCGGTACAGTTGGCGGGGTCGAAGTCTGTCGCGGGACGCGTGCCGGCACCTTCTCCCGTACCGTTGAGATCCTGGCCCCAGAGCAGGAACTCGATGGCATGATAGCCGGTCGCGACATTGGCTTCGACACCACCGACCTCATGGAGTTCCTGGAGAACCTCGGGCGTGATTTCGCTCACATCGACTTCGGCGCCACCGGCGGAAACGGTATCGTTCGCGATGACGTTGACCGCGTAAAAGGCGTTGACGTCCGATTCGGTGCCATAGGAAGCATCCACATAGTCGATGAGGCCTTCATCGAGCGGCCAGGCGTTCACCTTGCCTTCCCAATCGTCCACGATAGCGTTGCCGAAGCGGTAGGCTTCGGTCTGCTGGTAGGGTGCGCGGGCGGCGAGCCAGGCTTCTCGCGCGGTGGTCAAGGTTTCCGCAGTCGGGTCCGCGACTAGTGCATCGATGGCGGATTTAAGTGCCTGGGCTGTGGTCAGGCTGTCCTCGTAGGCCGCCAGCGCGACGTTGGCATACGTGTCGACGACGGCCGAGGCTTCGACGGCGTTGGCGTTCTGGGCCAGCGCAGCGACGGCGACGCCTGCCAGAAGGCTGCTTGCGGTGAATTTCTTGATCATTTAGGTCCCCCAATGGCCGGGTTATTGAGCCCGGAGCTGAGCTGCGAAATATCATGAGTATGATACTCATGTTTTAACTAACCCAAGCCATCCTGTTTGGCAACAGCAAGCGGATCATAATCGCTCTATGCTTTACCTTCGGCGTGGGACCGAATATGACCTGCCCGTCCGAGTTCCCCTTCCCGTCATCACCCGGACAACTGGGTGATGACGGGAAGGGGAAACCTTATCCTCAAGTGTTAACGGGCCTATCATGAGCGATTTCATCCTCACCCTTTCGTGCACCGACCGGCCGGGTATCGTCGCGGGGGTTACGACCGAGCTTTTCGGGCTCGGCGCCAACATTGCCGAAAGCAATCAATTCTGGGACCGGGATACGGGCAAGTTCTTCATGCGTATTGCCTTTACCGCGCCGGACGCGGTGGGCAAGGAGGCCGTCGAGCGGGCGCTGACGCCGGTCGTCGAGCGGTACGAGATGAAGACCATGATCGCCGATACCGCGCGCGTACCCCGCGTGGTCATAATGGTCTCGAAGTTCGATCATGCGCTGTTACACCTACTTTATCAGATCAAGGTGGGCTGGCTGCGAGCCGAGGTCGCGGCGATCATCTCCAATCATGAAGATGCGCGCAGCATTGCGGAGGCCGAAGGCGTTCCTTTTTACATCTTCCCTGTTGAGAAGGAGCAGAAGGCCGAGCAGGAGGAAAAGGTCCTCGCGGTGGTCAAGGAAACCGGGGCGGATCTCGTCGTCCTGGCGCGGTATATGCAGATCCTTTCCGATACGCTCGCCACGCGGCTTTATGGCAAGGCGATCAATATCCACCATTCGTTCCTGCCCTCGTTCAAGGGCGCGAGACCCTATCATCAGGCGCATGAGCGCGGCGTGAAGATCATTGGCGCGACGGCACACTACGTGACGCCCGACCTTGACGAAGGTCCGATCATCGAACAGGAGACGGCGCGGGTGACTCATGCGATGAGCCCCGACGATCTTATCGCGGTGGGCCGGGATATCGAAAGCCGGGTGCTGGCGCGAGCGGTGAAATCGCACCTTGAAAGCCGGGTGATGCTCAACGGGCACAAGACGGTCGTTTTTGGCTAGGGCAAAGCAGCGGATTGGATAACTGGAATATGAGCGCACAGATCATCGACGGGAAAGCCGTCGCACAGGATGCTATTGCCAAGGTCCAGTCCGGGACCAGGGCGCTATCGGGGACGCATGGCGTGACGCCGGGGTTGGCCGTGGTTCTGGTTGGTGAAGATCCGGCGAGCCAGGTCTATGTCGCTTCCAAGAGCCGGATGGCGAAGGAATGCGGGTTTCACTCGGTCCAGCATACGCTGCCGGCAGAAACGACGCAGGATGAGCTTCTTGCTCTGATTGAGTCGCTCAACGCCGACCCGAAGATTCACGGCATTCTCGTGCAATTGCCGCTGCCGGGAGGGCTCGACGAGCGTACGACCATCGGTGCGATCGATCCGGCCAAGGATGTGGACGGCCTGCACGATATCAGCATCGGCCGGCTTGCTTCGGGACAAATGGAGAAGACGCTCGTGCCGTGTACGCCCAAGGGGTGCATGGTGCTGCTCGACAGTGTTTATCCCGAGGGGATTTCAGGTTTCGACGCGGTCGTCGTCGGGCGTTCGAATCTCGTGGGGCGACCCGTCGCGGCGCTCTTGCAGCATGCCAACGCCACGGTGACGATTGCACATTCGCGGACGCGTAATCTTCCCGAGCTTTGCCAGCGGGCAGACATTCTCGTTGCGGCAATCGGGCGGCCCGTGTTCATCAAGGGCGACTGGGTCAAGCCTGGCGCGACGGTGATCGATGTGGGGATCAACCGCATTCCGGCGCCCGAGAGGGGCGAGGGGAAGACGCGTCTTGTCGGCGATGTGGAATTCGCGGCGGCGAAAGACCGTGCTGCGGCGATCACGCCGGTGCCCGGAGGGGTCGGGCCAATGACCATCGCCATGCTGATGGCCAATACGTTGAGCGCGGCAGAGCGGAGCGTGGGGTAAAGAGAAAGGCCGCCCGGGAGGCGGCCTTTTTCGTTCAGGCGTTAAGCAGCCACTCGTGCTCTTTCTGGTTGTGAAACCGCCAGATGCGTTTGGGGCCGGCCATGACATTCAGATAATAAAGGTCGTATCCATGGATCGCCGCGCAGGGGTGGTACCCCTTGGGCACGAGCGTTGTGACGCCGTCTTCGACAAGCATCGTTTCATCGAGTGACCGGTCGTCGGTATAGACCCGCTGGAAGGCGTAGCCCTGGGGCGGATTGAGGCGGTGGTAATAGGTCTCTTCGAGCGCCGATTCGGCAGGCAGGTTATCCTGGTCGTGCTTGTGGGGTGGATAGGATGACGTATGCCCGCCCGGTGTGATGACTTCGACGACCAGAAGGGAATCCGCGGTGTCATCGGTTTCGGGCAGGATATTGGTGACGTAGCGGACGTTGGTGCCCTTGCCGCGCGTCTCCTGGCCCAGCCCGTCGGGTGCGATAACACGGACCTGTTTCGATCCGGTCGTATCGGGTGCCGAACAGGCGGCGAGTTCCAGGTCGGTTGTTGCCTCGACGCTCCAGCTGCTGTTGCCCGGCAGGTAGACCGAATAAGGCTTGCCGTCGAACGGGCTCATCCGTTCGCCCAGCTCGCCCAACGCTTCGCCATTGGCAACGACTTTACCCTTGCCCGCGACAAAAACGAGGCAGACTTCCCTGTCGCCGGTCTCTCCGCTTGCCACCGAACCGGGGGTGAGCTTATGGACATCGAAGCCAACATAGGTCCAGCCCGCGCTTTGCGGGGTGACCGCGATCACCTTGCCGGTTTCACCAACGGGTTTAACGAGAAGATCGGCCATTGCTGCCTCCCTTATTTCTGAATGGAAAACCCCGCGTTTTTAAGCGTCTTTTCCAGATAGTCGTAGCCGAGCTTGGCGTATTTCGCGGGCTCGGCCTTTTCAGGATCCTGCTCGGCTTCAACCACGACCCAGCCGGTATATCCACCCAGTTCGGCGAAGACGCGCGGGAAGTCGATGAGGCCGTCGCCTGGCACAGTATAGATGCCCGCAAGGACGGATTTCAAAAAGCTCCAGTCCTCCTTATGGGCTTGCCACATCACATCCTCGCGCACGTCCTTGGTGTGGACATGGGTGATACGGTCCTTGTAGTGCCGCGCAACGCGCGCGGGATCGCCGCCGCCCCAGGTCACGTGACCGGTATCGAGCAGGAGCTTGACCGCGTCGCCAGTCGACGCCATCAGGCGGTCGATTTCGGCCTCGGTCTGACAAATCGTGCCCATGTGGTGGTGGTAGACGACCTCTAGGCCATATTCCTGCATCATCTTCTGCGCGAAGGCGGTCAGGCGCATGCCGAATTGGGCCCAAACGTTATGGGGCAGGACCGGACGCGCGGAGAGCGGCGTGTCGATCTGGCCCTGGATGGTGTTTGAGGTCTCGCAGGTGACCATCACCTTGCAGCCCATGTCGCGCAGGAGCGTGGCGTGGTCCTTCACCGCTTCCATTTCCGCGTCGACATCGCGCACAAGCAGTTCGCAGCTATACCAGCCCGAGACGAGATCGTGGCCGTAGGTGCTCAGCACGGGGCGCAGGGCGTCTGCCTTGCGGGGGAATTTGTTGCCCAGCTCCATGCCGGTGAACCCGGCGGTCTGGGCTTCGGAAAGGCATTGTTCGAGCGGGATGTGGCCGCCCACTTCCAGCATGTCGTCGTTGGACCAGCCGATTGGATTGGCGCCAATGCGGATCATAGGGGATAGCTCCAGATGATGTGCGCGCCGGACTAGCCGATGCGCTGGTGTTTCAGGTGTTCTTCATACGCCTTGCGAGCGTCCTGGACCTCTTTGCGGTCGCTGACTTCCGGCACCGCCACGTCCCACCAGTGGCCGCCAGCTTCGGTGGCGATCAACGGGTGGGTGTCGATGACGATGACGGTCGTGCGGTCGTTGGTCTTGGCCTTTTCGAGTTCGGCTTCAAGATCGGCGATCGAGGAGACTTTGGTCGTGATCGCTCCCATGGAGCGGGCATGCGCGGCGAAGTCGATATTGGGGAAGACCTCGTATTTGCTGTCTTCGAGCAGGTTGTTGAAATTGGCGCCGCCGGTTTCCATCTGCAGGCGGTTGATGCAGCCATAGCCCCGGTTGTCGAGCAAGACGACGGTGATCCGGGCGTCCTTGCCGAGCATGACGGAGGTCGCCAGCTCGGAATTGAGCATCATGTAGGACCCGTCTCCCACCATGACGACCACCTCTTCGTCCGGCTTTGCGAGCTTGACGCCAAGGCCGCCGGCGACCTCGTACCCCATGCACGAGAAGCCGTATTCGAGATGATATGAGCCGGGCGCGCCGGACTCCCAGAGCTTGTGCAGTTCGCCAGGCAGTCCGCCTGCGGCGCAAACGACGGTGGCGGCGCTGGTCAAGGTCCGCTGCACCGCACCGATCACCTGAGCATCCGAGGGCAGCTCGGTATTGCTCGGTGCCCGCACCGCATCGGACGCCTCCTGCCATTTGGCCTTGCCGGCCTTGGCTTCCTCGGTCCACGCGCTCGGCGCCGACCAGCCGGAAAGCTGCGCGTCTATATCAGCCAGCCCGATCTTGGCGTCGCCCACGACAGGGACGGCATTGTGCTTACCCGCATCGAAGGCTTGGGTATTGAGCGCGACGATCTTCATTTCGGGATTGCGGAACAAGGCCCAGGAACCGGTGGTGAAATCCTGCATGCGGGTGCCGACGGCGAAGACGACGTCGGTCTGCATGGCGAGGTCGTTGGACGCCGAGGTGCCGGTGACGCCGACCGAGCCCATCGCGAGCGGATGGGTATGGGGCAGGGTGGATTTCCCCGCCTGGGTTTCCAGCACCGGGACGCCGTATTTCTCCGCGAACGCCTTGAGGTCCTCGGTCGCCTGCGAATAGAGCACGCCGCCACCGGCGATGATGACGGGCTTTTTCGCGGCCTTGAGCGTTTCGACAGCTGCTGCGATTTCATCGACATCGGCGCGCGGACGACGGAAGGTCCAGACTTTTTCCTCAAAGAAGCTTTCGGGATAGTCGTAGGCTTCGGCTTGCACGTCCTGGCAGAGCGCGAGCGTCACCGGGCCGCATTCGGCGGGGTCGGTCAGGACCTGCATGGCACGGCGGAGCGCTGGGATGATCTGCTCGGGACGGGTGATCCTGTCGAAATAGCGCGAGACGGATTTGAACGCGTCGTTGGCCGAAATGGTGCCGTCGCCGAAATCCTCGACCTGTTGGAGCACCGGGTCGGGCAGCCGGTTGGCGAAGACGTCGCCGGGCAGCAGCAGCAAAGGCAGGCGGTTGACATGCGCGACGGCGGCGGCAGTCACCATGTTGAGCGCGCCAGGACCGATGGAGGTGGTGCAGGCCATCATGCGGCGGCGAAACATTGCCTTGGCGTAGGCGATGGCGGCGTGGGTCATGCCCTGCTCGTTGTGGGCGCGGTAGGTCGGCAGTTCGTCGCGCACGCCATAGAGCGCCTCGCCCATGCCGGAGACGTTGCCGTGACCAAAGATGGCCCACACCCCGGCAAAAATCGGTAGCTTTTCGCCGTCGATGACGGTCATCTGGCGCGACAGGAAACGCGCTACCGCCTGGGCCATGGTCAGCCGAACAGTTTTCACGCTCATGAAATCTCTTCCCTTAATATTGCGGGCGGGCGGCAATCATGCTGCCTTGGCGCCGCGGATACGCTGCCAGCTTTCGGTCAGCGTTCCAAATCGTTGTGCCATATCGGCGATAGCGGTTTCATCATCGATTTTGCCCGAAAGCCACTTTGCCGCCGCGTCGGCGAAAATCGTCCGGCCGACGGCAAAGCCTTTGACCGTGCGTGATTGTGCGGTCGCTGCAAATGCCCGTTCGAGCTCTTCGGCTGGCGCTTCGAGTCCGAGCAGCACCACACCCCGGCAATAGGGGTCTTCGCGTTCGATCACAGCGTCTATGTTGGCCCATGCCGCGCTAGAGGCCTGCGGTTCGAGCTTCCACCAATCGGGCTTGATGCCGCGTGCGTAGAGGTCTTCGAGTGCACGAGCGATCGTCTTGTCGTCGAGCGTGCCATTTTTGCCCGCGATGATTTCGATCAGCAGTTCGCGCCCGACCTTGCGCGCGGCCTGGTAGAGCGTATCGAGCTTTTGTGCCTGGGTTTCCTTGAGTTCCGGATCGTCATCAGGGTGATAGAAGCACAAGCATTTGATGCAGTGGTCGACCGGCCATTCGATCAACCGGCTCCCCAGATCCTGCGAAAACTCGAACTGCAGCGGGCGCGAGCCGGGCAGTTCCACAGGCTTGCCGATCCAGAACTTGTCCTTCCTGGACGCATCGAAGATTGCCTCGCGGCCATATTTGTCGTCGAGCAGCATGCCATAACCATCGGCATCGCCCGCGATGCGAATGGCCGCCTGGACGGCGAGTTGCTTGAACGCGCCGATCTTTTCGAGCGGCGCACCGACCCGCTCGGCCATGTCTTCGAGCTGCGAGCGATGGTCGATGGCGAGCGCCATCAGCGAGGGGTATTCACGGCGGCGCGTCGTCGCCCAATGGATGTGGTTGAGCGCTTCGTCTTTGCGCAGCGCTTTATGGCTCGACCCGTTCTTGAGGAAGTATTCGAGCTCGGCGAAGGTGGGGATTTCGGGCGAACACAGAAGCCTTGAAACGGCGAAGGCACCGCAGGCGTTGGCCCAAGTCGCGCAGGTTTCCAGCGGCTCTCCGCGCAGATAGCCGCGCAGGAAGCCCGACATGAAGGCATCGCCTGCCCCGAGCGTATTGTAGACCTCGACCGAAAAGCCTTTGCCCACGATTCCGTCTTCGAGGTCGTCGCTGATCTCGCCCTCATAAACGATACATCCCTGGGGGCCGCGCTTCAGGACGATCGTCGCGGAGGATAGACGACGGATCGTCCTGAGCGCGGAAAGGAGATCGGTTTCACCCGAGGCAATGAGGACCTCTTCCTCGGTACCCACGATCAAATCGCAATGGGGGAGAACCTTCATCATGCGGCTCGAGACGATATCGGAGGCGATATAGCGCTCTTCGCCTTGGGCGTGCCCGGCAAGGCCCCAGAGATTGGGGCGGTAGTCGATATCGAAGATGACCTTCTTGCTTCCTGCCTTTGCAAGAGCCATCGCCTTTTCCTGGGCCGCGTCGGTGTTGGGCTTGGAAAAATGCGTGCCCGACACCAGCACTGCCTTGGCGCGGGCGACGAGGTCTTCGGAAATGTCCTCAGGGGAGAGCGCCATATCGGCGCAGTTTTCCCGGTAGAAGAGCAGGGGGAAGGTCTTGTCGTCCTCGATCCCGAGGATCGCCAGCGCCGTGAGCCGGTCGGGGTCGGTGACGATGCCGGAGGTCTCGACGCCTTCGCGGGTCATCTGCTCAAGGATGAACCGGCCGAACTGCTCGTCGCCGACGCGGGTGAAGATCGCCGATTTCAAACCCAGCCGCGCGGTGCCAATGGCGATGTTGGCCGGGCAGCCGCCAACGGATTTGGCGAAGCCGGCAGTGTCTTCGAGGCGCGCACCGATCTGCTGGCCGTAAAGATCGATGGATGAGCGGCCAATGGTGATGACGTCGAGTTCAGCGGCCGACGGCGCCATGGTCGTGTCCTCCCGATTCGGCGCACGATGCGCCCTACTGTCGATGGGCGCTTTTTAGACCGTAACGAATGAAACGTCAATTCCGGCCTAATTCAAATCAGAACATTTGTTCTATTCTATGATCCTCTGTTCCATTTGTGACTGCCCCTTGTGTTTCTCGGCTACAGCCACTGCAAGGGTCATGGCGAGGATCATGGTCGCTCCCAGGGTCCGGAAGCCTTCGAAATCGGATTCGGCAACCTCGAACCACGCATCGGCCATGGTGGCGATGGGCGAGAGGACGGAATCGGTGATCGAGACGATCTTCGCGCCCTTTTCACGGGCAAGATGGGCGAGAGAGACTGTTTCGCTGGCGTAGGGCGTGAAGCTGACCACCAGCGCAGCGTCGCGGGGCGAAATGAAGGCTGTCTGCTCAGGTGCGAGCCCGGCAACGGCGTTGATCAACACATTGGGTACGCCCAGTTTTCCGAGCGCGTAGGCCATGTAGGAGGTGACGGGGAACGAGCGGCGCAGGCCGATCAGGTAGATCGTTTCGGCGTCCGCCAGCAGCGAGACCGCATGGTCGAGCGTCTCGGGGTCGAGCTTGGCCTTCAGCTGAACGAGCGAACGCTCCGCGGCGTTGGCGAAGCCTTCCATGATCATATTTGCGCTCGAGGCCGTGAGACCGTGCTCGCGCAACTGGGCGAGGCGTTGGTCGTAATTGGGTACCGGATCGCGCAGGCGGGCGCGGAACACGTCCTGCATTTGGGAAAAGCCCTGGTAACCGAGGGCTTGGGAAAAACGCACCAGCGTTGAGGGTTGCACATTGGCATGGGCCGCTATCGAGGCGGCGGTGCCGAAGGCGATTTCGTCGGGATTGGCGAGCGCGAATTCTGCAACCTGGGCGAGGCGCTTGGGCAGAGCGGGGCGCCGCTCGACGATAAGCTGTTGAAGGCCGTCGAAGTCGCGCGGTGGGGCGTCTTGTTCCTGACGTGTGGTATCTTCGGTCAAACCTCTGATTCTCCTTCCAGGGCCTGCGCGAAGATCGCGTTAGCCTGCCGGACCTGATGAAAAATGAAATCGGCGACCTGGCCGACGCGCCGAATGGCGCGCAAGTCTTCATGGACCACGAGCCAATAGGACCGCCCTATGGTCGCGCGCGGCAGAACTGGGATCAGCTCGGGGTATTGGCGCGCGATGAAGCTGTGCAAGATGCCGATGCCGGCGCCCGCGCGCACGGCTTCTGTCTGACCGATGGCGCTTGAGACTTCGAAATGCGAGCGCCAATCGGGATAAATTTCGCGGGTGAAGTTGAGTGAGGGCGTGAAGATGAGGTCTTCGACATACCCCACAAGCTGGTGATCCTTGAGATCGGCGATTGAAGAGGGTGTGCCATGGCCGTCGAGATAAGCCTGCGACGCATAGAGCGCGAGGCTATAATCGACGAGCTTGCGGGCGACGAGGCGGCCTTGTGTGGGGCGTTCGAGCGTGATGGCGATATCGGCTTCCCGGCGTGAGAGGGAGAAGCTGCGCGGCACCGGCACGAGCTGGATCGTGAGGTCAGGATGGCGCTCGGTCAGCTGCCCGAGCCTTGGCGCTAGGAAGGCCACGCCGAAGCCATCCGGGGCACCGACGCGTACCGTGCCCGAAAGTGTTTCATCGGTGCGGCCGGTTTCCGCGCGGGCGGCGAATATGGCGCTTTCGACGGTCTCGGCGTGGCTGAGCATCGCTTCACCCTCCGCCGTCAAGTCGCAACCGTTGGTACGGCGGATGAAAAGCCTGGATCCCAGTGCGGTCTCAAGCGCTGTGAGCCGCCGTGCCACTGTCGCATGATTGAGCCCGAGGCTCCGCGCCGCAGCCAGAATCTGCCCCGTGCGGGCGATGGCAAGGAAGATGCGGATGTCGTCCCAGTTCATCTCTATCCTGAGCGGCTTTAATTTTTGCACAACAGATGCGGAAACTATCGCATTGAATGTTGTTTTTTGAAAGGGCAATCTCCCTCCAACGCAACATGGGAGGTTACCGTGGATACCATCGGACATTTCATCGGCGGCAAACGCGTCGCCGGGCAGTCGGGCCGGACGGCGGATGTGTTCAACCCGGCGACGGGCGAAGCGAGCTCTACGGTCGCGTTGGCGAATGGCGCAGACCTTCAGGCCGCCGTCGACGCAGCGCGGGAGGCGCAGCCCAAATGGGCGGCCACCAATCCACAGCGGCGCGCGCGGGTGTTCTTCAAGTTCGTTGAACTGATCAACACGCATATGGATGAGCTGGCGGCGTTGCTTTCGTCCGAGCACGGCAAGACGATCGAAGACTCCAAGGGCGATATCGTGCGCGGTATGGAAGTCGCCGAATTCGTCTGCGGCATTCCACATTTGCAGAAGGGCGAGTTTACCGAGGGCGCGGGTCCGGGCATCGATATGTATTCGATGCGCCAGCCGTTGGGTATCGGTGCGGGTATCACGCCATTCAATTTTCCGGCCATGATCCCGATGTGGATGTTTGCTCCGGCAATTGCAGCGGGCAACGCCTTCATCCTCAAGCCGTCGGAGCGCGATCCGTCCGTGCCGATGCGGCTGGCCGAGTTGATGATGGAAGCCGGGCTGCCCGCCGGTATCCTCAATGTCATCAACGGCGACAAGGAAGCCGTGGACGGTATTCTGGACCATCCGGACATCTCCGGCGTCTCGTTCGTGGGTTCGACGCCGATCGCGCGCTACGTCTATGGCCGCGCGGCCAATAACGGTAAGCGCGTGCAGACCTTCGGTGGCGCCAAGAACCACATGATCGTCATGCCTGACGCCGACATGGCGAAGGCCGCCGACGCGCTGATGGGCGCGGGCTACGGTTCGGCTGGCGAGCGCTGCATGGCGATTTCGGTGGCTGTGCCGGTGGGTGAGGAGACGGCGGATCGTCTGGTTGCGGCGCTTGCTCCGAAGATCGAAAGCCTCAAGATCGGGCCTTATACAGACCCGGCAACCGACATGGGCCCTGTCGTCACCAAGGCGGCGCAGGAGCGGATCAACGCACTGGTTGAAAAGGGCATCGAACAGGGCGCCGAGCTGGTCATCGACGGGCGCGGGTTCAAGCTGCAGGGCTATGAGAACGGGTATTTCGTCGGCGGCACGCTGTTCGATCGCGTGACCCCCGATATGGACATCTATCGCGAGGAAATTTTCGGTCCGGTGCTTTCGGTGGTCCGTGCGAAAACGTATGAAGATGCCATCGACCTGCCGATGAAGCACGAATACGGCAATGGCGTTGCGATCTTCACGCGCGACGGCGATGCGGCGCGGGATTTCGCGAGTCGGATCAATGTTGGCATGGTCGGCATTAACGTGCCGATCCCGACACCGCTGGCCTATCACAGCTTCGGCGGCTGGAAGGCATCGAGCTTTGGTGACCTCAATCAGCACGGCACGGACTCGATCAAGTTCTGGACCCGCACGAAGACGGTCACCTCGCGCTGGCCGTCGGGGATCAAGGACGGCGCCGAATTCTCGATGCCCACTATGAAGTAAGGGTCTCACGCCCCTTTTCTCCTCCCGCGAGGTCGGTGCGCTCCTGAGCCCACTCACCCAAAATGAGTGGGCTCACTCGCTTTTTGCCTGCGTGGTCCCGTTACCTCCTTCCAAATCGACAGGTCGCTGCCTGTCGATTTGGATGAAGCGGGACACTATTGCGTGCCGACCTCGATCCATTTTTGCTGCTCGTGCGATGCTGCCATGGCATGCACGGCGCGCTCGATCTCCAGTCCCCGCTCGAAATCGATCACGCGGGCGGGCGCACCGGCAATGGCGTTAAGAAGCTCGCGGCATTCGATCGTCTTGAGGTCGTTAAAGCCGAGCCCATGCCCAGGCGCCGGGATGAAGCGGTCATAGGGCGCGTGCTGTGGCGCAGCGAGAATTGTGCGGAAGCCCTGGTTGGCGCTCTCGTCGGTCGTCGTATAGAGTTGCGCTTCGTTCATCCGTTCCTGGTCGAAAAGGATCGAACCCAGTGATCCGAAGATCTGGATCGCGATGCGGCCCTTGCGGCCCCATGATGCGCGGCTAACCGCGAGCGTGCCCGATATACCGGAAGCCAACTCGAACAGAACGCTGGCAATATCGAAATTCTCCACCTCACGCGGCACACCGTCATAAGTCGGGCGATTGGGGTAGGGCTTGCTCATATGTGTGAAGACGCGGCCGACCGGGCCGAAGAGTGTCATGAGCAGCGACAGGGGATGAACCGCGAAGTCGTCGAGGGCACCATAACCGGCAGCGGCTTCGTTTTTCCATGAGAATGGCGTCTTTGCAGAGGCCATGAAATCTTCGTCCATCTCCAGACGAATGTGATAGACCGTGCCGATGGCGCCAAGGGTGAGCAGGGATTCGATGTGGCGGATGATCGGGTTCTGGATGTAGTTATACCCCAGAACAGCAACCCGCCCCGAGGTCTTTGCCGATTTCGCCATCGCTTCTGCGTCGGCGAAAGCCGGAGCCATGGGTTTTTCGCACCAGACATGCTTGCCCGCTTCGAGCGCGGCAACGGCCATTTCGGGATGGAAGGCGTTGGGCGTGGTGATCGAGACGACATCGACGTCAGGGTCGGCAATCAGCTCACGCCAGTCACCGGTGGCTTTCTCGAAGCCCAGCGCCTTGGCGCGCGCTCCGGCAAGGTCGGCATTGGCCTCCGCCAAATGCACCAGCCGCGGTAAGGGGCCTTCGCCGAAGACCGGCAGGACGTTGGTCCAGGCCAGCGCGTGGCACTTGCCCATATAGCCTGTGCCGATCAGGCCGACGCCGATATGCTCCATTGCCACCCTCCTCCCAACGGCACTTTTTTCAGTGTAGAACATTTATTCTATCGGCATGCAATTCTGAAACGCATATAAAAATGGCGCGCATGGATTGCCATGCGCGCCGGAGCATTCCGTCGAAATGAAGTGGCTAGGCGGCCTCTCCAGCACCCTCCGGCGGGGCCATGGCGCCGGTCATGATCGCAACCGCATCGGACATTGAATAGTCCTTGGGATTGACCAGCGCAACACGCCGGCCCAGCCGATGGATGTGGATGCGGTCTGCGACCTCGAAAACGTGCGGCATGTTGTGGCTGATGAGCACGATCGGCAAGCCACGTCCACGCAACTCGAGGATCAGGTCGAGCACCTTACGCGACTCCTTCACCCCCAGCGCCGCGGTGGGCTCGTCGAGGATGACGACGCGTGAGCCGAACGCTGCCGCCCGGGCCACCGCAACGCCCTGGCGTTGACCGCCCGAAAGCGTTTCCACGGGCTGCTTTATGTTCTGGATCGTCAGGAGCCCCAGGTCGGAAAGCTTCTGGCGGGCGAAGTCCTCCATCGCTTTCTTGTCGAGCGCGCGGAAGTATTTGCCGAGGAGCCCGGCCCGCCGCCGCTCGCGGCCCATGAACATGTTGTCCGCGATGGAGAGGGCAGGGGACAGCGCCAGCGTCTGATAGACCGTTTCAATCCCTGCAGCCCTTGCCGCCATAGGCGAATGGAAATGTACGGACTGGCCTTCGAGCGTGATTTCACCGGCATCAGGGGTCATGGCGCCTGAAAGCGTCTTGATCAGAGTGGATTTGCCCGCGCCATTGTCGCCGATCACGGCGAGGATTTCGCCGGGATTGAGTTCGAAATCGGCATGGTCGAGCGCAACGACACGGCCGAAGCGCTTGACGAGGCCCTTCGCGGCAAGGATTGGGGTAACGGTTGAAGTGCTCATGCTGAAACCCTCCGGATCCACTGGTCGAGCGCAACTGCACCGATGATGAGAACGCCGATGAGCAGGTAGGTCCATTGCGGATCGGTTCCGATCAGGCGCAGGCCGAGGCCGAAGACGCCGACGATCAGCGCACCGAACAGCGCTCCGAGAATGGAACCACGGCCGCCGAAGAGCGAAATGCCGCCGATCACCACGGCTGTGATGGATTCGATGTTGGTGAACTGGCCCGCTGTTGGGGAGACCGATCCGATCCGGCCGATCAGGACCCAGCCCGCGAGCGCGCAGATCAAGCCGCCCAGTGTGTAGACCGAGACCTGCATCTTCCGCACCCGCACGCCCGAAAGCTTAGCCGCTTCGGCATCATCGCCAATAGCGTAGACATGGCGACCCCACGCCGTGTTGTTGAGAACGTAGTTGAGGATGAACACCAGCGCGACCATGGCGATAACGCCGTAGGTAAAAACCGCGCCGCCGAAGCGGATGCTTTCACCGAAGAACTGCAGAATCGGCGCCTCGGCCTCGATATCTTGAGAACGTATGGTTTCGTTGGCTGAATAAAGGAAGTTCGTCGCCAGAACGATCTGCCACATGCCAAGTGTGACGATGAAGGGCGGCAGACGTACGAAGGCCACGAGCACACCGTTGATCATGCCGCACAGCCCGCCAACTATGAAGCCGCACAGCACCGCGATTTCCGGCGGCAGACCGTAACGGAACGCGAACTGGCCCATGACGACCGAACTCAAAACCATGATCGCGCCGACTGAAAGGTCGATGCCGGCGGTCAGAATTATGAGCGTCTGCGCCGCAGCTACGATGCCAACGATGGACACCTGCTGCAGGATCAGCGTCAGCGAGAAGGGCGAAAAGAACCGGTCGCCCAGGATGACGCCGAAGATGGCGACTGAAAGCAGCAGGATGATCAGCGGGATCAGCGCCGGGTTGACGTGCAGCGCGTGCTGGATGCGCTTGAGCAGCGAGCGGTCCGTGTCCTCGAAGGACGCAACCTCCGCGTGGCTGCCCTTTAGCCCGCTTTCGAAATCCTGGGATGGGGTAGTGTTATCGCTCATGAACGGCGACTCCTCCTCGACTTTCGAAACCAGGGCGTGGCTGTGCACGCCCTGGCTCGAATTGTGTCATGGTCTACCGGGTTAGCCCCAGCACAGATCCATGCCTTCCTCGGTGCCGATCGAGGGCACACCCGGGGCCGGATTATCGGTCACCAGCTGAACGCCGGTGTCGAAGAAGTCCTTGCCAGGCGTGGGCTCGGGCAACGTCCCGTCCTCAGCGTATGCCGCAATGGCCTCAATGCCAAGCGCCGCCATCTGAAGGGGGTATTGCTGAGAGGTGGCGCCGATCACGCCTTCGGCGACGTTCTGAACACCCGGGCAGCCGCCGTCGACAGAGACGATGAGCACATCGTTTTCGCGTCCGACGGCCTTGAGCGCCTCATAGGCGCCCGCTGCCGCAGGCTCGTTGATCGTGTGCACGACGTTGATCGTCGGGTCGCGCTGGAGGAGGTTCTCCATTGCCGTGCGTCCGCCTTCTTCATTGCCGTTGGTCACGTCGTGACCGACGATGCGCGGGTCTTCCTCGTCACCGATGACGTCGGGGTTGTTGAGGTCGATCCCGAAGCCGCTCATGAAGCCCTGGTTACGCAGAACGTCCACGGTCGGCTGGGCGGGGGTGAGGTTGAGGAAAGCGATGCGGGCATCGTCCGCATTGTCGCCGAGTTGGGCGCGCGCCCAAGTGCCAATCAATTCACCGGCCAGGAAGTTGTCGGTGGCGAAGGTGGCATCGGCTGCATCGATAGGATCGAGTGGGGTATCGAGCGCGATCACCAGAATGCCGGCGTCACGGGCCTGCTGCACCGAAGAGACGATGGACGAGGTGTCCGAGGCCGTCAGCAGAATGCCGCTTGCGCCGTCGGCGATGCAGGTTTCGATGGCCTGGACCTGACTTTCGTGGTCGCCGTCAATGCGGCCAGCGTAAGATTTCAGCTCGACACCGAGCTCGGCCGCCTTGGCTTCAGCGCCTTCCTTCATCTTGACGAAGAAAGGGTTGGTGTCGGTCTTGGTGATCAGGCAGGCCAGCGGGGCGTCCTGTGCCGCCGCCGGGGTGGTTGCGCAGATCGCAGCAATAAGCGCGCCGCAAGCGGGCGCCAAAAGGCTCTTTTTCATAAATTTCCTCCCGGGCGCGCTCGGCGCCCAATACGCAGTGGTGGTGGCTGGCGATGTCCGGTCCTCCAACCGAAGCGGCATCGCCTGACCCTATCCAAAACCTACAATGCCCCGTCTGTCAATAAGTTTATCCAGTGGATTTATTTATTGACAGAATTGTTGATGCGCGGTTTTCTGGTTCGCAGGAGGAACCCGTGTGCCGACGAGATCGGAGTGCAAGACCTTGGTTCTTGCACTTCCCTTGGAAGTAACTATGCGTTTACAACGGCGCCTGGGCAGAGTTGGGATTGGAAACGAGAATGGCAATGACCGGGAACGGCGGCGCGCGCGGAGACGAGCCCGCCCGGTCCAGCGCAGGACACACCGGGCTGAGCCGTGGCACCAATCAGGCTGGGGTTCGGCTTTATAATGAGCGGCTCGTCCTGTCGCTGATCCGGCGTAACGGCGCGCTGCCCAAAGCGGAAATCGCCCGGCAGACCGGGCTTTCGCCGCAGACGATCACCATCATCGTCAACCAGCTTGAAGGCGATGGGCTTCTCCGGCGCGAAGCGCCACAGCGCGGACGGGTCGGCCAGCCTTCGGTGCCCTATTCGCTCTCGCCCGAAGGCGCGCTTTCGTTCGGGCTCAAGATCGGACGGCGGAGCGTCGATCTCGTTCTGATGGATCTTCTGGGCCGTGTGCGCGGCAAGCTGCACCGTACATATCGTTATCCCGAACCGAGCGACATCCTGGCGTTCCTTGAAGCAGGGCTCGCCGAACTGACAGCCGGGCTTACAGAACAACAGAAGATGAGGGTCGCGGGGATCGGGATCGCGTCACCATTCGAACTCTGGAACTGGGAGCATCAGATCGGTGCGCCGAGGAGCGTACTCGATGTCTGGCGCGATATCGATATCCAGGCCGAGGTTGCGCGCAGGACGGCGTGGCCGGTCTATTTCTACAACGACGCAACATCGGCCTGCGCGGCCGAGTTGATGCTGGGCAATGCCAACCATTACCTCGACTTTCTCTACATTTTTGTTGGGTCGTTCCTGGGCGGTGGGGTGGTGCTCAATGGCAGCCTTTTCCCTGGCCGCACGGGATATGCCGGTGCAATCGCACCCATGCCGATTGGCCGCGGGGGCAAGGAGCGCAGCTACGAGCAAATCTTAAAGCACGCCTCGCTTTACGTTTTGGCCGAACGCATGGAGCAGGCCGGACAGAACCCCGAGATGTTGTGGCGTGAACCGGACAATTGGGGCGCGATCGGCCCGTTGCTCGACGACTGGATCTCGGAGCTCTGCCACAGCCTCGCGGTCGTCATCCTTTCGGCCACGTCGATTATCGATTTCGAGGCCGTGATCATCGATGGAGGTTTTCCTCCCGATATCCGAGCGCGAATCGTTGCAGGGGTCACCAATAACCTGGAAAACTTCGACCAGCAGGGTCTCGTTCCGGTGCATCTGGCCGAGGGGCAATTCGGGTCGGATGCGCGTGCCATGGGGGGCGCATGCCTGCCGCTTCTCGCTAGCTTTACACTCGACCGCGAAGTGCTGTTCAAGGACGTGCGTTAATTTTCGATCTCAATGTCTGCCTTGACGCTCTCATTGAGCACGAGCCGCACGTTAGGCATGTCGTTGCCCTCTACCTTGGCGGAGATCACGTCCGTTGAAAGCCCTAATCCCTGCCAGCGCCGGACAAGTCTGTGCTGCAACGTCAACTCATCAGTCTTGATCATGACCGTGACGTCGAACAGACTACGCAGATCGCGCCATCCTGGATGATCGAGCAGCAGATAGTTGCCCTCGACAAGGACAATGCGGCAGGTCCTGGGTACCGAAGCCCCGGCTGCGCGGGAGAGTTCGATCCTGCGGTCGAAAACGGGGATGAAAATCTCGTCTTCGATGTCGGCCTTCAGGCGCTCCAGCAAATGGGCGAGGCCGGCAAGGTCGAAGGTCCCGGGAGCGCCTTTTCGAGGCAGGAGCCCCTTTTGCTTCAGCACCGCGTCGTCGAGGTGAAAGCCGTCCATGGGGACGATTTGTGCTGTGCCCGGCCTTTGGGCATTGAGCGCGTCGCGCAATGTCTCCACAAGCGTGGACTTGCCCGCCCCCGGAGGTCCGGCCAGCGCGACCAGCGTACGCGGCCCGGCTGGGCGGGCGAGCAGCATTTCGACCAGCGACGTGAGTTGATCCTTGCTCATGGCACCTCGCGCATTCCGGCTCCGGCATTTGCGCCGGAGCCTTCGTCAAGTGCCATTCCCTGCATCGAAAGTACAGAGCCTTGTTAGTCGAGATAAGCGTTGGTGTAGTAGGTGGAAAGGTCAGGCGCCGCCTCGAGCGGATTCCCATTCGCATCACGCAAAAGCCCGGCCTTTTTATTGACCTGTCATTATGGGCGGACAATGATACGGGTATGATCAGCGTCGCTTCGTATAACATCCGTAAAAGCGTGGGGCTCGACTGGCGCCGGGACCCCCAACGCATTCTCGAAATCATCACAGAAGTCGATGCTGACATCGTCGCGGTCCAGGAGGTGGATCGGCGGTTCGGCAACCGGGAAACGTCGCTCTCGCCGGAAATGATCCGGGAGATGACGGACTACGAGCCGATCTCCTTTGGCGTGCGTCACCAAAGCCTCGGCTGGCACGGCAACACGATCCTCGTGCGCCAGGGGATCGAGGTCCTCGACCAATCGACGCTCACCCTGCCGGCGCTCGAGCCGCGCGGCGCAGTCATGGCGGACCTGCAGGTTGGCGCGGTTAAACTCCGGGTGATCGGTCTGCATCTGGGGCTTGTCGACCTCTGGCGGAGACGGCAGGCGCAATCTGTGCTCCATCATCTTGATGTTCTCGATGAGAGCTTGCCGACGGTTATCATGGGCGACCTCAATGAGTGGACGACCGAGGGTGGGTGCCTCGCGCATTTCGCGGAGCACCACAAGGTCGTTGCACCCGGCCCGAGTTTCCACTCTTCACGGCCCGTGGTCGCGTTCGACAGGATCATCACAACAACCGATATCGACGTGGAGGACTCCGGTGTGCATATGTCGGAGTTGGCGCGCAAAGGCTCGGACCACCTGCCGATCTGGGCCCGGCTGACGGTCGGCGCGCACGGACGGCCAGAACGAGAGCAGCCGACGGCCCGAGATGCCACGGAGCCAGCTGGGTAGCGTTTCCTACGGCCTGTCAAACCCCTATCTACAATTGATGACAGGCCCTAGACCGTAAGCAGCCGCCGTTCGAGCAATGCCCTGATTGCCGGGGTAGGAGCCAGTTCCAGTGCTTGCTCGCGATAATGGCGCGCTGGCGCAGTGTTTCTGCATCGGCGGTGCAGATCGGCCAAAACGGCAGCCCAGAGATAAGATCCTGATAGCCAGGTTGGAGGCGCAAAACCTTGAAGTAGGGCCAGTCCGGCCTCCGGACCCTGCCATTCGGCGACCGCGACGGCGCGGTTGAGCCGATGCATGGCGGACGGCGCCACCGCTTCGAGTTGGGCATAGCATTCAGCAACGCGGTCCCAGCGGGTTTCTTCGAATGAGGGCGCGAGGCAGTGTTCGGCCGCAATTCCGGCCTCGGCATGATAGCGCGAGAACCGATCTCCTTGGGCGGATCGCGAGAGCCATTCCAACCCAATGGCTATCGCTTGCTGGTCCCATTGCGCGCGCTCCTGTTCTTCCAGGAGCAGTAATCCGCCAAGGCCATCCTCACGCCCGGCGATCCTTGCGGCATGAAGGTGCATCAGGGCAAGAAGCGCGTATGTTTCAGGAGTTTGACCGACCCGATGTGACGCCAGAAATGCCGTGAGCCGAATCGCTTCCTTGCAGAGATCGGCACGGATAGGCATATCGGCTTGCGAAGAAAGATGGCCTTCGGTGAAGAGCGCATAGAGGGCCGTATGAACGTCCGAAAGCCGCTCGGCGTAATCCACCGATGAAAGGTTTTCGAAGCGATCCGAAAGTGTCTGGAGACCAGCCCGGGCACGACCGAGGCGCTTATAGACGTTGGCTTCGCTAACGAACAGCCTCTGGGCGATCTCTTCGACGCTCAAGCCACACAGGATTTTCAGTACGAATACGAGCTGGGAGTCCACCGGGATAGCGGGATCGCAGCAGAAGAACAGCATGTGCAGCATGCTCTCGTTCGGATCGGCGGGATCGGACATCTCCGGGATCATGGCCGGATCGTCGGCGGCCTGTTCGAGCAGCCGCCGGCGCCTGGATCGAGCGCGGAAATCGCTCACCAGCGCATTCTGGGCGACGCGGAACAGCCATGCGGTGGGGTTGTCCGGTGGCGCGCCGGGCGGCCATGTCTCCAGCGCTTTGAGGAGGGCGAACTGGACGGCGTCTTCGACGGCCCCGATGTTCGAAATTCCCGCTCGCCGCGACAGTGTCGCGACGAGCTTGCCGTATTCGTGCCGAAAGAAGTGCTCGGCGAGACGTCCGGATGTCACGGGGTGACGATCTCGCGGACTTCGACGCTATAGCCGGGACCGGCGGTGCCCGGCGATTGTTGCGCGATCTCGGCGGCCTGCTCGATCGTTTCGGCGGCAATCAGCATGTAGCCGCCGACGAGCTCCTTGGCCTCCACAAACGGGCCGTCCTTCGTGCCATCGGCGGTAACGACCATTGCCGCGCCGCCCAATTTGCCGCCGAGATCGACGATATTGTCTTTGAATTTCTCCCGCCACGCAGTGAACCGGGCGTACATTTCTTCCATTTTTCCGGGCGAAGGCGCCTCGGTCGGAGTGTGCGGACGTTGTGGGCTGCGTTGGATGCAAAGATAGGTTTTTTGGGTCACGGATTTCTCCCTCTGCGTGTTGGCCGGCTTGAACATGCCGACGTTCAACGACGCCCGGCGGTGCCGTCATTGGACACCTGATGGGTGTCTTTCTGCAAGGGGTACTCGGTCGAGCTAATCGACATGCGCGAATAGACGTGCCGATATATCTGGCGCGGTCCATTCGATGGCACCGGGGAAACGTTCGACAATCGTGCCATCGGCGTCGAGCAGCAGAGTATAAGGATAGCCGAAAAGTCCGAATATCGCGCCTGGATTGCCGTCGGTCACCAGCAAGGTTTCCAGGCCGATGGCCAAGTCGTCTTCAATGAACGTGGCGACTTGAGCAAACTCCAGCTTATCGACCGACACGACGATGAGATGATCCGACAGTCCATCTTGCGCGAGCACCCGGCGGAAAGCATCGACTTGCGGCAGTTCCTCGCGGCAAGGAATACACCATGTCGCCCAGAAATGCAGAATGATTGGGCCATCCGGGAGGTAAGCCGCGAGGCGCGCCTGGGTGCCGCTGGAGTTGACGACAGAGAGCGCATCGAGGTTGGGACGGTCCTGCGCAATCGCGGTTGCCGACAGCAGCGCTATAAACAGCACTGCGAAGACCTGTAATCGCTTATTCTGTGCGGTCCGCCGATAAACCATTTTGCAACTGCTCTTGTGTTCGCGCCGTCCCCGTCATATCTCGCGGGCGGACATGTCACCTTGATGACCGGCCAAATCGTGCCGGTCCCAGATTTTTCTTTGACGTGGCCTTGTTATCCTCTCCTTGAATGACGGGTTGAACCCGTCATTCAAGGAGAGGCAAGGCACTGGAAAGCGCTCTCGAAACCTATGGCTCCACCGCTTCTCGCCCTGCAATCGATCCGTCTCGTTCTCGGTAGCACCGAACTGCTTACCGGCGCGGACCTCTCTGTCCTGCCCGGCGACAAGATCGCGCTCGTAGGGCGGAACGGGTCGGGCAAATCGACGCTTTTGAAAATCGCTGCGGGCGAGATCGAACCGGATGGCGGCGAGCGCTTCTTTCAGCCGGGGACGACCGTGCGGTATTTGGCGCAGGAGCCCGATCTTTCCGGATATGAGACGACGCTTGCTTATGTCGAGGATGGGCTGGAGGGTGCCGACAACCCATTCCGCGCACAATATCTTCTCGAACAATTGGGGCTGACCGGCAGCGAAGATCCAAAATCGCTCTCGGGCGGGGAGGCGCGTCGGGCGGCTTTGGCGCGGGTGCTGGCGCCGGAGCCGGACATTCTGTTGCTCGATGAACCGACCAACCACCTCGACCTGCCGGCGATCGAGTGGCTTGAAAGCGAACTCAAGTCGATGAAATCGGCCCTTGTCCTCATCAGCCACGACCGGCGGTTCCTTTCCGATCTCACGCGGGTCACCGTGTGGATCGACCGAGGCGAGACGCGGCGGATCGATCGGGGGTTCGCGGGATTCGAGGCGTGGCGCGACGATTTCCTTGAGCAGGAGGAAAAAGAGCAGCACAAGCTGGCGCGCAAGATTGTCGCCGAAGAGCATTGGGTGCGCTACGGCGTCACTGCGCGGCGCAAGCGCAATGTGCGACGCATGCATGAGCTGTCCGATCTGCGCAAAAAGGTGCGCGAGTATCGCGGTCCGCAGGGTAATGTGAAGATGACCGTCTCGGAGGGACAGAGTTCCGGCGCGCTGGTGGTTGAAGCTGACGAGATATCCAAATCCTTTGGCGATCGTTTGGTGGTCGACACGTTCTCGACGCGGATCATGCGCGGCGCGCGTGTTGGCATTGTCGGGCCTAACGGTGCGGGCAAGACGACACTCATCCGTATGCTCATAGGCGATCTTGCGCCCGATAGCGGTTCCGTCCGGCTCGGCACGCGGTTGGAGCTCGCGGTGCTCGACCAGCGCCGCGCCACGCTCGATCCCGATATGCCGCTTAAAGACGTCCTAACCGGTGGGGGCAGCGATACGCTCACCATCAACGGCGAGAGCAAACATGTCATCGGCTATATGAAGGAGTTCCTCTTCCCCCCCGAGCAGGCGCGCACCGCGGTAGGAAAGCTCTCGGGCGGCGAGCGGAACCGGGTGACGCTGGCGCGGGCGCTTGCTCTGCCGTCCAATGTGCTCGTGCTCGACGAGCCGACCAACGATCTTGATCTCGAAACGCTCGATCTGCTCGAAGAGACGATCGCCGACTACAAGGGGACGGTGATTGTCGTGAGCCACGACCGCGACTTCCTCGACAAGGTCGCCTCGTCTGTAATTGTCGCGGAAGGTGACGGGCGCTGGGCGGAATATGCAGGTGGGTATTCGGATATGGTCGCGCAGCGCGGGGAGGGTGTTAAGGCGCGGGCTGTCGATAAACTGCAGGCCGTACCGACGCCCAAACAGACCCCAAAATCCACGCCGACGTCGCAAAAACGCAAGCTGAGCTTCAAGGAAAAGCACGCGCTCGAAACGCTGCCCAAGCAGATGGACGCGCTCAAGGCGGAGATGGACGGCCTCCAGAAAACGCTCGACGACCCGGCTCTCTACAACCGCGATCCGGCACTTTTCGAGAGGACGACTGAGGCCTTTGTCGCAGCGCAGGACAAGCTGACTGAATATGAGGATCAGTGGCTCGAACTCGAATTGCTGCGCGAGGAGCTTGAAGGTTAGCTCAAGGGGGCAATCCCGGTCACATATTCGCGAGCCGGGCCAAGGTTGCCACAAAATAAACCATTTCCCGATCAGTGTGGCACAAGCGTGCGCAATGACTCGTAAGTCATTGGTTGGACGCTGTTAATTATTATCGCATATTCCGTGTTCCGGAGGGCCGGGTATCAATATTTGCAGGCACGAAGAGTGTTGTTGAGGTTCGCGGCACCTTGCCCCTCTTTCCGATTGCTGCGGAGGTTGCCTCCTCGGTCACGCCTTGTGGCGATTGCATTACCTCGCCGGGCTTTCCCGCGGCATCCAATAGAAAAAGTGAGTTATGACAAAGAGCCATACGATCCTCCGCCGGAACTTTCTTTTGGGCGCAGGCAGCCTGTCGGCGCTTGCTCTGGCGGGATGCACGACGACACAGTCTCCGCAGCCCAGCCCGGCCGTGCCGCAATTCGACCCATTCTATCTCAACATGTATGGGCCGATCTACAGCGAGCCCTATCCGATTCCGGCAGTCGATTTGCGTTATGTCGATCCTGCCTATTATCGCCGCGTTGTTGATTATCCTACCACCGAACGCCCGGGCACGATCGTCGTCGATACCGCTCAGCGGTATCTTTATCTTGTGCGCGACGGTGGTCAGGCCGTCCGCTATGGCGTCGGTATTGGTCGTGCGGGGTTCGCGTGGTCGGGAGGCGGTTACGTCAATCACAAGAAGCGGTGGCCGACATGGACGCCGCCGGCGGAGATGATCGCGCGCGAACCTGAACTCGAGAAATGGCGTAATGGTCAACCTCCGGGGCTCGACAATCCGCTCGGCGCTAGGGCGCTTTATATCTTCCAGGACGGGCGCGATACGCTCTATCGTCTGCACGGGACACCGGAACCCTGGACCATTGGCAAGGCCGTATCGTCGGGCTGCATACGGCTTATGAATCAGGACGTCATCGATCTTTACGACCGAGTCACGCCCGGGGCACCGATACGGGTGATCTGACTTTTCCTTTTCGTTGCCGAACGTGTAGAAGGCCCTGCCGTGCGGGGCCTTTTTCGTGGAGAGATTATGCGAGAGTTCGACGTTGTCGTGATCGGGGCCGGGGCGGCGGGGATGATGTGCGCAGCGGTTGCCGGACAGCGTGGGCGCAGCGTGCTCCTTACCGATCACGCGGATGCACCGGGCAAGAAAATCAGGATCTCGGGCGGCGGGCGGTGCAATTTCACCAATATCCATACAGCGCCCGAGAGGTTCCTTTCAGCCAATCCACGCTTTGTAATTTCCGCGCTCAAACGCTACGCGGCCGCAGATTTCATCGGTCTGGTCGAGCGCTACGGCATCACGTACCACGAAAAGACACTCGGCCAGCTATTTTGCGATGGGTCGTCCCAACAGATCATCGACATGCTGCTCGCCGAGATGAATGCCGGCGGTGCGGTTCTGGAACTCGAAACGGAAACGGTCTCCATCACGCGTGAAGAGAATGGGTTTCTGGTTGGGCTCAGCAGCGGTCAGGTGCGATGCGCTTCACTGGTCATCGCCACAGGCGGTAAGTCGATTCCCAAAATGGGTGCGACGGGCTTTGCCTATAGGATTGCCGAACAGTTCGGAGTTCCGGTCGTCGAAACGCGCCCGGCATTGGTTCCGCTAACGTTCGAAACGGGTCTGCTCGAGACGATCAAGCCCCTTGCCGGCGTCGCGGTCGATACACGGGTAGCGCACGGCAAGACGCGGTTCGACGAGGCGATGCTCTTCACCCATCGCGGATTGAGCGGCCCGGCTATCCTGCAGATCTCGTCCTACTGGCGAGCGGGCGACGAAATCTCGGTGAACATGCTTCCGGGCCGCCACGTGGCGGATTGGTTGAAGGTTGCGCGCGCCGCGAACGGCAAGCAATCTGTCCTCAACGCATTGGCCGAAGTCTTGCCGCGCCGGCTCGCGCAGAAGATCGTCGAGGATTGCGGAATTGCAGGTAATCTCGCCGACCTCTCCAAGCCTCAGTTCGCACGCCTTGTTGCGGCGGTCGCGGACTGGCGGGTCAAGCCGGTTGGGTCGGAGGGCTACCGCACGGCGGAAGTCACGCTTGGCGGCATCGATACGAATGCGCTGGACGCCAGAACCATGGCGGTCAAGGCCGTGCCGGGGCTCTATTTCATCGGCGAAGCGGTCGACGTGACCGGCTGGCTTGGCGGCTACAATTTCCAATGGGCCTGGGCATCCGCATGGAGCGCGGGGCAGGCTATTGCTGATAAGGATCGGGGCCGAAGCGATTAGGGCCGGTGGTTCCTTTGAGGAAGCCAAGCTCAACGATCATCCAAAGTCCGATGACAAAGGCAATCACAGAATAGATTATCCCGGGTAAGTTCGGCACCATTTGTGTTCTGCTCAGAGTGACGGCACTCAGATTGAACCCCAAGAACTGGGCAATCTGGCCGACGATTCCTGGCCCCCAAAAAATCGGCAACCAGATTATGGCGGGCTTGTTGCGGTCGTGAAGGCGCTTAACGAATATTGCAAGTATGGGGTAAATGGCCACCACAGATAGTGCCGTCAGAACGATCCTGGATGTTTCAAAGTCTATCATTCCAGTATTAGTTTTGAAGGAAATTAATACTATAGAAAACAGGAAGGCCAACGACAAACCCCAGATGGTCAAAAGTCCGATCCAGAAGCGCGTTAAAGGAATTCGTCCGTCTAATGACGTAAAAAGTTTTATGTTCATCTAAGTCCAAAATCTATATGCTCACTTGGGCTATTTGTTTGGCCCGAACAGTCATAAAAACACCACCATCGCTGGTGGCGTGCGCAATGTTCTGCCGGGAAGTTTAGCCTTTCCAGCGATTCGCGGCAAATGCCGGACGATTTGGAACTCGGGCGCTAGCCCCTCGATGCTTTGGGCTGTGTCACATAAGTGCTGTCGGCAAGCCTTGCCGTCTCGTGAGAATGCCGCATCGGCAGGGAAGCAAGCGCAAAGGCGATGGCGCCAACGGCCACAATCGCGATCCATCCGATGGCGAAGCCCTTACGGGAATGAGTTCTTATGGGAGTGTCTGTCACGTCGCGGCTCACTTTGGGAACGCAAGTGGCAAAGATAGCCCGCAATTGTGGGGGCGCTGGGGCGAAGACGTGCCGAACTCGGGATGTTTTTGCCTTTGTTGAGCCATAAATTCCGCTGGCTCAACCATTTCCAACGCGCGCGCTTGGACGCAGGTTCCCGGGCCACGCAAAGTGCAGAAAGTTGGCTGATTTTGCGGAACTCGCAATGCTGTCCTCCGTTGGCTAGTAGCAGGTTCTGCCCGAGCATGTGCAATGTTTGAAGCAGGGCCCGACGTTGCGATCTAGCGACAAAGGAGAACAAAGATGTACATCAAGCTTCTTGCCTCCAGTGCTCTCGCACTTGGCGTAGTGGGTGGTGCCCTTGCCCAGGATACGGTGGCCCCCGCGCCGCTGGAACCGGGCGCGGAAGCACCTCAAGAATTACAGCCCGAGCCACCTCAGGAGCCGCTTGTTGAAGCAGAGGAAGCCGGAATCAATGCCGATGGCTGGCTTGCGACCGAGATCATCGGAGCCGACATCTTCACCGGTGTTGGCGAAGAGTCTGAGACCATCGGCGAGGTGAACGACTTCGTGCTCGGTGAAAACGGACAGATTGCGGCCGTTGTTGTCGGCGTCGGCGGCTTTCTCGGCATCGGTCAGAAAGATGTCGCCATCAAGTGGGCCGACCTTGAACTCGGCATGGATCCAAACGGCGAGCAGCGGCTCGTGTCTTCGATGACGCGCGAGCAGCTTGAAAACGCTGCGGAATTTAACCGTGCCGAATGGCTCGCAAGTGAACAGGGCGGCGCGGCTGCCCCGATGGACGGCGACCCGATGGCACCGGCGCCCGAAGGCGGTGACGCAATGGCACCCGAAGGGGGAGCGATGGCACCTGAAGGTGGCGACGCAATGCTTCCCGAGGGGGACGCCGGAGCCGAAGGTGAAATGACCCAGCAATAGCAGCGCGATTTCAATGCCATAATAGAAAGGGGCCGGTTTCGGCCGGCCTTTGACGCTGTTTTCCTATTATTTGCGCAGGATCAATGTTCTTGTCATGGGGAACCGATAGGCTTTCAATATCTTTCCCAGTGTGAGGAAGGGAGGCCTCTCAAAAATGACTCAGAACGCACATTTTACGTCCCGGCCAACGCATTCGCGCCGGACGCCGATGGATATTGCGCGCGATCCTATACTCTCGAACGCACGCAAGATCGAACTTCTGAAAAGCATCAAGGAGCATAATGCCGGCGCAAAGGATCCGGCGATCATCCGCGACGCCGACCTTGCGCTCGAAGAGATGCTTCGGTTCACCCGGCAACACTAATAAATAAGGGCCGGATAACGACCCGCAGTCACGCCGCAGGCGAATTGAGATTCATAACCCCCACTGCGACGGCGTCCGGACCATATTCGCCGTCGCCCTCGAGTTTCAGGATTTTGGAAAGTTGGCTGCGCGCGCGGCTGACACGGCTTTTGATTGTGCCGACGGCGCAGCCGCAGATTTCCGCTGCTTCCTCATACGAAAAGCCCGAGGCGCCAACTAGGATGAGCGCTTCGCGCTGGTCATCTGGCAGCGTGCGGATGGCCTTTTTGAAGTCGTCCATGTCGAGGCGCCCGACCTGCTCTGGATGCACCGATAGTTTTTCGGCGAGGGCGCCTTCGGGATCGGATACCTCGCGCTTGCGCTTGCGCATCTGGCTGTAGAATTCGTTGCGCAAAATGGTGAAGAGCCAGCCCTTGAGATTCGTGCCGGGGGTAAAGCTGTCGCGTTTGTCCCAGGCGCGCACGAGTGTTTCCTGCACGAGGTCGTCGGCCTTGTCAGCGGTCCCCACCAGAGATATGGCGAAGGCGCGGAGATTGGGTATTACGGCGAGCAGCTCACTACGGAAATCGTAGCTGGGCATGACGGGCCTCCTATTCGGACGCTTTTTCGTCGTCTCCGAGCTTCTTGAGCAGCTCGACGAAACGATCCGGCACGGGCTCGGCGACGACATCGTCGTAAAGCTCACGCAGTTTGGAGCCGATAAAGGCCTGAGAATCGCTACCGAGCCGGGGCTTTTCGCGCTTAGGCTCCTCAAGAGGCGCGTGCTCCGGCTTTTTGCTCTGATTGGCTTGCGTCACTTAGTTACCCCGTTTGCGGTACCGTTTCGTGGGGCTCTAACGAGGTCAATAGAAAAAAGTTCCCATATGAGGCTGGAACTTTCGGGTTCCCGCGCCGTTAATGGTCAACCGTAGCCCGCCCGGCGCAAGGCGGGCGCGATGTTTGCGAGGGAGCTCCTTAAATGAAACTTGCGGAAGTGATTGCACCCCATGTTCCCTATCTACGCCGGTTCGCCCGTTCGCTGACGGGTACCCAGGCGGGAGGAGACGCCTACGTCGGTGCTACTTTAGAGGCGCTGGTGGCCGATAGATCGCTTTTTCCCGCGCATCTCGATCCCAAGGTTGGGCTCTATAAGGTTTTTGCGCAGCTCTGGCAGTCCGTCGACATCAATGTTTCCGATTTCCCCGCAGCAGTAGACAGCTGGGAAGAACAGGCCCGCCGGAGCCTGACGGCGATCGCGCCATTGCCGCGGCAGGCGTTCCTGCTCCTCGCCGTCGAGCGGTTCTCACATGCGGAGGGCGCCGAAATTCTCGGCGTGAGCGAGGAAGAGTTTACCGCGCTGATCGATGAGGCGGCGGTCGAAATGGCCGAACAGGTCGCCACCGACGTTATGATCATAGAAGACGAACCGTTGATTGCGATGGATATCGAGCAGATGGTGGAAACGCTCGGCCACACCGTCACCGGCGTTGCCCGTACCCATGCAGAGGCGGTCAAACTTTTTAATGAGCGGCGTCCGGGGCTCGTGCTTGCCGATATCCAGCTTGCCGATGGGTCTTCGGGCATCGATGCAGTTAACGATATTCTCAAGAGTGTCAGCGTGCCGGTCATTTTCATTACGGCCTTCCCCGAGCGGCTTCTGACCGGCGAGCGGCCGGAGCCGGCCTTCCTTGTCACCAAGCCGTTCCAACCCGATATGGTCAAGGCACTGATCAGTCAGGTGCTTTTCTTCTCCGAGCAGATCGAGCAAGCAGCTTGAGCATACGTTTTGGGGATGACCGGTTGAGTTTTTGTCTGGGGCGGCGGACGCAGGAAAATGGATGCTAGCGAGCAATGCACGCTGAGGTTTGGAACGAGGGGGCGCCAGAAGAGCGTCCCAAAGTAAAGCCTGATGGCCAGAACGAACGTAAGCCTGCGCAACGCGGAACCCGCCCGGATAGTGCGGCGACCGGTGGCGACGAGCTTGATCGTTCCCGCCGCTTCGCTTTCGTCATGCGCGCGCTCGGGCGCACGCCGGTTTCAGTCTTCTACCAATCCACCAGTCTCATCTATCAATGGGCCGAAAACCTGCCGCGCGGGCTTGAGGATACGCAGGTACTGGGACACACGGATAGCGATTTTCTGCCAAGACTCGCTTCGGACCGGCTGACGACAGTCAAGAACAGGGTGCTCGAAACAGCCGAGCCGCAGCGGTTCGAGTTGCCGGTAAACCTCAGTGGCGAGGTGCGCTGGTTCGACGTCTGGATCGATCCTGACCGTAGCGCCGACGGTGCGGTGATCGGCATCTTTTCGACGCTCATCGAGATAACCGATCAGAAGCGCCGCGAGGTGCAACTCAAGAGCCTGTTGCGTGAGGTCAGCCATCGCTCCAAGAATCTTCTCGCGATCATTTTGAGCCTGGCCTCGCAGACCGCGCGTAGCGCGACGAGCCTGCCGGGCTTCGTGACTGCGTTTTCAGGACGTCTGCAGGCGATCGCGCGGGCGCAGGACCTTGTAACGGACCGCGACTGGCACGGCGCTCTTTTGAGCGATCTCGTGGCGCGACAGATTGCGCTTTTCCGTGGCGATAAGGCTCTGCCTGTCACCTTGTCGGGAGACGACATCGTGATCACGCCCAACGCCGCGCTCTATGTCGGGCTCGCAATCCATGAACTCGCCGCCAATGCGGTCAAGCATGGCCAACTCGTTTCCGTGAAGGGGCATATCGACATCGAGGCGCGGCTTATGACGGATACCGAAGGCATGCGCAGTCTTATGCTCGAGTGGATCGAAAGCGACGGTAAGGACGGAACTGACCTTGAACCGCTCACTTTGGCGTTCCTGGAGAATGTCGTGCCGCTGGCGGTCGAGGGAACCGGCAGAGTCATGCGCAATGAGGGCGCGCTACGCTATAGCCTCCGGATCGATGGCGCGCATCTGGCGTGATCGTGACTCCCTGTCCGGACAGAAAGCGAAAGGCCGGTTACCTTCGGGCAACCGGCCTTTCTGACGACGAAGGGTTTGGGGGAAACACCTCCGTTCGCCTGAATAAATGCAATCTCCCGCAATGGGTTCCATGCCGGCGAAAAAAAAGAGGATCACCTTGGTGGCAATCCTCTAGCTAGGGCTTGGGCACGATGAAGATAGGGGCGCCTTCATCGGCATTTTCAAAACGCAGAGCATGCCTTTCGGGTTCCCACAGGACTGCAAATTTTCGATCGCAGCCCATAGTGCGGCGTTCGCAATGGGGAAGACTGCGACAAAAGGTGCTGGAAAGTCTTTTTCTCTCGTGCAATGCTAACTGTCTCTGAGGGGAGGATTAAGACATGAACCACGGGTTGCGACATGCCGCAAAAGCCTATCGTCTACGATGCTCCCACGCCTCAGCCGCGCACCAATGACGCTCAAAGTCTCCGGAACGAAATCCTTGAGAAGCTGACTTATTCGGTCGGCAAGGATCCTATCGTTGCGCGCCGTACTGATTGGCTGACGGCGACCATTCTTACGATCCGGGACCGCATCATCGATCAGTGGATGGAATCGACGCGCGATACATGGCGGAATTCCAAAAAGCGTGTCTACTACCTCAGCCTCGAATTCCTGATTGGCCGGTTGATGCGGGATGCCGTCTCCAACCTCAACCTGATGGATGAAATGCGCGAAGCGCTCGCGTCCTTCGACGTCGATATGGACGAGTTGATCGAGCGCGAGCCCGATGCGGCGCTCGGCAATGGCGGCCTCGGGCGTCTTGCAGCGTGTTTTCTTGAATCCATGTCCTCGATCAAGGTTCCGGCTTACGGCTACGGGATCCGTTATGTGCACGGGCTTTTCCGGCAGGAAATGTCGGACGGCTGGCAGGTCGAAATCCCCGAGGAATGGCTGGCTCACGGCAACCCTTGGGAATTCGAGCGCCGCGAAAGCGCGTACGAGATCGGCTTCGGCGGTCATGTCGAACCGGTCCAGCAGCCGGATGGCTCAGTACGGCAAGTCTGGCATCCAGAGGAGCATGTTCTGGCGGTCGCGTACGATACGCCGGTTGTCGGGTGGCGCGGTGCGCGGGTCAATACTCTGCGGCTTTGGAGCGCGCAACCGATAGACCCCATCCTCCTGGATCGCTTCAACGCGGGCGACCACGTTGGGGCACTTGAGGAAAGCGCCAAGGCAGAGGCGATTACCCAGGTGCTCTATCCGGCGGACTCCAATCCCGCTGGGCAGGAATTGCGGTTGCGCCAGGAATTCTTCTTCTCTTCGGCCTCGCTGCAGGACATCATCCGTCGCCATTTGCAGCAATATGGCGATCTGGGCACGATCCCGGACAAGGTCGCGATTCAACTCAACGATACGCACCCTGCGATTTCCATCGCCGAAATGATGCGGCTTTTGATGGATGTTCAGGGTCTTGGTTGGAACGAAGCCTGGCGGATCACCAAGAACACCTTCGCCTACACCAACCACACGCTTCTGCCCGAAGCGCTCGAAACATGGCCGGTGGCGCTTCTTGAACGGCTCCTGCCACGGCAGATGCAGATTGCTTACGCAATCAACGCCATGGTCCTCGAGGAAGCGCGCGACAAGGGCATCAACGGCGACCGGATCGCGTCGATATCGCTCATCGATGAGAACGGTACGCGGCGCCTACGTATGGGGCAGTTGGCCTTTGTCGGTTCGCATTCGATCAACGGCGTTTCGGCACTTCATACCGATCTTATGAAAAAGACGGTCTTTGCAGACCTGCATGCGCTTTATCCGGATCGCATCAACAACAAGACCAATGGCGTCACGCCTCGCCGCTGGCTCATGCAGTGCAATCCAGAGCTGACAAAGCTTGTCTCGGAGCGCATCGGGCCGGAGTTCAAGGACGATATCGAGCAGATCATCAAGCTCGACTCCCACGCCGAAGACAAGGGTTTCCAGGAACAGTTCGGTGCGGTCAAGCGCAAGAACAAGGAACGGCTGGCCGCGGTGATCAAGGAGCGGTTGGGCATTTCTGTTTCCCCCGATGCGCTCTTTGACGTGCAGATCAAGCGCATACACGAATACAAGCGTCAGCTTCTCAACATCATGGAGACAGTGGCCCAGTACAACATGATGCGCGCGCATCCGGAAAAGAACTGGGTGCCGCGCGTCAAGATTTTCGCGGGCAAAGCGGCGCCGAGCTATTGGAACGCCAAGCTCATCATCAAGCTCATCAACGACGTCGCCAAGGTGATCAATCACGACCCGGCGGTGCGCGGGCTTTTGAAGGTCGTTTATCTGCCCAACTACAATGTGAGCCTCGCCGAGACCATCATCCCGGCAGCGGACCTCTCCGAGCAGATTTCGACCGCCGGAATGGAAGCATCGGGTACCGGCAATATGAAGTTCGCGCTCAACGGCGCGCTGACAATCGGTACGCTCGACGGTGCCAATGTCGAGATGCGCGAGCGGTTGGGGCCAGAAAACATCATCATCTTCGGCAAGACTGCTGAGGAAGTTGCCGAGGTGCGCGCGCGAAACCGTTCGCCGCGCGAGGTGATCGATCAGTGTCAGCGATTGCGTGAGGTTCTCGAAGCGATTTCAGGCGGCGTCTTTTCGCCGGACGACCGGAGCCGTTACCGTGCGCTCATGGATGGGCTCTACGATCACGACTGGTTCATGGTTGCGCGCGATTTCGACGCCTATCTCAATGCACAGCGCGACGTGGACGCGATCTGGGAGGATCGCAGGCGGTGGAACGCGATGGCGATCCGCAATACGGCGCGGATGGCATGGTTCTCGTCGGATCGCACGATCAGGGAATATACGCAGGATATCTGGAGGGCTTAGCGAAAAGGAGATTGCGGTACAGCGCTGGGCGGTGGGGCACATTCTCACTCTGACATAATCCGACGAGTGGAGCCGGATACCGGCACTCCACATCGCCCGTTTTCAATCACGCATGAGGACGATGGAACGGCATCGGAGGGGGAGAGAAGAATTGGCCAAAGCGCAAACAGACTGGCAGACAGACGACACCGCAATCTCACGGATCGTGGCAGGCCAGCATGGCGATCCCTTTTCCGTTCTCGGACTCCATGAGATCGGCAGGGACTGGGTCGCACGGGCCTATGTTCCCGGTGCAGAAACCCTTGAGGTGCGCGATCTTTCGGGGAAGGCGCTGGGCACTCTCGACCGGCGTCATGCGGATGGTTTTTTCGAGGGTAAGGTGGCGCTTAAGGCGCGCCGGCCTATCGCGCTCCACGCCGCCAATGCCGGCGGGGAATGGGACGTCATAGATCCCTATTCATTCGGTCCTGTCCTCGGGCCGATGGATGATTATTATATCGGCGAAGGTTCGCACCTGCGGCTTTTCGACAAGCTCGGTTCTCATTTCATGACCTTTGAGGATGTCGAGGGGACGCACTTCGCGGTCTGGGCACCCAATGCGCAGAGGGTGAGCGTCATCGGCTCGTTCAACTCGTGGGACGGGCGGCGGCATCCCATGCGCAACCGCAACGGGATCTGGGAGATCTTCGTTCCCGGCGTGTTCCCCGGCGCCGAGTATAAATACGAGATCATCGGCTACAGGGGAGAAAGGCTGCCGCTTAAAGCCGACCCTCTTGCCCAGCAGTCGGAGCTACGGCCCCATACGGCATCGGTCGTCAAGGATCCTACGCCCCATAACTGGGGCGACGAGCGCTATATGGCCGAGCGGCACAAGCGGGATTACCGCCGTGAGCCGATGTCGGTCTACGAAGTGCATCTGGGCTCCTGGCGGCGCAAGCCGGATGGCACTTACCTCTCTTACGATCAATTGGCCGAGCAGTTGGTGCCCTATGTCATCGATATGGGGTTCACCCATATCGAGTTGCTGCCGATTACCGAGCATCCCTACGATCCGAGCTGGGGCTATCAGCCCACCGGGCTATTCTCACCCACAGCGCGGTTTGGCGATCCGGCAGGGTTTGCCCGCTTCGTCGATGCGGCGCACGCTGCTGGGCTTGGGGTCATCCTGGACTGGGTGCCGGCGCATTTCCCCACAGACGAACACGGTCTTGCGCGCTTCGATGGCACGGCGCTTTACGAGCATGAAGACCCGCGCGTCGGTTATCATCCGGACTGGAACACGGCGATATACAATTTTGGCCGTAGCGAGGTCTCGGCCTTTCTCACCAACAGCGCGCTTTATTGGCTGGAAAATTTCCACATCGACGGCCTGCGTGTCGATGCGGTGGCGTCGATGCTCTATCGTGACTATTCGCGCCAACCGGGGCAGTGGATTCCCAACCAGTATGGCGGCAACGAGAACATCGAAGCCGTCGCTTTCCTAAAGCGCGTGAACGCCGAGACTTATGGCCAGCATCCGGGAAGCTTCACGGTTGCCGAGGAATCGACAAGCTGGCCGGGGGTTACCGCGCCGACTTATGCGGACGGCCTCGGGTTCGGGTTCAAGTGGAACATGGGCTTCATGAACGACACGCTGCGCTACATGCAGCGCGATGCCATCCACCGGCGATACCACCACAGCGACATGACCTTCGGGCTGCTTTATGCGTTCTCGGAGAATTTCATCCTGCCGCTGAGCCATGATGAAGTGGTGCATGGCAAGGGTTCGCTTCTTTCCAAGATGTCGGGCGACGACTGGCAGAAATTTGCGAACCTGCGGGCCTATTACGCCTTTATGTGGGGGCATCCGGGCAAGAAGCTTCTGTTCATGGGGCAGGAATTCGCCCAGCGCGATGAATGGACCGAGGACAAGGCGCTCGACTGGTGGCTCCTCGATGCGCCCGCGCATGAGGGCGTGCGGCGATTGATTGGCGATCTCAACACTGTCTATCGCGAGCTCCCGGCGCTTCATGCGCGCGATTGCGAGCCGGAGGGCTTTGAGTGGATCGTTGCGAACGATCACGCCAATTCGGTCATTTCCTGGGTACGCAAGGCGCCGGACAGTCCTCCGGTCGTTGTCGTTTCCAATTTCACACCCGTCCCGCGCGAGCCCTATCGCATGCCGATGCCGGCGGCGGGGCGCTGGATCGAGCGGATCAACACCGACGCTGGATGGTATCACGGCTCGAACATGGGCAATCAGGGGCTCGTGACCGCGACCGAAGGGAATGACTATGGCTTTCCCGCCACGGCGGACATCGTGCTGCCACCGCTTTCGACGCTGATCCTGCAGCACGATCCGGGTTAGGAGCCGGCGGAAATAACAAACCAAGAATGCCCGGAACGAAGGCACGGGGAACGCCTTTGAAGGGCGCATACAAAGGAGAGGAACATGGTGCAAAAGAGTAATCCGGCCCCACTGGCGCGCGACGCTATGGCCTATGTGCTCGCGGGAGGGCGTGGCACGCGGCTTATGGAGTTGACCGACCGGCGCGCGAAACCGGCGGTTTATTTCGGGGGGAAATCGCGCATTATCGATTTCGCGCTCAGTAATGCCATCAATTCGGGCATCCGGCGCATTTCCGTGGCGACACAATATCAGGCCCATAGCCTGATCCGCCACTTGCAACGGGGCTGGAATTTTCTGCGCACCGAGCGGAACGAGAGCTTCGATATCCTGCCCGCCAGCCAGCGGGTGGCCGAAGACCTTTGGTATGCGGGAACCGCCGATGCGGTCTATCAGAACATCGACATCATCGAGGACTACAACGCCAAGTACATCGTGGTGCTCGCTGGCGATCACGTCTACAAGATGGACTACGAAATCATGTTGCGCCAGCACGTCGATACCGGCGCGGATGTCACTGTTGGCTGCCTTGAAGTGCCGACATCCGAAGCCTCGGCCTTCGGTGTCATGCATGTGGACGGGCGCGACCGGATCATCGATTTTGTCGAAAAACCCAAGGATCCGCCCTCGATCCCGGACAAACCTGGCATCTCGCTCGCCTCGATGGGCATCTACGTCTTCGAGACCAGCTTTTTGATGGACCAGCTTCGCCGTGACGCCGCGACCGAAGGGTCCAACCGCGATTTCGGGAAAGACATCATCCCTCATATCGTCAAGAACGGTTCGGCCTGGGCGCACCGGTTCCCCCGCTCCTGTGTGCGATCCGAGAACGAGCCGGTTTCCTACTGGAAGGATGTGGGCACCATCGATGCCTATTGGGAGGCCAATGTCGATCTTACCGACGTCGAACCCCAGCTCGATCTTTACGACCGCGACTGGCCGATCTGGACCCATGCCGAAATTACGCCGCCGGCCAAGTTCGTGCACGACATCGAGGGCCGGCGCGGGCAGGCGATTTCCTCT
The DNA here is from genome assembly GCF_044811015.1 of Pelagibacterium halotolerans. Taxonomy (GTDB): domain Bacteria; phylum Pseudomonadota; class Alphaproteobacteria; order Rhizobiales; family Devosiaceae; genus Pelagibacterium; species Pelagibacterium halotolerans_A. Next base: position 3,631,281 of record NZ_CP085243.1, read on the forward strand.
CTGGTTTCCGGCGATTGCATCGTTTCGGGCGCGCAGCTCAAGCGCACACTTTTGTCCACCGGTGCGCGGGTCAACTCCTATTCCGAACTCACCGACAGCGTGGTCCTGCCGCGTTGTACGGTCAATCGCGGCGTGCGGCTCACCAAGGTCGTGGTCGATGCGCGCGTCGAGCTCCCTGAAGGGCTCGTCGTGGGCGAAGATCCCGAGTTCGACGCCAAATGGTTCCGGCGCACCGAAAACGGCGTCGTGCTCATTACCCAACCTATGATCAACCGCTATCTGGCCAGTCAATGATGGACGTTCTTTCGGTCGCTTCGGAGGTCTATCCGCTCGTCAAGACCGGAGGGCTTGCAGATGTCGCCGGCGCTCTGCCCGGAGCGCTGGCTGCTCACGATGTTTCCATGCGCACGCTGGTACCGGGCTATCCGCAAGTACTGTCGGCGCTCAAGCGTGGCCGCAAGGTCGCCGAGTTCGACAACCTGTTCGGCGGGCCGGCGCAACTGCTCGCGGGCCGGGCCGAGGGGCTCGACCTCATCGTCATTGCGGCCCCGCATCTTTATGAACGCGCCGGCGGCATTTACGTCGACGAGTTCGGGAAGGACTGGTCCGACAACTGGGCCCGCTTCGCAGCGCTCGGTTGGGTTGCCGCCGAACTCGCCAAGGGGCTTGTCGAAGGCTACGCACCCGAAATCGTGCATGCTCATGACTGGCAGGGCGCTATGGCTGCGGCCTATGTCGCCTTTGGCGGGGATACCGAGACCCAAGTCGTGGTCACCATCCACAACCTTGCCTTCCAAGGCCAGTTCGGAGCCGAGATCTTCCCGCATCTCAAACTGCCGGATGCTGCCTTCACTGTGCATGGGGTGGAGTATTACGGTGGGGTCGGATTCCTAAAAGGCGGGCTCCAATGCGCGCATGCGATCACCACGGTTTCGCCTACCTATGCCCGCGAAATCCGGACCCCGGAATACGGCATGGGGCTCGAGGGACTCCTCAACCAGCGCGGCTATGACCTGCATGGCATTCTCAACGGCATCAATACCGATGCCTGGAACCCGCAGACCGACCCGGCTCTCGCCAAACCTTATGGCGCGAGCACTATATCCAAGCGCAGCGCCAACAAGCTCGCGCTCGCCCAGCGCTTCGGGCTCGATCAATCCGATGGCCCGCTGTTTGGCATAGTGAGCCGGTTGACCTGGCAGAAGGGCATCGATCTCGTTGCGGCGAATATCGATTGGCTCGTTACGCTCGGGGGCCAGTTGGCGGTACTCGGCTCAGGTGAACCGCAGCTTGAGGCTGCGCTCGCGGAGGCCGCGGCGCGTCATCCGGGACGGGTCGGGTTCGTTTCGGCCTATGACGAAGCGCTGTCGCATCTTATTCAGGGCGGCGCCGATGTGATGTTCGTACCCTCGCGCTTCGAGCCGTGCGGACTCACCCAGCTTTACGGCCTGCGCTATGGCGCCGTCCCTCTGGTTTCGCGTGTGGGTGGGCTCGCCGACACCATCATCGACGCCAACGCCGCCGCCGTCGAAGCGGGCGTTGCGACCGGCGTTCAATTCTCGCCGGTCGAATCGGACGCGCTGGGCGAAGCCATCCTGCGCACGATGAACCTGTACGGCCAGCCTGCCGCATGGAGCCGCATGCAACGCAAGGGCATGAAGACTGACGTTTCGTGGAACAAGAGCGCCGAGAAGTACGCTGCGCTTTACACTTCGCTTTTGAGGTGAGGGCCTGCTAACACGGATGGACAGGGGTTTGATTTTGCATAAAACGTTCAATGCCAAGTGTTTTCCCGCAGCCAAGGGGCTCCCCTTGGCAAGGGGAAACGCGCCGGCAGTGGACGATTTATGCAAAACCCTTCGGGCGGGTCATGGTCCAGCCCCTTGTCGCGAAAAATTCCGCTTGCAGGCGTCAGCCTGCGGCGCGAAATTTTCCACGAAAGGCTCTCGGACCATGACCCGTCAAACCCCTGTCCATCCGTGTTAGCAGGCCCTAGCTAAATGACGATCAAGACCATCGCCACCACACCCTATGACGACCAGAAGCCCGGTACATCAGGTCTTCGCAAACGCGTTACGCATTTCCAGCAGCCCAATTACGTCGAGAACTTTGTTCAGGCGTTGTTCGACAGTCTGCCCGGGCATGAAGGCCAGACGCTCGTCATTGGCGGCGATGGGCGCTATTTCAACGATGCCGTGATCCAGATTGCCATCCGTATGGCGGCGGCCAACGGGTTCGGCAAGGTGATGGTCGGACAGGGCGGTATCCTCTCGACCCCCGGCGCGTCGCACATCATCCGGCATTACAAGGCGTTCGGCGGCATTGTCTTGTCGGCAAGCCACAATCCCGGCGGGCCGGAGGGCGATTTCGGGATCAAATATAATGCTTCAAACGGCGGTCCGGCACCTGAGAAGATCACCGACGCGGTCTACGAGCGGACCAAACAGATCACCGAATACAAGAGCGTCGACACCTCCGATGTCGATCTCTCCACCCTCGGCGTGCACGAGGTTGCGGGCATGGCGGTCGAGGTCATCGATCCGGTGGCCGATTATGCCGCGCTCATGGAGACGCTTTTCGATTTCGACGCGATCGCAGCCATGTTCGCATCGGGCTTCCGCATGCGGTTCGACGCCATGCACGCGGTCACCGGCCCCTATGCCAAGGCGATTATCGAGGGCCGGCTGGGGGCGCCGGAGGGCACAGTGGTGAACGCCGTGCCACTGCCCGATTTCGGCGGCGGTCACCCGGACCCCAATCTCGTTTACGCCAAGGAGCTCTACGATCTCCTGATGGGTCCCGACGCTCCCGACTTCGGCGCCGCCTCGGACGGGGACGGAGACCGCAACCTCATCATTGGCCGCAATCGCTTCGTTACGCCCTCGGACTCGCTTGCGCTGTTGGCGGCCAACGCGCATCTTGCGCCGGGCTACGCCAAGGGCATTGCGGGTATCGCGCGTTCGATGCCCACCAGCGCGGCAGCGGACCGAGTGGCCGAAAAGCTCGGTATCGAAATGCACGAGACGCCCACGGGCTGGAAGTTCTTCGGCAATTTGCTCGATGCCGGCCGGGTGACGATCTGCGGTGAGGAAAGCGCGGGTACCGGTTCGGACCATGTTCGCGAAAAGGACGGCCTTTGGGCCGTGCTGTTGTGGCTCAACATCCTGGCGGCGCGCAAGCAGAGCGTCGACGAGATCGTCCGAGAGCACTGGACTACCTACGGCAGGAACTATTATTCCCGGCATGACTACGAGGAGGTCGACGCCGGCGCTGCCAACCAACTCATGGACGATCTGCGTGCCCGTTTGCCGCAATTGCGCGAGGCCGGTCTGGATGGCCGCGACGTGGTCCTGGCGGATGATTTCTCCTATCTCGATCCGGTCGATGGGTCGACGGCAACGAAGCAGGGTGTGCGCATCGGCTTTGCTGACGGCTCGCGCATCGTTTTCCGCCTCTCAGGCACCGGTACCGTCGGCGCGACGTTGCGCGTCTATATCGAGCGCTACGAACCTGCTGCAGGTGCGCACGACCGGGACACCCAGGAGGCGCTCGCCGACCTGATCGCGCTGGCGGACAGTGTCGCTCAGATCAAGGCGCGCACTGGCCGCGATGGGCCGACAGTGATCACCTAGAACCTGACTCAAAAGTCTGACGGGTCGGTTTGGCGACGCATTTTCTTCAAGCTCTAAGGTCGATTTTTTCGTCCACGATAACCTTGTGCCTCCGCAAAAGCGGGGGAGAACTGCTTACGGCGCTTGAGATGGCGTGGAAATGCCGCTCATACCTTGTTCAGCTTGCCGCAAGCCTACATATGGCGTGAGTCGCGCGCAGCGTGACGTTGTCGATGGAGCACGAAGGAAAAGACGTTGGAGGGGAGCAGGACGCACCCGCAAAATTCAGCTCTGGGGTTGGCCGATACCCACATGTCCCTCGGTGCCACCGTGACCGAGACAGGCGTCAATTTCGCCGTTTATAGCGAAACGGCGGAAAAGATCTGGGTGTGCCTCTTCAACGAACTCGACGTTGAAACCGATCGCATTGAACTGACGCGTCGGGACGACGCGGTTTGGCACGGTCATATCCACGGGCTTCGCGCCGGTGTCCGGTACGGCCTGCGCGCCGACGGACGGTTCGATCCCGCACAGGGCTACCATTTCGATCCCAACAAGCTCCTCGTCGACCCTTATGCGCGCCGTATCGACCGGACATTCCTGCTCAGTCCCAAATTGAGCCTGCCGCGTTCGCAAAGCGTGGATACAGCGCCGATCATGCCCAAGGCGATTGTCACGGGTGCGCAGCGCGAGCCGGTGGAGATCCACGACACCTCCCGGCCCAACCTCATTTACGAACTGAACGTCCGTCCTTTTTCCATGCGGCATCCGGCCGTGCAAGGCCCCCTGCGCGGGACGGTCGGCGGGCTGATGTCGCGCGAAGTCATCGACCATCTCAAGCATATTGGGGTGGATGTCGTCGAATTGATGCCGGTGGCCGGGTGGGTGGACGATGGGCACCTGCCGGCCCTCGGGCTCACCAATGTTTGGGGCTATAACCCGGTCACCTATTTCGCTCCCGATCCGCGTATCATGCCGCGCGGGCCTCAGGAGTTGCGGGCTCTCACAGATCGCTACCGCGAGCATGGCATCCGCGTTGTGCTCGATGTCGTCTACAACCACACCGGCGAAGGTGCGAAGGATGGCCCGGTTCTCTCGATGCGCGGGCTCGACGCGCGCACCTATTACCGCCATGTGGAAGAGGACGGACGGCTGCGGTTGGTCAACGATACGGGTACAGGCAACACGCTCCAATGCGATCATCCCGCGGTGCAGGACCTCATCGTGGACAGCCTCAAATACTGGGTCCGCGACCTCGGCATTGCGGGCTTCCGCTTCGACCTCGCGACGATATTGGGACGCTCCCTCAACGGGTTCTCGACGGATGCGGAACTGCTCGAGCGCATCCGAACCGATGATGTCCTGAGCGAATGCCTGTTGATTGCCGAGCCCTGGGACCCCGGTCCGGGCGGCTATCAGGTCGGTCAGTTCGGCGAGCCGTTCCTCGAATGGAACGACAAATATCGCGACAAGGTGCGCCGGTTCTGGAAGGGCGAGGCTCACACGCTCAACGGGCTTGCCACGCGCCTTGCGGGGTCGGCGGACCAGTTCAACCACGACGACCGCAAGCCCTCGGCCAGCGTCAATTTCCTCGCGGCGCATGACGGGTTCACGTTACGCGATCTGGTCTCCTATGCGCAAAAGCACAACATGGCCAATGGCGAAGAAAACCGGGACGGGCATAGCGCCAATTATTCATGGAACAACGGCGTCGAAGGACCAACCGACGACCCGGACGTTCTGGCCGCCCGCGAACGGGACGTTCGCGCGCTATTGACGACGCTCTTTGTCTCCCACGGCACGCCGATGCTGACTGCCGGCGACGAATTTGGCCGTACACAGGGTGGCAACAACAACGCCTATGCCCAGGATGACGAGACGACGTGGCTCGATTGGACCACAGCTGACCGCGATCTTGTCGACTACGTGGCCGCGCTGTCGCGGTTCCGGCGGGATCACCCGGCGCTTAACGCCGATACCTTCCTGACCGGAGAGGTCCACGACGGGCACAAGGATGTCGCCTGGCTCCATCCGGACGGAGGGGAAATGGACGAGGCAGACTGGAACGCGCCGGACGCCTCCGTGCTTGGCATGTTTATGCATGAGGCAGGCGAGACCATGCTCGTCTGGTTCAACCGGCGCACCGAGCCGGTTGAAGCGGTCATGCCTCATGAAAGCGGCATCGCGTTCGAGGTTGTGCTTGTTTCGGACAAACATGCCCGGGCGGTCGTCGCGGAAGATCGGATAACGCTACCGCCGCGCTCAGTGGTGGTCATGACCGGCACTGTTGCTTAGTGCGTTCCCGACGCCGGGACGGCTTAGGGCAGGACCTTGGGGTGAGGCGCCGCGTTGCGCTGGCTAGCACGCCGGGTCCTCGGACCGATGACGACAATTCTGCCCCAAAGCAGAACAGCATTGCCTAATGGTCTTCACCGTCCCTTGTCGGAACCGTGACAGGCAGTCGCAGTTGTGCCGCTTTGCGCAGAACGCGTTAACGTTTCCTCACAGTTCTGGAGGAATTGTTTTTCTCGTGAGGTTGGTCCGAGCTTTTCAAATAGCCGCTAATCGTGCGGCTTTATCTATCTCACTAATAGTTATTTTAAATGCCTGAAAATTTCGTGATATTAATAGTCAATGTTGAGTTCGGTGGTTAATACGTAACGAACTAGCAATCCAATTCCTCCTTACGGGTTTTGTTTACTCAAATTAGAACATGTTCGGCTCTCGCGTTTGAGGGCAGCTTGAGTAACTGGAGGCCAAGATGAAACGGACGCTAGGAATTGCGGCTGCGGCGCTGCTTATGGGAAGTGCGCTGACTACGCCAGTATCCGCCCAATTGCTGGGTGGGGCACTTGACGGCATTGTCGATATCGACGCCGATGACGGAGTGAGCATCGGTGTCCTGGACGATACGGCGAATGTCACCATCGGCGGTGGTGGTGTGGACGCCAATATTTTGGACAACACGGCCACAGCCAGTGTCGGTGTCGGCGGCGATAACGGTCTTGTGGATGCCGATGCCGGCGTTCTAGACGATACGGTTACCGCCAGGGTCGGTGTCGGGGGTGACGACGATATTCTCGACGTCGGTGTCGACATCGGCGGCGGTGGCGCCGACGATGATGACGATAATGGGGGCGGTTCTGGTGGCGGAGGCGGCGGTTCCGGCGGCGGTGGCTCTGGCGGCGATGGCTCCGGCGGGGGCGGTTCGGGCGGTGGTGGCTCCGGCGGGGGCGGTGGTTCCGGCTTCGGCATTGCCGGCGGGGGCGGTTCCCAGGTGCCTGTCGGATACTCCGCATCCTGCGCAAACCAGGATGCCGGTCCTGTCCTCAATATGATCGCCCAGACACGCTCATACGAGAACCTGATCGGGAACTGGTCCAGTGCCGTCGACGTGACCATTATCGGGCTGTGTGAGGACTTGCGAAACCAGGCGATGGGTCTGGCTCAGGCCAATGGCGTCGGAGCGGCCCAGGGGGCAGCGGCTCGCAATCCGGTCGTCAATGCCGCGCTTGCGCAGAGCGGACGTTCGGCCAACGACATCCTCGCCTTCGGCGTGGACGGACGGACGCTGCGAATCTATACGCGCTAAGCCCGTATGTTGCAGATAACAGGAAAAGGCGCGCCAGTCCGGCGCGCCTTTTTCGGGCCTTACGCCGCGATCATGGTTTCGGCGGGCACATAGTCGTAACCGAGCACTTGCGCTACCGGTGCGCAGGTGATCTTGCCGGCAGAAACGTTTAACCCGTTGCGCAGGTGCATGTCGTCCGCGAGCGCTTGCTTCCACCCCTTGTTGGCGAGTGCCAGCGCGAAGGGAAGAGTGACGTTGTTGAGCGCATAGGTCGAGGTGCGCGCGACGGCGCCGGGCATGTTGGCCACGCAATAATGCACGATGCCATCGACGATATAGGTCGGATCGGCATGGGTGGTGGGCTTGGACGTCTCGAAGCATCCGCCCTGGTCGATTGCAACGTCGACCAGTACCGCGCCCTGCTGCATGGTGCCGAGCATGTCACGGGTTACGAGCTTGGGTGCGGCCGCACCTGGCACGAGGACGGCGCCGATCACGAGGTCCGCCTCCGCGACGCTTGCCGCGATGGCGGCGCTGTTGGCGTAGAGCACACGGGCCTGGGCACCGAAATGGCCCGAAAGCCGCTCGAGCGCCGCCGGGCTTTTGTCGAGAATGGTGACGTCCGCCTGCATGCCAACGGCCATTTGTGCGGCATGGAAGCCAACGACACCGCCTCCGATGATCGTGACCTTGCCCGGATGCACGCCCGGCACGCCACCGAGCAGCACGCCGCGGCCCCCATGTGCCTTTTCCAGCGCATTGGCACCCGCGTGCACGGACATCCGGCCCGCCACCTGGCTCATCGGCTTGAGAAGTGGCAGCGCGCCGGAGGGGTCGGTCACGGTTTCATAGGCTATGCAGATCGCGCCGGACTTGACGAGGTCGCGTGTCTGGTCGGGATCGGGCGCGAGGTGGAGGTAGGTGAACAGAATCTGTCCCTCGCGGAGCATTGCGCGCTCGACCGCCTGTGGTTCCTTGACCTTGACGATCATGTCCGCGGTCGAAAACACGGCTTTAGCGTCCGGCGCGATCTTCGCTCCCGCAGCCTCATAGGCTGCGTCGGCCGCCCCGATGCCGTCGCCGGCGCCGGTTTCGATTAGAAGCTCATGGCCATGTGCAACCAGCTCGGCAACGCTTTCGGGGGTCAGCCCGACCCGATATTCGTGATTCTTGATTTCCCTGGGTACGCCGATGCGCATCGTAAAACCTCCCCTCGGTGTTGGTGAAAGCAAAAGTCTAACGCCTGTCGTGCGCATATAGGTTGCATTCTCTATGCGAAATCGGGCAAACTTCGTGATGACATTCGAAAAGTTTGGGCATTTCGCGGATGAAATTGCATATTGCCGATATAGACCGCAAAATCCTCCGGACCATTCAGCGAGACTCCAGCCTCTCCATGGCTGAACTCGGCGCACAGGTGGGCTTGAGTGCATCGGCCTGCCACCGGCGTCTCAAAACGCTGGAGGAGCGGGGCGTGGTCGCGGGGTACCGGGCTGCGCTTGATCGCAACCAGCTTGGCTTCGCGATGCAATTTTTCATCGAGGTTTCGCTGGTCAGCCAGAGCGAAAAAGTGCTCGAAGCGTTCGAGACGGCGGTGCGCGCGATCCCCGAAATCCTGGAATGCCATCTGATGGCAGGTCAGTCCGACTATATATTGCGGATCGTCTGTGAGGACGCTGCGGCATTCGAAAGCCTGCACCGGGAGCTGGTTGCCAAGCTCCCCGGCGTGGCCCGTGTGCACTCGAACATGTGTATCCGCGAGGTTAAGGCGCTGGCAGGGCTACCGGTTTAGCCCGCCATGGTCGTCGAACGATGGGCCCAGCCCGTTGTACGTTTTTCAACCCACGCCATGAGCGCATACATCGCAATGCCTTCCACAGCGAGCATGACGAGCCCGGCAAAAACCAGGGGAACGTTGAACTGGCTCTGGGCAGCGCTCATCATGTAACCAAGCCCGGAATTTGCGGCGACGGTCTCCGAAATAACCGAACCGACGAAGGCCAGCGTGATGGCAACTTTGAGTGATCCGAAGAAATAGGGCATCGAGCGGGGAATGCCAACTTTGAGCATGATGTCCATCTTCTTCGCCCCAAGCGCGCGCAAAACGTCCTCGGTTTCCGGGTCGATGGTGGCGAGTCCTGTCGCCACGTTCACCACAATGGGGAAGAACGCGATCAGGAACGCCGTGAGGATGGCCGGTATCGTCCCGATGCCGAACCAGATGACCATCACCGGTACCACGGCGACCTTGGGAATGGCGTTGAATCCGACCATGATTGGGTAAAGCCCTGCATAGATCGCGCGCGACCAGCCAATCAGAAGCCCCAGCGCCATGCCGCCGGCGACTGCCATCAGAAACCCGACGCTTGTGGTGTAGAGCGTCTGGATCGAATGGCGCTGGATCGCGCCCCAATATTGCACGATGGCCTCGAAGATGCGGCTGGGCGCCGGTAGGATGGTATGCGGCACGCCGCTGATCCGGACGGCCGCCTCCCAGATTGCAAACAGGGCGATGGTGTAGATCCATGGCATCAGCGGCAGCCAGTTGAACGGCTTGCGTTCGACGGGAAGGTCATCGGCCGGCGTTGCAGTTTCGCTCGTGCTCATGCAGCCTCCCGCGCGTCTGCTATTTCGCCGCGCAGCGTGTGCACGACATCGTTGAAGCTGTTTTCGTACATAAGCCCGATATCGCGCGGCCGCGCGAAGCCGACTTGGTGCACCTTGAGCACGCGGCCTGGGCGGGCGCTCATGACGTGCACGGTATCGGCGAGAAACACAGCCTCGCGCAGGTCATGCGTGACGAGCACGATGGTGACGTCAGTGCTGGCATGCAGATCGCGGATCACCTGCCAGAGTTCTTCGCGCGTGAAAGCGTCCAGTGCACCGAACGGCTCGTCCAGCATCAGCAGTTCGGGCTCGTGGATGAGCGCGCGGCAGAGATTGGCGCGCTGCTGCATGCCGCCCGAAAGCTGCCATGGATATTTCGAGCCGAAGCCTTTAAGGCCGACGGTCTCCAGCAGATGCTCCGCCTTTTCGACATATTCTTTCTTATGCGCTCGCAATCGCTTGCGGTGCTTTTCGACGATCTCGAGTGGCAGGAGCACATTGTCGAGCGTCGTGCGCCAGGGCAGCATTGTCGGGTTCTGGAACGCCATGCCCACGATCGAGACGGGCTTGGTGACCTCCATGCCCGACACCGTCACGACGCCCTGCTGGGGGATATGAAGCCCCGTTACCAACTTCATCAGCGTCGACTTTCCGCACCCGGACGGCCCGACGACCGCGGCGAATTCCCCCCGCTTTACCCTCATATTGAGCCCTGACACTGCCAACGTGCCGCCCGGCCCGCCATAGCGCATGTCGACATTTTCGATTGTTACAAGATCGCTGCTGCTCATCGCATTGTCCTGTTGAAAAAAGGAGGCCGGGCACCCCTCGTGCCCGGCCCCACCGGCTGCACGCCTCCCCTTAGGGCAACATACGCTCTTCCTGAGGCGGCAGGTAACTTGCGTCGAAGACCTGTTCGGCGGTGATGTCGTCCGAAAGGCCGATGGAGAGCTTGAGGAACTCGATCGACCGGGCGAGACGCTCCATGTCTACATCGCCGAAGCCGTTCTCTTGAACGTAGGGCGTGTCGATGTTCATCGCATTCGCCATTTCTAGGCGCTCGGTCTCGACGTCGACGTCAAGGATGTCATTCCACGCGACCACCGCCGCAGCTCCGGCGGCGGGGTCTGCGACCGCATCGGCGAAGCCTTTGGTGAGCGCACGTAGCATGCCCTCAACCACTTCGGGGTTGGCTTCCGCAAAGTCGGTGTTGACCAGGATGGCGTTGCCGTAAAGGTCGAGCCCGTGTTCGGCCATGAGGATTGTTGCAATGTCCTCGTCGGGTACGCCTTGGGCTTTGAGGTTGAGGATCACCGAGAAGGCGAAGCCGAAGACCGCATCGACCTCTCCCTGGGCAAGCATGGGCTCGCGTACCGGAAAGCCGATTGATTCAATGGTGATATCCGAGGTGTCGATTCCTGCGACCTCGACAAAGGCCGGCCATTGCGCGAAAGCGCCATCTGGCGGCGGCGCGCCGAGGGTCTTGCCTTCGAGGGATGCAGGATCCTCTGTGACCCCGAGCGACTTGCGCCCGACCACTGCGAAGGTTGGGGTCTCGTAAATCATCATGACCGCTTTGACCGGTTGGCTGGGATCTTCGTCGAGGAACTTGATCAGCGAGTTGATGTCGCCGAAGCCCATGTCGTAAGTGCCGGTTGCAACGCGCGGGATGGCTTCGACCGAGCCGTTGCCGGTATCGATGGTGACGTCTAGCCCCTCTTGCGCGAAATAGCCGTTTTCTTCAGCCAGGACAAACCCTGCTGCCGGGCCTTCGAACCGCCAGTCGAGCGTGAAGCGCACGGGCGTGGTCTGCGCGAAGGCAGGCGCGGCGAGGCTTGCGCTGAAAAGGGTGATGCCGGCTGCTGCGATGAACAGTCTGCGGTTGAGCATGATTGGTTCCCCTTGATTGTCTCGGGACCAATATGAACGTCTGGATTTTTGACTGTAAAGTCAAAAATTGTGCACTTCTGCATTTTGCATAATCTCTGGGCATGATGTGTGTGCGCTTCAAGCGGCGAACGGCCGGCCGCAAATGGCTTCGGCGCCGCACGGTTCCAGCATCCGTCCCCATGACAAGGAGGTGAGCCGGAAACGCCCGCAAAGCGTTCGCGCTTCAAAAAGCTGCTGGTGTTTTTGCTTCGCCGATGTCGCAAAGGTGCAATCGTCCTGCCTTCGGCGCTGATAAGATCGCAGCGTTCAGGGAGGACGGTACTGAGCACCCACAGCCAAAGTGCTATTATCGTTTCACCCTAATGTTGTCCTGTCAGTACACGTCCGCCGCTTGCCAGCGCGACCACTCCGGTGGCAAATGGGGCGAGGAGGAATGCCATGAGTCAGCGTCAGATCGTCGGGGGCGGACCCAAGAAGGTTCTTTATACGCTGCAGACCGTCGGACGCATGGGCGTCGGGAAGGCGGCGAAGGCGCTTACGGCTAAGAACGCCTGCAAGGCTTGTGCTTACGGCATGGGCGGCCAGATGGGCGGGATGACCAACGAATTGGGCGAATTCCCCTCGGTCTGCAACAAGTCCGTGCAGGCTCAGTCAACCGATATCCAGCCGGCCATCCCGCACGCGATCTTCCAACACTCCATCGCTGAGCTTCAGGAACTGACCGGGCGGGAGATGGAACATCTGGGGCGGCTTGGCGATCCGGTCTACAAGGCCGCCGGCGAGGACAGATACAAAGTCGTTAGTTGGGATTGGGCGATGGCCCATGCGGCCGACCGGCTGAAAGCCACCGATCCCAGGCGCAGTTTTTTCTATTCCTCGGGCCGCTCATCGAACGAAGCAGGATTCATCTTTCAGCTTTTTGCGCGCGCCTATGGCACCAACAACGTCAACAATTGCTCGTATTACTGCCATCAGGCGACGAGCGAAGGTCTGGCGACGACCATCGGCAAGGGCACTGCGACGGTGGAACTTGCTGATCTCAAAGGTGCGGACCTGATTTTCGTTATCGGTGCCAACCCCTCTTCGAACCATCCGCGCTTCATCCATATGCTCAAGGCCAGCCGCGACAGGGGCGGGCAGGTGATTGTCATCAATCCGGCGAAAGAACCCGGGCTCGTCAAATTCGCCGTTCCCAAATCGCCCTCGTCCATGCTCAAGGGCGGAGACGAGATCGCCTCGGACTATCTCCAGCCGCGCATCGGCTCGGATATCGCGCTGATGAAGGGGATCGCCAAGGCGGTGCTCGAAGCGGGCAAGGCCGATGCCGAGTTCATCGCGGCATATGGTGCTGGCTTTGAGGCCTTCCGCGCCGATATCGAAGCCTGCGACTGGGCCACGATCACTGACGCCACCGGCGTCGCGAAATCCGATATAGAGCGCGTGGCGGCGACGTACGGGCGTGCGCAGAACGCCGTCTTCGCCTGGGGCATGGGCATGACGCACCATGTCCACGGTGTCGAAAACGTTGAAATGATCGCCAACCTCGCGCTGCTGCGCGGCATGGTCGGGCGCCGGTTCGCCGGGCTATTGCCGTTGCGCGGGCACTCGAACGTTCAGGGCATCGGCACGATTGGCGTGAAGCCGATGGTTGCCGAAGACGTCTTCGCCGGAATGGAACGGGCCTTTGGCGTTACGCTCGGTCGTGACAAGGGCTTGGACACAATGGCGTGCCTGGAAGCTGCGCACCGGGGCGAAATGGACGCAGCGGTGGTGATGGGCGGCAACCTCTACGGCGCGTCGCCGGATACCGCATGGGCGCGCGACGCACTCGATCGGATCGGGTTCAAGGTCTATCTTACGACGACGCTCAATCTGGGGCATGTGCATGGGCATGACCGCTCCGAGAGCCTCATCCTACCGGTTACCGCGCGCGATGAGGAATGGGAGCCCACGACCCAGGAATCCATGTTCAATTTCGTCCGGCTCTCAGACGGTGGCATTAACCGGCTTGCCAATGTGCGGCCTGAAAGCGTGATCCTGTCCGATCTGGCCCAGTCGGTTCTGCCTGACAGCCCTATCGACTTCGGCACCTTCAAGCAGCATACGCGCGTGCGCGAGGCGATTTCGAAGATCGTACCCGGCCTTGAGGATCTTGCGGATATCGACGTCGCCAAGCGTGAATTCCACATCCGTAACCGGGTCCTTCACGCACCGCAATTTGGCACACCGGATGGGAAAGCGCGGTTCCGTACGGTTCCCATGCCCGCGCCCAAGCCGGCCTCAAACGGACGGAAAGCGCTGACACTGGCAACGATCCGTAGCGAGGGGCAGTTCAATACCATCGTTTATGAAGACAAGGACAGTTACCGCAACAATGCCCCGCGCTGGAGCGTGCTGCTCAACCGCGACGACATGGCCGAGATGGGTATCCCGGAGGGCGGCAGGATTGATCTGGCCTCGGAGCGGGGCACGATGAAGCAGGTTATCGCGTTGGGCTATGATGTGCCGCGCGGCTCGGCGTTGGCCTATTACCCGGAAGCCAATGTGCTGGTTGGCACGGAGGTCGACCCGCGCTCGAAGACACCGGCGTTTAAGTCGGTGGGAGTGTGGATCGGCTGATCGCACTATGAGCTTTGGTCAAGCGCGAAGGCGATGCATGTCGTATTGAAGCTTTCCGAGTAGAGTGTGTCCCAGGGATGCAGCGCTCGAACTTCCTGCAGTGCCGGAACCGAAGCATGATCGGGACTGAGTGCGAAGAACATATCGAGCCCCGGCGTGACGTCGAGCTTGTCTTGCTCGCGATAGTCGGCATTAGCGAAAGTGGCATTGTTCTCGCGTGCGTAGGGCCAGAGGACTGAGTTGTCCTGCCACGCATCGGCGAGATATCCTGCCATGCGACCAATGGTTGGCGCGAGGATTTCGCGGGCGGGAAGATCCTGGCTTTCCAGAATAAGAAGATCCTCGAGGGCGGCGGTGAGAGCTACGCCCTGGTACCACAGGGCCCTGTTTCCCCTCGATGCACCAAACCGGTGCGACCCGTCCTCGCGCGTAAACGATATGGCGCGCACCACGAGATCGGCGCCGGTATTAAAGCGCTCGACATTCCCGGTAAGCAAGGCGTTTGCCATATAGGCGCGGCCTATGAGCTCGACGGCACGTGCATCGCGAACGGCGCCGGATTGATGCCGGGCAAAATAGCTGTCGGCGTACAACTCGAACAGCCGCGTCAGCCACGTCTCGATTGCCTCCATTTCGTCCGGCGTCAGGTCCAGTTGGTCCTCGACGAGCAAATAACTCAGCGTCACGCCCGTGGTCGCCTGGATGGCAACGGCCATGTCCGGGCTAAAGATGACTTTGCCGTCCTGTCCGAGAAGCGCTGACCCGTCAAGCGCTGCGCCGGCGTCGGCAAATTCGAGAAGTGCCTCCTTGAATTCCTGCGCGACCGCCAACGATCTGTTCGCCGCGACGTGGGCAGCGGCGCGGGCAGAGTAGAACTGCATGTCTTCAAACCAGCGATTGTCGGGATGAGGGCTGTGGCGGCCGGCAGTTCGTGCCTGCTGGTAACTTGAAAAGCTGGCAAGCGCGGATTCCGGGCTGGGAAAAGACTCTGAATTGACCCAGTTGCAGACCCGGTAGCGATCGGAAGAACCGATGTTGGCCCGAATGCGTTCGGCAACCACAGAGAAGGGCTGGAGGGTGGATACCTCCGGAAAATCCTGCCTCAAGTCCACCGGGGGGAGAAAATCGAAGGCCGCGTTATAGCTGGTGCGGCCGGATGCGGGATCCAGCAGGTCATCGAGCTGAGCGCCGTTAAAGGGAACATCGTCCAGTGCCTCGAAAAGTGCGGTCACATCGTTCTCAGTCAATGCACCGTCGAACGCTTGACCTTGTGCTTCGAGGAAGGCTTCCATCGCGCCCATGGTTCGGTTGCCCCAGGCGCCGTCCACCGGACCCGGCTGGTACCCGAGCAGGTCAAGAGCCCATTGCGCTTGTGCTGTCGTGCTGTCGGCGAGGACCTGTGCCGGCGCGAAAGTGATTGCGGCCCAGAACAGGGCACCTTTTATGAAGTGCCTCATGTCACAGCTCCCCCAAAGTCGATCTGGAAAGAACGATAAAGTATCATAGTAGTGCCGTCGTGACCCAAATGGATCACGAACCCTGCTTCTAGCCAACCGGATAGGCGATATAGGCAAAATGTCGGCTGTCGGGCGCCCATGAATTGACGTTGATGGTTCCTTGGCCGCCGAAGAACGCCGTGATGTCGGCCTTCTCCGATCCGTCCGGCCGCATCCGGCGCAGGATGATTTCCTTATCCGGTGGGTGTCCTTCGGTACCGTTGGGATAACTGAGATAGACCAACCAGGTATTGTCCGGCGATATGTGCGGGAACCAGTTGACGCGCTGATCGTCGGTCAGTTGCTCTATGTCCGAGCCGTCGAGCCGCATTCGGAATATCTGTGCGTGCCCCGGCTTTTGCGCCCCGCGCTCGGAATTGAAATAGATCCATTCGCCATCGGGTGAGAACTCCGGCCCGTCATTGGGCTCGGCAATATCGGAGAGCCGTGTGTCGGGCCCGCCCTCGGCGGGGATGGTGAAGATATTGATCCGCCGATCCCGACCGAGGCCTTCGATGGCGACATAGGACAGCGTCCGGCCGTCCGGGGATACGCCGTGCAAGTAGTAGGAAAAGGGCGTGTCGTGCTCGTTCGAGACCTTGCGCGGCGTCCCGCCTTCGATAGGTACGGCATAGATATGCCCGTCGCCATTACTCATATATATGATCCGGCCATCGGGGGAGAGGATATGGTCGTTGTTGAGCCTTCGGATATCGCCGGTGTCGATCCGCTCAGGTTCCGCACCGCCATCCGCCGGCATGTGCCAGAGCGCTCCACCAGCGTTGAAGATCAGCGCACGGCCATCCGGTGTCCAGTTGGGGGCTTCGATGACCTGGTCGGCGACAAGCAGTGTGGTCTCGCCGCTGCCGTCGATCGCAATGGTGCGCAACTCGGCGCGCTGACCGGTCGCAAGCGTTCTGTCACTCGGAGTAAAATAGCCCTTCAATTCAATCGGCATTCAATAGCTCTCCCATTTGCGCGCGAATTTTGAAATTGGCTCATTTTTCTGAGCAAGCTCTTGTCAGGTTCGCATAAAACGGCAATTGCCGTTGGCGCCGCCTTGCCCTACATACGGGGCACGTTGCATCCCGCAAAACTCCAGACGATCCAGAGGTAAGTGACCTTAATGGCCCGCCAGTTCATCTACCACATGCACGGAATGTCCAAGGCCTATGCCGGGGGCAAGAAGGTGCTCGACAACATCAACCTCTCATTTTACCCGGATGCCAAAATCGGCATCCTCGGGCCGAATGGCGCAGGTAAATCAACGCTTTTGAAGATTATGGCGGGGATCGACACCGAGTTCACCGGCGAAGCCTGGGCCGCCGACGGCGCCACGGTCGGCTACCTGCCGCAAGAGCCGCAGCTCGACGAACAGCTCGACGTCAAGGGTAACGTCATGGTCGGCGTCAGGGACAAGCAGGCGATCCTCGACCGCTACAACGAACTCATGATGGACTATTCCGACGAGACTGCGGACGAGGCCGCGAAGCTCCAGGATCAGATCGACGCCGATGATCTCTGGGACCTTGATTCCAAAGTGGAAATGGCGATGGAGGCTTTGGGCTGCCCGCCCTCGCATGCCGGCGTCACCACCCTTTCGGGCGGCGAAAAGCGTAGGGTGGCACTGTGCCAATTGCTCCTGAGTCAACCGGACCTTCTGCTGCTCGACGAACCGACCAACCACTTGGACGCCGAAACTACGGCATGGCTCGAAAAGCACCTGCGCGAATATCCCGGGGCGGTCCTGATCATCACTCACGACCGCTATTTCCTCGATAACGTTACGGGTTGGATTCTCGAACTCGACCGGGGTCGGGGGATTCCGTATGAGGGCAACTATTCGGCCTATCTCGAAAAGAAGACCAAGCGCATGGCGCAAGAGTCTCGGGAGGACGAGGCCCGCTCGAAGGTGCTCGAGCGCGAGAAGGAATGGCTGGGCCAGTCGCCGCAGGCGCGTCAGACCAAGTCCAAGGCGCGTATCCGGGCCTATGACGAACTCGTCAAAGTCAACGAAGCGCGTACGCAGTCCTCGACCGCGCAGATTATCATCCCGCCCGGTGAGCGGCTGGGGCAGAACGTCATCGATGTCGAAGGACTTTCCAAGGGCTTCGACGGGCAGCTTTTGATCGACAACCTTTCTTTCAAACTGCCTCCCGGCGGCATTGTCGGTGTCATCGGACCGAATGGCGCGGGTAAGTCCACACTTTTCAAGATGTTGACCGGTCAGGAACAACCCGACAGTGGCTCGATCACCGTCGGCGAGACCGTGCATCTGGGGTATGTCGACCAGAGCCGCGACGCGCTCGACCCCAAAAAGACTGTCTGGGAAGAGATTTCGGACGGCAACGATATTATCAAGCTTGGCAAGCGTGAGGTGAATTCGCGTGCCTATACGTCGTCGTTCAACTTCAAGGGCGGCGACCAGCAACAACCCGTCGGCACGCTCTCGGGCGGCCAGCGGAACCGCGTGCACCTGGCCAAGATGCTCAAGTCCGGTGCCAATGTCCTCTTGCTCGACGAACCGACTAACGACCTTGACACCGAAACCCTCGCGGCGCTCGAAGAAGCGCTCGAAGAGTTCGCCGGCTGCGCCGTGATCATCAGCCACGACCGCATGTTCCTCGACCGCCTTGCCACCCACATCCTCGCCTTTGAGGGCGATAGCCATGTCGAGTGGTTCGAGGGGAACTTCGAGGACTACGAGGCCGATAAGGTACGCCGGCTCGGCCCCGATGCGGTTAATCCCAGGCGCGTGACGTACAAGCCGTTGACGCGGTAGAATTCATTCTTGCGGAAGCGAAGCACGCCGCTGCCAATATGACGGCGGCGTGTTTGATATTTGGGCCGGTTAGGGCCTGTCATCGATTGTAGATAGGGGTTTGATTTGGCAGAGCCTTTTACCCTCGACATCGACGATGTCACCTTCGCTGGTCTCGAAGCCGGCGAGGGCATTCCGGTTGTCTTTCTGCACGCGGGGGTCTGCGATAGCCGGATGTGGCAGAGCCAACTCGAGGCTGTAGCCGACGCCGGGTATTGGGGTGTCGCCTATGACCGGAGGGGATTCGGGCAGACCGTTACGCCAGACGAGGGTTTCTCGCACCTTGAAGACCTCGAAGCGGTGCTCGAGGCGTTGGGGATTCACGCCGCGGTCGTCGTGGGAGCATCCCGCGGCGGTGCTCTGGCGATCGATTTTACGCTGGCGTCGCCTGAGCGCGTCGCTGGGCTCGTGCTCATCGGCACCTCGGTTACCGGCGCCAAGGCGCCGCATTTTTCTCCCGACATCATGCGGATCGTCAACGCGATGGAGGCTGTCGAAGAAAGCGGGGACATCGATGCTATCAACGCAGTGGAAGCGCATGCCTGGCTCGATGGTCCGCTTTCGGACAGCGGTCGAGTCAAGGGCGATGTACGGACGCTCTTTTACGCGATGAACGGCGCCATCCTGCGCAAGCCGCCGCTCACGCGCGAGGAATCGGCAGAGTCGGCGATTGAGGAGGTGGGGAACATCGATACGCCGACACTGTTGGTCGCCGGCGATCTCGACTTCCCACACATTATCCACCGGCACGACGATCTTTCCGAAGAGATGGAAAATGCCTTCGCCGCCGTGATCGAAGGCACCGCGCACCTCCCGAGTCTTGAGCGACCGGACCTTTTCAATCCGCTTCTGCTTGAATTTCTCGCCGCCCTCGTGGGGGAAGAAACCAACCCGGATTGATCGCGTCGATCACAAACTGTGGTTGGCGCAGGTGCTATCACGCAGCTATTCTGGCTGAAGCGACCGACTACACAAGGCCTCTCCCATGACATCGATCGAAGGCGCGCCCGTTGCTCGCGGCGCGACCCCTGTTCGTCCGGCAGCGCCCGAGCCCAATGTTCGAGCCGGCGTGTTCGCGGCGCTGGGCGCCTATGGCATGTGGGGCGGGTTTCCACTGTTCTTCAAGCTACTCGAAGGCGTCGATTCGGCGTCGATCGTTGCGCATCGAACGGTGTTTGCGCTTATCTTCGTGGGCATCGTCCTTGGTTTCCGCAAGCGATTCACTGAGGTCTTTGCAGCGCTCCGGGACCGTCGGACGGTTCTTGTCATGGCCGCATCCACGGTTCTGCTTGCGATCAACTGGCTCGTGTTCGTCTGGGCGGTGGAAACCGCGCAGGTGCTGCAGATCAGCTTTGGGTATTTCATCAATCCGCTGGTGAGCATCGCCATTGGCATGGTGTTTCTCGGCGAGCGGCAAAACCGGATGCAGACGCTTGCCATCGCGATCGCCATCGTGGCGGTCATCGT
This sequence comes from Pelagibacterium halotolerans, assembly GCF_044811015.1. Lineage (GTDB taxonomy): Bacteria > Pseudomonadota > Alphaproteobacteria > Rhizobiales > Devosiaceae > Pelagibacterium > Pelagibacterium halotolerans_A. The sequence goes on from NZ_CP085243.1 coordinate 3,651,363, forward strand.
GCAATCGTTTGGATTGGGGATGATCCCCTATGTCGCGCTTACCCTTGCATGCTCATTCGGGCTTTACGGCTACTGCCGCAAGACCGTTTCCGTCGGCTCTGCGCCCGGGTTGTTCGTCGAGACGCTTCTGATGACGCCGGTCGCGTTGGCCTATATCGGGTGGGTGCTGGTGTCTTCCGGGCCGGTCTACTACGGCAATCCGCTCGACGTCGGAGCGCTGGTCATATCCGGCCCGCTAACGGCCATGGCATTGATTTTCTTTGCTTATGCGGCGCGACAATTGCGGCTGACGACAATCGGTATGTTCCAGTATCTTGCTCCGTCGCTGCATTTCTTGAGCGCCGTGTTCATTCTCGGTGAGCCGCTCAATCCCATAAGTCTTTTGAGTTTCGTGCTGATTTGGTGCTCGCTTGGCGTGTTCACTTGGGATTCCTGGCAGCAGCGCCGGAAGCGGATCGCGACGCGCGCCGTGGGTTAGGCAGCGATTTCGGAGGCGAGGTGGCGTTCACCGGTTCGGGCGATTGTCATAGCGATCGTTTTGAACAGCGTGTCGTGCGGCGACCCCTTACGCCAGACCAGCCGCAAGGTGCGGGCGGCGCCGGGTGCCGCAAGGCTCAGGGTTTTGATGCGGGTGTTGGTCTGCTCGCGTTTAAGGCTGATCGTGGGTAACAGGGTGACACCATAGCCGTTGGCGACGAGTTCGAGAATGGTTGCCAGAGACGTCGCTGCGAAAGTCCTGCCTTGGAGTTCGGGCTTGAGGGCGCAGGCGTCTACCATCTGGTCCCGCAGGCAATGGCCCTCTTCGAGCAGCAGGAAGGTTTCGCGCGGCAAGCGGGTGAGGTCGACGGGATCGGACAGGGGGCTGTCGCAATGGGCTGCGAGCACGAACGGATCTGCGAACAAGTCGGCCTCAGCGAGACCGGGATGCGGGTTTTCAGTCGCGATCAACGCCATATCGATATCGCCATCGATCAATGCGGCCACGAGGCGGTCGGTCTTGCCTTCGCTCACTGCGAACTGGATATCTGGCAACTCGGTTGCGAGCGCCGGCAGCATATCGGGCAGAAGGTAGGGCGCAACGGTGGGGATCAGGCCAAAGCGCAGCGGCCGTCCTGGATGGCCGGCCGACATATCGGCGAGGGTTTCGAGGTCCTGAGCGGCGCTCAAGACTCGCGCCGCCTGTGTTAGAAAGTCGCGCCCGAACGGTGTCAGGCGTACCGATTTGCCCAAGCGATCGAAAATCGGTGCGTCGCAGCGCTCTTCGAGCAGGCGGATCTGCTGGCTGAGGGCAGGCTGGGTCACATGGCATCGCGCCGCGGCGCGGCCGAAATGTCCCTCTTCGGCGATGATTTGGGCGTAGTGAAGTTGTCGCAGCGATATGGTGAACATTGGGACCTTGGGCGCAAAAAGCAAAAGATTGGCTTTCACGCAGAATGATTAGCATATCTTATTGAATTTGTCAGTTATATCAATTTGCATGATCAAGTTTCGCGCGATAGAACGTGGACAGTTTAGAATCTCTACAAACTACGAGGCCTCATGTCCGACAAACCGACATTGACCACCAGTGGCGGCGCACCGGTCGGTGACAACCAGAATTCGATCACTGCCGGACCGCGCGGTCCGGTCCTGATGCAGGATTATCAGCTGGTTGAAAAGCTGGCGCATCAGAACCGCGAACGTATCCCCGAGCGCGTCGTGCATGCGAAGGGCTGGGGTGCCTACGGCACTTTGAAGATCACGGGCGATATTTCCAAGTATACCCGCGCCAAAGCACTGCGGCCGGGCGCGGAAACGCCGTTGATTCTGCGCTTTTCAACTGTTGCAGGCGAGCTCGGCGCGGCGGATGCCGAGCGCGATGTGCGCGGCTTTGCCATCAAGTTCTATACCGAAGAGGGTAACTGGGATCTTGTCGGCAACAACACTCCGGTGTTCTTCGTGCGCGATCCGTTGAAGTTCCCGGATTTCATCCATACCCAGAAACGGCATCCCAAGACCAACCTGCGGTCGGCGACGGCGATGTGGGATTTCTGGTCGCTTTCGCCTGAAAGCCTGCACCAGGTCACGATTCTGATGAGTGACCGCGGTCTTCCGGTCGCGCCGATGTACATGAACGGCTACGGTTCACACACCTATTCGTTCTGGAACGATAATGGCGAGCGGTTCTGGGTAAAATTCCACTTCAAGACCCGGCAGGGCCATAAGTTCTATACGAACGAAGAGGCTGCGGAGGTTATCGGCAGGTCCCGCGAGAGCTATCAAGAAGAGCTCTTTGGCGCGATCGAGCGAGGCGAATTCCCCAAGTGGACCGTCCAGGTTCAGATCATGCCCGAGGCCGATGCGGAAAAGACGCCGTACAATCCGTTCGATCTCACCAAAGTGTGGCCGCACGCGGACTATCCGCCGATCGAGATCGGTGTGCTCGAACTCAACCGGAACCCTGAGAATTACTTCGCCGAGATCGAGCAAGTCGCTTTTTCGCCGTCGAATATCGTTCCGGGTATCGGGCATTCGCCTGACAAGATGTTGCAGGCTCGCGTCTTTTCTTATGCCGATGCGCACCGCTATCGCCTTGGTACGCATTACGAGGCCTTGCCGGTCAACGCACCCAAATGCCCCACCCACCACTATCACAAGGACGGGCAGATGAACTTCTTTGGTAGCAAGACAGGCAATCCGGATGCGTATTATGAGCCCAATTCGATGAACGGCCCGGCTGAGGATCCCTCGGTCAAGGAACCGCCGCTCAAGATTTCAGGCGATGCCGACCGGTACAATCACCGCGATGGAAATGATGATTTCGGTCAGCCGCGGGCGCTCTTCTGCCTGTTCGACGATACGCAGAAGAAGAGGTTGTTCTCCAACATCGCGGCTGCGATGAGAGGTGTACCCGACGCGATCGTTGAGCGTCAGTGCAAGCTGTTCGATCAGGTGCACCCCGATTACGGTGGCGGTGTGCGCGCTGCAATTGCTGCGAGCAAGCAGGTGCAGCAAGCCGCCGCCGAATAGGCCGGCTTCTCCTTTGGCGCAAGGCCCGGTTCGCAAGAGCCGGGCCTTTTCGTTGCGCGAAATCCCGAATGCATAGCATTTTAGTAAAATGCTGTTTGCTCCATTCAGCGGGCCGAAAATCCCTTGGGTGCAGTGTACGGCGAACATGCGGCATTGGGCCGGGGAGAGTGACATGAATGAGGCGACCGAAAGCGTTCGCGCGTTCGCAAATTTCAGAGTACTTAACGGCGAGGCCGACGCTGCCGAGCGGGACCACCTCATCCGCAATCTGGCACAATTGTTTTCGTACGTATCGGACCGGTGCGACGATGAGCAGGTTGCGCAGTATGATGAGGTGCTGTGCCAACTTGCCGATATCGTCGAAGTCGAGGCACGTGCACATGTTGCAAAACTCCTTGCGCCGCTGGATCGGGCACCTGGCACTGCGGTTGTCCGGCTTGCCAATGACGTCATTGAGGTCGCCGCGCCGCTTCTTGAGTTTTCCAATGTTCTTTCCGACGACGATCTGATCGAGATTGTCGAGCACCAAAGCGAGGCGCATCGCGTTGCCATTGCCGGCCGCAAGGGGCTCAAGGGACGTGTTAGCGATGCGATCGCAACCTTTGGTGGGGAGCCTTCGGTTACGCGGCTCCTGCGCAACATGGAAGCCGAACTGAGCAATGAGGCGCTTGAGAAAGTTGCTGTACGGGCAACGCACAACGCTTCGCTTGCAGAGGATTTGCGAGGCCGGGCGGACATCGACTGGGCGCGTGTGCGGGCCGAGGTATCGGCTGCCGGCGCCAAGGCGCTCGAGCGGCTCGGGCTCGTCAGCGAAAGCCCCAACCGCGAGACGGCCAACAGGGTTCAGGCCGTCGTCTACAACCGGATTAAAAATCGTGCCGGGTTCTCCTCGCAGGAATGGAAGCTCGCCTGGAACCAGGTCAAGGCGCTTGCCGATCGCCGGCGGTTCGACCTCAAAGCCCTGCATCGTTTTACGCGCTTCGGCTATGGCCACCATACCGCCGCCGGGTTGACGATGCTTTTGCAGGTGCGGCCCGAGATCATGGTCAAATGGTTGGCACTTCAGGATTATGTCGCGCTTACTGTCGCCGCTCGCGCCGCCAAGATTCCGCCCGAGCTTTTCGGGATGATTATTGCCGTCCTGCCTTGGCGGGATCTGCCATCACAGGCGGATGTCGAGAATGTCCGTAAGCGCTACGAGGCGCTGAGCGAGGATGAGGCGGCCGGAATTTTCGAGCTTTGGCGTACGCACTCCTTTCGCCGGCGTGCTGCCGAGGACGAAGTCGCCTGAATGAGAAAGGCGGGAGCGTCAGCTTCCCGCCTGAACGACACGGTCGAGCCACGCCTGGGCGGTCTTGAGATTGTCGAGCTCTAGCGTGCAGATACGCCATTGCCGATCCACAGACCGCGTCACAAGCCCAGCCATTTCGAGAACGCGTAGATGGCGTGAAATCGCCGGAGCGCTGACGTCGAACGGTTCACTCAACCGTCCGACCGTCATGGGGCCGTTGGCCGCCAACCGTTCTACGATCGCGCGGCGTGTCGCATCGGACAGTGCGGTAAAGACCAAAGATTGTGCTTCGACCGCGATGGAAGGCGGCCTTGCTTCGATAGCACCTACGGCTGTCATTCTTTCTTCGTCCCCGGAAATAACGAGTCTTGCCGTCTATTTCCAGAAAGTGGATTGCACGAGCGCGGGCGGTTTTCAACCCTGAGCGCGGCTGTTGTCCAAATTTGAACCGTTTGCACGCGGTATCACGCCGTTTTCCCACAGGGTGGACCATATGGGACGTCCCCTTGACAGGGGTGATATAAAGATATCTTTATGTCAATAGTTGAAGACAGCCTGTCGCGAATCGAAAGTCGAGGGAAGTCGGGTGTATCAGCCGGACGATATCGTCAATATGCTCAAAGCCGCCGGCGAAACCACCCGGTTGCGGCTTCTTGCGTTGTTGGTGGAAGGTGAACTCAGCGTCAAGGACTTTACCGAGATCCTCGACCAGAGCCAGCCAAGAATCTCCCGGCATCTCAAGCTTCTTGCGGATGCCAATCTCGTCAGCCGCTACGCGGAAGGCGCGTGGGCTTACTACCGTTTGTGCGAGACTGGCCCAGGGAGCGCTTTTGCGGCCTGGCTCAAAGTCCAGATCGACCGGAACGCGCCGCAATTGCAGCAGGATCGCGAAAAACTCGCCGCCGTACGTAAGGCCCGGCGTGAGGAGGCAGAAGAGTTTTTTGCCACAATCGCCGAAAGCTGGGACAAGCTGCGCAGCCTGCATGCTCCCGACTCGGCCGTCGAGGCGGAAATCCTGTCGCTGTTCGATGGCATCAAGGTCGATACGCTTCTCGATCTGGGGACGGGTACGGGGCGCATGCTGGAGCTTCTGGCAGGGCACTACAAGCAGGGTACGGGGATCGATTCCAGCCGTGAGATGCTGCGTGTGGCACGGGCCAAGCTTGAAGCCGAGGGGATATCCAACGGGCAGGTGCGGCTTGGTGATATCGGTGCGCTCGAGGACTTTGCGGGCGCGGCTGACCGCGTGGTGGTCCACCAAGTGTTGCACTATTTCGACGATCCGGGTGCGGCGATATCGAATGCCGCCCGATGCCTCAGGCCGGATGGCGAGATGATCGTTGTCGATTTTGCGCCCCATGAGATGGAATTTCTGCGTGACGAGCAGGCCCATCGTCGGCTGGGGTTGTCCGACGCGCAGATGGACAACTGGGCGCAATCGGCCGGACTCGATGTTGCCAGCCGCAAGGCGATCCCGCCACAAACCGAAATCGGCCTCACCGTTTGCCTTTGGGTGCTCAAGCGCACCGGCATAGAGGACGGATAGCCATGAAAGAGGAACGAGACGACGTGCTGCAGACCGAAGGCATCACCCGACCCAGCCGCCAACCTGGGACCGTGCGTCCCGACATCAAGGTGAGTTTTGAGTTTTTCCCGCCCAAGACGGACGCGATGGAGGCGCGGTTCTGGAACTCGATTTCGCGTCTTGCGCCGCTCAAACCGCGCTTCGTATCGGTGACCTACGGCGCAGGTGGGTCGACGCGCGAGCGTACTCTGCGGATGGTTTCGCAGATCACAAAGGATACCGGCGTCCCTGCCGCAGCTCACCTGACATGCGTGAGTGCAAGCAAACGCGATGTCGATGAAGTGATCAGGGGCTATGCTCAGGCGGGCATCAGCCGTATCGTTGCCCTGCGCGGTGACCCGCCCGAAGGCGTCGGACAGCCGTTTACGCCTCATCCTGAAGGCTATCAGAATGCCGCCGATCTCGTTGCGGGCATCCGCAAGCTGGGCAATTTTGACATTTCGGTTGCCGCCTATCCCGAAAAGCATCCGCAGAGCCCGGATTGGGATGCCGATATCGACAATCTCAAGCGCAAGCTCGATGCTGGTGCCGACCGGGCTATCACGCAGATGTTCTTCGAGAACGCGGACTATTGGCGCTTCGTCGAGCGCGCCAGAAAAGCAGGGATCGAGGCACCGATCGTGCCGGGAATCCAGCCGATCCATAGCTTCAAGCAGATATCCGGATTCGCCGGAAAATGCGGGGCGTCGATCCCGCATTGGCTGACTGAACGGTTCGACGGACTGGACGAGGATCCGGAAACTCACGCGTTGGTTGCCGCTGCGGTCGCCGCCGAGCAGGTGACCGAACTGCTGGATTCCGGGGTGACGGAATTCCACTTCTATACGCTTAACCGGTCCAGTCTGGTGCTTGCGCTCGCGCGGCTATTGGGTATTCGTCCATAAGGTCGCGAGGGGGATCACAATCGGTTCATCCTCGATTCATCATACTCGTGCCATGATCGCGCATTCTCTTTTGCGTCATGCGGGGCAGTCAGGACGGATCGATGATGCTCTCTCAACCCAAAACCATGGGCGTGTTTGTTTTGGCGACTGCCGTTGCCTTTGCTGGCGGGTGGATGCAGCGCGACGCGTTTGGTTTGCTCACGGCCGGTCCAGCTATCCAAGATAAAGAAGGTACGGAGCGCCAGGGCATTCCAGAGGTCCCTGATGCCGAACGGACAGCCTCAGCGCCAGCGCGCGTTGTCGATGGGCCGGAACCGATCGTGACCGTTAACGGGCGGCCACTCGATAGCGGCTCGAACCTAGCCGCGACCGAAACCGCCGCAGTCGAGCCGAAACCGGCATCCACGGTTGCGCCCGCGAGGGAGGCCGAGCCTGCCGCAGTCGCGGCGATCGAACCACCCAAGCCGATGCCGCGCCCGGAAGGATTGAGCCTTCCGGCGAGCCAAGCCATCGATTACGGGACCGTTACGGCATCCACCGGCAGCGCGGCGGCACGACCGGGTCCGGAAGCGGGGTTCATGAGCTATGAGGAGCGGATTGCGCTTGCGCCGCTTACCGGCGAGTCCCAGCCCATGCCGGGCCGGCGGGGGCGGGATGAACTGGTGGCCGTCGTTGGTGCCAATGGCGAAGTCATCTGGGTCTATGAAGAGCAGACACGTGGCGCCACGACCTTTCCCGTCCGTCCTGTCGTCAAGTCCGGCAATCCCTATGGTTTCGTCTACGACGACTATGATTTCCGCTGGTAGGCGTGCTCAGTAGACATATTTTACCTAGCTAGGGCTTGGATATCGTCGAATATCGGTCATAATAGCGCCTGCGGCTGAGCAATAGTTCAGTCCGTTGCGCTTTTGCTGGAGAGGAAAGGCAAGCCATTCATGACATGCATGTGCCCTTGCGCGGCGCCCATGCCGGGCTGTCCGCAGCTCTCACTGCGGCCCGATGTCCTGTTCCAATCTCTCGTATGCCGCGTAATGTCCTGGGCTAGGCGGAGTCGAACCATGTCCATCTGGCAGCGCATTGCAGCATTTCTCGGATCATTTTCTGAAGGCACGGGGCTTGCCGGCGGAATTGCGTCGATATTCGACCCGGATAACTGGATGCCGGGCGGGCGCGATGCGGCCTTCACCATGTCGATCATTGCGCTGTCGGCCAAGATGGCCAAAGCCGATGGCATCGTGAGCCTGAGGGAAATTTCGACCTTCCATAAGCTCGTTGACATTCCGCAGGGCGCGGATGCACACGTTGACAGGTTTTTCGCGCTTGCGCAGCAGGATGTCGCGGGATTCGACACTTATGCGCGCAAGGTGCGGAAGCTTTTTCTCGATAGCCCCGCAACGCTCGAGCATGTACTCGATGCACTCTTCGAGATCGCAACGGCCGACGGGCTCGTGCATGAGGATGAGTTGAGCTATCTGCAGTCGATCAGCGACATCTTCGGGTTCGATTCAGTGCGTTTTGAGCAGATCGCATCTCAGCATGTGTTGATGCCGAACGGACGGCGAGACCCTTATGCGGTTCTCGGGTTGGTCCCCGATGCGACGGATGCCGAGCTTAAGCGCACTTACCGTCAACTCGTTGCCGAACATCATCCGGACAGAATGGTCGCCAAGGGTGTGCCCGAGGAATTGCTGGGCTTAGCTTCAGCAAAAATGGCGTCGATCAACACCGCCTACAGGGAAATCCAACAGGCACGCGGTTTGAAACCTGCCCTGATCGGCTGATCGACGGTCGGTTTCTTGTCTGAAGGCTTGACGCGTCTCCCTCGCGCACCCTATCTGACGGACGTCACCAGTTGACCGGGCGACCGCTGCGCGAGATTTCGCGGGGAGGAAAGTCCGGGCTCCATGGAAACACGGTGCCGGGTAACGCCCGGCGGGGGCGACCCCAGGGAAAGTGCCACAGAAAGCAAACCGCCCTCCTTCGCCACGGCTTCGGAGGGTAAGGGTGAAAGGGTGCGGTAAGAGCGCACCGCGGACCCGGCAACGGGGACGGCACGGTAAACCCCACCGGGAGCAAAACCGAATAGGGACGATGGGAGCTTCGGCTCCGGCCGCGTTTTCACGGCTCGTCGTCCGGGTTGGTTGCATGAGAGGTCTGGCAACAGGCCTCCTAGATGAATGGTCGCCGCGCGGTGTCCTTCGGGGCATCGCCCTACAGAACCCGGCTTACAGGTCAACTGGTGACCTTGACGCTCACGCATGATTACCCTACGATAATCTTCGGTTCCGGACGCCTGCCGCCCGCCGACGATTCTCGTCGTGGTGAAGTTCCGGTTTTACGCATCCAGATCACGCTTTTTGATGTGTTCGGTGCGATGGCAATGCGGGCCCCATCCTTGCCTTCCGAACCAGCCGAGCGGGAGATGGCGGATGCCAAACCTTTCCTCTTCAGTATAGAGAACGCCTGAGCGCGCGAAGTGCGTGCCAGGTCTGCGGCCGGTATCGACCGGTCTTTCTATTATTCGAACGCTCCTGCAACTGCCGCGCATCACGCGGCGGGCGGATGCGCTCGTGCGTGAGGAACGCGAAATCATGACTTTACGAGATTCAGACCACAATCCTTATACCAACGGCCCGATCGGTCGGATTTACGCCATGACAGCCCTTCCGATTATCGCTGTCATGGCCACCAACGGGCTTCTGACGATAGCGGACGCGATCTTTTTGGGGGTGTTTGTCGGGCCGGCGGCACTCAGCGCCGTCACCGTTATTTTTCCAATCGTCATGCTTCTGGTGGCACTGGCGACAATGGTTTCCGCCGGTATGGCGAGCGAACTGGCGCGTCAATTCGGCGGCGGGTGGATCGAGGAGGCGCGGGCGACCTTTTGGGGCGCTCATGGCCTGGGACTTGCCGTCTGCGCGCTTGTGATCGTCGCTTTCATCGTTTTCGGGCGGTCGGTCATTCTCTCGGCTGCTAACGGGCAGGCGGACCTCGCGAAGATGGCGAACGTCTATCTTGCGATAACAATTGCTTTTTCGCCTGTGGCGATGATGCTGAGCCTCAATTCGGATGCGTTGCGCGTCGAAGGCCGGGTCGGGCTTATGGCAGGGCTAAGCCTTATGGTGTCGCTAGCCAATATCGGCTTCAACTATGTGCTCATCGGCGTATTCGGACTCGGGGTCGCCGGTTCGGCGCTTGGAACGGTTGCGGCGCAGGCGTGTGCGCTCGTTGCCGTGCTCGGGTTCCGTATTGCCGGACGGACGCGCTTGCGGCTCGATACGTTCAGCGTGGACAGTCTTGGCGTGGGGTGGCTGCGGTATCTCTCTTTGGGCGCACCGCCGAGTCTAACGTTTGTCGGGCTGGCGTTGGGCAGCGGCCTCGTCATCGCGATGGTCCAGCAGTTCGGGGCGGAGCATTACGAAACGACCGTTGCAGCCTATGGTGTTATCAACCGTATCCTGTCGCTAACCTTTCTTGTTCTGCTCGGTCTGAGCCAGGCGTTGCAGGCGATTGTCGGCAATAATTATGGCGCAGGGCTTTTCGAGCGTTCGGATGCGACGCTGCGCTTGTCGATCGGTGTTGCGCTGGCGTTCTCGTTGACGGCCCAGACGGTATTGTTCGTTTTCAGGGACAGTTGGGGCTATCTCTTCGTCGACGATCCGTTGGTTGCGGCGGAGGTCGGGCGAATCCTACCGGTGATGACGGCCGTTTACCTGCTTGTTGGGCCGCAGGTCATGATCGTGGGATACTTCCAGGCGATCGGAGACGCGCGGCGAACGGCGGTGCTTGGCTTGACGCGAACCTACGCGTTGATGCTCCCGCTCACGCTGTTTTTGCCTTGGATTTTCGGCGAAACCGGAATTTGGATAGCGGGTCCGGTTGCCGAGACTGTGCTGGCGGCGCTGACGGCGGCGGTTCTGGCACATGCCGCCAGAGGAGGAGGACCGCGTTTGGGGCTCTTCATGGCGCGATAGAACCCAATGGGGCCGGGCGTAAGGGGTCGGCCCCACGCTGTTTGGGAAACAGAATCTTAAAGTCTCCCGTGCAATCTGAGGCAAAGTGTAGATTTGCCACTTTTGTCGCGTAACGCATGAGTATCGGTTTGGCCGCGCGGCTAAACCTGTCGAGTATCAAGAGGCTATGGGCGAGCTTTCGGGTCCGGAATCATCCCATGAATCGGTTTTACTGACCGAGGTGCTCGAAGCGCTTGGGCCGCTCGATGGTGCACGTGTTGTCGATGGTACTTTTGGCGCTGGCGGTTACTCTCGTGCTCTGCTCAAGGCTGGTGCTTCGGTCGTCGGGATCGATCGGGATCCGGGCGTGAAAGCATTCGCCGACGCCGTTTCCGCTGAATTTCCAGACCGGTTCACGTTCGTTGCGGGCCGGTTCGCTGAACTGGACACGCTCGTTTCCGGCGCGCCGGTCGATGCCGTTGTGCTCGATATAGGCGTTTCCTCGATGCAGCTCGATCAGGCCGGGCGCGGGTTCTCGTTCCAGAAGGCAGGGCCGCTCGATATGCGGATGAGCCAGGACGGCACGAGCGCTGCGGATCTTATCAACGATCTCGATGAAAAGGCGCTCGCGAACCTCATCTTTGCCTATGGGGAAGAGCGTGCGTCGCGGAGGATCGCCAAAGCAATCGTTGAGGCGCGGACCGGAGAAAAGATCGAGGACACGCTGCGGCTGGCACAGGTAATCGAGAAAACAATCGGGCGCAAGCCGGGCGCGCAACATCCCGCGACGCGGACATTTCAGGCATTGCGCATTGCGGTCAACCGGGAGTTCGATGAACTCGTCGGTGGGCTTTTCGCTGCCGAGCGCACCTTGTCCGAAGGCGGGCGGTTGGCGGTGGTGACGTTTCATTCGCTTGAAGACCGTATCGTCAAGCGGTTCTTCGATGCGCAAAAGACGGCCGGGCTGCAGTCGCGGCACATGCCCGCTACGAGCCAGGCCGAACCAAGCTGGAGACCGATCCGCAAGCCCGTTAAGGCCGGTACTGTCGAGCTTGAACGCAACCCACGGGCGCGGTCGGCGACGTTGCGGAGCGCGGTGCGAACAGGTGCGCCAGCGCGTCCGAGAAGTCCAGAAGGCCTGGGTGTTCCAGGGTTTGTGCGGGGTGCCGCATGATCCGACGTCTGCGCAACATCAACATCGTTCTGGCGTTCATGGCCACGCTCATGCTCGTGGGGGTCTATGCGCAAAAACATATGGCCGAAACGACAGCGGATGAGGTTCGCTCGATTGAGGATGACATCGCGCGGCAGAGGGCCGCATTGTCGATCCTCAAGGCAGACTGGGCGTACCTCAACCAACCGACACAGCTGCAGGCGATCGTCGATCGGCACAATGAGACGCTCAACCTGCACGTGCCCGAGATCGAGCAGTTTGGAACGTTTGCCGAACTGCCTATGAGGCCTGAAATGCGACTCGACACCCAATCGCTCGACGCGCTGTTCGAGTCTATCGAAACCGAATCTGACCCTATCGGCTCTCTTCTGGAGGGTATCCTATGAGCGCGATCTCGTCCAAACAGCCGACGATTGCGCTCGATGGCACGCGGAAGGCACGAGGCAATCTCACGAGTGCGCGTATCCGCTGGGCGATGGCCTTTGTGCTGGCGGTATTTCTGGTTATGGGCGGCCGGCTGGTCTGGTTGGGCAATATGGACCTCGATACCGCCGTTGAGGGGCAGGCGCGCGCGGCTATCATGGCGTCGCGGCCACCCATTCTCGACCGCAACGGGATCGAGATGGCGGTGGATATTCAGGTGCCGTCGCTTTACGCCGAACCACGCCGCATTCTCGACGTTGACGAGGCCGCCGACGCGTTGCGTACAGTGTTGCCAGACCTCGATCCGGCATGGTTGCGCGACCGGCTGACGGGAGATCAGGGCTTCGTTTGGATTGCCCGGGAATTAACCCCTGCCCAGCGCGATCGGGTTATGCATCTTGGTATTCCGGGGATTGGATTTTTGACCGAAACCAAGCGGTTCTATCCCGGTGGGCCGGTAGCGGCGCATGTGATGGGGGCGGTCAATATCGACAATGTCGGCATTGCCGGGATGGAAATGTATCTCGACGACAGCACCGATTTGGGGCTCCTGCAGGAGCTTGGGCTGGCGCGCGACAGCGCGCTCAACCCAGTCAACCTTTCGATCGATCTTCGTGTGCAGCATGTGGTCTATGATCAGCTTGTCGACGCGATGGAGCGCTATCAGGCGATTGCCGCGGCCGGCGCGATTATGGATGTCCATACCGGCGAGATCGTCGCGCTGGTCTCTCTGCCCGATTTCGACCCGAACACTCCCTCCGGGATGCTCGAAGAGGGGCGGTATAATCGGATCACCGGAGCGAAATACGAGCTTGGTTCGACCTTCAAGACGATCACGTTTGCTGCGACGCTCGATAGCGGCGCGGTTCGGATCACCGATCAGATCGATGCCCGGTTCGGCGTGCGCTTCGGGCGCTATACGATCGAGGATTTCCACGGCAAATACCGGATTCTCTCGGTGCCCGAGGTCTACAAATATTCATCCAACATCGGCACGATCAAAATGATGCAGGCGATGGGCAAGGATAATTTCAGGGCCTTTCTTACCCGGCTTGGCTTTGAGGACACACCCGTGGTGGAGTTGCCTGAGGTCACGGCATCGTCCATTCCCTCGACTTTCTCCGAAGTCGGGGCGGCGACGGCATCGTTCGGTCATGGGTTGAGCGTGACGCCGATGCATATGCTTCGCGCGGTGAGTGCGCTCGTCAATGGCGGGAAGCTCATTGAACCAACCTTGCTCACGCGGACCGAAGCGGAAGCGAATGCCTTGGCAACGCAGGTCGTTTCGCGCGAGACAAGCGACTATATCCGCTACCTGATGCGCCTCAATGCACTTGAGGGGTCTGGGAGCCGTGGTAACGCGATTGCGGAAGGCTATCGCTGGGGCGGCAAGACCGGTACGGCGGAAAAGGTTGTCGACGGGCGTTATTCGAGCGAAAAGAGTCTTGCGGTTTTCGCATCCGCATTCCCGTTGGACAATCCGCAATATGCCATGATCATTCTTGTCGACGAACCCAAGCCGGAAAACGAACAAACGGGCCGCACCGCGGGCTGGAACGCTGGCGAGGTTTCCGGTCGTATTGTCGCGAGGATTGCGCCGATGCTCGGGATTCAGCCCAACACCGATCCTGCTATCGACGACAATCTCGTACCCGTCCAACTGCGATTCTGAGGACAAATGACCTTGCCCTATTCAATCGCCGACCTGCTCGGCCCCGCGGCCAAAGGCCAGGTCGAACCAGCCCTCGAGGTGAACGGTATCAATGCGGACAGCCGCCTGATCGGAGAAGGCGATTTGTTCTTTGCCTTACCCGGTTCGCGCAGTCATGGCGCGGTATACGCGCGCGACGCGATCGGTCGGGGGGCGAAGGCGCTGGTGAGCGACGCTGTGCCCGAAGGCAACCCGGGCGTGCCGGTTGTGGTCGTTGAGGACGTGCGGGCGGCCTATGCCAAGGCGGCGGCGCGCATTGCCGGGCCGCAGCCGGACCATTGCGTGGCGGTAACGGGTACCAACGGCAAGACGTCGGTCGTCTCCTTCTTGCGCCAGATTTGGGAACACGCCGGCATCAAGGGTGCGAGCCTTGGTACGCTGGGGCTGACCGTGGGCGATACGCATGTGCCCGGAGAACTGACCACGCCGGACGCGCTCTCGCTGCACAGGACGCTTGCCGATCTCAAGAAGCAGGGCGTTGAGCATGTTGCGCTCGAGGCTTCGAGTCACGGGATCGACCAGCGCAGGCTTGATGGCATCCGGTTTTCGGCGGTCGCGTTCACCAATCTTTATCGCGACCATCTCGACTATCACAACGACATCGAAACCTATCGCGATGCGAAGCTGAGGCTGTTCCGCGAGTTGATCGACAAGGAGGCGACGGCGGTCGTCAATTCCGACAGCGACGAGGGCATGGCGTTCATGTTTGCGGCGCTCGATCACGGTTCGACGGTGTTCACGGTGGGCGAGGGTGGGGCGCACATCGCTGTCGAGGAGGTCATCACCGAGGGCCGTGGGCAGCGGATCACGGGCAAGCTCGTGGGCGAGCCGTTCGACGTTTTCCTGCCGCTTGTGGGGCGGTTTCAGGTGTCCAATGCCGTTGTGGCGGCGGGGCTCGCAATGGCCACTGGGGTTGATCCGAAGATTGCGATGGCGGCAATTGAGCATCTTGAGGGCGCCAAGGGGCGGCTGGAATTTGCGGGCTCTCGCAATGGCGGGAACGTCTTTATCGATTATTCGCACAAGCCCGAAGCGTTACGGGTGGTGCTTGAAACGCTGCGGCCGGTGGCGGAGAACCGGCTGATCGTGGTCTTCGGTTGCGGTGGGGACCGGGACAAGGGCAAGCGGCCGGAAATGGGCAAGATCGCGACTGATCTGGCTGACGTTGTCATCGTTACCGACGATAACCCGCGGACCGAGGACGCAATGACCATCCGTGCTGAAATCCTGGCTGCCGCACCGGGGGGCAGGGAAATCGGGAGTCGGGCCGAAGCCATCGCTGAAGCCGTCGGTATGATGGAGAAGGGCGACGTGGTCCTTGTCGCGGGCAAGGGGCACGAGGACTACCAGATCATCGGCAGGACCAAGCATCACTTCTCTGATCACGAGGCTGTCGCCGAGGCGATTGCGAAGGGTTAGGACGGCGCTTTGGCTGCGCTTCATACCATTGCCGAAATCCTCGAAGCAACCGGCGGACGGGCGGAGAATATCGCTGCGCACGGGGTGAATTCGATCTCTATCGACTCCCGCGAGATTGCGTCCGGTGCGTTGTTCGTCGCGATCAAGGGCGAAAATTTCGATGGGCACGATTTCGTTACCAAGGCGATTGAGGCCGGCGCGTCCGCCGCACTGGTGAGCGAGGAGAAGGCGGGCGGCATGCATGGGCTGCCGTTGATCGTTGTGCCCAAGGCGCTTGACGGGCTTTATGGGTTGGCGCATTTCGCGCGGGAGCGCAGCGGGGCCAGAATTGCAGCGGTGACCGGGAGCGTGGGGAAGACCTCGACCAAGGAGGCGATCCGGGCGGTTTTAAGCGCTGCCGGGCCGACGCATGCGTCCATCAAGAGCTTCAACAATCACTGGGGCGTGCCGCTGATGCTGGCGCGGATGGATCAGGATGCCGAATACGGCGTCTTCGAGATCGGGATGAATCATGCCGGTGAGATCACGCCGCTTTCCCGGCTGGTGCGCCCGCATGTGGCGGTGATTACATCGGTTGCGGCGGCGCATCTGGAGTTCTTTGATTCCGTTGAGCAAATTGCTGACGCCAAGGCCGAGATCCTTGCGGGGCTGGAGCCAGGCGGACTGGCGCTTTTGAGCCATGACCATGCATATGTACGCAGGCTCATACGACATGCGGACGACGCGGAAGTCGCCGTTCTGACGTATGGATTCGATGAGGCATCGGATGTGAGGATCGAGGACTATGCATGGGATGGCGTGGCCGGGCACGGCCGGGTTGTCGGGGATGGGCTCGACCTCGAATTGGCAGTGCCGACGCCGGGACGGCATACGCTTTCCAACGGGCTTGCGGCGTTGCTTGTAGCGCGGGAATTCGGTGTCGATCCGGCAGTTGCTGTCGCGGCGCTGGCGGCGCATGGGGCGCCCGAAGGGCGGGGGGCGGCGTATGCGTTCGGGCCATCCGAGAACCCGCTTAGGCTGATCGATGAGAGCTATAACGCCAATCCCGTTTCGATGCGGGCGGCGCTCGAAGTGTTCGGGCAGATGCCCAAGGGCGCCGGGCGGAAGGTTCTGGTGCTTGGAGATATGCGGGAACTGGGGAGCACCTCGGGTGCGCTCCATGCGGAGTTGGCGCTCGATGTCGAGGCCGCAGGACCTGACGCTGTGTTCCTTGTCGGGGATCATATGCGGGCGCTGGCGCGGGAACTTCCCAATGGGCTTGTTGCGGGCTGGGCACAGGGGGTCGACGAGATTGCAGAAGCCGTGATCGCGAGCCTTGCGCCGGGCGACTCAGTTATGCTCAAAGGGTCCAATGGCGTCCGGCTGGGGGCCTTGGTTGCCCGGATTCGCGGGGCTTTCGGCCCAGAAAACGAGAGATAAGAATGCTGTATTTCCTGGAACAGTTTGCGGACACCTATCAGGTGTTCAACGTGTTCCGTTACCTGTCCTTCCGCACCGGCGGCGCCATCATCACGGCGCTGTTTTTCGTCTTTCTGTTCGGCCCCGGTATGGTGAATTCGCTGCGCGTGCGGCAGGGCAAAGGCCAGCCGATCCGGGAGGATGGGCCGGCGGGCCATCTCATCACCAAGAAGGGCAAACCCACCATGGGCGGGCTGATGATCCTGTCCGGGGCGCTGGTTTCGATTTTGCTTTGGGCGGACCTTACGAACGTCTATGTCTGGGCCGTTCTGCTGGTCACCACGGGCTTTGGACTGGTCGGGTTTTACGACGACTATCTCAAGGTTAAGCATCAGAATCATAAGGGTTTTGGCGGGCGGCAGCGGTTGGCGATCGAGGCGGTGATTGCGGTTGTGGCGTGCATTATGATCGCGGGGCAGACGGGGCAGACCTATGGAACCTCGCTGCTGTTTCCGTTCTTCAAGGATCTCGCGCTCGATCTTGGGATTTTCTTCTTTGTTTTCGGGGCCTTCGTCATTGTCGGCGCGGGCAATGCGGTCAATCTGACCGACGGGCTCGACGGGCTCGCCATCGTGCCGGTGATGATCGCCGCGTCGGCGTTCGGGCTTATCGCTTACGTGGTCGGGAACACTGTCTATTCTGAATATCTTCTTTTGAATCAAGTGCCTGGGACGGGCGAGCTGTCGATCGTGTGCGGTGCGCTGATCGGGGCGGGGCTTGGGTTCCTGTGGTTCAATGCGCCGCCGGCGCAGATCATCATGGGCGATACCGGTTCGCTCTCGCTGGGCGGGGCTTTGGGGACCATTGCGGTGGCGACCAAGCATGAGATCGTGATGGCCATTGTCGGCGGGCTTTTCGTGCTCGAGGCGGTGTCGGTGATCGTGCAGGTGACCTCGTATCGCCTTACGGGCAAACGCGTTTTCAAGATGGCGCCGATCCATCACCACTTCGAACATCTCGGTTGGACCGAAAGCCAGATCGTGATCCGGTTCTGGATCATTGCGATGGTTCTGGCGCTGATCGGGCTTTCGTCGCTCAAGCTGCGCTAGGCATTTTCATCGATCGCGACGATGGAACAATCGATGACGCCATAGCGGCCTACGATGACCACAATGAAACCATCGTGAAGCCCGGAATCGGCAAGATTCCGGGCTTTTCCGCTTCTGGATTCATCGTGGGGCGGTTTTTGGTTTCCCCGATTGAGGGGCCGGTCGGAATCATAGCCCCGTTGTGAGGCGCGGGGATAAGAGCCTGCCCCAAAAGTCCGACGGGTCGGCTTGGCGGGTCTTTGTTGGCCGGAATTGAAGGGGAATTTTAGCCAATATGTCCAATATTGCCCAAAATTCCCCTTCAATTCCAACCAAAAATCCCTCGCCAATCCTCAGCCGCGGACTTTTGGGGCAGGCTCTAAGTCCGGATGGTTGCGAAATGGTAACCCATTTTGGGTAAGTTTTGCATTCTGCAACGGTCGCGCCGTTGCCGCCTGTACCCTCGCGTATCCGGAGTGTCCCCCTTGACCGCGATCAATGCCTGGTTTTCCCGCGATCGAAAGACGCCGATTGCCGAATGGTGGTGGACGATCGATCGCGAGCTTCTGTTCGCGCTCATTGCACTGATGGCGTTCGGGATGCTCTTGAGCTTTGCGGCTTCTCCGCCGGTGGCCGAACGGCTGGGGCTCGGGGCATGGCACTTCGTGGCGCGGCATGCGCTGTTCACGATCCCTGCGCTTGCAGTCATGATCGGTGCGTCGTTCCTGCCAGTCAAATGGATCCGGATCAGCGCGCTCGTTTCGCTTGTGGGCGGGATCGTGCTCCTGGGGCTGGTGCTGCGCTACGGTACGGAAGTGAAAGGCGCGCACCGGTGGATTTCTATTTTCGGGCAGACGATCCAGCCTTCGGAATTCGTCAAACCGGCTTTCGCGGTGATCGCTTCGTGGTTCCTTGCCGAAAAGATGAAACGCGGCGACGTGCCGGGGCAGACGCTGACGCTGGCGTTCTTTCTCGTCATCGTAGCGCTTTTGCTCCTGCAGCCGGATGTCGGGCAGACCGCATTGATGGTTGCGACCTATGGTGCGCTTTTGTTCCTCACGGGGATTTCGTGGTGGCTGATCGGCATCCTCGGCGCGGGCGCGATGGGGCTCGTGGGTATCGCCTATCTCGTCTTCCCGCACGTGGCGGGGCGCATCGACGCGTTCATCAATCCCGAAACCGGCGACAACTACCAGGCCGAACGCGCGCTTGAATCGCTGCTCGAGGGCGGGTGGTTCGGCAAGGGGCCGGGCGAGGGCGTCGCCAAGCGGTATTTGCCGGACGCCCATGCGGACTTCGTGTTCGCCGCGGGGGCGAGTGAGTTCGGAATCCTGTTCTGCCTGATGCTGGTGGGGCTGATCTGCTTTATCGTCATCCGCGCGCTCATTCTGGCGCAGAGCCAGCATTCGCTCTTCAACCGGCTGGCCGCGAGTGCGCTCGCGATTCAGTTCGGCGTGCAGTCGGCGATCAATCTGACGGTGAACCTCAATCTCATTCCGCCCAAGGGCATGACGCTGCCTTTTGTCTCCTATGGCGGCACATCGATGATTGCGATTGCTTTCGGGATGGGTTTATTGCTCGCGCTCACGCGGCGTAAGCCCGAGGAAACCTTCGCGACCGGCTTGCCTATCCGCAGTGCGGTCAAGCGAGATGCGACTAGAGGAATTTAACGGCTTGAGTTTGAGCGCATCGCATCCCGTGTGCAGAGGTATTGCCCCGCTATGAGCACAATCGCTTTGATGGCAGGCGGCACCGGCGGGCATCTGTTTCCCGCCCTCGCGCTGGCGCAGGAATTGCGGCGGCGGGGTCATGAGGTCCATCTTCTTACGGACAAGCGCGCGACGCAGCATGGGGGTACGTTTCCGGCGCGGGAAATCCATGTCGTGCCTGCGGCAACCCCGTCGATCCGCAACCCCTTGAAGTTCATCCGGGCGGGGCTGACGATCAGCCGCGGGATCGGTGCGTCGTGGCGGATTTTGCGCAGGATCGACGCGGATGTCGCGGTCGGGTTCGGCGGATATCCGTGCTTTCCGCCTTTCGTGGCGGCGTCGCTCATGGGCATTCCGGGAATTCTGCACGAGCAGAACGCCGTGCTCGGACGCGCGAACCGTGCATTGACCCGGTTCGCCGACGCGCTGGCGATGAGCTTTGCCGATACGGCCCATGCCGAAAAATTCAGCGGCGTGCGGCGGCTGACAGGCAACCCGGTGCGCGACCGGGTGCGCGAGGTTGCGGAAATCCCCTATCCTGACATGACCGAGGCCGGTCCGGTCCGGCTGCTTGTGTTCGGCGGGAGCCAGGGCGCGCGGGCGTTTTCCGATCTCGTGCCGCCGGCAATCGCTTTGCTCGAAGATCGATTGAAGCGCCGGCTGGAGGTGGTCCAGCAGTGCCGCGAGGAAGACCTGGAACGTGTGACCGAGGCGTATCGGGCGGCGCGGGTCAATGTGGAACTCTCAACCTTTTTCGAGGATATGCCCGAACGGATCGCCAACGCGCATCTGGTGATCGGGCGGGCGGGTGCTTCCACCGTCACGGAACTGGGGGTGATCGGTCGGCCCGCGCTCCTTGTGCCGTTGCCGGGATCGCTCGACCAGGACCAGCGGGCCAATGGGCTGGTGATGGAAAAAGCGGGTGGAGCCTGGGTGGTGGATCAGGCCACGCTTTCACCGCAATCTCTTGCGACCCAGCTTCACGATCTTTTTTCTCACCCGAGCCGGCTCGAAGCCGCCGCAATCGCGGCGCGGGGCGTGGGGCATGCGGACGCCGTCGAGCGGCTTGCGGACCTCGTGGAAGAGGCTGCGGCGGGGAAGTTGAGGGGGGCTTGAGCATGGGTATGTGGGCTGCAACGTGCGTGCGAGGCACGGTCTCCCTTCTCCCCTTGAGGGAGAAGGTGGGCTTTCGCGTCAGCGAAAGGTCGGATGAGGGGTGCTCTTTGCTGAGGCCGCAGGCACCCCTCATCCGCCCCTTCGGGGCACTTTCGTCGTTCAAATCGCTCCACCGGAGCGATTTGGCCTTTGGCACACTCCTCAATCCCTCAAGGGGAGAAGGGAAGAGTGCTCCTGGCGGGCCCGGTGACCACGATCAGCGCCGTGTGTGCTAGCAATCAGAACATTAGGGGTAAACCAGTTTCATGAAAATGCCACGCGAAATCGGGCCGGTGCATTTTGTTGGGATCGGCGGGATCGGGATGAGCGGGATTGCAGAAGTGCTGCATACCCAAGGCTATCCCGTGCGCGGATCCGATATGGCCGCCAATCCGAACGTGCAGCGGCTGCAGGAGATGGGGATACCGGTTGCGATCGGGCAGAAGGCCGAGAATCTGGACGATGCGGCGGTGGTGGTGATCTCATCGGCGATCAAGAAGGGCAATCCCGAGCTCGACGAGGCGCGGGCGCGGGGGCTGCCGGTGGTGCGGCGTGCCGAGATGCTGGCCGAGATCATGCGGTTCAAGAATGCCATCGCTATCGGCGGCACGCATGGGAAGACGACGACAACGTCTATGGTTGCGGCGCTGCTCGATGCCGGGGACATGGACCCGACCGTCATCAATGGCGGGATCATCAATGCCTATGGCACCAATGCCCGGCTGGGGCAGGGTGAGTGGATGGTGGTCGAGGCGGACGAAAGCGACGGGACGTTCGTGAAGCTTCCGGCCGATGTGGCGGTGGTGACGAATATCGATCCGGAGCATTTGGACCATTACAAGGATTTCGAGGGGGTCAAGAAGGCCTTCGCGCAATTTGTCGAGAACGTGCCGTTTTACGGTTTTGCCGTGATGTGCCTCGATCATCAGACGGTGCAATCGCTCGTGGGCCAGATCGAGGACCGGAGGGTGATCACCTATGGGCAGAATCCGCAATCGGATGTGCGGCTTCTCGATATTGAGACTGTTGACGGGGTTTCGCGGTTTTCGGTGGCGTTGCGCGACAAGGTGACGGGCGTGGGGCGGCTGGTCGAGGGCCTGGAGCTGCCCATGCCGGGGCTGCACAACGCGCTCAACGCGACCGCGGCGATTGCGGTGGCGGATCAGCTCGGAGTGTCGGTCGAGGCGATCCGCAAGGGGCTGAGGGCTTTTGGCGGGGTTAAGCGGCGATTTACCGTGACCGGTGTTGTCGACGGGATCACGGTTGTTGACGACTATGGGCATCATCCGGTCGAGATCACCTCGGTACTGCGGGCGGCGCGGCAATCGACCAAGCGCGATGTGATCGCGGTGGTGCAACCGCACCGGTATTCGCGGTTGCATGACCTCTTTGAGGAATTTGCCGGTTGCTTCAACGATGCCGACACGGTGCTGGTGGCACCGGTTTATGCGGCGGGCGAGCAGCCGATGGACGGCGTTTCCGCCGAGGAACTCGTTTACCGCATGCGGGCGCGGGGGCATCGCGATGCGCGGGTGATCGCCGGGCCGGAGGGGCTCGCGGAGATCGTCGCGGAGCGGGCGGCCGAGGGCGACTATGTGGTGTGCCTGGGGGCCGGAAATATCACGCAGTGGGCAGCAGCGCTGCCGCGCGAGCTTGAAGCCGCGCTGGGGGACAAGAAGGTCCAGGCATGAGTTTTCCCGATCTTTTGCCGCGGCTTGCGCCGTGGGTTTCAGAGGTTCGAGGATCGCTGACGCCGAACCAGGAGCTTGCCAAGGTGAGCTGGTTCCGCGTGGGCGGGCCGGCGCAGCTTTATTTCCAGCCGGCGGATGAAGACGATCTCGTTTTCTTTTTGAAGAATTTGCCCGAGGAGATTCGGGTCACCGTGATCGGGTCGGGGTCGAACCTGCTCATTCGGGACGGGGGGATAGATGGAGTTGTCATCCGGCTGCCGTCGAAAGGGTTCGGCGAGATCGAGGTTTTTGACGGGACCAAGCTGCGCGTAGGGGCAGGGCTTCCGGACGTAAAGGTCGCGACGGCGGCGGCGCAGGCGGGGATCGACGGACTGAGCTTTTATCGCGGCATCCCCGGGGCGATCGGCGGGGCGCTTTATATGAACGCCGGGTGTTATGGGACTGAGACGAACGAGCGTGTCGTTACATTGCGCGGGGTGACGCGGGCCGGGGAGGTGGTGACGCTTTCCAATGCCGAGATGGGATACAAGTACCGCAAGTCGAACGGGCCCAAGGGAGTGATTTTCACTTCGGCGGTTTATGAGGGCGTGCCGGGGGACAAGGACGCGATCTTAGCGCGGATGCGCGAGATTACCGAAATGCGGGAAGCGAGCCAGCCGACGCGAGGGCGGACGGGCGGGTCGACGTTCAAGAACCCCGAGGGGCATTCGGCGTGGAAGCTGGTGGACGCGGCCGGGTGCCGGGGCTTGCGGATCGGGGATGCGCAGGTTTCTCAATTGCATACGAATTTTTTGCTGAACCTCGATGCGGCCTCGGCGCACGATATCGAGACGCTCGGGGAGACCGTGCGGAAGCGGGTGCGGGAGACTTCGGGGATTTCGCTTTCCTGGGAGATCCGGCGGATGGGGTATTTCGTGCCGGGGCAGGAGGTGCGGGAGTTTCTGGACGGCGAGGTTTTTGCGGCGGCGGAATACCCCCACCCCTAACCCTTTCCCACAAGGGGGAGGGGAGTGCGGAGGCTCGCGCGGAGCACGGATACCCTTCTCCCCTTGAGGGAGAAGGTGCCCCGAAGGGGCGGATGAGGGGGGCTTGCGGCCTCAGCAAAGAGCACCCCTCATCCGACCTTTCGCTGTCGCGAAAGCCCACCTTCTCCCTCAAGGGGAGAAGGGGAGCCGCGCGTGTTTATGCCGTTGTGGCAAACGAACGAGAACAGGACGAACAGCGCATGACCAAGCACGTAGCCGTACTCAAAGGCGGATGGTCGCATGAGCGGGAGGTTTCGCTCAATTCCGGGGCGGCGTGTGCGCAGGCCTTGCGCAATGGCGGGTATGAGGTCACCGAGATCGATGTAGGGCGCGATATCGGGCAGGTGTTGCGGGAGCTCAATCCCGACGTGGTCTTCAACGCGCTGCATGGGCGGTTCGGGGAAGACGGGACGATCCAGGGGATGCTGGAGATCCTCGGGATCCCCTATACGCATTCGGGCGTGCTCGCCTCGGCGCTGGCGATGGACAAGCATCAGGCCAAGGTGATGTTCAAGGCAGCGGGGGTGATGGTGACGGACCATGTGATCGCGTCGCGGGCCGAGATCGCCAAGGCGCATGTGATGATGCCGCCTTATGTGGTCAAACCCTATAATGACGGGTCGAGCGTCAATGTCTTCATCGTCAAGGAGGGGCAGGAGCATCCGCCGCAGGAGATCTTGCGGAACGATTGGGACGGCGATGAAGAGCTGATGGTGGAGCGGTTCATCCCCGGCAAGGAATTGACCTGCGCGGTGATGGGGGATGTGGCGCTGGGGGTCACCGAGATCGTCACAGATATCGCGTTTTACAATTACGAGGCGAAATACGCCGAGGGTGGGTCGCAGCACATTCTTCCGGCGCCGGTTTCATCGAAAATTTACGAAAAAGTACAGAAAATGGCGCTTAATGCGCATGCTGCGCTCGGCTGCCGGGGGGTAACGCGAAGCGACTTCCGTTACGACCCGCGCGGCGGTGACGACGGTGAACTGGTGTGCCTGGAAATCAATACCCAACCGGGCATGACAAAAACGTCCCTGGTCCCCGAGCTGGCGGCGCATGCAGGGCATAGTTTCGAAGAGCTGGTCAGCTGGATCGTGGAGGACGCGAGTTGCAATCGATAAGGCGCGCTTACGTCCCTGACGATGCGCCAGACATGACGACCGCGCCGCGCGCGCCTTCGCCCGCGCCCAAAGTCAGCCGGCCCACGATCAAGCCTGTCGCGCCCATGGTGCCGCTTGCGCGGGACCGGTCGCCGGTCGTTGCGCGCAAGAATTTGCCCGTCGTGCTCAAGCGGCGGCGGGGGATATTGGTGGGGCTGGGGCATCTTTGGGTGCTGCACCGGAAACTGGTGCTGCGGGTGGTGGCGCTGATCGTTGCCGTGGTGGTGGTGCTTGGCGCGTATGTGTTCCGCGACGAGATCGGGCAGGGCGTGCTTTATGGCGCGGATGTCGTTTCGGGGCGGGCGGCGCAGGCGGGGCTGGGTGTCGCGCAGATCTCGATGACCGGGCAGGCGCTGACGCGGGAGGCCGATATCATCGCGGCGCTCGATGTCAACGATTTCACGACGACGTTTACGTTCGATGCGGAGGCGGCGCGGCAGCGGATCGAGGATATTCCCTCGGTTGCGAGCGCGACGATCCGGAAGGTTTATCCCGATACGCTCAATGTGACGATCACCGAGAAGACGCCGGTGGCGCGGTGGCGGATGGATGGGGAGACGTATCTGATCGACGCGACGGGGGCGCCGATTGCGCGGGCGCGGTTCGAGAACGGGGATCTGCCGTTGGTGATCGGCGCGGGGGCGGGGGACGACGCGCTGGCGATGGTCAATCTCATCGAGCGGTTCCCGCAAGTGACGCCGGATCTTGCAGCGCTGGTGCGGATTGCGGACCGGCGGTGGGATTTGATCTATTACACGGGGTTGCGGGTGCAATTGCCGGAGACCGGGGTCGTGCCGGCGCTTGAGCGGCTGGGGGCGTATCAGGCCGAGTATCAGCTTTTGGACCGCGATCTCGATCTTATCGATATGCGGGTGCCCGAATATGTCGCGGTGCGGCCCACTCAACGAGAAGAAGAGCCATCCTCATGATGACCGATGCCATGACTTCGCGGCTCAAACCTGTCCAGCCGGGGCGTTCCTCGCTCGTGACCGTGCTCGATATCGGCTCGACGAAGATCTGCTGCGTGATTGCGCGGCTGGTGCCTCGGGGCGAGGGGCGCTCCTTGCGCGGGCGCACGCATATGGCGGAGATCATCGGGTTCGGATACGGGCCCTCGGCGGGGATCAAGAGCGGGGTCGTGACGGACCTCGACAAGGCGGAATTCGCGATCCGGTCGGTGGTGGGGATGGCCGAGCGGGCGGCGGGGATCACCGTGCAATCGGTGATCGTCAACGTCACCGCCGGGCGGCTGGGGTCCGAGACGTTTTCCGCGAGCGTGTCGCTGGACGGGCACGAGGTCGAGGCGGCGGATATTTCGCGGGTGCTGATCGCGGTCAATGAGCGGAGCGTACGGGACGAGCGCTCGATTATCCACGCGCTGCCGATCGGGTATGCGCTCGACGGCGCCAAGGGTGTCCGCGATCCGCGCGGGATGGTGGGGGAGACGCTGGGCGTCGACGTTGCTGTGGTGAGCGCGGAGACGTTCGCGATGCGCAATATCGAACTGGCGCTCAACAAATGCCATCTCGAGGTCGAGGCGCTGATGGCGACGCCTTACGCGAGCGGGCTGGCGACACTCGTCGACGACGAGGCGGAACTGGGGGTCGCGTGCGTCGATATGGGCGGGGCGACGACATCGGTTTCGGTCTTTAACGGGGGGCATCTGGTTTATGCCGATGCGCTGGCGATCGGGGGGCACCACATCACGCTCGATATCGCGCGGCAGCTTTCGATTTCGGTGGCCGATGCGGAGCGGCTCAAGACGCTTTACGGCTCGGCGCTGCCGGGGCAGGGGGACGAGAGCGACGTCATCACCATCATGCCCATCGGCGCGAGCTCACACGAGACGCCCAATTCGATCCCGCGCGAGGTGCTGACGCGGATCATCCGGCCACGGGTGGAGGAAATCCTCACTGCGATCAAGGACCGGATGCAGGCGACGGGGATGATGGACGTTTCGGGGCGGCGGTTCGTTCTGACCGGCGGGGCTTCGGATTTGACCGGCCTGCCCGAACTGGCGCGGCGGATGCTGGCGCGCAATGTGCGCAACGGGCGGCCCCTAGGGATTTCGGGGCTGCCGGAGATGGCCAAGGGGCCGGGGTTCGCCACCGTTGCGGGGATGCTGGTCTATCCGCAGGTGTGTGGGAGCGAATATGTGCAGCCCAAGCCGGCGCGGAAGCTCACGGGGAGCGACGGGTATTTCGCGCGGGTGGGGAGCTGGTTGAAGTCGGGGTTTGTTTGAGAGCCTGATTTAAAAGTCGGCCGGGTCGGTCTGGCGGGTCTTGTTTGCCAGCCCTCCGCCGCCGACTTTTAAATCAGGCTCCAAGGGCGCGCTCGGGAGGCGGGGATGAGACCGATGCGGGTTACGGTGAACGACCGGATGCAGACGGGCTACAGCTATGTCCTCACCGAGCCCGCCGGCGAGAATTTCCATCCCGATTTCAAGCCGGACCTGACACCGGCGGAGATGCTTGCGCTGGGGGTCTTTGGCGGGAAATACATGACCGACTGCCGGAGCGAATTTCCCCAGGATTGGTTCACGCACGCCAAACTCTCGGATACGCGCGATGTGCGGCTCAACTTTTTCGGGGTCGACGCCAGCCAGCCGCTCAGCGTGTGGCGGGAAAAGGGTTGGATCCACCCCGACGATCCGCGCGGCTGGTTCCAGTGGTATTGCCGCTATTTTCTGGGGCGGCGCATGCCGGAAGAGGATGCGCGGCAGATCGGGCGCTGGAAGGCCATAGTGCGGCACGTGGCCCAGCTTCGCCGCAATTGTGAGCCGCGCGATTGGACGTGCCGGCCAAGGCAGCGGCAGGCGTTGTTGCATTGGGCGTATGATAGCCGGGGGATTTGAGGGGGGCCGGTCGCTGTACGTACAGAGAACTCCTGGGGCCGCTTTGAGATTGATGGTTTTGGCCCGCAAATGCCTGCTTCCGACGCCATTTCGGACGTTCGTTATTGTCGCCAGCAAACCCGAAAGCTGTCTGTCCCGGGGCGCTCGAACAACGCACCATTTCGCCGCACGTTTCAATGCGGTCGCGTCTCTTCGCCCCAGATGAGTAGCACTATGCCCGAAGCCAGCATTGCAACGGCTACAAACCAGAAGGCTACCTCGATCTGACCGGAGAGGTTTGCGGCCAGCGCGAAGCCAAAGGCGCCGATGGCATAGCCGAGGTCGCGCCAGAAGCGGTATATGCCAATGGCCGAGCCGCGCCAGATCGGGGCAGCGATATCGGCCACGGCGGCTGAAAGATTGGGATAGAGAAGCGCCATACCCAGGCCCGAAACAGCCGCCGACAGGGACCACCAGATGAAGCCTTCTCCAAGGACCATCATGGCCACACCTGCACCGCATATCCACATGCCCGAAACATTGGGCCAGTGACGGCCGACCTTGTCCGATAGAGGGCCGGTGACCAGTTGCGAGCCGCCCCAGACAACACCGTATATACCCACGACCCAGCCGATTTCCGGCAGGCTCAAGCCGCGCGAGAACAGAAAGACGGGGTAGATGACCCAGACAAGCGCATCGACGAACTTTTCGACAAGGCCTGCTTGGGAAATCGCCGCCAACCTGCGGTCGCGCCAGGACATCAATGTGAAAACCTCCCAGGTGGAAAGAGGCGCAGCCGCAGCAGATTTGGCCTCGGAATGCGCCCATGGGAGGGTGTCGCGAACGAAAAGGGCGGACAAGGCCAGTCCAAACCCGACAACGATC
The DNA here is from genome assembly GCF_044811015.1 of Pelagibacterium halotolerans. GTDB lineage: Bacteria > Pseudomonadota > Alphaproteobacteria > Rhizobiales > Devosiaceae > Pelagibacterium > Pelagibacterium halotolerans_A. The sequence continues at coordinate 3,679,756 of NZ_CP085243.1, forward strand.
AGGCCGAAGGCGAGCAGCCCTTCACGCGGCCCAATCAGTGTTGCCGCATATCCGGTGATTATACCCGCCAGTGCAACGCCCACATAGCCGGCGAATTCATTTAGTCCGATGACGACGCCCCGTTGGTTGGGTCGGGTAAGGTCAAGTTTGGACGTTTGCGCCATGGACCAGCAAAGGCCCTGATTGATGCCAAGCAAAACCGTCGCGGCGACGATCCAGTTCCAGTCGGGCGCAAAGGCGATCATGAACGGGATAGGAAGCGCGACGAGCCAACCGAGCACAAGAACCTTCTTGCGCCCGATCCGCTCCGACAGGCGACCTGCAACGAAGTTGAGCACGCCTTTGACCACGCCGAAAGCGATAACGAAGGCCGACAGCAGCACAAAGGAACCACGCTCCAATCCGAACTCGCTTTCGGCCAACGCGGGAACGACCGTTCGCGTCATTCCGATCGCGAAGCCGACGAGCAGAACCTGCACGAGTTGATGGACAAACTGGGTGCGGTTCTCGGCAATGCCGAACTGGGGCACGATTGCTGTCATGGAGGATCAACCGCGCCCGGCATTGAGGGCGCGGGTGTGCGCCGCACCGGGCGGGGGCGACGGGATGTCGGCAACCATTGCGGCAATAAAATCGGATTCGCCCTCAATGGCGAAGGCTGTGTTGAAACGGCGCTCAAACCCGATTGTCGATGTGGGCTTGCCGGACAATTTGCGTCCGCAGACCGACCCGGAAAATGCACCGGGAAGCACTTCGATATGATCGGGAAGGGTCTTGAGCCGCTGGGCGCTGGCGAACAGGCTGCGCGCACCGTCCTCGGCGCTGCTGGCCAGTTCGGTGCGGCCAAGGTCGCCGACCATGAGCGTGTGGCCTGTCACGACGAACCAGGGTTCGCTCGCGCGTGTGCGGTCTGTGACGAGCAGGGAAATATGCTCGGGCGTGTGGCCCGGCGTATGCATGACCTGCAGCGTCACGTTGCCGAGCTCGAGCACATCGCCTTCGGCAACTTTGTGAAAGTCGAACGCCACATCAGCACGTTCGTGCAGCACATATTTACCGCCCGACGCCTCGGCCAACTGGCGGCCCGGCGAGATATGATCGGCGTGGACGTGGGTGTCGATGACATAGAGGACTTTCATACCGGTGTGTTCGGCCGCCTTGAGATAGGGTTCGATCGGGCCGATAGGGTCGACGACAGCACCCGATGCCTTTCCGCCGCAGCCGAGAAGATAGGATGCGCCGACAGGATCGGTATGCAGGAACTGGCGGACGATCATGGCGTGGTCACTCCTTGACAAGAACGTCGACTTAATACATTCAGTAATTCCGTTGAATGTGATAATGTGAATCGAAGCATGATGTCAACCGCCTCCCCCAAGCGCGCTGTCTTTGAGCAGTTTGCCCAGACCGCCAAAACCCTAGGCCATGCTGGCAGGATCGAAATCATCGAGTTGCTGGCGCAAGGAGAACGCAGCGTCGAAGCCGTGGCCGAACGCACCGGGATGACGGTTGCAGCCACCTCCCAGCATTTGCAGACGCTCAAGCGCGCCGGGCTGGTGAGCGCACGGCGGGACGGAAAGTTCATCCTCTATTCAGTTTCCGGGGACGAGGTGATCGCGCTGATCTCGGCACTAAGAGTGGTGACCGAACAGCATGCGGCGGAAATGGACCGCATCGTTCGGGGCTATTTTGACAAGCGCGACGGGATGGAACCGGTATCACGCGAGGAACTGCTCGAACGCGCTCGGGCGGGCCTCGTGACAGTGCTGGACGTTCGGCCAGCCGACGAGTACGCGGCAGGCCATATTCCGGGGGCTACCAACATTCCGTTGGCGGAACTCGAGCAGCGCCTCGGCGACCTGACAAAGGATCGTGAAATCATTGCCTATTGCCGTGGCCCCTACTGCGTCTACGCCTTCGAGGCGGTAGCCGCGCTGCGCAAGGCCGGGTTCGAGGCACGTCGGTTGGAAGGCGGCCTGCCGCAATGGCGCTTGGCTGGACTGGAAATTTCACAGGACGTCATTCGATAGCACCAATGGCTGATTTCCGGACAATGGAGCCAAAAGCCGACGGTCCCCTCTCAGCCCTATTCTCGACGTGGATACTCGGTTAGCGGTCTGATTGCATTCGGGGTTTCGAGCATGATCTGATCGAACCGACAGCCCGGTCCTGCATCAGCCCCGTCCCTCATACGCCGCCTCAAGTTCCGCCACGATCAACTTCTTCATCTTGAGCATTACCTGGGTCGCCCGCTTTGCACCCTCCGGATCGCTGCCCGTTACCGTGCGGTAGAGGGCGCGGGGGACGATTTGCCAGCAGATGCCGAATTTGTCCCGGACCCAGCCGCACTGGATTTCGGTGCCGCCATCGGCGGGGAGCTTTTCCCAGTAGTGGTCGACTTCGGCCTGGTCCTTGCAGTCGACGATGAAGGAGATGGCCTCGTTGAATTTGTAGTTGGGGCCGCCGTTGATGGCGTTGAAGCGCTGGCCGAGGAGTTCGAAATCGCCCGTCATCACCGCGCCCGGCTCGCCCATGCCGCCTTCGGGGTAACGGGTCATGCCGTGGATCTTGGTGTCGGGGAAGATCGCGGCGTAAAAGTCCATCGCTTCTTCGAGGTTGTTGTCGAACCAGAGGCTCGGGGTGATGCGGGACATAAGGGATGCTCCTTGGGGTTTAAATATCTTGGAGGTTATATAATGAAATGGTTTTGTTCTTGAGTCAAGAATGGCCGGGGTGCGTCCTTTCGTGCGCTGGATGGCCCTTCGGGACAGTCCTTCACCCTTGTCCGGGGATAAATCCGGGATGACGGGATGGTGCGATGCCCGAAACCGGACGCCAGCGGGCTCGTCCCAGCGGCCGCGCAGCCTCACCTTGGCGATAGCGCTTGAGGCACCGGTGCGAGGTCCGCGGGTCAAGCCCGCGGAAGACGACCGAGGGGTAGGGGCGACGTAACGATTGCGGGGTGGGGCGGCGAGAACAAATCAGGGTTAACCGATGGTGACTTTGCGGCTGTCAAGCCTCGCAAATTGCAGTTTGGTTAATGGAATCGGTAGAGTTGTTAGGGCCCGGTTAACGAATTGAGCGGTACATCTTGGTTACACAGCCACTATGGGGCCAGAGATGACTATCAACCTTCAGATCCCGGGAATTCAGGAACTCAAGCCGAGAATTACGGTGTTCGGCGTGGGCGGCGCGGGCGGTAACGCTGTCAACAACATGATTAATTCCGGGCTCGAGGGGGTCGAGTTCGTTGTTGCCAATACAGACGCGCAGGCGCTGGCGCTTTCGCGCGCGCAACGCGTCATTCAGCTTGGCGTCGGGGTGACCGAGGGGCTGGGTGCGGGGTCGCATCCGGAAGTCGGGCGCGCGGCGGCCGAGGAGAGTTTCGACGAACTCAACGACCACCTTTCGGGCTCGCATATGGTGTTCATCACCGCGGGCATGGGCGGCGGCACCGGTACGGGCGCGGCGCCTGTCGTCGCGCGTGCGGCGCGGGAACAGGGCATTCTGACCGTCGGTGTGGTGACCAAGCCGTTCCAGTTCGAGGGTAACCGGCGACTGAAGTTGGCCGAAGAGGGGATCGACGAGCTCCATCGGCATGTCGATACGCTGATCGTCATTCCGAACCAGAACCTCTTCCGGGTCGCCAACGAGAAGACGACGTTCGCCGATGCGTTCGCGATGGCGGACGAGGTGTTGTTCTCGGGCGTTGCGTGCATCACCGACCTGATGGTCAAGGAAGGGCTGATCAATCTCGACTTTGCCGACGTGCGCGCCGTGATGCGCGGCATGGGCAAGGCGATGATGGGCACGGGCGAGGCCGAGGGCGAGGATCGCGCGCGGCACGCGGCGGAGGCGGCGATCGCCAATCCGCTCTTGGACGATGTGTCGATGCAGGGTGCGCGCGGGCTTTTGATCTCGATCACCGGCGGCAAGGATATGACGCTTTACGAGGTCGACGAGGCGGCGAGCCGGATCCGCGAGGAAGTGGATTCGGATGCCAATATCATCCTCGGGGCGACCTTCGACGATACACTCGAGGGCAAGATCAGGGTTTCGGTGGTGGCAACGGGGACCGATGCGCTGATGGTGCAGGCGCTCGATCCGATCAAGCCGAACGCCAATCGCGCAGCGCTTCAGGCGCGCCGCCCGGCCGCCGAAGCTGCTCCGCAGCAGGCCGAACCTCAGCAGGCGCAGCGTGCGGACGTTGCCGCGCATATGAGCGACGAGCAGTTCGAGGCCGCTGTTGCAAGCGCCATTCGCGAGGGCCGGGCCGCGCCCAAGGTGCAGGCCGGAGAGGACAGCGGGGTCACGATCGAGCCTTACGTTCCGAGCGCTCCGGCGCCGCAGCCGGTCGAAGAAGCGCCGCGTGCGCCCGAAGCCGAGGCGCCCAAGCCTTATGTGCCTTCCGGGGCGGAACGCCCGGCCTTGCAGCGGCGCATGCCGCGGGCCGATGAGATGCCCGCCGTCGCGCGGCAGCAGATGGAGCAGCCGAAGGCTGAAGAGCCGCGCAATGCGCGGGCGCTATTCCGCCGGCTGGCCTCCAATGTGGGGCTCAACCTCGGCGGTGACGGCGAGCATGAGCACGAAATCGACCGGCGGCAGTCCGAATTCGACGATGCGGCGGCGCGCAGCGCCATCGAAGCCGCGCCGTCGCGCCCTGCGGCACCGCGTCACACCGAAGGCGCTTCGGGGCAGGCGGATGCCCATGGACGGCAGAACCCCGCGCGGCCGGCAGCGTCCGAACAGCTTGAAATCCCGGCGTTTTTGCGGCGCCACGGTTAAGAGCCTGACCGAAAATTCGGGCGGGTCGGTCCGGCGGGTCTTTTTGCCCGGAAAAAGCGGGAAATCGAAGCCAATATGCCTGATATTGCCCCCGATTTCCCGCTTTTTCCGAACAAAAATCCCTCGCCGGCCCTCAGCCACCGAATTCCCGGTCAGGCTCTAAGCGATATTCAATATTTATCAGGTTACAGCGATCCGGCGGGTTTCCCGTCGGATCGTTTTTCGTTAAAGAGCGTTTGCTAGAGCATGTTGCGCCGAACTGCATTCGCCACGATATGCTCTGGTTCTTGAGTGGTTGCGTGTTCGAGACGAAAAAGCGATGCCCTTACCGGATCAGGTCCGAGAGGGTGCTTTTTTAGGACACGCTCCAGCATGCGGGCGGCTCCACCCATTGCCCGGGAGTTTGTATGAAAAATTATGTCGTGCGGCAAAGCACGCTCACTGTACCCGTAGAGTTCGCCGGCATTGGCGTTCACAATGGCAAGCCCGCCAAACTGATACTCTCCCCGGCAGCCGCCGATAGCGGTTACCAGATCGAGCGTGTGCTCGAGGACGGGCGGAAGGTCGGACCGGTTCAGGTGGGGCATTCGCGTGTGACGCGGACGTCGCTGTGCACTGTCGTGGACCTGGGCGATTCCGCATCGGTTGCGACTGTCGAGCACGTGCTCGCTGCACTCAACGGGCTGGGGATCGATAATGCGCTGATTACGGTCGAGGGGGAGGAATGCCCGATCCTCGACGGCAGCGCGGAGCCTTTTGCGACCGCCATCATGGAGGCAGGCATCTCGGTGCAGCCGGCGCGCAAGAGCTTTATCCGGATTTTGCGGACCGTGACGGTCCGGCAGAACGATGCGTTCGCGACGCTCGAGCCCTATAACGGGCGCGCCTTCGACGTCGAGATCGATTTCAATTCCAACGTGATCGGGCGGCAGCGGATGATCCTCGACTGGTCGCCGCGTCAGTTCATCGAGACCGTCGCCGCAGCGCGGACGTTCGGGTTCGTCGCGCAGGCCAAGGTGCTGCGGCAGGCGGGGTATGCGCTTGGGTCGAGCATGGAGAATTCCATCGCGATCGAGGATGAGCGGATCGTCAATCCCGACGGGCTGCGGTTCGAGGACGAATTCGTGCGCCACAAGCTGCTCGATGCGATCGGGGATCTCGCCCTGGCGGGCAGGCCGATTTACGGGCGGTTCCGGTCATATAAGGGCGGGCATGGGCTTAACGCGCTGGTCTTGCAGTCGCTTTTCGCCAGCGAGCAGAATTTCGAGGTGGTGGAAGCGGATGCGCTGCCGCTCGAAATGGAAGCGCTCGAGGACCTGCCCGAAGCGATGGTTTTGAAGCCTTACTTGCGTTCGATCGGCTGAATGGGCCATAACCCGTCACAGTTTTGAACAGATCGCGTTTTAGCCAAGGTCAATGATGGGGCGGCGCAACGCTTGGCATCATTGTTTGTGACGCATTGAGGACGGAGCGTTTCGTGAGCACTTCAGCTAGCCCGAGGACTTTGGGAACCGGAATTCGTCTCGCCCTGGCGGCGTTATTGGTGACGTTGGTCGCCGCATGCTCAGGCGGCGGGTTTTTCAGCAAGCCCGTGGAGCCGATCATCCCGGCGGACGAGCTTTACGACGACGCCGTGGGGCATATGGAGGCCAACCGGTACGTGTCGGCGATCGAGGACCTCGAAAAACTCGAGCGGCAGCATCCTTATTCCGACTATAACGAGCGCGCCAAGGTGATGATCACCTTCGCCAATTTCCGGATCGGACGGTTCGAGGAGGCGGCGCTGGCGGCGGACCGGTTCCTGGCGCTCTATCCGCAGTCCTCCGAAGCGCCGTATATCCTGTTTTTGAAGGGCAGTTCGTATTTCCAGCAGATCCCCGACGCAACGCGTGACCAGACCTTCGCCGCCGATACGATCGATACGTTCGAGCTCCTGATTTCGAGCTATCCCAACAGCCGGTACGCCGAAGAGGCCAAGCCGATGATGGTGATCGCGCGCGACCAGCTTGCTGCCAAGGAGATGTCGGTGGGCCGGTACTATCTGGGCCACGGAGATTATGCCGCAGCGATCAACCGGTTCCGCGCGGTGGTCGAAGACCATCAGCAATCCACCCATGTGGAAGAGGCGCTGTACCGGCTGGTCGAGGCGTATCTGTCGCTGGGGCTGATCGGCGAGGCGCAGACCGCGGCAGCGGTGCTAGGCACCAATTATCCCTCGGGCGAGTGGTATGGACGCGCCTTCACTCTCTTGCAGGAGAAGGGGTTGAGCCCGCAGATGGTGGAGGGGAACTGGCTGTCCAGCTAGTGGTCCTGCGCGACGGGTTGCGCAGCATGTCCTCCGACCGTCGTCATCCTCGCGCTTGATGTACTGGTGTCCGGTTCATGGCAAAGCCTCGCCTCCCCCACCATCGTGTCACCCCGGGACGTGTTCCCGGGGGCCAGCACCAGGTGCACAGGACTTTGTGCGTGCGAACCGGGCCCTGATCACCCGGCTCGTTCGAACGCAAGGACGAATCCCTTTCGCGCGCTGGACAGCGCGTGGCCGGATTCCGGGAACAAGCCCCGGAAAGACGGCGGTCGGGGCAGGGAGTGTGAGGCTCGAAGGGCCGTGCCAACGAAATGCGGGCTAGCCGGGCACGCTGCGTTTTCCACAAGATCAAGCCCCGATGCGCGTGACTCGGGGCTTTTGTGCGTCCCGACGGCTTGACGGATCGGGATAAATGTTCTTGTTTTATTCTCGTTGTGGCGAAAGGCGTGGAAGAGGCGCTCGGACGTTTGCCGGGCGGGGGACGAAAAGGCTATGACTGACCCATCCGTGAAAGAAGGCCAAGGCGTGTTGAGAATCGGACCATGGTGGCCTGCAAATGGCAGTTTTCTGCGCTTCCGGTGCTCACGTACATTAAGTACGCTCCGCTCCGGTTCTCGAAAACCACCATTTTCGGCTCACCCTGATCCGATTCTCAACACTCTGTAGGGAGCCGGCCGGCGATGCTGAGCACGCTTTCGGTTCGCAATATCGTTCTGATCGACCAGCTCGATTTATCCTTCGAGCAGGGCATGACCGTTTTGACCGGCGAGACCGGCGCGGGCAAATCGATCCTGCTCGATGCGCTAACGCTGGCGCTGGGCGGACGCGGGGACGCGGCGTTGGTGCGCGAGGGGGCCGATAGCGGGCAGGTGGTCGCGGTGCTGGCGCTCGATCACGATCATCCGGCGCGCGTACTGTTGCGCGAGAACGAGATCGCGGACGACGCGGATATCATCCTGCGGCGCGTGCAGCATGCGGATGGGCGTACGCGGGCGTTCGTCAACGATCAGCCGGTTTCCGCGGGGCTGTTGCGATCGGTCGGGGCGCTGCTTGTGGAGGTGCACGGGCAGCATGACGACCGGGCGCTGGTGGACGCGGCGACGCATCGGGCGTTGCTCGATGCGTTCGGCGGGCTGGGCAAGGAACGTGAGGCGGTGCGAGCGGCGCATGGGGCATTCGTAGAGGCCCAGCGCGCGGTGGACGCGCAGCGCGCGCGGGTGGCGAAAGCGGCGCAGGAGGAAGATTACGCGCGACATGTCGTCGAGGAGCTCAGTGCGCTCAAGCCAGAGCCTGGGGAAGAGGAGACCTTGTCGGAGCGCCGGGGCTGGTTGATGGGGCTCGAAAAGGCTGCCGGCGAGGTCAATGACGCGGATGAGATTCTGAACGGAGCCAACGCGCCGGGTCCGGCGTTGGCGATGCTTTTACGGCGGCTGACGCGCAAGGGAGAGGCCGAGGCGAAACTGTTCGAGCCGATGGCCGAGGCGCTCGATGCCGCGCTGGTGGCGCTCGATGGGGCCAACGAGGCGCTTGACGAGATTCGCCGGGAGATGGCGTTCGATCCGCGTGAACTCGAGCAGGTCGAGGAGCGGTTGTTCGCGCTCCGGGCCGCAGCGCGCAAGCATCAGGTCGAGTGCGACGCGCTGCCCGATATTCTGGCACAGTTCGAGGCGGATCTGGCGGCGCTTGAAAGCGGGGAGGAGACGCTGGCGGCGCTCGAGGCCGAGATGAAGGCGGCGGAGGGCGCGTATCACGAAGCGGCTGCAGTGCTGAGCCGGGCGCGCGAGAAGGCGGCGGCGGCGCTTTCGAAAGCCGTGGGCAAGGAGTTGCCGGACCTGAAACTGGGAGCCGCGACGTTCATCGTCGACCGGCAGGTGGACGAAACCAGGATCTCCGGAAGCGGATACGACCAGATTGAATTTCACGTACAGACCAATCCCGGCACGAGCCCGGGACCGATGATGAAGGTCGCTTCGGGGGGCGAGCTTTCGCGGTTCCTACTGGCGCTCAAGGTGGTTCTGGCGGACAAGGGATCGGTGCCAGTGCTGATTTTCGACGAGATCGATACCGGCGTCGGCGGCGCGGTCGCCGATGCGATCGGGAAGCGGCTGGCGCGGTTGGCGGAGGCGGTGCAGGTGCTCTCGGTGACCCATGCGCCACAAGTGGCGGCACGGGCCAAGACGCATCTTCTGATCGAGAAGCAGGCGATCGAGGAAGGGGCGTTCATGCGCACGCATGTCAAGCCGCTCGATACCGACGCGCGGGGCGAAGAGGTGGCGCGGATGCTGGCCGGCGCGACGATTACCGACGAGGCGCGGGCCGCGGCAAAGCGGCTGATGAGCGAGGTGTCGGCATGAGCGGTGTGGCGATTGCGTTTGGGGTTTGCGGAACGCCCGGTATCCCGAGGCGAAGGGCGGCCATGCTGGTGGCCTATGCGGGTGCTAAGGGCACTCTCAAGAATACCTGCATCGCCTCGCTTGTCTTTTTCTCGCCCGGGGCATCGCGCGCCTTGCCGGACAAGAAAAATCCGGCGCGATCCGACGCAGGTATTCTTGAGAGTGCCCTAATCTAATGCCGGAGTTCCAATGAGTGCCGAGACCGCGATTGCCGAACTGACGCAGGAGGAGGCCAAGGCCGAACTCGATCGGCTGCATGAGTTGCTCGCGCGGGCGGACAAGGCCTATTTCCAAGACGATGCGCCCGAGATTACCGATGCCGAGTATGATGCGGCCAAGCGGCGGTATCAGGAGATCGAGGCGAAATTTCCCGAACTCAGGCGGGCGGATTCGCTGTCCGAGAAAGTCGGTGCGGCGCCGGCGGAGGGCTTTGCCAAGGTGCGGCATTCGGTGCCGATGCTCAGTTTGGGCAATGCGTTCGACGATGAGGACGTCGCCGATTTCGTCGCGCGGGGGCGGAAGTTCTTCGGGCGGGAGGAGGCGCTCGACCTCGCTTTTACCGCCGAACCCAAGATCGACGGGCTTTCGGCTTCGCTGCGGTATGAGAACGGGGTGTTCGTGCGTGGGGCGACGCGGGGAGACGGGACCGAAGGCGAGGACATCACCGAGAACCTCAGGACGATCGGCGATATTCCCAAGAAACTCAAGGGCTCCGGTTGGCCGGATATCATTGAGGTGCGTGGCGAAGTCTATATGACACATGCGGATTTCGCGGCGCTCAAGGCGCGCTCGGCGGCAGAGGGGGGGCAGGACTACGTCAATCCGCGCAATACGGCGGCAGGTTCGCTGCGGCAGAAGGACCCCTCGGTTACCGCGAAGCGGAACCTCAAGTTTTTCGCCTATGGATGGGGCGAATTGAGCGCGCCTCTGGCCGAGACGCAGTATGACGCGGTGCAAAGGCTGGGCGATTTCGGCTTCGTCATCAACCCGTTGATGATCCGGACGACTTCAACCGAGGAGATGCTGGAGCATTACCGGACGATCGAAGAACAACGGGCGACGCTGGGGTACGATATCGACGGGGTGGTGTATAAGCTCGATAACCTCAAGCTGCAGGAGCGGTGGGGCTTTGTCGCGCGGGCGCCGCGCTGGGCGATTGCGCACAAATTCCCCGCCGAACAGGCGACGACGATCCTCAAGGGCATCGATATCCAGGTGGGACGGACGGGCACGCTGACGCCGGTGGCGCGGTTGCAGCCGGTGACCGTGGGCGGGGTCGTGGTCGAGAATGCGACGCTGCATAATGAGGACTATATCGCGGGGCGGGATAGTACCGGCGCGCCGATCCGGGATGGGTACGATATCCGCGTGGGCGATACGGTGATCGTACAGCGGGCGGGGGATGTGATCCCGCAGATCGTGGCGATCGTGCCCGAGAAGCGGCCAGCGGATTCCAAGCCTTACGAATTTCCGCATGAATGTCCCGAATGCGGATCCGAGGCGGTGCGCGAGGCCAATCCCAAGACCGGAAAGCTCGATGCGCGGCGGCGGTGTACGGGCGAATTGATCTGCCCGGCGCAAGCTGTCGAGCAATTGAAGCATTTCGTCTCGCGCGATGCGCTCGATATCGACGGGCTTGGAGACAAGCAAATCGCGGCCTTCCACGCCGAGGGGCGGATCAAGCAGGCGGCCGATATTTTCAAGCTCGAAGAGGAAGACGGCAAAAGCCTCAAAAAGCTCAAGGATCAGGAGGGGTGGGGCGAAACGTCTGTTCGCAAGCTCTTCGATGCGATAGACGCGCGGCGGGAGCCCGAGCTCGACCGGTTCATCTTCGCGTTGGGGATTCGCCATGTTGGGGAAACGACCGCGACGCTCTTTGCCAAGACCTTCGGGACCTTCAAGGCGTTCCGCGATGCGGCGCAGGCAGCCGGGCGTGGCGACGAGGACGCGCGGGGCGCGCTTTTGGGCATTGACGGGATCGGGGAAACGGTCGTGCAATCGGTCGGCGCCTTCTTTGCCAACGCGCGCAACGAGGCGGCAATCGACGACCTTTTGGCCGAGGTGACGCCGCAGGCCTATGAGGTAGCCGCTGCGGCGGACAGCGCGGTCGCGGGCAAGACGGTGGTTTTCACCGGTTCGCTCGAAAGGATGACGCGGTCGGAGGCCAAGGCGATGGCCGAACGGCTTGGGGCGAAGGTATCGGGCTCGGTGTCGGCCAAGACCGATCTCGTCGTGGCGGGCCCGGGGGCGGGCAGTAAGCTCAAACAGGCCGAAAGTCTCGGTGTGACGGTGATTTCGGAAGACGACTGGTTCGACATGGTCGGGTAGAGCAGGGTCGGCCGCGCAGGAGGGACGCGATGCGCTTTTTGATTTTCTTCGTGGGCCTCGCCTTGGCCTTGCCATCTGCTTCGATGGCGCAGGCGGGCGATACGGCGGCGTTGCTGCGGGCCAATCTTTACGCCGGTGCGCTCGAGGACGGGCTTGCGGAAATGGAGGCGCGGGCGGCGGAGGGCGATGCCGAGGCGGCCTTCGGGGCCGGGCTTTTGACGTTTCTGACCGCGACCGAGGATCTAGCCCGCATTTCTCACACTCCTTGTGCCCTGCGCTGGTTCAAAGTGGCGGCAGGGTAGCCGGAGAGCGCAGTGCGTATTGGACATACGTGCAAGCTCTCTGGCGTACACTGTCGCCACTTTCAACCAGCCCTTCGGGTCGGATTTTGGCGGCCGCCTCCGGGCACGGCGCGAGAAAACCGTATGCCCGATACGCTTTTTCGCGCCGCACCCGTATGCGACTCGCCAAAATCCGACGCAGGGCGCAAGGAGTGTGAGAAATGCGGGCTAGCGCAGGCCATGCTGAGGCATGGGTTCGACCCGGAGCGCGGGATCGTCGTTTCTCCCCTGTTGGGTGCGTTTTCCGCTCCCGGTACCTCCAGGCGTGCGGTCGAGCCTTTGGACTATGCGCAATTGCGCGGCTATCTCGAAGCGTTCGTTGCGGGCATGGACAGCGCCAAGGCGCAGCTTCTTGCCGCGGGCGAGCATGCGGGGTTCGCCGTCGAAATCGATGTCACGCGCATCCGGTTCGATCTCGACGGCGACAGTGTGGGGGACAACCGGGCGACGGTTGGCGCGCTTCTTTGCGACGGTCTGACCATGTCCGGTACGTTCGACCGCGACGATCCCCGGTGCCCGTCCGACGCCATGTTTGCGTTCGATGCCGCCGATGCGATCTGGCTGGCGGGGTATAGCCAGGTGCTCGCGGTGCAGGTGGATTTCCTTCTGGCGCACGATTTCGAGACGACGTTCGACGTTGCGCTGCACCGGGTTTTCCCGGGGGCCGGCTGCCCATGGGCAATACCGGGCGCGGCAGCATTGCGATCGACCCGGAGACGGACATGCTGATCGCGGATGCCATTGCCGGTATCCACACGTTCAACTGGCCGGTTGTCGACCGCGCGCGGCTTGCCGGCGTTCAGGACCGGCTGTTGGAGATCGTTTCACTCTCGCGGCGGAATTGGGAGGCGATCATTGCGGAGACCGACGACCATCTCGAATTCATGCCGTCACCGGCACAGACGCCGGCTCTTGAAGGGTTGACGATCACCAAGCCGATGGTGAGCGCCTGGCTTGGAACGCTCGATGTGTTCGAGGCCATCGTCCGGGGCGAATTGCTGCTGCCGCACTGGCGGTTCCCGGAGATGGGGTTCGATCTCGACGCTTATTTCGCCGAGGCCGAACGGACCGACGCAGTGATGATTTTCACCGGATATGGCGCGTTGCCGTTCATGCGCGAAGGCGAAGTGGCGGGACCCGGGCATTTCGAAGCGGCCAATGCGGTGTTTGGAAATGCGATCTGGGGCTATGCGCTCTGGTTCAACTGACACTCTTGGGAGATGCACGATGACGGCAGCACTATCGAGGATCGGGGCGGCACTCACGCTGTTTTTCGCCGGGATGACGGGCGCATGGGCATATGACACGCCCGAAGAATTGGTCCAGGCGATCTACAAGCCCTTGCTCAAGGGCGAGATGGGCGCGGAGGATATCACGTGGTTCAGTGCGGAGACGCGGGCCGCCTGGGAGGCTTATCTGGAAGAGGACCCGTATGGGCTCGGGTTTTCGCCCATCGTCGACGGGCAGGATTTCGACCTCACCGCATTCGAGATGGGGGTGGCCCAAACGGTCGATGGGCGCGTGGAGATCGCCGTGCGTTTTGAGAATTTCGGCGAGCCGCGCGAACTCGTCTATGTGCTGGTCGATGAGCCGGATGGTTGGGCCGTCGACGATATCCGGTCGCCCGGCGGCGAATATCCCTGGTCGGTCAGGGAGATGCTGGCGCAGGAGACGGCGGAATAGGCCTGGGGGCCACAGGTTTCGCCATGTCTACGAGGATTTCGCCCGGGCGGTTGGGATGTGGGCGGGTGCCGATCTCGGCGAAGCCGCATTTGGCATAGAGGCGCAGGTTCCCTGTCATGCGGCTGTTGGTGTAGAGGCGGATTTCGGGGCGGCCCCGATCCACCGCTTGGTGCTCGGCGAATTCGAGGAGGCCCGTGGCGTAGCCGCGTCCAGCATGTTCGGGCGACACGGCGATGCTATAGACGAGAAGGTGGCCCGCCTTGTCCTCGAGAACGAGCACACCGATGGGGCGGTCCGTTTCGAGGAGCCACACCTCGCCGCGCGCGATCCGGGGCCGGTAGTCCTCGAAGACCGGTTTGGGGATGGCGCCGATGGTGGCCTGATAGGCGGGAATATACGCGTCGGCACTGATCTGCCGGACGATATCGGCCTCGGCGGGAAGGGCGGGGCGGATGGCGAAGTGCTGAGGGTGCATGGCTTGACCGCGCGGTCAGATCGCCGCGGTTGCCCTTTCCAGCCATGCTTTGTCCTCGCCTTCGAGCAGCGGGCCGATCTCCTCGCGGATGCGGGCGTGGTAGGTGTTGAGCCAGTCGCGCTCGGCCTGTTCGAGGAGCGAGAGGTCGATGAGGCGGGTGTCGATGGGGGTCAGGGTGAGCGTTTCGAAATCGAGGTATTTGCCTTCGCCGATTTCGCTCGTTTTTACGGCAACGAGGTTTTCGATGCGGATGCCGTATTGGCCTTCGAGGTAGAAGCCGGGCTCGTTGGAGAGCACCATGCCCTCTTCGAGGGGAACGGTATAGCGCGGGGCGATGCCGGCGGGGCCTTCGTGGACCGAGAGATAGGCGCCGACGCCGTGGCCGGTGCCATGGTTGTAGGTGAGGCCGGCCTGCCAGAGGAATTGCCGCGCGAGAATATCAATCTGCGCGCCGGTCGTGCCGACCGGGAAGCGGGCGCGCGAAATGGCGATCATGCCTTTGAGGACGCGGGTGAAATGGTCCTGCTGGGCGGCGGTAACCGGGCCGGTGGAGAGGGTGCGGGTGATGTCGGTCGTGCCCGAGGCGTATTGGGCGCCGGAATCGACGAGCATCAATTCACCCGGGACGAGCGTACGGTTGGACGTGTCCGAAACGCGGTAGTGGACGATGGCGCCGTTGGGGCCGGAGCCGGAGATGGTATCGAAGCTGATATCGAGCGCGCCCTGGTCGCGGCGGAAGGCTTCGAGCTTTCTGACGATGTCGATCTCGGTGAGCCCGCCCTGAGGCGCACGCCGTTCGAACCAGGCGAGGAAGCGGCCCAGCGCGACAGCGTCGTTGCGCTGGGCCTCGCGCATGCCGGAGAGTTCGACCGCGTTCTTTTTCGCCTTGGGCAGGAGAACCGGATCGCGCTTTTCGATGAGTTTCGCACCGCCTTCGGAGAGGAGCGTGCGCACCTGGTGGGGCGCGGTCGCGGGATCGAACCAGACGGTTTTGCCCTGCGCGGCGAGCGCGGCCAGCGCGACCTCGAAGCCGGCTTTGTCGGCGAGTTCGGCAATGCCGGCGAGCGCGGTGCGGTGCTCTTCGATGAGTTTCGAGGGGTCGACGAAGAGGGTGGGGATACCCGATTTCGCGACGATGGCGAAGCCCAGAACGAAGGGGCTATGGGGCACGTCGCGGCCGCGGATGTTGAAGAGCCAGCACAGCGATTCGGGCAGGGTGAAGACGACCGCGTCGGCGCCTTCGGTCTGCATGGTCTCGCGCAGCCGGGTGAGCTTGTCGGCGCTCGAACGTCCCGTGCGGTTGTGGCCGAGCACTTCAATGGGGCCTTGCGGCGGGTGGGGGCGGTCCTGCCAGATGGCATCGACGGGGTTTTTCGAGGGGACGAGGGTGATGCCGACGGCGGCAAGGGGCTTTTCGAGCTCGGCGATCTGGCCGTGGGTGTGCAGCCAGGGATCGAAGCCGAGCTTCGCGCCTGTGGAGAAATGATCGGCAATCCATTCGCCGGGCTTGGTGTCGGTGGTGTCGACGACCGTCAGGAGGGTTGTATCCGTCTGCTGCGGCGCCTGGATGGTATAGCGGCTGTCAACGAAGAGCGCCGCGGTTTTCGTGCCGATGGCGGCGAGGCCTGCTGAGCCTGAAAATCCGGTTATGTATTCAAGCCGGGCATCGCAATCGGGCACGTATTCGCCCTGGTGCACGTCGGCGCGGGGGATGAGGAAGCCATCGAGTCCCTGTTCGGCGACGCGGGCGCGCAGCGCGGCAAGGCGCGGGGCGACCTGAGACGGGTCGGAACGGACGTCAAAGGTCTGGAAGACGGCGTCGGGGATCGGTGGGGTCTGGTGCATGAAGCGTTCCTCGCGCGGCGGCTGGTGGACCGTATCATCATTTTAGATGATGATACGGTCCACCAGGTTTTTTAAGGCACTTGGGTGGCATGCGGTTTTGGCATGGCTGGGTTGTCCCGAAAGGTCTAACCAACAATCGCGAATGGGTCTATCTCTACCCTCGACGGATAAACGAGAACCCGACCAGGATTTCGGAGACAGACCATGGTTGAAGACAAAAGCTTCTTTCGCAAGGCACTCGACGCGATGATCGAAGCGCGCGGCCGCGAAGCTGCGCGCCAGGTCGACCGGTATGCACGGGTGTACGGGTGCGATTTCGGCGCGTCGAAGAAGAGCACGCCGAACTAAATCAAAATATCGGATTGCCTGGGGATAGTCACGCCCCAACGCGCTTGAGCGCCCCGATGGCTGGCCATCGGGGCGTTTTGCTATGCCTTTTCCAACGTCAGCGTGGTCCACTCGTTGCGGACGATCCGGTCCTTGAGGATCATGCCCTGCTGGCGATAGGCCGCGATGACGCGCTGGGCCTGGGTGTTCAAGAGGCCTGAAAGGATGATCGCGCTGCTTTTTTCGGCGATTCGCCCGATGCCCGGGGCGAGCCCAACCAACGGGCCGGCGAGGATGTTGGCGACGATCAGGTCGTAAGGCGCGTTGCCTTGTATCGTGGGGTGATCGAGCCCGGCGGCGTCGACATCGACGATCAGTTGTCCGACGCCGTTGATGCGCGCGTTCTCGCGGGTGATTTTGACTGCAACGGGATCGATATCGGACGCGACGACAGGGACGCGGCGACGTTTTGCGATGGCGATGGCGAGAACGCCCGTGCCCGTGCCGATGTCGATCGGACGCACGGGATGAGAGCGTTTCAGCACTTTCGCGATGGCCTGGAGACAGCCCGTGGTGGTGTCGTGATGGCCTGTGCCGAAGGCTTGGGCGGCGTCGATGCGGATAGGGATGGCGCCGGCGGGCGGGGCGTTCAGTTCGTGGCTGCCATAAATATAGAAGCCACCGGCCTGGACGGGATGCAGGCCCTCGAGCGAGCGGGTGACCCAGTCGGTCTCCTCGTCGAGCGGGGCGATGGAGAAGCCGACTTCGCCACCCAGGACGGCGCGGGCGAGGGTCTGGAAGGTCTCGAGATCGGGCGGGGAATCGCAGGTGGCTTCGAAAACCCACTCTCCGGTCTTTTCATCCTCATGCGCGGAGGCAGTGAGCGCGAGATCGTCGCGCTCCATGACCGCGTCGACCAGCGCGTAGGCCTGATCCTTGGTGAGGGGCGTGGAAATCTGGTCGTGGGGCATGGGATGCTCAGGATGATGGTTCGATTGCGGTTGTGCAAGCGGGCGGTGGGGAAGTCAACACGGATGGCGCGCAGTGCTTGACAAGGTCATTATTGTGTTCTTCATTTGTTCCTTGTTGTTGTCAGGAATGGGTGAGGGGGACATATGTATGGATTGATCGGGCAGATGCTGGCGGCGCCGGGCAAGCGCGAGGAGCTGATTGGCATCCTCAGGGAGAACGAAGGCGGCATGCCCGGGTGTTTGAGCTATGTGATCGCGCGGGATACGGAGAACGCGGACGCGATCTGGGTGAGCGAGGTGTGGGACAGCGCCGCGAGCCATCAGGCATCGCTCGAACTCGAGAGTGTGAAGGCGGCGATCGCCAAGGCGCGACCGATCATTGCCGGGTTCGGGCAACGGTTCGAGACCGAGCCGGTGGGCGGGATCGGGCTTTAAGGGCACGCAACGCAAAAGCGCAAGACCGGTCAAGCCAGGGGCTGCCGGGCGGCGCATAGTCGCCGGTGTAAAGGCCATCAAAGGAGCATCCGGTGCGGTTCGTGGGTAAGGTTCTGTGGTTCATCGAGAGCCATTTCCAGAAGGATATGGAGCTGGACAGGATCGCGAGAGCCTGCGGCGTATCGCGGTTCCATATGTGCCGGGGGTTTATCTCGGCGACCGGGTATTCGGTGATGGATTATCTGCGCGGGCGGCGGCTGACGGAAGCGGCACGGCAACTCGCGGCGGGGGCGCCCTCGATCCTCGATGTGGCGCTCGACGCCGGATATGGTTCTCATGAGGCCTTTACCCGTGCGTTTCGCGACCGGTTTGGGGTGACCCCGGAAGCGGTTCGGGGCGGGAGCGCGGTGGATCAAACCTTGCTTGTGGAGCCGATCAGAATGGACAGAGCAGCACAAAAAACGACCGAAATCGCCGAACCCCGGCTGGAGAAAGGCGAGGCGATGACCCTTGTCGGGCTGGCCCGGCGGTATCGCTATCAGGAGGTGGCTGGCATACCCGCGCAATGGACCGAATTCCAGGCCTATGAGGGTACGCTCGGCGAGCGGCCAGGGCTCTGGTACGGGCTATGCGACACGTTTGAGGAGGCCGAAGGGACCTTCCGCTATATGTGCGGCGTGCGGGTGGACGATCCGCGCGATGTGCCCGAAGCGCTCGCCGTGATCAAGGTGCCTGCGCAGGACTATCTGGTGTTCGCGCACACCGGGCATATTTCCGGAATACGGGACACGATGAACGCGATCTGGTCGGAGGGTCTGCCCAAGAGCGGCTATGAGCCGGCGGAAAATCGGCCGATGTTCGAGCTTTACGACGAAAAGTTCGACCCGGTCACCGGTCATGGCGGGCTGGAGATCTGGATGCCGGTCAAGGGTTAGCCGAGGCTATCGATCAACGGCTTGAGTTCGGCCAAGGAGCCGATCCTGGCGAAACGGGGCGCGCCGGAGGGTTCGTCGGCGCGCTCATAATCCCAGGTGAAGGTGTGCGGGACATAGGTGCCCCAGCTTCCCGCTTCGATGGCGGGCAAGACGTCCGAGCGCAGGGAATTGCCGACCATCATGGCCTTTTCCGGTCCATCGCCGTGGCGAGCGAAGGCGATGGTGTAGGTCGATGGGGATTTGTCGGAGACGATCTCGACGGCATTGAAGAAATCGCCCAAGCCCGATTGGGCGAGTTTGCGCTCCTGATCGAAAAGATCGCCCTTCGTGATGAGAACGAGGGCGAACCTGCCGGTCAGTGCTTCGAGGGTGTCGTGGACGTGGGGCAGGGTTTCGATGGGGTGCGAGAGCATTTCGCGGCCCGCATTGAGAATGCGGCCGATCAGTTCGGATGGCACCTTGCCGCCGGTCACCTCGATGGCGGTTTCGATCATCGAGAGGGTGAAGCCTTTGATGCCGAAGCCATAATGAGCGAGATTGGCCTTTTCGGCGGCGAGAAGGCGTTCGGACAGGTGCTCGGGATCGGCGTGGTCGGCGAGCAGTTCGGTGAAGTGTTGCTGGGTGAGGCGGAAGACGTGCTCGTTTTCCCAGAGCGTGTCGTCGGCGTCGAAGCCGATGGCGGTGAGCGTGGGCATGCGGCGGCATCTCCTTACGGAGCGGTGGTATACGCTTTGCCTTTGCTGTGGCAAGAGGCGGGCGCACGAGATTGCTGCTGCTTTGCAGGGAGTTGGCGTTTGTTGCCAGCTCCGATCCGGCCCCGCCGCAGGCTCGGGCGTTCGTGGCTCAAATCATGCCACCGGCATGATTTGCCCCTTCGGGTCGCCACTCACCCATCAAGCTTCCTGCGCAAGAGTTTGATGCGGTTCGCGGCTTCGAAGGCTGTCAAATCGTCCCGATAGGCATCCTGTTCGTCGGCTGTTTGCGCGAGATAGATCAATTCGCGGCGCTGCTCTGGCGTCATCCCACCTCCGCCCGTCACGTAGTCTTCCCGGGTCTTCTTGCGGTCGGCGTCGGGGTTGGTGGTCGAGATTCCGGGATGGATGTCGGACATGGGGACTCCGTTGCACTGATACAAACGGTAAACATTCTTCCGGTCATGCCGGTTCCGCTCGCCGATCGATATCAAACCAAAATTATAAGGCCCCCCCGGAGCGGTCATTTGATCTAATGAGATGTTAACGATTACAATTGTACTGCCTCTGTTGAACTGTTTCAGCAGAAGTGCCTGGTTTACGCGTATCTGCTGGAACGCGCAGGGGCTCGGGGGACATGTTGGGCACGTTCAAGCGCTGGCTTGGGGACGAAGCGGCCAGCACTGCTATCGAGTTCGCCATCCTCCTCTGGCCGTTTCTGCTTGTCCTGGCGGGCACGGTTGAGCTCGGCGTCAAATCCTTCATCCAGGCGGAACTGGATCGTGCGCTGGGCGACACGGCGGCCACGCTCTCCATCCTTGCGTCCGATGCCTATGATTCTCAGGCTTTTGTGGAGGATACTCTGTGCTCCATGTCAGGGCCGGTCCTCGACTGCAACGCGCTTGAGATCGGCGCCGTCGTCGTGGCAGGCAGGCTCTTTGACTATCGTAACCTTTCGCTTTCGGGGCAGTGGAATCCCGGGTGCGGTGGCGACGTCATCATAATCGAGCTGACCTATCCCTATAGAGATATCATAATCCCGCTCGCCATCGCCGATATCGTCGAGACCGAGGAGGGCAAGCGCTACCGCAGCAGGACAGTCCTACGGCGCGAGCCGGTTCTTTCAGGGAGCCGTGCATGCTCATCCTAGAGGGCTTCCGGAGAAGCGCTCCAATGCTCCGGTTCGGGCGGGACGAACGCGCCGTCGCCGCGACCGAATTCGCGCTGGTGCTCCCTTTGCTGCTTATTGTGTTCGTGGGCACGATCGAGGTGTCCAACTTCGTCCTGCAAAATCGCAGGGCGCATCAGGCAGCGGTGATGGCGGCGGAGTTCATGAGCCGCGATGGCGACAATGTGCTGACGGTCAGCGAACGCCATATCGTCGAAGACATCTGGATGATCGCCAACCCCACGGCGCATCTCGCAACCCAGCTCAGGGACGAACAATGGGCGAACGGGTATAGCCGATCCTTGTCATCGGTGGCGTTCGGTCCTGCGGAAGAATGCGATTGGGAGGATTGTGAACTCCTGCCCAAAGTCGAGTGGACCTTTCTCTATCAGGATATCATCGACCGGCCCATATATGCGCGGTGCGAACTCGAACTCGTGCCCAACACCGTACCTCTCAATGGTGCGAACATGCATGAGGGCGTGGTTGGGCGGGCGCCGGTCGTCATCGCCCATTTCACCTATCCTTACATACCGCTGTTCCAGGGCTGGCTCTTCCCGACCCTGGAACTTCCCGTAAGCGCTGTGCGCAAGACCCGCAATGGTGTTCTGCTGCGCGTGCAAGAGGACGATCTGGCAGAACGATGTTGAATGCGATCAAGCGCTTTAAAGGCGACGCAACCGGCAATTTCGCCGTCATGACGGCATTGCTCGCGCCCCTTGTCCTTTTGGCGGCGGGCGCTGCAATCGATTACGCGCTGGCGCTGTCGGCCAGCCAAAGGTTGACCGCCGCCGCAAACGGAGCCGTTCTTGCAGCGCTCAGCGAACTTCAGGCCCGGGTGGCGGCCGGTGAGGAATACACCGAGCCGATGATTGAAGAAACGATCGGCAGCTTTTTTGCATCCGCTGCGACCGGTTTGCCGTTTACGGACGTGACCCGTGCCACGCCGGACGTCTCGGTCGATAGGAACAACTATTTTGCCTCGCTTTCCTTTGAGGCGGACTATCGGACCAATCTGATGAAGATCTTCGGGTACGATACGCTCCCGATCTCCAACCGTGCCCAGGCCGTTGTGGGCATGCGCTCGTATGTCAATGTCAGCATTTTGGTGGATACGTCGCAGTCGATGGGCATCGGTGCGACCGACCGCGACCAGCAATTGGTTGCCCAGGCGACCAATTGTGCTTTCGCCTGCCATATAAATCAGGCGCGGGGCAACTCGTCCTACGACCGGGCCCGGAGAAATGGCGCCATCATGCGCATCGACGTGGCGAAAAATGCGATCTTGTCGGCGATCGATACGTTCGCCGAAACACGGGAGTTCGACGATCAGGTCACCGTCGGGCTCTACCGGTTCAGCAATACGCTGACGGAAATCCTCTCGCCGACGGATGTTCGCGCGTCGGACCTTGCCTATGCAAAATCGCTGACATCAAGCGAGATCGCTCTGGACCTGACCCTGGGGGGCACCAATCAGGAGGAGGCGCTGCGCCAGATTGCGAACCGGATACCCGCCGGCGGCACGGGGCGAACCCCCGAAGACCGGCTGCAATATGTTATCGTCGTGACCGATGGCGTTGAAAGTTCGCAAGCCTGGCTGCCCAATTACTGGTTCTTCCACAGCCGCGCGACGCCAAACGATCCTCGTAGGGGCTATGCCCCCCACGAGATGAACTACGCGCTCAACGCCAGTGCGTGCGACGCTCTGCGCGAACGCGGCGTCGAGGTTTATTTCATCTACACGGAGTATCTCGAACCTCGATATGGCCATATCGGCCGGCATGACCACAACCGGTTCGACTTTATCACGAACAGCCTTTTCCCCATCATACCCGAGCGCATGACCAGCTGCGCGGGTTCGGCGGATAACGTGCTCAAGGCCAATACCCCCGACGAAATCCACCAGACGTTCATGGGGCTCGCCCGGCGGCTGTCCTCCCCTTTGCGGCTGTATTGAAGCGGTTTTGGGCGATGGGGCGTGTCTGTCAGGCGTCGAGCTTGAACGCCGCAACGCGGTCCAGACGGTGTTCGGACTGGCGGAGGAGCACGAGTGCGTCGATTGTCCCCTCGGCGGGAAGGGGCAGGGTGGCGGCGCGTGCGAGGGCGGGCTCGATGCCGGAGCGGTCGGGGCTGTTGGCGAGGGTTATGTGGGCGACGAAATCGTCTGCCGGTCGGGAGGGGTGCGGGTTGAGCGTGCGGTAGATGTCTCTGAGGGTGCCGGCGGGCTCGGTGGCGGGGAGGAAGGCGTAGTGACCGTCGGAATCCTCGCCGGGGATGGCAGGGCCGAACCGGACCGTGAAGGCGGGGCGGCGGGCGGCTTGGACGAGGCGCGCGGTGACGGCGTCGACCGGGTCAGCGGTGCCGAAGACGAAGGTGATGTGGGCGGCGATCCGGTTGGCGTGTTCGCTATGCTGGGTGCGGATGGCCTCGATCTGGGCGAGGAGAGCCGGGGCGAGGTGGGGGAAGGCGACGACGTAGAGCATTGGATTACCGCCCTTTCCTAGGGCCTCTTTTGACTGAGTCACGCGTCGGGTTATTGAGTTGGTATATTAGCCGTTCATCCGATCGCGTATTAGGCCCTGCAATCCGTCCAAGATCCGACCGCCGTCATCGTTTAGCCTCTTCCGTGCGTCGCGTTCTCGGTAATCTTTCTCGTGCTCAAACTCGAGCTCTGCCTCAAAAATCGCATCAAACAACAAATCTGCGAGGTTCTTTAGCGCATCGTCAATATCGGACTGCGCAAAAATCCCGAACCGCCTTCGAGCTATTTCGAAGTCCCGCGCGGCACTTCTCGCGGCATCTATGCGTCTGGCCGTCATAACCCTCTGGTACTCTTGATCGACGTCGCCGGAGGACAGTATCTTTTCCCGTTCCCATTTCTGTAAACCCAACTCTTGGAAGTGCTCTTCGATTTGAGTTGCGTTCATTTTGCGGAGCACGGCGTATCGCTGAAAGGGAGAAAGCGATGATTGCGTCACAGCATGAGCATCAATCGCTTTTTCCCAGAGGTCCGGGAGTAGTTCGAATTCGCGTTCGTTAAGCTTAACGTTCCGATCTAGCAGCTTGGCAACTTCGAATTTAATATGCTCAAGTTCCTGCAACTTCGCATGTTCTAGCTCTGTCAGCTGCCTTTTGAATTTCGCATCTAGCCATTTCTCAGCGAAGAGCTTGAAGAACCAGTAAGCGACGGTCACCAGAACGAAGCCGGTAGCGCCGACACTCGCCAAAACTCCAAGTGCTTGCAGAATTACTGCCCCCAATGTGCCCTCACCTCCGCTTCACAAAACTATCCAACACCTTCTTCGGCCCGGCCTTCTCGAAATCAATCGAGAGCTTGTTGCCCTCGACCGCCGTCACCGTCCCATACCCGAACTTCAGGTGAAACACCCGCTCGCCCACATCATACGCCGATGACGGGCCGGATGAGCGCGCCACCAGTTCCCCGTCGATCGTGAGCGGGCCCGGGCTCTTTCTGCCGGCCTGTTGGCGTTGGGCGCGTTGCCAGCCGGGGGTTTCGTAGACGCTGTCGAAGGGGTCGCGGGCGTCGAAGCGGGTGGCGGCGCGGCCGCCATAGGTGTAGCCGCCGTAAGAGGAGCCCGTGTCGGTGACTTCGACGGTGTCGGCGGGGAGTTCGTCCAAAAAGCGGGTGGGGATGGCGGATTGCCAGAGGCCGTGGATGCGGCGGTTTTGTGCCAAAGAGATGCGCGCGCGCTTTTTGGCGCGGGTGATGCCGACATAGGCGAGGCGGCGTTCTTCCTCCAAGCCCGCGAGGCCGGACTCGTCGAGGGCGCGCTGGTGGGGGAAGAGGCCCTCTTCCCAGCCGGGGAGGAAGACGGTGTCGAATTCGAGGCCCTTGGCCGAATGGAGCGTCATGATCGAGACGGCGTCTTCGGCGCCTTCGCCACTGTCGCGGTCCATGACGAGGGCAATGTGTTCGAGGAAGCCGCCGAGGTTTTCGAACTCCTCCATCGAGCGGACGAGTTCCTTGAGGTTTTCGAGCCGGCCCGGCGCGTCGGCGGATTTGTCGTTCTGCCACATGGCGGTGTAGCCCGACTCATCGAGGATCTGCTCGGCAAGCTCGAAATGGGGGATGGTGCGGGTGCGCTCGGCCCAGTCGTCGATTGAGGCAACGAGTTCGCGCAGGGTGGCGCGCTGCTTGGGCTTTAATTCCTCGGTGTCGACAAGCTCGCGGATGGCGGCCAAAAGCGGGATGTTGGCGGCGCGGGCGGTGTCGTGGACGATCTGCACCGTGGCATCGCCCAGGCCGCGCTTGGGGACGTTGATGATGCGCTCGAGCGCGAGGTCGTCGGCGGGCTGGGCGACGATGCGGAGATAGGCGAGCGCGTCGCGGATTTCGCGGCGCTCGTAAAAGCGCGGGCCGCCGATGACGCGGTAGTTCAAACCCAGCGTGATGAAGCGCTCTTCGAATTCGCGCATCTGGAAGGAGGCGCGGACGAGGATCGCCATGTCGTTGAGGTTTTCACCCTGGCGTTGGTATTGCTCGATTTCCTCGCCGATCTGGCGCGCTTCTTCCTCGCTGTCCCAGACGGACGTGACCGAGATTTTTTCACCTTGTTCGCCGACGTCTGTCTGGAGGGTTTTGCCCAGGCGGGATTCGTTGTGGGCGATGAGGTGAGAGGCGGCGGAGAGAATGTTGGAGGTCGAGCGGTAATTGCGTTCGAGCTTGATGGTTTTCGCGCCGGGGAAGTCCTTTTCGAAGCGGAGGATGTTATCCACCTCAGCGCCGCGCCAGCCATAGATGGACTGGTCGTCGTCGCCCACGACGCAGATGTTGGACGTGCTGACGCCGTTCTCGTCGATGGCAGGGCCGGCGCCGCCGCTGTTGGGACCTTTGGCGAGGAGCTGGAGCCAGATGTATTGGGCGGTGTTGCTGTCCTGATACTCGTCGACCAGCATGTAGCGGAAGCGATCGTGGAATTCGGCGAGGACTTCGGGGTTCTCGCGGAAAAGGCGGATGCCTTCCAATAGGAGATCGCCGAAATCGGCGGCGTTCAGGGTTTTGAGGCGCGCCTGATAGTCGGCGTAGATTTTCTGGCCCTTGCCGTTGGCGAAAAAGCCGGCGTCGGCGGGGGAGACGTCCTTGGGCAGGAGGCCGCGGTTTTTCCAGGCGTCGAGCATTCCGGCGAACTGGCGGGCGGGCCAGCGCTTTTCGTCGATGTTTTCGGCGGCGAGAAGCTGTTTGATCAAACGGATCTGGTCGTCGGTGTCGAGGATGGTGAAATCGGGGCGGAGGCCGACGAGTTCGGCGTGGCGGCGGAGAATGCGCGCGCCGATGGAGTGGAAGGTGCCGAGCCAGGGCATGCCCTCGACCGAGGCGCCGACCAGTTGCCCGATGCGCTCCTTCATCTCGCGGGCGGCCTTGTTGGTGAAGGTGACCGCGAGGATCTGGCCGCCGCGGGCCTTGCGGGTGGCGAGGATGTGGGCGATGCGGGTGGTCAGAACGCGCGTCTTGCCGGTGCCCGCGCCCGCGAGAACGAGCAGCGGCCCATCGGTGGTTTCCACGGCCTCGCGCTGCTCGGCGTTGAGCCCCTTGAGGTAGCCGGGCTCGCGCGGTTGGAGCTGGCTTGTGATGGGGCCGGAGGGACGATGTGGCGGGGCAGCGGTCATGCGGGGCGAGGGCTTCCTATTGGGGGCAGGCGCTCCGAGCCCGTCTCGAAGCGCGTGATGCCGGTCTGCAAATGGCATTTTTCTGCGCTCCGGTGCTCACGTACTTCACGTACGCTCCGCTCCGGTGCTCGAAAAGCACCATTTTCGACTCGGCCTGACGCGCTTCGAGACGGACTCGAAAAAAAGGGCTTGCGCCGAATCTCATTTTGTTCTCACCGCACATATATAGGCCGAATGGGGGCAAAAGTATATGCACAGGCGGGTTTGGGCACGGCAATCGGGTGAAGAAATCGCCTACGGATGTGGCATTGTTGGACGCACTGCGCCTGCCCCCTATCTCTGTCATCCTCGCGCTTGACGCGAGGACCCGCAGCGTTGCCGTGTCCCGAGCAGGAGTTGGGCGCACTGCGCAACCGCAAAGCCCCCAAACCCCGCTCAGGGTGCTTCGATCTTGCGGGTCCTCGCGTCAAGCGCGAGGATGACGGAGTGGGGGGAGATGTTGGCGCGCAAGCCTCTTGCGCAAAGCCGTAGAGCAGGCTCGTCGCCGGACAAGCGCTGCATCCGATTACCCTGAAGGTTCACGCTGTCACAAGAGTGTAGCGTGGGCTCAATAGAGACGGTTCCGTGATCCACACAATTTTATGGACGGGGGACCATCTTTATGTCCAAAGCCACTTTGCTGACGGCTGTCGCCGCGGGCCTTCTGGCCTCGGTTGCCATGCCGGTCAATGCGCAGGTTTTCAATCGTATCGCCAGCTTCGAAGTCGCGCTCAACGCGCCGGAAGCCGAGGCGACGTCTTCGGAGATCATCGCCGCTTCGGAAGACGGCATGACGATTGTCTATTCCGATAGCCCGGGCAGCGGGATCGGGTTTGTCGATATCAGTGATCCGGCCAATCCGCAGGCGGCGGGCTATGTCGCGGTGGACGGTGAGCCGACTTCGGTGACGGTGATCGGTGACAAGGTTTATGCGGGCGTCAATACGTCTGAGAGCTTTGTCGAGCCTTCCGGGCATATCGCGGTGATCGATATCGCGAGCCAGGAGATCGTGGGGACCTGCGATGTCGCGGGGCAGCCTGATTCTGTAGCCGGGTCGCCGGACGGATCTTTGCTTGCGGTCGCGATCGAGAACGAGCGCGACGAGGATCTCAACGACGGCGAAATCCCGCAGATGCCGGCGGGCAATGTGACCATTTTCCCGATTACCGACGGGATGGCCAATTGCGATGCGATGATGGAAGTCGATGTCACTGGCCTCGCCGAGGTCGCGCCGAGCGATCCGGAGCCCGAATTCACCGATTTCAACGCGAACAACGAACTGGTCGTCTCATTGCAGGAGAACAACCATTTCGTCGTGATCGATGGGGAAACCGGAGAGATCGTTTCGCACTTTTCCGCCGGTGCTGTCGATCTCGCCAATATCGACACCGAGGAAGAAGGCGCGCTGCGGTTTACCGATAGCCAGGAAGGCCGCGTCCGCGAGCCGGACGGGGTGCGGTGGATCGACAATGACCGCTTCGTCGCTGCGAACGAGGGCGACTATAATGGCGGGTCGCGCGGGTTCACGATCTATTCCAAGGATGGCGCGGTACTGTTCGAATCCGGGCCTGCGATGGAATACATCACTGTGACGCTCGGGCATTATCCGGAGGATCGTTCGGGCAATAAGGGCGTCGAGCCCGAGGGTATGGAAGTCGCGACGTTTGGCGAGGATACGCTGATCTTCGTTATGCAGGAGCGCTCCTCGGTGATTGCGGTCTATCGCGATACGGGTGGCGAACCTGAATATATCCAGTCGCTCCCATCGGGCATGGGGCCGGAAAGCGCTGTGGCAATTCCTTCGCGCAACCTTCTGGTTTCGGCCAATGAGGAAGACATGCGCGAAGATGGCGGCCCGGGCAGCCATGTGATGGTTTTCGAATACGGTGAAGGCGAAGCGGCGTACCCGACCATTGTTTCGGAGATGGTCGACGGGTTGCCGATCGGCTGGGGTGCGCTTTCGGGGCTTGTGGCTGGCGAAGAAGGGACGCTTTATGCGGTCTCGGACAGTGCCTATGGGGCTGAGCCGGCGATCTTCACCATCGATGCGCGCGCGCATCCGGCGGTGATTACGGGCAAGACGATTATCACGCGCAACGGCGTTCCGGCGCAGAAGATCGATCCCGAGGGCATCGCGCTCGACGGTGAGGGTGGGTTCTTCGTGGCCTCCGAAGGCCGGTCGGACCGGCTCATTCCGCACGCGATCTACCACGTTGGTGCCGATGGCGAGATCGAGGACGAGATCGCGCTGCCGGTCGAATTGCTCGATAATGAAATCCGCTTCGGCTTCGAGGGCGTGACGGTTGTCGGGGAGGGCGACGATGCGACGCTCTGGATGGCCGTGCAGCGCGAATGGCGCGATGACGAGAAAGGCTTCGTCAAGCTGGTCTCGTACAATCTCGACAGCGAAGAGTGGGGCGCGGTCAGCTATCCGCTCGACGCGCCGGTCAATGGCGGCTGGGTCGGGCTTTCCGAAATCACGGCCTTTGGCGACCATGTCTATATCGTCGAGCGCGACAACCAGATTGCGCAGAATGCGGCGATCAAGAAGCTCTACCGGGTGGCGGTGGCCGATCTCGCGCCGGGTGAACTCGGTGGCGAATTGCCGGTGGTTGCCAAGGAAGAGGTCCGGGATTTCATTCCCGACCTGCAGAGCTTTAACGGCTATGTCGTCGACAAGATCGAGGGCTTCGCGATTGCGCCCTCGGGCGAAGGGTTCGTCGTGACCGACAATGACGGTGTGGACGACAGCTCGGGCGAGACGTTCTTCTGGTCCATCGGGCCAGTCGAATAAGCGCTGCGCCTGGCGCAAGGCTCGGGGCCCGGGAGCGATCCCGGGCCTTTTTTGTTTAGCTATGCTCTTCGCGCGAATAGGCGACGAGCGCCTTGTTGAAGCGCGCGAGGGCGTCGACGTGATGGGCGTGGCCGACGAGTTGGCCGGTCTTCGCGTCGACGACCGGGAGGCGCGACCGGGATGTGGTGTCGAAGGCCTTGAGGGCGGCTTCGAGTGTATCGCGCGGGCGCAGAAAGGGCGTGTCGCGGGTCGTGTCGAAGTCCCGGTCTTCGTCCTCCGTGGGCGGGATCATGAAGTCGCGGACGCGGATGAAGCGGGCGGCGTGTTTGTGAGGGCCTTCGTCGAGGACGAGGCCGCGCGTATAGAGCTGCCAGTGGAAGAATGAGCGGCCCATCACCGCCTGGCAGAGGCCGGTCGAGAGAGCGACGGCGAGCAGGAGCGCCAGTGAGAAGGCGAAGCCGCCGGTCAGTTCGAAAATCATGACGGCGGTGGAGATCGGCGCGCCGAGGACGGCGGCGGCGACCGCGCCCATGCCGATGACCGCATAAAGGCCGACCGAGGATGCATATTGGGGGAAAACCGAGGTCGCGATGATGCCGAAGGCGCCGCCGGTCATGGCGCCGAGATACAGGGTGGGCGAGACCACGCCACCGCCGGCGCGCGAGGAGAGCGTGATCGCGGTGGCAACGGTTTTGCCAAAGATCAGCGCGACCATGAGCCAGAGGTCCATGGAGCCGGCGAGCGCGATGGTCGTCGCTTCATAGCCGACGCCCAGGACGTGGGGAAACCCCAGTGCGATCACCCCGACGAGGAGGCCGCCGATGGCGGGGCGGATCCAGATGGGCAGGCTGGTGCGCTTGGAGAGCCAGTCGCCGCCGATGAGTGCGGTCTGAAAGAGGATGGCGACTACGGCGCAAGTGATCCCCAAAAGCGCGAAGGCGGGAATCTCGAAGTAGGAGGTGATCTGGTAGTCGCCGATAATGAAGGCGGGGGCTTCGCCGAACCAGGCGCGCGAGATGACGGCGGCGATGACCGAGCCGATGACCAGCGGCACGAAGGCACTCATGGCGAAGTGGCCCAGAATGACCTCGTGGGCGAAGAGGACGCCGGCGATGGGGGCGTTGAAGGATGACGAGATCACCGCCGCGACGCCGCAGGCGAGAACGATGCGCCGGGCAGCGGCCGAGAGGTTGAAGGTCCGCGCGAAGATGCGCGAGACGGCGGCTGCGGCGTAGACGACCGGGCCTTCGCGTCCGGCGCTGCCGCCGGAGCCCAGCGTGATCGCGGAGATGGCGGTCGCGATGATGGCGTCTTTGGTCGAGAAGGTTTCCTGCTCCCGGGCGCGCAATTCGATGACGTCGGCGACGCCGCCGGACCGGCCGGGCGGGCGCCAGAAATAAAGAATGACGCCGACGACGATTCCCCCGCCGAGCGGACCAACGGCCGGCCACCACCAGGGGAAGCCGGCAAGGGCGGTGACGACGTTTTCCGAAGCCGTGCCCAGCCAGACGGACTGGGCGAGACCGATGGCGAGGCGGAACGCGATGCCCAAAAGGCCGCCGGCGAGGCCAAGGCCTACGGCCAGCGCCCAGAGACGGGGCTGGTGCAGCATCAAGAAACCGGCAAGGTGCGGGCGCACCCAGCGGCGCATGACGCCTATGACCTGTCGTGTCGTTTTACCCAGATGTACCATCCGCGAGCCCCGATCCCATTGGATGCCTCCCGTGATACGGCGGCTGTGGGGTGATCTCAAGGGTATGTCCGTACGTGTTTCAAAATAGCGGAATATCGGTGTGAAACCGGTTTCCAGTTGCCGGTGGGATATTCTAAAGTCCCGGTGCCGAACGTTTTTTAAGGAAGCCAGTGGCCAATCGCATCTACATCGCTATCGGTTCCCTGGCGATCCTGATCCTGGCGGCCGCCTTCATCGTTCCGCTGTTCGTTCCGTGGAACGACTACAAGGGCCGCATGGAGGCAATGGCGGCGGATGCACTCGGGCTCGAGGTGTCGATTGCCGGGGACATGGATTTCGTGCTGCTGCCGCAGCCCCGGTTGCGCATGCGGGAGGTGCGGTTGGGGCCGGCCGGGAACCCGCTTGCCGAGGCGCGGCTGGTGGAGGCCGATTTCTCGCTGATGGATTTTCTGCGTGACCGGTTCCGCGTGACCGAGCTGTCGCTGATCGGGCCGCAGCTCAACCTTACCGTCAATGCGCAAGGGGCGCTGGAGACGCCGATCACGCTGGCGGAGACGGCGAGCGCGTCCAATGTTTCGATCGAGAATGCGCGGATCGAGGATGGGGCCGTGAGGCTCACCGATATGCGCTCGGGCGAGAGCTGGCAGGCCGGGGCTTTCAACGGCGAGTTGCGCATGACGGGGCTGCGCGGGCCTTTTACGATGCAGGCTCTCGCGGAATTCGAGGGCGTTCAGTATGGTGTGCAGTTCGGCACTTCGACGATGAATGCTGAGGGGGCGATGCAGGTGACAGCATCCGTGCGCCCGGTGTCGGGCGCGTTTTCGGTTGCCGCCGAAGGGCTTCTCGAGACTGGTACCGTGCCGCGTTTCGAGGGCCAATTGCGCTATAGGCGCGCGGCGGCAGAAGATACGGCGGCAGGCGACGCAGTGTTGCGCAGTCCGGTCACCGCGGGACCCGATGCCATTGTGCTGGAAGACTTCGTATTTCTGCCGGACGAAAATCAGGCGACGACCCGGCTCACGGGAACGGCGACGATGGATCTGGGAGCGGAGCCGTGGTTCGATGCCCAGATTTCGGGCGGCGTCGTGACGCTGCTGCCGCCGGTTGTCGTGGAAGACGACACCGAGGCTCAGCCGTTCGAGCTCATACGGCTTCTGCGCACCATGCCGCAGCCGATCATCCCGCCGCTGCCGGGGCGCGTGAGCGTCGAGGTGGGTGAACTCGGTTTGCGTGGGATCGGGGTGCGGGATCTGCGGTTTTACGCGACGAGCGACGGCGAGGTCTGGACCGTCGAAGAGCTTTCGGGGCGGCTGTCCGGGGATACAACGGTTAAATTGACCGGGACGCTGGGACGGGCTGCGGGGTGGCCGGCGTTCGACGGCACGCTGGCGATGGCGTCGGGGCGGCTGGATTCGCTCTCGCTCATGTGGCAGCGGCCGCGGGATGCCGAGGCGCTTTTCGGCCTGCCGGGATCGCTCAACGCGCGGTTTCGGCTGGCAAAGGACGGATTGTGGCTCGAAGAGGGACTTTTCGCGCTCGGAGAAACGACGCACGAATTCGCTGCACAGATGCGGTTCGGGGATGCGCCGCGGCTCGACATCAACGCCGACCTTTCGACGCTCAATTCCAGACAGAGTTCGGCGCTTATCGCGCTCCTGCCACCGATCGATCCCGCCGGTCCGTTCGGGGTCAGCTTTCCCGAAGGGCGGCTCGATATCAGGGCCGAGGCAGGGGCGATTGCCGGGCAGAATTTTGCCGATCTGGCGCTTACGTCGCGCTGGGGTGGGGACGGGGTGACGATCGAGGGGCTGCAGGTCGAGGATTTCGGCGGCATGGCGCTCGAAGGATCAGGGCGCATGACGGGTACGCTTGCGGCGCCGGTGATTTCGGGAAGCGGACATATCGGGCTTGTGCGCAACGCGCGGGTGATCGATGCGGTTTTCGGCGGTGCAGCGGATAATCCCCTGCGCAGGGCGGCATACGCAAGTCTGCCGGCGGAGCTCGATGTCGTGCTCGATCCGCCAGGCGCGGACGGGGCCCAGTCGGTCAACGTCACGGGCCGGGCCGGGGGTGTCGATATCGAACTTACCGCGGGGCTTGCGGACGGCGTTGCGGCATATGATCGGGGCAGGATAACACTCTCGCTCGAAGCGATGGCGGACAGCGGCGCGGCATTGCTCGAACAATTGGGATTGGCGCCGGTCATTGCGGGTGTCGACGGCGCGATCCTGTCGGTCGATGTCTCGGGCGACCTGCGAGACCGTCTGGACGGAGAAATCACCCTAGAGGGCGGGGGGGAGCGGATCGACTATGCGGGGTCGTTGATGATTTCGGACCCGCGCGAAATTCAGGGGCAGGGTGAGGTTTCATTCCTTTTCGAGGATACCGCGGCGCTCATGGACCTAGCAGGCGCGGACGGGGTGTGGCTTCCCCGAATTGAAGGGGACGCGCAGATCGGGTTCGTGGGCACGGACAGCGTGACGATTGAGGGAATCGATGCGCTGGCGGGAGAGCGGGGGCTTTCGGGCCATCTCACTTACGCCACGCAGGCCAGTTCAGCGCTCTTGAGTGGCGCGTTGCGGTTCGAGGCGCTGGATGTCGAGACGCTGGCGGCGATGCTGGGCGGGCCGGCGGCGCTGATCAACACCATGCCTGGGTCGTGGCCGGACGGTCCGATTGCCATCGGGCAGACACCCCGGCAGGCGCGGGGGCGCGTCGCGGTGTCCGCGCCAGCGCTCTATGCGGGTGACGATGCTCTTATCGAGGCGCTGGCATTCGATTTTTCGTGGGAGGCGGAAAATATCAGGCTGCGCGGGCTTTTTGGAGAATTCGGCGGCGGTACGATCCAGCTCGATGCGGCATTGTGCTGCGCATCGGCGCTGCCAGACAAGAGCGTTTCGGGGCGCTTTACGCTCAATGGTGTGACGCTCGACGCGCTGCTGCCCGAGACACCGTCGGAGATTCTCGAGGGCACACTGACGTCAGGGGGCAGTTTTCAGGGGAGCGGGGACAGCTATCGTGCACTGATCGGTTCGCTTAACGGAGAGGGGAGCTTTTCGGTTTCCGGGCTTTCGGTGGGACGGCTCTCACCGGATGTGTTCGAAGCGGCGGCGGGGCTCGACAATCTTGTCGAGATCGAACCGCAAGCGCTCGAAGATATTGTTGTTTCCGCGCTCGATGCGGGCAGCTTCACGGCGGAGGAGGCCGGGGGGCTGTTTTCGCTCGTGGGCGGCGATATCGCGATCAGCAATCTCGCCATCGATGGAGACGACGCGCGGCTTCTGGGCGGCGGTACGCTCGATCTCGAAGGCTTGTCGCTCGACACCGAGGTTACGCTGGCGGCGACAGAGAATCCCGGTGGCAATGGGCTGATTACCGAAACGACTGGCCGGATCAGCGTCCTGCTCGACGGGCCGCTCGCCGCGCCAGAGCGCACGCTCGATCTCACGCAGATGGTCGATGCGATCCAGATGCGGGCGTTGGAAATGGAGCTCGACGAGCTCGAAGCGCTCAGGGCCGAGCAGGAGGCGCGCCAGCAGGCGCTTGCGGAGGAGCAGGCGCGACTGATGGAGGAAGAAGCGCGGCGGCAGGCCGAAGAACTCTTGCGGCAGCAACAGGAACAGGCACAGTGGTTGTCTCCCGAACAGCAGCAGGCGCTCGATGCGGTTGGCAGCGCGCTCAATGGGGATACGGCAGGGCCTGAAGGTGGCGCGCAGGGACCGCAGGACAAGGAGGTGCCCGTTCAGGGGCCGCTCGATCTGACCTTGCCGGAAGAAGCCGCTGAGGATCCGCCTCTGCCATCGGTCCTTACGCTTCCCGAAGGGATGTTCTTGTTTCCGCCTTTATGACGGGCTGCGGTACCATTCGAGCACGGTTACGCGGATGGCGGATGAAAGGTTCGCGGTTTTTCGGGACTCGTCGATCTCTTCGATGAGCCCGGTGAGGGGGATGCCGCGGGCAGCCGCTATCGCGTCGAGGGCGTCCCAGAATTCGGGCTCGAGCGCGATCGAGGTCCGGTGGCCGGCGATGGTGAGGGAGCGCTTTTGCACTTTAGAGCCTGCCTATAAGTGTTGGCGGCTTTTCGCTGACCCTACTTCTTGCGGAAGGAATCGAGGCTTACGACTTTTTCGCCCGTTCCGTCTTCAGGCTCAGCGTCGACCGGCGCTTCGGTTTCTTCGGACGGCGCGTCCTTCGAGGTGGCTTCGCTTGTGCTGGACTCGCCACCGTTGGCGACTTCGAACTGGAGGCCGAACTGGACCGAAGGATCGAAAAAGCCCTTGATCGCCGAGAAGGGGACGAAGAGCATCTCATTGATGCCGTCGAAGGATAATCCGACTTCGAAGCCGGTATCGGTGACCTTCAGATCCCAGAACTGGTTCTGCAGGACGATGGTCATTTCCTTGTCGTACTGTTCGAGCAGACGCTGGGAGATGCGCACACCTGGTGCACGGGTGACGAAGGAAATGAAGAAGTGGTGCTCGCCGGGAAGTCCCGTGCGGGAGACCTCATTCAAGACTTTCCGCACGACACCGCGCAGGGCCTCCTGGGCCAGAATGTCGTAGCGGATATGGTCTTCGGCCATGTTCAACCGGGCTCCTCGATGCTTTGCCGCCGATGCGCGGGGGTGCGGAGAATCTTCCGCGCATTTTTCATTCCGATTATATCGGAATGAAAGTGCTAATTTCATTTTATCACGTTCCCGAACCGGAAAAGTGGTGTCCGTCCCCGGATCGAGTCCGGAACATGCTTTTCCCAGGAACGCTTCTGAGTCCCCATACAGACCCAAAACCGGCGAAAAATTCAAGCAAAAGGAAAATGCAGGCTTCTGTTGCCAGGTGCCTGCGGACCCCGCCTACACCTTGCTAGAGGTGCAGGGCTTTTATTCGAAGCTGTCGCGCCGCATTACGCAGCGAGACGGGCCTCAGCATAGTTGTCGTTGGCAACTATAAGGTTCGGTCCGATAACGGTGGTACCATACCGAGCGAAAGCTGCACCCTTTACGCCCTCGTCGATCCTGTTTCGCCCCCATAAATACTCTTCTCGGAAGAGTAATGGTGGAGGCGCCGGGTACTGCCCCCGGGTCCGATGGGTTTATTACGATGGCCATTTATCGCCATAGCCGTTGCCGGCAGGTCTAATATAGGCGGGTAGGGGGGCGATGGGAAGGGGGAGGTGAAACCCTTTGGGGAAGTTTGGCAGTATGACCGGTACGTGCTTTTCCTCAGTCCGGGAACGCCGTATGACGGTTGCATGACCAATTCGACCGCGATCAAGATTCTCGCCTGGGCCATTTTTGCCGTCTTCCTGCTCCTCACGCTGGGGCCTGTCGGCTGGCGGCCGCATGTCCATGGCTTTGCCAATCTCGAACGGTTCGTGGGGTTTGCGGTCGCGGGATTCGTTTTTGTCCTGGCCTATCCCAGACGGACCATCCTCGTTCTGGCTGGCCTTGCGGCGGTGATCGTGGGACTGGAAAGTCTGCAATTGCTGCGTCCGGACCGACACGGCACGATTCTGGATGTGGCCTATAAATTTGCAGGGCTCGCGCTAGGTGTTGGCTCGGGCTGGATCGTGGCGCGGCTGATGATGCTCAGGCGCCGGCGGTCCTAGAATCAGATATTGTGGGTATATGAAGCAATATCTCGACCTCTTGCGGCATGTGATGGAAACCGGCGTCGACAAGGCGGACCGGACGGGGACGGGCACGCGGTCGGTCTTCGGCTACCAGATGCGGTTCGATCTTTCCGAGGGTTTCCCGCTCCTGACGACCAAGAAGCTCCATATCCGTTCGATCGTTTATGAGCTTTTGTGGTTTCTGCGTGGCGACACCAATGTGCGCTGGCTGCAGGAGCGTGGGGTGAAGATTTGGGACGAGTGGGCCGATGAGAACGGCGATCTCGGTCCGGTCTATGGCAGCCAGTGGCGCAGCTGGCCCGCGCCGGACGGGCGGCATATCGACCAGATTACGCAAGTGATCGAGCAGATCAGGGCCAGGCCGGATTCGCGCCGGCACGTGGTGACCGCATGGAACCCGGCGGAGGTCGACGATATGGCCCTGCCGCCCTGCCACTGCCTGTTTCAGTTCTACGTGGCGAACGGCAAGCTTTCGTGTCAGCTCTATCAGCGCTCGGCGGATATCTTCCTCGGCGTGCCGTTCAATATCGCGTCCTACGCGCTTTTGACGCACATGATCGCCGAGGTGACCGGTCTCGGGGTGGGCGATTTCGTCCACACGCTGGGGGACGCGCATATCTATACGAACCATTTCGAACAGACCCGCGAGCAGCTTTCGCGCGCGCCCAAGCCATTGCCGAGGCTCGAGATCAAGACGAGGCGCGATTCCATTTTCGATTTCGCGTTCGAGGATTTCGAGGTCGTCGGTTATGATCCGCATCCGCACATCAAGGCGGAGGTTTCGGTGTGAGGCGTATGGTTGCATTTGCGGTGCTGGCCGGGATGGCTGGCGGCGCGTTCGGGAACGATACGGCGGCAACGCTGGGAGCCGGGGGACTTGCGTTCGCGCAGAACGACAATATCGCCATGGTCAGCGAAGAGCTTTATCTCTCGCTCGACGAGGTCCGGGTGACATACGAATTCGAGAACCTGACCGATGAAGATCAGGAAGTTCTCGTTGCCTTTCCGATGCCGGATATCACGGGAGAGTATGAAGGTATCGTCGGGTATCCCTCGGACAACCCGGAAAACATCTTCGAGTTTTCTACGACATTCGAAGGCGAGCCTGTCGCGGCCGAACTGCATCAGAGTGTTTTCGCACTCGGGGTGGACCGGACCAAGGACCTGGTCAAACTCGGCGTTCCGCTCGCGCCGCACGTCATTGCGACCGAGGAGGCGATCAACGCGCTGCCGGACGCAGACAAGGCCTATCTGGCAGGGCTGGGGTTGGTCTCGGATATGGGGTTCGGTGAGGATGAACCCCATTATTTCCCCGCATGGACGCTCAAATCCGCCTATACGTGGACGGCGGTGTTCCCGGCGGGCGAAACCGTGACGGTGGAGCACCGGTATACGCCGGGCCTCGGGGGAACCGTGGCCGTCTCCTTCCTTTATGACGATGGCGGGCAGACGCTCGCGGATTACGAGCGGCGCTATTGCCTCGATCCGCCGGTGATCAACGCGGTGCGGCGCAATATGGTGTCGCCGGAGGATCCCTGGTCGGCGCCCTATACCGAAGCCTGGCTCGAATATGTGCTCTCGACCGGCCGGAACTGGGCCGGGCCTATCGGCACGTTCCGCATGATCGTGGACAAGGGGAGGCCCGAGAACCTCGTCTCGTTCTGCGGCGAGGGGATCGAGAAAACCGGGCCGACGACGTTCGAGGTCGTCTACAAGGATTTCTATCCATGGGACGATATCGAGGTGCTGTTCCTTGTGCGCCACGACATGAATTAGCGCATACTCTCCCCGCACTGCATGTTAAGAGGACCGATGGCCCCAACGATTAGACGCGCCGAACGAGACGATGCGGCGCTTGTGCTTGAGTTCATCGTCAAACTCGCGGACTTCGAAAAGCTCAACGACGAGGTGAGCGCGACGGAAGAGGATATCGTCAGGACGCTGTTCTGCGATGAGCCGCGGGTTTTTTGCGAGATCGCGGAAGTTAACGGCGAGCCGGTCGGGTTTGCGCTTTGGTTCTATACCTTTTCGACGTTCCAGGGGCGGCACGGGATCTGGCTCGAGGATCTTTACGTCGAGCCACATGCACGCGGGAACGGTGTCGGCAAGGCGCTGCTGGTCAACCTTGCCCGGCGCTGCAAGGCCGAAGGGTTGGGACGGTTAAGCTGGTGGGTACTCAACTGGAACGAGAGCGCCATTGCGTTCTATCGCGCGCAGGGGGCAGTGCTGCATGACGAATGGACGACCTGCCGGGTGAGTGGGCCGGAACTCGAGGCGCTGGCGGAGCAATGAGCGATATTTGCATTTCGATGATCGCAGCGGTTGCCGCCAATGGCGTAATCGGGGCTGAGGGCGCGATGCCCTGGCACCTGCCAAGCGATTTCGCTTTTTATAAGTCGGTAACCATGGGGAAGCCGCTTGTCGTGGGGCGCAAGACGTTCGAAAGCATCGGCAAACCGCTGCCGGGGCGGACAAATATCGTGGTGACGCGCAATAAGGACTACGCGCCTGACGGTGTTATTGTCGTTGGCACGCTTGAAGAAGGCATTGCACAGGCCAAGGCAATCGCGCGGCGTGACGGTGTGGACGAAATCTTTATCAACGGTGGCGCGGAAATCTACCGACAGGCGATGCCGATGGCCGATCGGTTATATCTGACGCATGTGCAACTTTCGCCTGAAGGTGATACGGTTTTCCCGGAGATTACGCCGGAAACCTGGGAGGTCGAGACGCTTTCGGATATTGTGCCGGGGGAACGGGATACGGCGGCATTCGTTGTTAAAGTTTACGACCGCAAACAAGGCTGAGCGCACGCGGGGCGTGATGAAAAACACGCTAACCACTTTAGCGCGTTCACATTCCGCCATCCGGTTTTCATTGATCGCGTGCATAGGGTCTCCTATATAAACCGGCACGCGTAAAAGACTTTCACGACAAACCGAAAGGGACGAAATGCCGTGGGAAGACAATAGGGGCGGGCTCAAAATCCGCAGCGGCGGGCCGTGGGGTCAAACGCCCGGCGGCGGTGGCGGCGGTGGGCCGCGCCGGCCAAGTGGCGGCAACAATACGCCGAACCTCGAAGATATCCTGGCGCGTGGACGCCAGCAGTTCGGGGGCGGTCTTCCCGGCGGACGCTGGGCGATCATCGGGGGTATCGCGGCGCTGCTCATTTTCTGGGCCAGCCAGGCGATCTACACCGTCGCCCCGCAGCAACTCGGCGTCGAATTGCTGTTCGGCAAGCCCAAGGCTGAATATTCCACGCCCGGACTGCATTTTCACTGGTGGCCGGTCGAGCGTGTGGAACTGGTCTCCATTACCGAAAACCAGACCCGTATCGGGAGCAGCGGTTCCTCAACGAGCGATGCCGGGCTGATGCTTTCGGGCGATCAGAACATCGTCAATATGAGTTTTTCGGTTCTCTGGAGAGTAGGGGATCCGAGGGCGTATCTCTTCAACGTGCGTCAGCCCGATCTCATGGTGCAGCAAGTTGCCGAGAGCGCGATGCGTGAGGTTGTCGGCCGCCGGACGGCGCAGGACGTCTTCCGCGACGACCGTGCCGGCATTGCCGTCGAAGTCCAGGGAATCACGCAGAATATTCTTAACAGCTACGGTGTGGGGGCTACGATCTCCAACATCTCGATCGAGAACGTCGCGCCGCCGACCGAAGTGGCCGACGCGTTCGACGAGGTGCAGCGCGCGCTGCAGGATGAGGACCGCTTCCAGGAAGAAGCCCGGCAATACGCCAATACGCTTCTGGGTAGCGCCCGTGGTCAGGCCGCTTCGATCCGCGAAAGCGCCGCGGCGTATCGTGATCGGGTGATCAACGAGGCCCAGGGTCAGGCCGCCCGATTCGTCTCGGTTTACAACGAATACCGCAACGCGCCAGAAGTCACGCGGCAGCGCATTTTCCTTGAAACCATGGAAGAGGTGCTCGGTGGGACAACCAAACTCATCGTAGAGGAGGGCGCGTCGGGCACCGGCGTTCTGCCGTATCTTCCGCTGCCGGAATTGCGGCCTGGGGGCAGTAGCACCGGGGCGGCCACATCGACCGGAGGTGACCAGCAATGAATAGGCTCGTAATCGTCGTCGTCGCACTGGTCATCGCAGCCTATGTGCTGATCTCCTCGCTTTTCGTCGTCAATGAGCGCGAGCAGGCGCTTGTGACACGGTTCGGTGAAATCACGCGGGAAATCCGTGACCCAGGGCTCTATTTCAAGGTCCCGACCGATTTCGTCGAACAGGTGCAATATATCGACAAGCGCCTGCTGCGTTACGATCTCGAACGGATCCGGCTCCAGGTGTCTGGCGGTCAGTTCTATATCGTGGACGCATTCATCACCTACAGGATCGTCGATCCTGTTGCCTTCCGCCAATCGGTGCTCGGTTCCGAGCAATTGGCCGAACAGCGTATCGCAACCCGGTTCGAAGCTGCGCTGCGTACGGTTTACGGCCTGCGCGAATTCGACGCCGCATTGTCCGAACAGCGGACCGAGATGATGCGCGAGGCGCGCGATCTCGTGGCTCCGGACATGGTCGAACTCGGCATCGAGGTGGTCGACGTGCGTATCCTCGTTACCGACCTGACACCGGAAGTGTCCGCGCAAACCTATGAGCGGATGCAGGCCGAACGTCTGGCCGAAGCCGCGCTCATCCGGGCCCGTGGCCAGGAGCAGGCGCAGATCCTTCGGGCGATCGCCGACCGCCAGGCGGTGGAAATCGTTTCGGCGGCCAACCGCGATTCCGAAATCATCCGCGGTGAGGGTGACGCCGAGCGCACCCGCCTCTTTGCGGAGGCCTTCGGGCAGGATGAGTCGTTCTTCGAGTTCTACCGCGCGATGGAAGCCTACCGTGTGGCGCTCGGGGACGGTTCGACCACGATGCTGCTTTCGCCCAATTCGGCGTTCTTCAGCCAGTTTGGATCCAGTGGTGCGTTGCCCGAACTTGGCGCACCGACCACGGGGCCGATCGATATCGGGGTTGAAGGTCCGTCCGAGCAGCCGATAGAGAGCCAGGATATCGAAGACCTGCTCTCTACCGAGACTTTGGTCGACGACCAGGGCGGAGCGCAGTCCGTTACGCCATCGGACGACGGAGCGGTCGACGATCTCGAGCAGTTGCTCGAGACCGAAAACCTCGGTACCGAATCCCAGGGTGGCGAGGATACTGAAAGCGCGCCGGCACAATAACCAGTCGCCGGTATCTCGAAAGGCGCGCCGACCGGCGCGCCTTTTTTGTTGAAGGATGAACGATGAGTGATCTGTTTGCCGCGCTCGCGCTGGCCATTGTCATCGAGGGGCTGCTTTATGCGGCCTTTCCCGACCAGATGAAGCGGATGATTACGCAGATGCTCGAGATCCCTTCGGGGCATCTGCGCTGGTATGCGCTCGCAATCGCTATGGTGGGGCTGGTCTTCCTCGCGTTCGTGCGGCTTTAGAGCCTGACCCAAAAGTTTGACGGGTCAGGCTGTTGGGGGAGGGTTCGGCGTACGGGTGTAGCGCTACGATCAGTGTCAACCCTTCGAAATCGCCGTGCCAGGGCAATCGCTTGAAGAGACGCCTCTCCACCACCCCTCGCCGCCCCCGACTTGATCCTGCGACATTCACACATTTCCGTTTGAGACCCAATCCTTACCATACGCACGGTTCCCCTTCTCCCCTTGAGGGAGAAGGTGGCCGCGAAGCGGTCGGATGAGCATCTGTGTTTTGTGTCAAGGCGCGATTGGGTGCCATTTCCGGTTTTGGGCGATCAGGGTATTTGCGAGCACGATGAGTTTTCGCATGACTGCGACGAGGACGACCTTGGGCCGTTTTCCGGCTGCCTTGAGGCGTTTGGCGAAGATGGCGAGGCCGGGTGCGTGGCGGCTGGCGGAGAGGGCGGCCATGTAGAGCGCGTTTCGCACATGCCGGCGCCCGCCGCGAATGAAGCGCGGAGCTTGGGCTGCGCCACTGTCGCGTGCGAGCGGAGCGAGCCCTGCAAGGCTGGCGGCCTGCTTGGCCGAACACGTGCCGAGTTCATCCATGCCGGTCAGCAGGGCGGTTGCGACGACCGGCCCGATGCCGGGGATCGAGAGGAGGATGGCCCGTTTGTGTGCCAGGACCTCATCGGCGGCGATCCGCGCCTCGATTTCGGCGTCGAGCCTGCATATATGGGTGCGGCAACTGGCGATGCGGCGGCGCAGCTCGGTGCGCAGAAACGCCGTGGTGGTGCAGGACAACCGATTGACGAGCGCGGTGTGTTCGGCGGTTGCCGCGGTGCGCGCACCCACCAGTTCGCGCAAATGCTCCAGAGCGATCGGACACGGCGCGGTGACGCCGGGATCGAGCGCGGCGCCCATCCGCGCCACCATCCGGGCGTCAAGCGCGTCGGTTTTGGCCAGCGTGCCGCTCGCCTCGGCAAACAGCCGGGCCCGCAGGGGATTGACGAGACAAACGGGCAGGCCCGCGGCGTGCAGGCTGCGCTGTACGGCACGATGGTACTTTCCGGTCGCCTCCATCACGACCCGTGCCACCGGCTGGCCGCTCAGAACACGTTTGATCCGCTTGTGCCCGACGCGATCATTGCTCACGCGCAGGCTTTGGCCGGAAGGATGCAGGTACACGTCCAGCCAGTCTTTACATACGTCAATACCGACATACACTGGCGGTATCGCGTTGGGTTCGGGCATTTCCCTGCCTTGCATGCGGGACTCGCTCCCATTCATCTGTTCAGGACCAGCGCGAAGGACGAACGGACCCATCTCATC
Organism: Pelagibacterium halotolerans; assembly: GCF_044811015.1. Taxonomy (GTDB): domain Bacteria; phylum Pseudomonadota; class Alphaproteobacteria; order Rhizobiales; family Devosiaceae; genus Pelagibacterium; species Pelagibacterium halotolerans_A. The sequence goes on from NZ_CP085243.1 coordinate 3,722,969, forward strand.
CGCGGATCCCAAATCCAAGGGGTGCTCGGTCCCGCTCGTCCGGCTTCCGGCGGATGGCCATCCGCCGGGAGCCACCGCAACAGTTTCACAAACGCGGCAAAAACAACATGCAAGGGGTGCGCGGCGGCGGCAAAGCACTGATGTTGTGCAACTTGAAGCGCCGCAGGCACCCCTCATCCGACCGCTTCGCGGCCACCTTCTCCCTCAAGGGGAGAAGGAAAATCGTGCTTGTGGCATGGGTTGGTGCCTCAAACGGAGATGTGTGAATCCGGTAGGATCAAGTCGGGGGCGGCGAGGGGGCAGGCTGGCTTCAAGCGATGGCCCTGTGACGGCGGCGGGTGGCGGCGCGCATGCCTCTTGCGCCAAGCCATGCGCAGGCGCGTCACAGGGCAGAACCACTTGGAAATCGGGGATAGTCCGGGGCAACCCAAAGGACGAGCCTTTCGGTTTCCAGTCTCATCTCACGATGTCTTCGTCGGCGTAGCCCTGGAGATAAAGGAGCGCGGTCAAATCGCCGTGGTCGATGCGGACTTCCGCCTGCTCGGCGACCATCGGCTTGGCGTGGATAGCAACGCCCAGACCAGCGGCATTGAGCATATCGAGGTCGTTCGCGCCATCGCCTACGGCCATGGTGAGCGCGGGGATGATGCCCCGGGCCCGCGCAAGAGAGACCAGTGTGTCGCGCTTGGTGTCCTTGTCGACGATGGGTTTTTCCACGGTGCCGGTGAGCTTGCTTTCGGTGTCGAACTCGAGGACGTTGGCGCGGAACTCGTCGAAACCGATGCGCTTGGCGAAGTATTCGGCAAAGAGCGTGAAGCCGCCCGAAACCAGCGCGGTATAGGCGCCGTAGGCGCGCATGGTCTGGATAAGCGCGCGCCCGCCCGGTGCGAAGGTGATCCGTTCGCGGCGAACCTCTTCGACGATTTTTTTATCGAGCCCCTTGAGGAGCGCCACGCGGGTATCGAGTGCCTGGGCGAAATCGAGCTCGCCGCGCATCGCGCGCTCGGTAATCTCGGCCACCTGCTGTTTGATGCCAAGCGCGGCGGCCAATTCGTCTATGCATTCCTGCTCGATCATGGTGGAATCCATATCGGCGACGAGCAGTTTCTTGCGGCGGTTGGCGAGGGGCACGAGGGCGGCGTCGATGGGGGCGCTGCCGATCACCTCTCGCGCCATCTCGGTGGGCCTGGCCGCGCGCGGGGCGACAATTTCGCAGGCGATGCCTTGCGCAAGCCAGTTGATTTCGCCATGCGTTTCCCTATGGACCGCATCGACCAGCGCCGGGGTGAGGACCGGTTCGGTGGGATTGGCGATGAGGCATAGAACGGACATTCAACACACCATGACGGCTGACACTTCCAGGCGAGCGGTTTTGATAGCGGGTCCGACCGCGAGCGGCAAGACGGCGCTCGCGGTCGAGATGGCTCAGGCGCGCGGTGGGGCCATCATTAACGCCGATTCTATGCAGGTCTATGGCGTGCTCGACAGGCTGACGGCGCGCCCGAACGCCCAGGAGTTGGCAGCGGCGCCACATTTTCTGTTCGGGCATGTCGATCCGGGTGTCCGGTATTCGACCGGGGCGTGGCTGGCTGATGCAGAGAAAGTGATTCAAGCGATTCATGCAGAGAATCGGGATCTGATTTTTGTTGGTGGAACAGGGCTTTATTTCGATTCTTTAATAAATGGGTTTGCTGAAGTTCCGCCTATCCCGGACAAAGAGATTCAGGCGGTTGAGAAACTGATTCAAGGTATGGATGCCGAAAAACGGCGCGCGTTTCTGCGTGAATACGATCCTGAACTGGCCGAGCGGCTGGAGGTTGCCGATCCGCAGCGGGTCGTGCGGGCGGTGTCGGTCAAGCGTGCGACGGGACGAACGCTGAGCGCGTTCCAGCGCGAGACCGGCGGCGGGTTGCTGTCTGGTTATGTGCTCGAAAAAATCGTGCTGATGCCCGAGCGGGCGGTTCTGCGCCGGCGAATCGCGGAACGGTTCGAGGCGATGATGGAGAGCGGGGCGGTCGAAGAGGTCGAGGCGCTGCTTGCGCGCAAGCTCGACCCCAGCCTGCCGGCGATGAAGGCGATTGGGGTCAAAGAGATTGCAGCCTATCTGGCTGGTGAGATGACGCGGGACGAGGCGGTCGATAAGGCGGTCACGGCGACGCGGCAATATGCCAAACGGCAGTCGACATGGTTCCGTAACCGAATGGGGGACTGGCGGTTCCTCGATCCGTTCGCGCGGCAGGACAGCTAACGAGCTGCGGGAGCTATGCGGTCTCGGTCAGCGGGCGCAGAAAGTGCCGGTCGTATCGTCTTATGCAGTCCATGCGCTCGGCGAATGCGATAGCTTTCTGACAGTCGGCGTCCGTGAGGCTCTTTTGGCGGTAGGCTTCGTAGTCGGCCAAGGAGGGGAAAGAGAATAGGCAGACCGCGAGGTCGTTCGCACTCTCGTGGGGTAAGAAATACCCGTGGTGGGTGCCGCCGAACTTTTCCACCAGCGGAATCCACATGCGAGCATATTCCTCGAATTCGGTGACCTTGGCGGGATTAAGTTCGTATCGGACGTAACAGGTAATCAATGCGGTTTTCCTTATATCTGGGGGTAGGCGCCGGTGCGGGCCGAAGCGCTATAGCGCTCCGGCGCCGAGCCAGCCGATATAGCCCGCATAGGCAATGAGGAAAACCGCACCTTCCCAGCGCTCGATGCGGTTGGCGGTGTAGGCGAAGGCGATCAGGCCCACGGTCGCCGCCAGCATCACCCAGATGTCGAGGTGCAGGATTTCGGGGGGCACGGGGATCGGCTTCACGAGGGCGGTGATACCCAGTATGGCGAAGGTGTTGAAGATGTTCGAGCCGATGATGTTGCCCAGCGCGAGGTCTGTATGCTTGCGGAGGGCCGCGATGACGGAGGTGACGAGCTCGGGCAGGGACGTGCCGACGGCAACGACCGTGAGCCCGATGATGGTTTCGGAAATGCCGAGGGCTGTCGCCAGTTCGATGGCGCTGGATACGAGGAAGCGCGCGCCCAAAAGCGTGAGCCCCAGACCGGCAAGGGTGAGAAGCAGCGAAACGAGCACACCGCCTTTTGCGGCGGTCTGAGCGATTTCCGCTTCGGCCTCGCGGACGGCCCGGCTCTGGTGTTCAACGAGATAGCTACGGACGACGTAGGCAGCCAAGAGGCCGACGAGCACGAATCCGGCGATCCGTCCGAGCGATCCGGTCACGACGATGATTAACGTTACGATTGCGGAGACGATCAGCACGCCGCCATCGCGGCGCAGGACGCCCCGATCGACATGGACAGGATAAACGATGGCGGCGATGCCGAGGATCAGGAGGATGTTAGCGATGTTCGAACCGACGACATTGCCCATGGCGATGCCTGGCGCGCCATCGAGAGCGGCCTGTACGGAGGTCAACATCTCGGGGAGCGAGGTGCCGAAGCCCATGAGCGTGAGGCCGATCAGGAGCGGGGACATGCCGAGCCGGCGCGCGATGGCGACAGAACCGCGAACGAAGCTTTCGCCCCCGGCGACGAGCAGGACGAGACCGAGGGTCAGGAACACGTAGACCATTGCGCGGATTTCCTAGGTGACGGCGATGCGGGTGGCGCCTGTGGTGCGTTCAAGCGCGTCGGGGGCGACTTCGAAGACCGAACGCGGATCGCCAGCAGAGGCCCATACCGTTTGGTAGTTGAACAGATCCTCGTCAAGATAAATCGGGAGCGGTTCGGGATGGCCGAAGGGGGAGACGCCGCCGATGGGGAAGCCTGTGGCCCTACGTACGAGATCAGCGTCCGCGCGGGCGAGCTTTTCGCCGATCAGGCGCCCGACGCGCTTCTCGTGGACGCGGTTGGCGCCCGACACAAGGACCATATAGGGCGTACCGGTGTCCGTCCCCCTAAAGAGCAGGGTTTTGACGATGCGGCCCAACTCCACGCCGAGCGCATCGGCGGCCATTTGCGCAGTGGTGGCGAGTCCGGTGAGGACGGTCACCTTCCCAGGCAGGTCGTGGCGGGCGAGCGCTTCGGCGACGCGCTTTTCGGACGCTCTGAGTTCGGGTGTGGGCATTTGTGTCATGGGGACAAATGGATACATCGGCCAGAGATGGGGTCAAGCGGCTTGCACATGAGGAGTTGACGAACCCCGCGAGGATTGCAGAAGTGATACCCGAACGAAAATGGAGGCCGTGATGAGCCGGAATGCGCTGCTTGTCATCGATGTGCAAAACGACTTCTGTCCCGGCGGCGCGCTGGCCGTCGATGATGGCGATGCGGTCGTGCCTGTCATCAATGGGCTCGTCGGGCAGTATGAGCACGTGATCCTGACGCAGGATTGGCACCCGGCAGGGCATTCGAGCTTTGCGTCGAGCCATCCTGGGCGGGCGCCGTTCGAGGATATCGAAATGCCGTATGGTCCGCAGCGGCTCTGGCCGGACCATTGCGTGCAGGGAACCACCGGCGCGGCGTTTCATCCCGATCTCGAATGGACCAAGGCGGAACTCGTGATCCGTAAGGGCTTCCGAACGGACATCGACAGCTATTCGGCGTTTTTCGAGAACGACCATGAGACGCCGACAGGGCTTACCGGCTATCTGCGCGAGCGCGGGATTACCGATCTGACACTTGTCGGGCTGGCCACGGATTTCTGCGTGGCATTTTCGGCGCTCGATGCGGTCAAGCAGGGGTTCAAGGCCGAGGTGCTGTTGGAGGGGTGCCGGGGCATCGATATCGCGGGATCAATGGACGATATGCTCGGCCGGATGCGCGATACAGGGGTAGTGCTGAAGTGAGTTCGACCAGCAGAACAGACATCGCGCGGCGGGTCTTCAACCATACGTTCAAGCTCGACCCGATCATCCGCTCGCTGCTCGATACGGACTTCTACAAGCTCCTGATGCTGCAGATGATCTGGGGGCTGTATCGCGATGTCGATGCGACCTTCTCGCTGACCAACCGCACAAGACGGGTCAAGCTTGCCGAAGAGGTCGATATCGGGGAACTGCGCGAGCAGCTCGACCATGCGCGGACGCTGCGGTTCACCAAAAAGGAGATGATCTGGCTGGCCGGTAACTCGTTTTACGGCACCAAGCAGATCTTTACGCCGGACTTTCTCAACTGGCTTGAGGATTTCTCGCTCCCCGACTACGAACTTTCCGAGAGGGACGGACAGTTCGAATTGCATTTCCACGGCAAGTGGGTCGAAACCACGATGTGGGAGATCCCTGCGCTCGCGATCATCAACGAATTGCGCTCGCGTAACGCGATGCGGGGGATGGGGCGGTTCGAGCTCGATGTGCTTTACGCGCGGGCCAAGGCCAAGACCTGGGAGAAGGTCGAGCGGCTAAAGAAGTTGCCCAACCTCAAGATTTCCGATTTCGGGACGCGGCGGCGGCACAGCTTTTTGTGGCAGCGCTGGTGCGTGGAGGCGTTGAAGGAAGGGCTCGGGGATGCGCTTTCCGGGACGTCGAATGTGCTTCTGGCGATGGATACGGACCTCGAGGCGCTCGGCACCAATGCGCATGAGCTGCCTATGGTGGCCGCGGCACTGGCCGAAGATGACAATGCCTTGCGCAAGGCGCCCTATCAGGTGTTGCGCGACTGGCAGAGCTATTATGGCGGCAACCTTCTGATCGTCCTGCCTGACGCTTTCGGTACGTCGTCGTTCCTTGAGAGCGCACCCGACTGGGTGGCGGACTGGACGGGGTTCCGGCCCGACAGTGCGCCGGCGATAGAAGGTGGCGAGAAGATCATCGACTGGTGGCGGTCCAAGGGGTGCGATCCGCGCGAGAAGCTGCTGATCTTTTCAGACGGGCTCGACGTGGACGCGATCGAGGAGGCGTATCACCATTTCGACGGCAAGGTGCGGATGACCTTCGGCTGGGGCACCAATCTTACCAACGACTTTGCCGGTGTGGCGCCTAATTATACGCCGCAACTCAAGCCGATCTCGATGGTGATCAAGGTGTCGAGCGCCAATGGGCGGCCCGCCGTCAAGCTCTCGGACAACCCGGCCAAGGCGGTTGGCGACGAGCGTGAGATCGCGCGCTATCTCAAGGTGTTCGGCGCAGAAGATATGGTCGAACAGGAAGTCCTGGTTTAGGGGGCCTCTGCACGGAGGATTTGACGAGTTCACACGGTGATCGTAGCGCAGAGGCCAGCCACACGCACGGCGAGGGCGTGCCTCAAGCAGGTGCGCCTACGCGGCAACCATACGCCTGCGGGCGAGCAGGCCGAGCTGCTCGCGCATGGCGAAGCGGGCCGTGAGGATAACCGCGACGAAGCCGAGCCCGGCTGCGAGTCCCGTCCAGACGCCGACGCCGCCAAGCCGGCTGGCATCGCCCAGCCACCAGGCAATCGGCATGCCCACGAGCCAGTAGCCGATGAGCGCGATGATCATCGGCACGGTCGTGTCCGCGAGCCCGCGCAAGGCGTGTGCGGCAACCACCTGGGCGCCGTCGACGATCTGAAAGACGCCAGCCATCACTAGGAACGTGCCCGCGAGTGCGAGCGCGTTGGCGTTGCCCGGATCGGTGGGGTCGAGGAAGAACCGCACGAAAAAACCGGGCATGGTCAGGAAGAGGGCGCAGGTGATGCACATGAACCCGACCCCGACCATCATCGATGTCCAGCCGGCCTTGCCTACGGCGTCGTCGCTGCCGGCACCGAAGGCGAGGCCGACGCGGACGGTTGAAGCCATGCCTACGCCCAGCGGTACCATGAAGGCGAACGAGGCGCATTGGAGCGCGACCGCGTGCGCGGCGAGCGCATCAGTGCCCAGCCAGCCCACGAAGATCGCCGCAATGGCGAACATGCCGACCTCGGCCATGATGGTGAGGCCGATCGGGGTACCGATGCGGAAGATTTCGACGAAACGCGGCCAGTCGGGCTTCCAGAGGCGCACGAGGATATAGAAGCGCTTGTAGCGGCGGTGGAGAAGCGCATAGGCGAGCAGGAGGCCGAACATCACGGCGTTGGTGACGACGGTCGTGATCGCCGCGCCTAAAAGTTCAAGTCGTGGAAAGCCGAAATTTCCAAACATCAGCGCATAATTGCCGACGGCGTTGACGATGACGCCGGCGATGGTCGTATAGAGGATGATCTGGGTTGAGCCGAGTGCTGAGAGGAACGAGCGCAGGACGAAAAGCCCGAGGCCAGGAAACAGCACGAAAACGGCGACATGCATATAAAGCCCGGCCAGGGCCGCAAGGTGCGGTTCCTGTCCAGCCGCAAGCAGGATGGTTTCGATCTGCCAGATGAGCGGGAGCAGCGCGAGGGCGATCACGATGGCAGCCCAGAAACCCTGACGTACCGAGCGGCGGACGTTCTTGATCTTGCGCGCGCCGATGGCTTGCGCGGCGAGCGGCGCGACGGCGGAAACGATGCCGCCACCCAGAAGCAGGAAGGGCATGAAAAAGGCAGTCGCCAAAGTGCCGCCGGCAAGGAATTCAGGGCCGAGCCAGCCCATCATGATGACATCGGTTGTAAACAGAGCGTTCTGGGCCACTTGAGCCACAACAAGCGGCCAAGCGAGCAGAAATGTCGCGCGGAATTCATCGGACCAGCTCTGCGCTGGACGTTCGGTCAATGCCTGTGACATGGGATGGCCTCTCCGAGCCTGGTCCCGGATTATGCCGGGAAGCCGATTTGGATACACGCGAATCGCTTTTTTGTCAGGCCCTAACCCGCATTCGACTCGCCAAAATTCGACGCAGGGCACAAGGAGTTTGAGAAATGCGGGCTAGGTTCTATTTATTTAGCGTAACTGCCCGATTGTCGGCTAACTCTTGAGTATGACAATGAAATCGCGCAAAGTGCGCGCATTACGGCGGCGTCGGAACCTCAAGTTGAACGAGGCGTTGACGTCGTAGCTCGCCAATGTGGAACAAAGGGCGGTAGCGCTACATTTACGGGGAGCGGTTTTGATAATTTGTCAAATGGAGGCTTTTTGACATGAAGAAACTCAGCATTATTGGCGCCGCGCTGACGGCGCTTCTGGCCGTTTCGGCCTGCACCACGACCGAGAAGACCGCTGCGGTCGGTGCCGGTGCCGGTGCGGTGATCGGCGGTGTCGCGACCAATTCCGTCGCAGGTGCCGCTGTGGGCGCTGCGGTCGGCGGTGTTGCCGGCGCGCTGGTTGGACAGGTCGCCGGTCAGCCGGAGCAGTGCTACTTCCGCGCTTCGGATGGCAGCCTCTACATCGCGGACTGTCCTCCGGGCGTCTAAGGACACTCGCACCAATAACTGCGTCGCCTCGCTTGGTCTTTTTGTCCCTGGCGGCGTCGCGACCGAGCCGGAAATATCTCGATATTCCCGGCTCATCGCTCCTGGCCAGGACCAAAAATCCCGGCGCGATCCGACGCAGTTATTGTTGCTCGTGCCCTAATTCGACACGTTCTAAAAGGGCCCGCGCCGACGGATCGGTGCGGGCCCTTTTGCTTTTCGCTTTTTGGGGTTGACCCTGCACGCTGCTGGGAATACCTATAGCCTCGTTTTTCATTTAATGGAGCGTGTCCCCCAAATGCGGGCAGGACTCATTCTCGTAGTAGGCAGGCGCATCGCAACATGAGGACCTAGGGTTCTCGTGCGATTTGCGGTGCGCAACACAGGGTCCCGAACGGGGCCTTTTTTATTATCTAAGCCCCGGCGACGACGGGGTGGTATCAAGGGAGTGGCTCAAGATGGCCGAGCAGATAACCGGCGCGGAGATGGTGGTCCAGGCGCTGATCGATCAGGGTGTCGAACATATATTCGGATACCCCGGCGGTGCCGTACTGCCGATCTACGACGCGATTTTCCAGCAGGACAAGCTTCAGCACATTCTCGTCCGGCACGAACAGGGCGCCACGCATATGGCCGAGGGTTATGCGCGTTCGACGGGCAAGTGCGGCGTCGTTCTGGTGACGTCGGGGCCGGGAGCAACCAATGCGGTGACCGGTTTGACCGACGCTCTGCTCGATTCCATTCCGCTCGTTTGCATTTCGGGGCAGGTTCCAACCCCTCTCATCGGTTCGGATGCGTTCCAGGAGTGCGATACGGTCGGGATCACGCGCAACTGCACCAAGCACAATTATCTGGTCAAGGACATCAAGGACCTGCCGCGTATCCTGCACGAGGCGTTCTATATCGCGACGTCGGGGCGGCCAGGGCCCGTCGTCATCGACATCCCGAAGGATGTGCAGTTCGCGCTCGGCGCGTATCACAAGCCCCAGGCCAAGATGAGCCACCCCACCTACAAGCCGCAGGTCGAGGGCGATCTCGAGGCCATTCAGGTCGCCGTCGATCTGATGCTCAAGGCCGAGCGGCCCGTGTTCTATACAGGCGGCGGGGTTATCAATTCCGGGCCGGAGGCGAGCCGCAATCTGCGTGAACTCGTTGAGCTGACGGGTTTTCCGATCACTTCGACGCTGATGGGGTTGGGTGCATACCCGGCTTCGGGAAAGCAGTGGCTCGGGATGCTGGGCATGCACGGGACCTATGAAGCCAACATGGCGATGCATGACTGCGACCTGATGATCTGCCTCGGGGCGCGGTTCGACGACCGGATTACCGGGCGGATCGACGCGTTCTCGCCGGGCAGCCGGAAGATCCACGTCGATATCGACGCCTCCTCGATCAACAAGAATATCCTTGTCGATGTTCCGATCGTTGGGGACGTCAATGCTGTGATGGAAGAGATGATCCGCATCTGGCGGACCAAAACCAACGCGCCGCGCACCGAGGCGATCGCGCCGTGGTGGAAGGCCATCGATAAGTGGCGCGGCGTCAATTCTCTGGTCTTTACGAACTCCGACACCATCATCAAGCCCCAGCACGCGATCCAGCGGCTTTATGAGGCGACGAAGGGCCGCGACGTCTACATCACGACCGAGGTGGGGCAGCACCAGATGTGGGCCGCCCAGCACTTCGGTTTCGATGAACCCAATCGCTGGATGACATCGGGCGGGCTTGGGACGATGGGCTATGGGCTGCCGGCCGCAATCGGTGTGCAGGTCGCGCATCCGGATGCTCTTGTTATCGACATTGCCGGTGAAGCCAGCGTGCAGATGACGATGCAGGAGATGTCGACCGCGATGCAATACGAACTGCCGGTCAAGATCTTCATCCTCAACAACGAATATATGGGCATGGTGCGCCAGTGGCAGGAACTGCTGCATGGCGGGCGGTATTCGCATTCCTATTCGGAATCGCTTCCCGATTTCGTCAAGCTTGCGGAGGCTTATGGCGGGCACGGCATCCGGTGCGAGGATCCCGCAAAGCTCGACGATGCCATCGACGAGATGATCACCGTCAAAAAGCCGGTGATCTTCGATTGCCGGGTGTCCAAGGAAGAAAACTGCTTCCCGATGATCCCATCGGGCAAGCCGCATAACGAGATGATCCTGCCCGATACCGCCAATATCGGATCGATCATCGACGAAAAGGGAAAGATGCTCGTTTAGGGGCGGTGAGGACAATGAACATGAACGCCAATCTTCTGCCGACGGGGTCGGCCTATTTCCTTACCCCGCAAACCCAGGACGCCGAGCGGCATACGCTGACGGTGCTGGTCGACAACGAGCCGGGCGTCCTCGCGCGGGTCGTGGGGCTGTTTTCAGCGCGCGGGTTCAATATCGATTCTCTCACCGTCAGCGAGACCGAGCACGACAAGCACCGTTCGCGGATCACGGTCGTTACGGTCGCAACGCCCAAGGTGCTCGCGCAGATCAAGCTGCAGCTCGAGCGGCTGGTGCCGGTGCACAAGGTGCATGACCTCACCGCCGAAGGAAACGCTATCGAGCGCGAACTGGCGCTGGTGAAGGTTGCCGGGACCGGAGAGAACCGCGTCGAAGCGCTGCGGCTGGCCGACGCGTTCCGCGCGCAGGTGATCGATGCAACGACCGAGAGCTTCGTGTTCGAGGTGACGGGCAAGACCTCGAAGATCGAGCAGTTCATCACATTGATGGCGCCGCTGGGGCTTGTCGAAGTGGTGCGCACCGGGCTTGCGGCGATCACTCGCGGCGAGAAGGGAATGTGATCGGCTGAAAGTCTCGGTTTGCCCGCGGCTTAATTCGCGATAGAGGGACAGATGTACGGTAATCGTACATCTGTCCCTTTGTGTAGGCGCTACCGTAATGACCAAGCTCTCCGTCAATCTCAATGCCGTCGCCCAGCTGCGGAACCGCCGGAATCTGCCCTGGCCGAGCGTAACGGGGATGGCGCGTATCGTGATTGGCGCGGGGGCGGATGGGGTGACAGTGCATCCGCGGCCCGATGAGCGGCATATCCGGCGGTCCGATGTTTACGATCTTCGGAAACTTCTGGCGGACGAGGCGCCCGAGATCGAGTTCAATATCGAGGGCTACCCTACCGAAGATTTCATAGTGCTGATCGAAGATGTTGATCCGGATCAGGTGACATTGGTGCCCGACGATCCGAGTCAGGCGACCTCGGACCATGGATGGGATTTCGTCGGGAAGGGCAATTTTCTCACTGATGTGGTGCAGCGGCTCAGAAAGCCGGGACGTCGGGTTTCGCTGTTTTGCGATCCGGACGCGGGCGCGGCGGGGGTTGCGGCAGCCAAGGCTACAGGCGCGGATCGCGTGGAGCTTTATACCGGGCCATATGGCGGGTGTTACGACGAGCCGGTGCGCGCCGAGGCCGAACTTCAAACGCTCGCCGGGACGGCTCGGGCGGCCAGGGCCGCCGGGCTCGGTGTCAATGCCGGGCACGATTTGACACTAGCCAATCTGCCGGCCTTCCGGGCCGCCGTGCCTGGGGTCGACGAGGTTTCGATCGGGCACGGGATCACGGCGGACGCTTTGATATACGGTTTTGCCGATGCCGTGCGCAAATACAAGGCTGTGCTTGGCTGAGAACGCTAAGAGCCCGATTTAAAAGTCGGTCGGGTCGGTCTGGCGGGTCTTGTTTGCCCGTGGGAGGTGGAAACTCGAAGTCAATATGGCTGATATTGCCTCCGATTTTCCACCTCCCACGACCAAAAATCCCTCGCCAGCCCTCCGCCGCCGACTTTTAAATCAGGCTCTAATGCCTTGCCGCACCTGAAATGGCAGGTTCATCCTGTCATTTCAGGTGAGGACAACAAGGCCACGTCATTATGTCTTCTGCCCGGCTGAGCCGCTGATTCTTCAGGGCTCCTTTACGATGTTTGCTGTTCTGATGTCCAGATCTTCGCAATTCCGGCTTCGTTAACACTTAAAGGCAAGAATCGGCTGGTTTCGCGCGCGAAGGACTTGGGCAACATGTTCGACATGGAATTCGATCGGGCTTGGGACGAATGTTGTACCGGTCGCGCCTCGGTGGCTCTGGCACGGATGCGGACCCTTGCCGATCAGCTCGACGATGCCGATCCGGCGCTGATTTGCCGTTGCGAATGGCTCACGGCCTGGGCGTTGTGCAGACTGGGCGAACTCGAAGAAGCATTTGCCCATGCGCGCCTCGCCAGGCTGGCTTCGTCCGAACTGGAGCCCGCGGTTCAGGCAAAAGCGGCGACGCTTTACGGAATGCTCGTTTGCCGTCTCGGGCTCAACGACGAAGCGTATACGGTTCTGGCCGCTGCGTCGGAGTTGGCCAAGGAGAGCGGGGACGATTGGGTTCTGGCCTTTTCCCTCCATTCGCTCGCAGACACGATATGGATGGGCGGGGATCCGGAAAGCGCATTGGAATTGACCGGGCGCACGATAGCCATTGCACGGTCGTTGAACGATCTGCACCTGGTGAGTTGGATCCTGATCAAGGATGGATGCATCCTGACACAGCTCGGCGACACGGCGAAAGCCGCAGGCGACGAAGCTGGATTTGTTCGCTGGTACGAGAAGGCCATCGACGTCACGCTGGAAGCCCGCGACTTGGCGCGGGCCAATGGCGATTGCTGGGCCGAGCGGACCGCGCTGGCAAACGCCGCCGAATATGTCGGGTATCTGGGGCGGTTCGAAGAGGCTCACCAGCTTCTTGAGCGCTGGACTGCGGTCGGTGGTGACGAGACCGATCGCATGATGCATCATTATTTGGCGACATGCAGTGAAATCTACCTTCGCGAAGGCAAGATCGAGGCTGCGTGGGATTGCTGCCAGCAGGCTCTGGACATGTCCGAAGAGGGGGTGGCGAACGACCACGTTCACACCTGCGTGAAACTGCTTTCCAAGATCCATGAAGAGCTTGGGAACTTTGAAACGGCGCTGCAGCTTTACAAGCGCTATCACAATCTTCAGCAGACGTTCGAGGGCGAGCGGGTCAAACAGCGCGCGCGGGTCGCGGCCATCATGAGCGATACCGAGCTTCTGAAAAAGCAGGCCGCGCAATCGGAGTTGGACGCGTTGACCGATCCACTAACCGGGGTGGGCAATCGGCGGCGGTTCGAGCGCGTGCTCGAGGCGCATGAAGCGGAGGGGCGCACCAATTTCGCCATCGCCTTCGCCGATCTCGACCACTTCAAGGCGATCAACGACCAGTTTTCCCATGCGGTGGGCGATGAGGTCATCCGGGCCTTCGCGCAGTTGCTACAGGAGAGCTGCCGCATCGACGACCTCGTCGCAAGGGTTGGCGGGGAGGAGTTCGTGCTGCTGCTCGAGGACACCAACATGCGCGGCGCGGCCGCGGTGTGCAGGCGGCTGCAGACGCGTATGCGCAAGCACGATTGGTCGCGAATCGCACCGGGGCTGACCGTGACGGTCAGCATCGGCGTGGCATTGGCTTCGGAAGCAGGGCGTTCACAGGACCTTCTGGCGCTCGCCGACGCCAGGCTTTACCGCGCCAAGGCCGACGGTCGGAACCGGGTAGTGATCGAGGGGGCGGGAGCCGACAGGGCAGGCGTGGCCTAGTGGGTTGTATTGTTTAGAACGACGACACAACCCACCAGATTTTTCTTTGACGTGGCCTTGTTATCCTCACCTTCAATGACAGGACGAACCTGTCATTGAAGGTGAGGCAAGACACTGGTGTCTCAGCGCGTTTTGCTGTCGATTTTCTTTTGTGCAACTCAAGTTTGTTCCCCTATGGTCTGGATTTCTTAAGAATTCACGGGTGAATATATCCCGGATCTTGGCAGTGGGGGTCTGGAATGTTCGATCGGGAGCTCGATCAGGCTTGGATTGAATGTGGCTCGGGAGATCCGGAGCGCGCGTTGAAGCGTATTCGTGCTGTCGCGGATCAGTTGACCGCCGACGCCGAACCGGCGCTTGTCAACCGGTGCGAGTGGCTGTGGGCGTGGGTGCTGCATCGCCTTGGCGAAATGGAGGAGGCTTTCGCCCACGCCAAGAAGGCCAGAACCGCATACGTTACTCTTCCGCTTTCCGTTCAACTTACCACGGACGCCCTTTACGGGGTGCTGTTGGCCATATTCGGACTCAATGACGTGGCTTATGCCGAAGTCGAGCAAGCGATCTCAAGGGCCGGCGAAGATGCAGACGGTTGGGCATATGCCCTTTGCGTATACGCCCTGTCATTGGCTGTCAGCCAGGGTGGGGATAAGCTGGCGGCCCGGGATTTAAGCACACGCAGCATTGAGCTTGCCCGGGCCGCTAGCGATACGCATCTGGAGAGTTGGTTTCTCGTGAATTTGGGGACCATTCTCGCCGATATGGCCGACGATGCGGGCGATGACGGCGATACGGATACGTATACGGCACTTTATGAGCAGGCGATTGCCGTTACCGAAGATGCATTCAAGCTGGCCGATGCCAATTCCGATAGCTGGGCGGTGCAAGTGGCACTGCCCAATGCCGCTGAATATGCCGCCTATATCGGTCAGTTCGAACGTGCTCATGGCTATTTGGGGCAATGGGAGAATGCTGGCGGCTACAAGAGCGCGCGGCGCTGGGCGCAGTACTATTATACGCTTGGCGAAGTGCTCTTTCGCGAGGGTAAGCCGGATGAAGCCTTACCATATTGCGCACGCGCCGTCGTAATTGCCGAGAAATTGCCGGATGGCGATCAAAAGCATTTCATGGTCCGACTGCTGTCGGATGTGCATGAAGCGCTGGGGGATTTCCAAACCGCGCTAAGGCTGCACAAGCGCTATTTCAACCTGTACCGGAAGTTCGAGGGCGAAAGGGTCAAGCAGCGCGCGCGGGTCGCGGCCATCATGAGCGATACCGAGCTTCTGAAAAAGCAGGCTGCCCAATCGGAGTTGGACGCGTTGACCGATCCACTAACCGGGGTGGGCAATCGGCGGCGGTTCGAGCGCGTGCTTGAGGCGCATGAAGCAGAAGGGTACACCAATTTCGCTATCGCCTTCGCCGATCTCGACCACTTCAAGGCGATCAACGACCAGTTTTCCCATGCGGTGGGCGACGATGTCATCCGGGCCTTCGCCCAGTTGCTACAGGAGAGCTGCCGCATCGACGATCTCGTCGCAAGGGTCGGTGGGGAGGAGTTCGTGCTGCTGCTCGAGGACACCAACATGCGCGGCGCGGCCGCGGTGTGCAGGCGGCTGCAGACGCGCATGCGCAAATATGATTGGTCGCAAATCGCGCCAGGGCTCAGCGTAACGGTCAGCATTGGCGTGGCGTTGTCTTCGGAAGCAGGGAATTCAAGGGATCTCCTTGCGCTTGCCGATGCGCGGCTTTACCGCGCCAAGGCTGAAGGCCGGGATCGAGTCGTGACCGAAGGTGTAGAGCCGGACAGCGCCGTCGTCGCGTAGCGCGCGCCTATTCTGACTGCAATCTATGGAGGCGGTGGCAGGCTGCTTTCCGGGTTTCGCCCGGGCAGGATAGGGATGCGGCGCCGACTTGGACCGGTTTGGTATAACGATTACATTGTTTCCCAAGAGCGAACGATGTCCGGTGGTCTCAGTGGGCGGTGAAGAAAAATCTTTTTAATACAAAAGCTTGCGTGCCGAGTGCCTTGGTCACGTTGGTATTCGGTAGGCAGGATTGTGTTCTTTGGTGACACCAATGTGCCTACTTGAGGTTCTCGGTAGAAGTTTCATATCCAGCGTTACTTACTATTTGTAACCAGGCATAGGGAACTTTAAAATGTCCAAGCCAAAGATCGGTATCATCATCTCCTCGACGCGCGACACGCGCTTTGCCGACAAGCCGGCGCAGTGGATTCTCGACCTCGCCAAGCAGCGCGGCGACATCGAGGCCGAACTGATCGATCTGCGCGATTACGACCTGCCGTTCTTCAACGAGGCAGCCTCCAACCTCTGGATGCCCAGCACGGACGAGCGAGCGGTTGCCTGGCAGAACAAGATCGCGCAGTACGACGGGTTTATCTTCGTGGTTGCCGAATACAACCGCTCGATCACGGGCGCTCTCAAGAACGCGATAGACCAGGCCTATAACGAATGGAACCGCAAGCCCGCGGCCTATGTCGGCTACGGTGCCGTCGGCGCGGCACGCGCCATCGAGCATCTGCGTCTGATCAATGTCGAAACGCAAATGGCGCCTGTACGCGCGGGCGTGCATATCGGCGGGTCGGATTTCTTCAAGGTGCATCCGCTCGGCGCGAACGGGCCGATCTCGGATATCGAGGCCGGTATTCTGCCCGGCGCGAACGACATGCTTGAACAGCTTGTCTGGTGGGCCAACGCCCTCAAGGTCGCCCGCGAGGAAGACGCGCGCGTCGCCGCTGAATAATGCGATTTTTTGGTGGCCTCTATTTGGCCATTCTCATGCCACTGATTATAGGGGTCGCCGTCTGGCGGCCCTTTTTGTTTGCAAGGGTGGCATTCATGTTCGAATGGATTGAAGGGGCGGGCACTTTCGTCAAGGGCGCGGCTGTCGTTGCGCTGGGGGCGGTGGGGCTCGGCGAAGAGCCGCCGACCCATTACCGGCTGGACGGCATGCTTGCGGGATTCGCGGAGGCCTGCTCGATTTCGCCGGACCTCGAGCAACTCTGGGCCGCCATGGCGCGCGGAGAGGCGCTGGCGCTGCCTGCTGACGGTTCGGATTATTTCGATGCGGCCGAAGTGCATATTGCCGAGGACTATCGGGAAATCCGCCTGCCGGTACGGGGGCTCTGGAAAGACCACAAGGTCGCGGCGCTGACGGCGGTTGCCGGCAACGACAACGGCATCAGCTCGTTCAGCGTTCATTTCGCGCCGGATCAGCCGACATTGGTGGCCACGTTCGGCCCGCTCGCGGATGCCGCAAGCGCGAAGATGGCAGCCGATCCGGATAACTTTGCCGGATTCTCCACCGATTTCGGGACGTTCAACGGCATTGCTCAGTATTACTGCGATTTCTCGACGTAATCAGCGTGGCATGTCGGGGCAAACGAAGGGTACGTGGCTGATCGAAAAAGCGGCATAATTCCGCCTTGCAATTTGCCGAACCGTACCGTACGGTACGGTCAGTTGCAGCGGTTGCTCAATCCTGCCGACGGCGCGCGTCCGGGCTATTTACCAGCATGGTTTTGCAGGGTGCCGTCAAGGCGGGCCGGCGGTCGGCTTCGTCATCAACACAACCAAGAGGCGATTATTTCTGTCATGACCCCCATGGCGCTGACCATCGGCGACGAGACCCTTTCGGACCGTCAGAAGGACGTGCTCAACGCCGCATTGTCCCTGCTGGTCGAGGGGGGCGATGGGCTGACGATGACGGGTGTGGCCCGGCGCGCGAGTTGTTCGAAGGAAACGCTCTACAAATGGTTCGGCGACCGGGACGGGCTTTTGACGGCGACCGTCCAGTGGCAGGCGGCCAAGGTGCGCATGGTGCCGGTGGACCGCGAAACCCTCGACAAGCGCACGCTGGCGATCGCGCTCGAAAAGTTCGGGCGCAATCTCTTGAGCGTTCTGGCCGGGGATGTTTCGGTGGCGCTCAACCGGCTGGCGATCAGCCATGCGGGGCAGGAAAAGCGGAACCTTGGCGCGATCGTTCTGGAAAACGGACGGTTCGCCATGGGCAAGCGCCTGAAGCCGGTGCTTGAAGCCGGGCGGGACGCGGGGCTTTTGGCGTTCGAGGACAGCGAAACCGCGTTCCGGACCTATTACGGGCTTGTGGTGCGCGACGTGCAGCTTCGGCTGTTGCTCGGCGAGCATCTGGACCTAGGCGAGACCGAGATCGCGTCCGACGTCAAACGGGCGCGGGAACAGTTTTTCACGCTCTACGGAGCATGAACCAAATCCAAGACATGCGACAAGTGGGAGAATCCAATGCGCGTCTACTATGATCGGGATGCCGATCTCAACCTTCTCAAATCCAAGAAAATCGCCATTATCGGCTATGGCAGCCAGGGCCGCGCGCATGCGCTCAACCTGCGCGATTCGGGCGTGACTGAAATCGCCGTGGGTCTGCGCGCCGGATCCTCGACGGTCAAGAAGGTCGAGGCCGACGGGCTCAAGGCGATGACCGTCGCCGAAGCGGCCGCGTGGGCTGACGTGATGATGATGGCGACGCCGGATGAATTGCAGGCCGACATCTATCGCGACGAAATCGCGCCCAATATCCGCGACGGCGCCGCGCTTGCCTTCGCGCACGGGCTCAACGTGCATTTCGGGCTGATCGAACCCAAGGACACTGTCGACGTCCTTATGATCGCGCCCAAGGGGCCTGGCCATACGGTGCGCGGCGAATATGAGAAGGGCGGCGGGGTGCCGTGCCTGATCGCGATCCATCACGACGCGACCGGCAATGCCCATGATATCGGCCTCGCTTACGCCTCGGGTGTCGGCGGCGGACGTTCGGGCATCATCGAAACGACCTTCCGCGAAGAGTGCGAGACCGACCTTTTCGGGGAGCAGGTTGTGCTCTGCGGCGGTCTGGTCGAACTGATCCGTGCCGGGTTCGAAACGCTGGTCGAAGCCGGTTACGCGCCGGAAATGGCGTATTTCGAGTGCCTGCACGAGGTGAAGCTGATCGTCGACCTGATCTATCAGGGCGGTATCGCGAACATGAATTACTCGATTTCGAACACGGCGGAATGGGGCGAATATGTCACCGGCCCGCGCATCATCACTTCGGAGACCAAGGCCGAGATGAAGCGCGTGCTTGCCGATATCCAGTCGGGCAAGTTCACCTCCGAGTGGATGCAGGAATGGCATTCGGGCGCGGCCCGCTTCAAGGCCACTCGCCGCAATGCCGACAACCACCAGATCGAAGCGGTCGGAACCAAGCTCCGCGACATGATGCCGTGGATCAAGGCCGGCGCGCTGGTGGACAAGTCGCGGAACTAGCCGTGACCTTCCTCGCCTTTCCACAGACAGGCGGGTGCTTATGCGGTGCCGTGCGTTATAGACGCACGGCGCTGCCGAGCGGGCTCTATGGCGTTTCGGGCATTGGGCCGCGCTCGAGATATGTCCCCAGGACGACGTAGCTGTGCGTCGAGCGCACGCCGTCGATCTCCTGAATTGTCGAGAGCAAGGTTTCGAGACCGGACGGCCCGGAGGTCCGGACCTTGAGGATCAGGCATGTATCGCCGGTCGCGGTATGAATTTCCTCGACATCCGCCAGTTCCCGCAGCGCAAGGACCGGCTCGGTCATGCCCCAGCCCTCGGTCATGACGTGCACGAAGGCAAGGAGCGGGCACCCGATCTTGGGGCCGTCGAGCTTGGCGACCGTGCCGGTGATAACGCCATCGCGCTTGAGGCGCTTGACCCGCTCGTGCACGGCCGGGGCGGAGAGATGCACCTTTTCCGAGAGTTCGGCGTAGGACTGGTCGGCGCGCTCGGCCAGCAGCCTTAATAGCATTCTGTCGGTGCGGTCGAGACCGGAGGGATGCGGCGCCTCGGGCCGAACAGCGTTCGTTTTTGCAGGGCGAACATCTGACATGTGTTGATCCTTATACCGCGATCATGCGTATATGCCTTATGACATGTCGCCAGAATATCATTTCTCCGAACTTTATTAAAGAATATCGCGTCGTTGCGCTTTTTGCTGCGGTGGTCGCGGTTGGGTCGAATGCCTTTATTCTCAGCCCCATCCTGAGCGAGGTCGCCCAAGGGTTGCGCACGGAGCCATTCCGTGTCGCGTGGGCCATCTCGGCGTTCGGCGCAGCGACCGCGTTGTCGTCCTTCTTTTTGTCGCCGGTCAGCGACCGCGTATCGCCGCACCGGACACTCGGCATGGCGGCGGTGTTGCTCGCGATTGCGCAGGTTTCGAGCGGGGCCAGCCAGAATTGGGGATGGTTGTGCGCGTCGCAGGCCGTGGCGGGAACCGCCGTGGGGATCCTGCTGCCGGGCACCTATGCGGCAACGGCTGCCACAGCGCCATCGGGACGCGAAGCCGCGCGCTTGGGGTTTGTCCTCACGGGCTGGGCGCTCTCGCTTGTCCTGGCGGTGCCGCTCGCCGCGTTTATGACCGAACGCTGGGGCTGGCGCGTCGTTTACGCCGTTCTTGCGGCTGTCAGCGCGACGGTGGCGGTGTGGCTGTTTACCGCCCTGCGCGGTACCGCGCCCAGGCTGCCCGGTCGAACATCGCCCTGGCAGGCCATTCGGTTGCCGGGCGTGGCGTTCCTTCTGGCGGTCATCTTCGGTTATATGACGGCATTCTATGGAACGTATGCCTTTTTCGGCGAGGGTATCCGGAACGCATTCGGCCTTTCTGCCGAAGGGGGTGGGGTGTTCGTTCTCGCTTACGGGTTGGGCTTCGGCCTCGCGGGGCTCGGGCTCACGATGACGTCGCCGCGGATTTCGCCGGCCTATGTGCTGTCCATCCTGTGCGCCATTGCCGTTGTGTATTTTGCCTGGGGTTTTGCGCTTGGCGACATGGCGGTTGCCTTTGGCGTCGCCATGGTCTGGGGCGTACTCAATCAGCTTGGGCTCAATGCACTGATCGTTCTTCTGAACCGGCGCGCGGAGCGCGCCCGTGGGGCCGTCATGGGGCTCAACAGCGCCGTCACCTATCTGGCGGTTTTCGCAGGTCCGGTTGTGCTGGGAACCGTTTATACGCGGTCCGGCTTTACGGCGGTGACGACCCTTGCGGGCGTCCTCGTCGCCGTGGCTGCCGTGGGATATTGGATGTCACGCCGGGCCACACGGTGATCCGCTTACTTCGATTGCGAAGCGGTCGGCAGTTCTGGCCAGGCAAAGCCATCGGAAATTGCGGCTGTCGTGACCTCGCCCCGTGCGCTATGAGAGACGCGCAACACCGGCGAGGGAGGCATGGACGCAATGAACCTCAATGCGATCATCGCGCAGGAAGATCGCTTGGTCTTCTCGCGGTTCGATGAGGCCGCGGCATTCGAAATCGGTACGGCCATTCGTGATATTGCGCTGGCGGAAGGGCATTCCATCGTTTGCGACATACGGCTCTGGGATCGGCCTTTGTTCTATATGGCGCTACCCGGCACGACGGCCGATAATCCCGATTGGGTGCGGCGCAAGGCCAATGTCGTCAGGCGTTTTTCCAAGAGCACGTACCGGATGGTGCTCGAGCGTGGGGCGGGAGAGGGCAATCGGGCCTTTCCGGGCGATAGCGGGCTTTCACCTCAGGACTATGTGCTCGCCGGTGGCGGGTTTCCGGTGCGGATCGAAGGCGTCGGCGTCGTTGGGGCGATTATCGTTTCGGGGGCGCCTGAGGATGTCGATCATATGCTTGTCGTCAGGGGGATTTGCGGGCACCTTGGCATTGATGCTGATTCGCTGCGGCTCGTCGCTGCCGAATAGCCGAGGGCTAGGGCGTGTCATCAGTTATGGACAGGGGTTTGATTTTGCATAAATCGTTCAATACCAAGGTTTTTTGCGCCGCGCAGGGTTATCCCCTTCGCGCGCGAAAAGCCGCCGGGAGTGAACGATTTATGCAAAACCCTCCGGGCGGGCCATATTCGGGTGATTTATCGCGAACAGTCCGGCTTGAAGGCGAGAAGCCTTCGGCCCCGGACTGTCCACGAAAATCCCTCCGAATATGGCCCGTCAAACCCCTGTCCATAACTGATGACACGCCCTGATGAAGCTGAGATATTATCTGCTCGACGTGTTTACGCGCGACCGTCTGTGCGGCAATCCGCTGGCGGTTGTGCTCAAGGCCGATGGGTTGTCCACGGCGCGCATGCAGGCGATCGCGGGGGAGTTCAATCTCTCGGAGACCGTTTTCGTCTGTGAGCCGAAAAACGTCCGGCATTCGGCGGCTTTGCGGATCTTTACGCCGCAGACCGAACTGCCCTTTGCCGGGCATCCGACGATCGGCACGACGGTATTGCTTGGCCTTCACAACAAGCTCAGCGCCGTCCGACTGGAACTCGGTGTCGGGCTGGTCACGGCGGTGATGGAGCCGGTCGACAGGCGCACCGGCGACGCCAGGTTCAGCTTGCCACGCAGCCCCGAGCGCATTGGGAGTGGGCCACGACCGGCCGATATCGCTAAACGGCTGGGTATTGATGAGGCCGATGTCGGGTGCGGGAATTTTCAGCCCGCGCAGTATTCGGCGGGGTTGCCTTTTTATATCGTTCCGGTGCGCGATAGCCTTGTGCTCGAGACGATCGTTCTCGAGCGGCGGGGTTGGCAGGATACGTTCCCGGGAGACCACAACGACATCTACGTTTTTACCGCGACGCCCGATGAACGCGGCAACGATTACGCGGCGCGTATGTTCGGACCGGGCACGGGACTTGATGAGGATCCCGCCACCGGGTCGGCGGCAGCGGCGCTGATCGGGCTTCTGGCCGACAGCGGGCATTACGGGGACGGTCGCCACCATGTACGCGTCCGGCAGGGGCGGGAGATGGGGCGACCGAGCCTCATCGAATTGCAAATGAATATTGCGCAAGGCGCGCTCAGCCACCCTGGGATCGGCGGGTCGGCTGTTGTTCTTGCCGAAGGGATGCTCGATTTGAGCGAATAGGCGAATCAGTGGAGGGGATCGCTATGGACGTTCTTTCTAACATATTGTTGTTTCTGCATTTCTTTGCCCTGGTTTTGGGCATGGGGTCGGGGATTGCGCTTTCGATGCAGGCGCGCATGCTGGCGGGTGCGGGGCCGGAGGTGCGGGCCGGGTTTTTGCGCTATGGTGAAATGCTGCGGGTCAACAGCTATGTCGGGATCGCGCTCCTTTGGATCACCGGGCCGCTCATCGTCTGGCTGAGATATGACGGCGCAGGAGGGCTTGGCGGCTGGTTCTGGGCCAAGATGGCGTTTGTGGTGGTTCTCACGCTGTCGATCGGCACCGGCGCGGTTTTCTATCCCAGGGCGAAAACGGGCGATCAGGATGCGGTGAAGCGGGTCAAGCTGGCAGGCATGGTGAGCGGCCTTGCGGGGGTATTGGCCATTTTCGCGGCGGTGTTCGCGTTCAACTGAGTTGCGGGCGCATTATTTTGCGTGCATCGAGGGTTGCATCCCGCGCACTCTTGGCCCATTCTTGTTGAAAGACTTGAACGAAAGGGTCAGGCCGCAAACGATGCGCCGCAAACGTCAAAGCGCCGCCGTCGCTATAGCAGTTCGCAGGCAGGATGCCCTGCGGGCCCGTATCCTTTTGGGTACGGCGCTTCTTCTGCCTGCCGCCCTTCTACTCCTCCTTATCAGCCCCTGACCACCGGCGGTTCGCTGAAAAAACGCGAACGGGTCGTCAGGGGAGTACGCCACACGCCGAACACTGGATAGTTTGTCCGGCCTGGTTCCTGCTGCACCAAATACGATTTCTGCGCAGGGCGGCCGGTTTTAAGGACCAAGTAGAATGAGCACCGATACCCATAACACCGACAAGGTCTTTATCTTCGATACGACCTTGCGCGACGGCGAGCAGAGCCCGGGCGCGACGATGACGCTGGAGGAAAAGCTCCAGGTCGCCGAAATCCTCGACACCATGGGCGTCGATATCATCGAGGCGGGGTTCCCCATCGCCTCGAATGG
Organism: Pelagibacterium halotolerans; assembly: GCF_044811015.1. Taxonomy (GTDB): domain Bacteria; phylum Pseudomonadota; class Alphaproteobacteria; order Rhizobiales; family Devosiaceae; genus Pelagibacterium; species Pelagibacterium halotolerans_A. The sequence goes on from NZ_CP085243.1 coordinate 3,746,686, forward strand.
CGACTTCGAAGCGGTCGCGACGATCGCCAAGCGCGCCAAGAACTCGGTGATCGCGGGGCTTGCGCGGGCCATTCCCGCCGATATCGACCGGGCCGGCGAAGCCGTGCGGCACGCCAAGCGAGGCCGTATCCATACGTTCGTTTCCACCTCGCCTATCCATCTGGCGCACCAGATGAAAAAGACCGAGGATGAGGTGCTCGAGATCGTCACCAAAACGGTGACGCAGGCGCGCAACCTCATCGATGACGTCGAGTGGTCGGGCATGGACGCCACGCGCACGCCGATCGAATTCCTCGCCCGTTGTACCGAGGCGGCGATCAAGGCTGGAGCGACGACGATCAACGTGCCGGATACCGTTGGATATTCGACGCCTGAGGATTACTATCAGCTCATCAAACAGTTGATCGAGATGGTGCCGAATTCGGACCAGGTGATTTTCTCCACGCATTGCCACAACGATTTGGGCATGGCCGTTGCCAATTCGCTGGCCGGTGTGCGCGCGGGCGCGCGGCAGGTCGAGTGCACGATCAACGGGCTGGGCGAACGCGCGGGTAACGCTGCGCTCGAAGAAGTCGTCATGGCGCTGCGGACGCGGGCCGATGTGTTGCCCTATCATACCGATATCGAGACGACGCATCTTTCGCGCGCCTCAAAGGTCGTCGCGGCGGCGGCGAACTTTCCGGTGCAGTACAACAAGGCCATTGTAGGGAAGAACGCTTTCGCGCACGAGAGCGGCATCCATCAGGACGGCATGCTCAAGAACGCTTCGACCTACGAAATCATGACGCCCGAAAGCGTCGGGATCAAATCGACGTCTCTGGTGATGGGCAAGCATTCGGGCCGGCACGCGTTCAAGCAGAAGCTGGCCGATCTGGGGTACGAATTGGCCGATAACCAGTTCCAGGAAGCCTTCCAGCGGTTCAAGGACCTCGCGGACCGCAAGAAGAACGTCTATGACGATGATATCATCGCGCTGGTTGACGACGAGATCGGTTCGGCTGCCGACCGGATCAAGCTCGTGGATATGAGCGTCACCTCCAAGACCGGTGGCATTCACCGCTGCGAGCTCAAGGTCTCGGTTGACGGGCAGCCGGTTGAGGTCGCCTATGACGGCACGGGTTCGGTCGATGCGATCTTTAATGCGATCAAGGCCGCTGTCGGCGCCGATCCGCATCTGGTGCTTTATGCGGTGGATGGTGTGACCGGCGGTACGGACGCACAGGCCAATGTGCATGTGCGGCTTGAAATGAACGGCCGGATTGCCTCGGGCAATGCCGCGGAGCCCGATACGCTCGTGGCTTCGGCGCGCGCCTATCTCAACGCCTACAACCGGTTGCTCATGGAGCGCGGTGCGCCGGCGCAGGGTGCGCTCGCGGGGTAAGTTATCGGCGAGAGCGTGTTTGCGGAAAAGCAGACGCCACTTTTCGTAAACACGCTCTTACTCTACCGATGCTGGTCGATGAGGATCGGATTGCCGTCGGGGTCGGTCAGCATGACATGCGCTGGGCCCGTGCCGTCCGGATCGGTCTCGGTATCGATCGCGATGCCTTCATCCTTGAGGCGCTTTTGAATGGCGCGGATGTCCTCGAAAGGGTCGACATCCTTACCGTCCTTGTCCCAGCCCGGGGTGAAGGTGAGCACGTTCTTTTCGAACATATCCTGGAATAGTCCGATCACTGTCTCGCTATTGCTTAATATGAGCCATTTATCCTCGATTTTGCCGCCGATTTCGCGGAATCCGAGCTTTCGGTAAAAGGCAAGGGACTTTGCAATATCCTTGACCGCAAGGCTCAGTGAAAACGCACCCATGCTCAACGGTTCGTCCTCCCTATTCAATAAACGGCTGATAAAAATGTGTCGCCTCAAGCGCCGAGCGAGCTTACTGGGACTTCGAGGTTGGCGCAATCGGGCCGGTTTTGCCGATCCGGCGCCTTTATTGTGATTCTATTGTAACACTTGATGGTCCGGCTTCGTATTGGGGAGTATGGAATGGTCGCTAAGCTCACGCCGGTTTGACTTGCGGGTGACAAGGCCGCCGTCCGAAAGTCGGACACAGAACGTTCAGAGGAGAAAGCGATGAACCGCAAGATTGCCGTTGGCGCCTGCGTTGTGGCGGCCGGCATGATGTCTGGACAGGCAATGGGGGCGACGGCGCTTTTCGCCGGGGGGTGTTTCTGGAGCGTTGAATCCAATTTCGAGAAGGTCGCGGGCGTAACCAACGCCGTTTCGGGATTTGCAGGCGGGCATGTCGAAAACCCCAGCTATAATCAGGTGGTTTATGAGGATACGGGGCATTACGAGGTGGTCGAGGTCACCTACGATCCCGAGGTCATCGACTACGAGACGCTTCTGACGATCTATTGGCACTCGACCGACCCGACCGATGGAGGCGGGCAGTTCTGCGACCGCGGTGACAGTTATCTGCCGGCGATCTTTGCGCTGACCGATGAGCAACGCGAGATCGCCCAGGCCAGCAAGGCCAATATTGAGGCCGAAACGGGGTATGAAATCGCAACCGAAATCCTGCCGCCAGCCACTTTTTACGCGGCCGAGGATTACCATCAAGATTTCGCCGCCAACAATCCAGAGCGCTACAACGCCTACCGCATCGGTTGCCGGCGCGATGCGCGTCTCGAGCAGGTATGGGGCGATCAGGCGCTTTTGGGGACTGTCGAAAACCCGTTTCCGCAATAAGATACGGACCTGACCATTTTCTCCCAAAAGGGGAGTGGACAGGCCGGAAGGCGTTTGCTAGAGAAGCGCCACTTCGGCGGCGTGCTCCGCACGCCGCCTGTTGTGCTTGGGTGTATAGCTCAGTTGGTAGAGCAGCTGACTCTTAATCAGCGGGTCCAAGGTTCGAGTCCTTGTACACCCACCACCCTTCGCTCTGCGAGCGAAGGTTTCTTTGAGATCGCATTCATTCATGCATCTGACGTAACCTTCCATTCACCATCGGCAAAATTGTCCTTTACGCGAAACCCTTTGGGAAGGCCGTTGGGCGTATGGTCGCGCCATCGATGAATCCCGGACGCACCTGATCATGAGCCTTTCAGCCAATTCTCTGCCCATGGGGCGCGACACGGGCCGCACGGAGCGGGAAACCGCAGGTCGTGGGGCGTTGCCGATGCTGACCCGGGCCGTGCTGAGTCCGGCGGAATGGGATCGGGCGATTTCGGATTTTGACGGTGTGTGTCAGGAGCAGCTTTATGCCTATGCCCGCATGCGCTGGCCTGGCCTGTCTCTTGAGCCGGTTCTGTTCTCCGACGACAAGGGGCCCGTCGGCGGTGCGCTCGTCATGCTCCAACCCCTGCCGCTGAAGCTCGCAACGATTGCGCTTGTCAAATGGGGTCCGTTTCTTGCCGACAACAGGCGGCCCGATGCCGACGCGGTGATGAAGGCAATGGTCGAGGCGTTGGTCGCGGATTATGCCGACATGCGCGGGATGATGCTTTCGATCATGCCCAAGGTCGAGCCAACCGATGACAACGCCGGACTGGCGGCCCTTCTCGCGCGCGGATTTTCGCGGGGGGTCGGGCTTAAATTCCCAAAACGCTACGTCGTCGACATCCGGCTCGATGACGATGCAAGGCTTGCCGCCTTTGCGCAGAAATGGCGGTATCATTTACGCAAATCCTTCAAGGCCGGGCTCAGCTTCGAAGAGGGCGGAGCGGATGAACTCGACCGGTTCATGGCGCTCTATAAGGCCATGAGCGATCGCAAGCAGTTTCCGGACCATTCTGCAATCGACTCGGTGGATGCTCTGATGGCGATGCCTGAGGATACGGCGCGTCCGCAGATATTTTTTGTGACCCATGAGGGCGAGACGGTTGCCGGCGCGGTGATTTTCACCGCAGGCGATATGGCGACCTATCTCTATGGCGCGACCAACGATGCGGCGCTCGATTTACGCGCGGGTTATTTCCTGCACTGGAACATCATTCGCTGGCTGCGCGACAACACGCGGGCAAGGCTCTACGACCTCGGGGGCACCGACGGATTTCAGGGGCTCCACCAGTTCAAGAGCGGCATGGTCGGCAGCGCGGGGTACGTGGCCGATCTGCCGCCGATTGCCAACTACGCATCGAGTCGTCGCGCGCGGCTGTTCGGGACGTTGGCTTATGAGGGACGCTCGAAGCTGACGCGCGCGCGCGATGCGATCAATGCCTGGCGACTGGCGCTGATGCGCCGTCTGCGCAAGGCCCTGGGGCCCGTTAGCACGAATGGATAAGGGTTTGATTTTGCATAAATCGTTCAATGCCCAGTGTTTTCCCGCTGTGCATGGGATCCTCCTCGCAAGGGGAAACGCACCGGCAGTGGACGATTTATGCAAAACCCTTCGGGCGGGTTATCGTCCGGCCGGCGCGGCATTTTCCACGAAGGTTGCTCGGACTATAGCTCGTCAAACCCCTATCCATTCGTGTTAACGGGCCCTTATGTCTATCGGTAAAAAACTGGCGTCGCGCTCGGTTGTCATGTTCGGCCTTCGGGTCGGTGGGGCGGGGTTTATCTTTCTTGTCCAGGCGGCGATTGCGCAGGTCTGGGGCGCCGAGGCGCTGGGCGACTATCTCCTGGCCATCGCTGCCGCCAATCTGCTGGCGGTGGTGATGCCTTTGGGGTTCCAGACGGTCGGGACCTATTTCGCCGCCGAATACGGCGCGAAGAGCGACGGGCGCAACCTGCGGCGCTTTTTGATGCGTTCGTTCGCTCATGTCTTCGTCATCGGTGGGGCCATTACGATCCTGGGGTGGCCTGTGACCTATCTCATGGGGAACACGGGAGAACATCTTCTGGCCTTGTGGGTGCCCACGGCGTTGATCGCGATGGGAACGGCATTCACATTCATCAATACGACTGCGCTTGTCGGGCTCAAGCGGCCGCTGATGGGCTATATGCCGGATATGGTTTTGCGCCCCGCGCTCGTGATCACCAGTTTCGCGATTGTCGCGCTGACTGCGGGGAAGGCGGACCTCAACGCCATGCTGTGGCTCTTTGCACTGCTTTTGCTTGCGCTTGAGGCAGGGCATTTCGTTTTGCTCTATCGGGCCGTCAGGAATGTGCCGGCTTCGAGTGAACATCAGCCCGAGCCATCCCGCCGGTGGTGGCGGTTCGCCGCGCCCTGGGTCATGATCACGCTGGCTGCGGACTATTTCTTCGATATCAACCTCATCATGCTTGCCGAATTGCTGCCCCGGACCGATCTGGCCATATTCGGCGTCAGCACGCGCATCTTTGCGCTCGTTTCCTTCGGCGTCGTCGCGGTCTACGCCATGACGTTGCCGGAGATGTTCGAGGCCGATGGCAAGAAGGACGCCGAGGCGCTCTCGCGGCGGCTCGGCGAGGCCAATATCGTCGCGGTATTGCTGTCGGGTGCGCTGTTTCTCGGCGTCACGCTTTTCGGGCGCTATCTCCTGATGCTGTTCGGCGAGGAATTTGTCGTGGGGGCGTGGCCGATGAGCATTTTATGCCTCGCGCTCGTCGTGCGGGCCGCGTTCGGGCCCGCGCCGATGGTGCTTTCGATGCGCGACAAACCGTTCGACAGCCTGCCGGCGGTGGCTTTGGGGCTGGCGACGTTGGTTTTGGGCAATATGGCGCTGGTACCGCCGTATGGCCTCAATGGTGCGGCGATTTCGGCGTTTATTGCGATTTCGCTCTGGTCAGCAACGCTGTGGCTTATCGCGTGGCGTCGCACGGGGATCGACGTTTCGATCTTTGCGCGGTTCCGGGCTAGGGCCTGTCATCAATTGTAGATAGGGGGTTGATAACAGGCTCTAACCATCGAGGAGCCCCTGAAGCCTGATCTTCATCCGGGTGGCGAAAGGCAGTTTCAGCCCCCGGTCGTAGCTCTCGGTTGCTTTGGTGAATTTGCGTTCCATCACGCAATAGTCCTGCCCGAAGATATGTTCTTCGAGCACGGCCACGCGTTTGTAGTCGTAGCGTTCGAGGAGCCTAAGGGCGATCTTGTTGTCCGTGCGCACATAAGTGGAAGCTTTGTGGAAGCGCGAATTGTCCCAATGCTCGACGAAGGCGCGCATGCCGTACATGCCGAGCATGGTTTTGCGGTGCGCGGGGAAGATGCACGACCAGTACTGAAAGATCGTGCCGCAGTCGGGACCGGAAATCAGGAAGCCGCCAGGCTCGTTATCAGCCTCCAGGATCAGGATGTGCCAAGGGTCGATGGCGAGCAGCGTACGCAGGAAGCCTTTGTCCATTCGCGCCTTTTCATGCGTCTTGAACAGGTCGTTGTAGTACGGCATCGAGTCGATGAGGTCCGTCAACTCGCGGTGAATCAAACCGATATCGGCCGGGGTTGCCGCGCGGTGCGAGAACTCTGCCATGGCGTTTTCTCCTGGTGCGGGATGCGGAACAGTGGGAACCGGTTTTCCGCAAAATCCCGCGACAACAAAAGATCATAGCGCGACCAGCCTTTAAAAACTGTCACCCTGCTTTTGTGCCCGGCTTTTCAGCCTTTCTGGCGGAGAGGAAGTTGTAACCTGCCACCCCGTCGTCACACGCACCTTGATGGGGCTTTGTGCGGCGGGTTATGAAGTTGCGAAACGATCAGGAGGAGCCAGACATGAGTTCGGACGCCATCTATGCCCCGTCCGCCGATGCGATCGCACGGACCTATACGACGGCCGAGCAGTATGAGGAGATGTATGCCCGCTCACTTTCGGACCCGGAAGGCTTCTGGGGTGAGCAGGGCAAGCGGCTCGACTGGATCAAACCCTACACCAAGGTCAAGAATACCGATTTTTCCTACGACTCGGTCTCGATCAAATGGTTCGAGGACGGTGTTCTGAACGTCTCGGCCAACTGCATCGACCGGCATCTCGACACGCGCGGCGACCAGACGGCGATCATTTTCGAGCCGGACGATCCGAACGGGACGGTTCAGCACGTTACTTACCGGCAACTCCATGAGCGCGTATGCCGGATGGCCAATGTGCTCAAGTCGCTCGGCGTCAAGAAGGGGCACCGGGTGACGATTTATATGCCGATGATCCCCGAAGCGGCCTATGCCATGCTGGCCTGCGCACGGATCGGGGCGATCCATTCGGTCGTGTTCGGCGGGTTTTCGCCCGACGCGCTCGCGGGACGGATCAATGACTGCGACAGCGCCGTGGTGATCACCGCAGACGAGGGGCGTCGCGGAGGCAAGAGCGTGCCCTTGAAGGCCAATGTCGATACGGCGCTTGAGGATTGCCCGGGCGTCGAAAAGGTGCTGGTTATTGAAAATACGGGCAACCCGGTTTCAATGAAGGGTTCCCGGGACGTCTGGTGGCATGAGGCTGCAGCCGGTGCCGAACCGTTCTGCGATCCCGAGCCGATGAATGCGGAGGATCCGCTTTTTATCCTTTATACGTCGGGGTCGACGGGTAAGCCCAAGGGGGTGCTACACACTTCGGGCGGGTACCTCGTCTATACCTCTTTGACCCATCAGCTCACCTTCGACTATCGCGATGGCGAAGTCTTCTGGTGCACCGCCGATGTGGGCTGGGTGACCGGGCACAGCTATATCGTTTACGGCCCACTTGCCAACGGCGCGACAACGTTGATGTTCGAAGGCGTGCCGACATGGCCGAACGCTTCGCGGCACTGGCAGGTCGTCGACAAGCATAAGGTCAATATCTACTACACTGCGCCGACGGCGATCCGGGCGCTGATGGGCGCGGGCAACCAGTATGTGGAAGGTGCGGACCTTTCGAGCCTGCGGCTCTTGGGGTCCGTGGGCGAGCCGATCAATCCGGAAGCCTGGCGGTGGTATTACGAGCAGGTGGGGCGCGGGCGCTGCGGGATCGTCGACACATGGTGGCAGACGGAAACCGGTGGCTTCATGATCACACCGCTGCCGGGCGCAACGCCGCTTAAGCCCGGCTCGGCGACCAAACCGTTTTTCGGGGTAAAGCCCGTGGTGCTCGATCCTGAAAGCGGGAAGGAAATCACCGAGACCGAGGCGGCGGGCGTTTTGGCCATCGCCGATAGCTGGCCGGCACAGATGCGCACGGTTTATGGCGATCATCAGCGGTTCAAGGACACGTATTTCCAGCAATATAAGGGCTATTACTTTTCCGGCGACGGGTGCCGCCGGGATGCCGACGGGTATTACTGGATCACGGGCCGGGTGGACGATGTGCTCAATGTCTCCGGTCACCGGTTGGGGACCGCGGAGGTTGAGAGCGCGCTTGTTGCGCATCCCAGCGTTTCGGAGGCCGCGGTGGTCGGGTTTCCACACGACATCAAAGGGCAGGGGATCTACTGCTATGTGACGCTGATGGCGGGAGAGGATGGCTCGGACGACCTTGCTGTGGAGTTGCGCAATTGGGTGCGCAAGGAAATAGGGCCGATCGCATCGCCCGATCATATCCAGTTTGCACCCGGTCTGCCCAAGACGCGCTCGGGCAAGATCATGCGGCGCATTCTGCGCAAGGTTGCCGAGGACGATTACGGCTCGCTCGGGGATACCTCGACGCTGGCCGACCCGGGCGTTGTCGACGATTTGATCGAGAACCGCAAGAATCGCTGACCTATCAACCACTGATTAGTCAAATTTGGGCGCGTTGCCTCGGCAGCGCGCCTATTTTTGTTTTTCGTTAAACAAGGCATGAAACAGTCGACGGCGCGTTCGCGTAGTCGGGTATGCCAAGATATTGGTTTTTCTATGGATTCCCGACGCGTGGCGAGAGTGCCAGGTGGTCCGCGGCGGGGCAGACCGGGCTGGTGATAGTGCGCGGTGCGGCGCGAACGGTTTGGGGGGAACCGGTGACGCAATCACGACACCTGCTCGCAATCGTTGTGGTGTGCGTTTTCGCGGCGGGTGGCGCGGCGTTCGACGCATTTCGGTTCATTGATGACGCGCTTTGGAACGTGCGGTTTTCGATTGGCAGCCGACCGGCGAGTGGTGACCTCGTGCTCATCGACGTCGATCCGTCCGATATCATCGAGCTTCAGAGCGCTTCGGCGGTGCGGGGCATGTATGCGAGCGTCGTAGACATCGTGCTCGGTGCGGGCGCCACCGATATCGTGGTGGAAACGCGTTTGAGTGCCTCGACCGGAGGTTCGGGGGACGATCTTCTCGCCGCTGCGCTCGCACGCGGGGCCGGCAAGGTCAGAACTGTCGCCTATGCGTCTCCCACCGCCAGCCGGAGCCACGAAACACCGACCTTCACGCGACCGCTCGGCCGGTTCTCATCGATTGCTCCGCCCGTTACCATGGCAGCCTTGCCCGACGCGGACGGTGTGGTCCGGCATTACCAGACCGGTGCGAATATCGAGGGCAGGTTCGTGCCGTCTCTGGCTGCGGCGCTGAACCCAGGCACCGTACCGGACCAGGATAGCTTCGCCATCGATTTTTCTATCGATGCCGCAACGGTTCCCGTCATTGAAGTTGGCGATGTGCTCAACGGCCGCATCGATGTCGGCCAACTCGCAGGCAAGCAGGTCGTCATCGCATTGAGCGGGGCCACGCTGCAGCAATCCGTGCTCGTTCCGCGTTTCGGTGTGATTTCGGGCGGCGTGGTGCAGGCTCTCGCTACCGAAACTCTCAGGCAGGGCCGGCCTCTTATAGAAACGGGCATCTGGACACAGATTGGCATTGTGGTTGCCGTCGTCTCCGCGTTCATCTTCGGTTGCACGCGTGTCGCCGTCGTGCCGCTTGCCCTGGGTTGTGCGGGCTGCGCTGTTGTCCTCGAGCTTTTGGTTTTGGCGCTTCATATGAATTCGGCCATCGTTCTCGATACCACTGCAGTGCATGTGGCGCTCGTCGGTCTGCTCTCGGTCGGCCTGGTTCGCGAACTCGAAATCCGCGGGCTTTCGATTATGAATGCGGCGCAGGAGCGGGATTCCATGCGTGGCATTCTCTCTCGTGTGGTTGCGGACAATTTCGATGGGGTGGTCGTGGTCGATACACGCCATCGCGTTCGTGCCGCGAGCCGGTTCGCGTGCGAACTCATGGGGAGCGATCTGGTTGGCCAAACGATCGAAGCCAGCTTGCCCGGAACGTTCGTTACTGCGCTCACCGCCGCGCTCGGCGAGGGTAAGACCGTCGACGAGGCTGCCGAAATCAGGATCGCGCCGCGCGAGAGTGAAGAACGGATCATCGAATATGTCGTGACTATATCCGAGGCTGCTTCCGAAGAGGAGAGCGCCGGTCAAGCCGGTCGCGTCGCATGTTTGACATTCCGGGATATCACCGAGCGCCGGTTATCGGAGGCGCGGCTCAACTATTTAGCACGGCATGACGCGCAAACCGGTGCGCTCTCGCGCATTGCCCTTGTCGAGGCGCTCCAGGACATGATGTCGACGTCCGATGGACGGAAGCGGGGCGCTACGGTGTTTCTCGTCGGGGTCCACCGTCTCAAGATCGTCAATGACACGCTGGGTTATGGCTATGGCAACCGGTTGCTCCAGCAAGTTGTGACGCGGCTCCAAGGGGCTGGTACGTCCGTCGTGGCTCGACTCGAGGGCAACAGTTTTGCCGTGCTGCGCGAAGGATTTCTGGGTAATGACGCTCAGGATTTTGCCAGGGCGCTCATTACGCGGATCTCGCGGCCATATGCGATGGCCGGGCATCATGCAATTGTGGGGGCGAGCGTCGGCATGACGGATTCGGAGCTATCGGGCTGCGATCCGGATACGATGATCCGGCATGCAAGTATGGCGCTCTCGGTTGCGGCTGACAGGCATGGCAATGCCGTCGTGCCGTTCGCGCGCGAGATGACCGAGCGCATCCGTCACAAGCAAGACATGGAAGTCGCGCTACGCGCTGCGCTTGCGCGGGGCGAATTCTCAATCCACTACCAGCCTCAGGTCGATCTCGAAACCAACGCGGTGGTGGGGGTGGAAGCGCTCGTGCGCTGGACGCATCCACAACTCGGCAGGATTTCGCCAGGCGAGTTCATTCCTGCCGCTGAAGAAACCGGATTGATCATCGATTTGGGCCGCTGGATTCTCAAGACAGCGTGCATGGAGGTGGCGGGCTGGCCGCAGCCAGTGCGGCTCTCGGTCAACGTCTCGCCCATGCAGTTCGAATATGGTGACATTGTTTCCGATGTCCGCGACGCGCTGGCGAGCTCAGGTCTTTCGCCCGAGCGTCTCGATATCGAAATCACCGAAGGGCTGCTTGTCACCGAGACCGGGCATGCCATCGATAAGCTCGACAGGCTGCGCAAGGACGGTGTCAGGATCGCGCTCGACGATTTCGGCACGGGGTATTCGTCGTTGAGCTATCTGGGGCGGTTGCCCGTCGATATCATCAAGATCGATCAAAGTTTCGTCCGCGGGCTGCCCGACGATGCTGAGGCTACGGCGATCATTCGGGCGGTTCTTATGCTCTCGGAGTCCCTGGGGAAAGGTGTTATCGCAGAGGGCATCGAGACCATCGATCAGGCGTGGGTCTTGCGTCTTGCCGGGTGCCAGACCGGGCAGGGTTATTTCTTCGGGCGTCCCGCTTCCGCTGCAGATACACTGGCGGCGATCACCGCGCCGGTTGAGGACCGGTTCGAGCCTGGGAAGCTTGACTGATTGCCGCCGCAAATCCCATCCGGATAAATTGTGGTGCCGGTTATCAGAATCAGAAATGCCCTCGTGTGCCGATTCAGTAGCAGGAGATTTCATGCGGCAATTTTTCAATGCGCTATTTTTCGCTCTTGTCATTACGGCGGGCGCTACAGCTGGTGCATCGGCCCAGACGCTTTCCGAGATGGCGGGGCAGATGGTCATGGTGGGCTTCGAGGGAACCTCAGTGGAGGATGCGGGGTTCAGAGCTGTCCGCGCGCAACTGGCGGATGGGCAGATCGGTGGGGTTATGTATCTTCGCCGCAATGTTGACAGCCTCGCAGACGTACGCGCGATGAACGCCGCGTTCGCCGCAGCCAGCCCGTGGCTGTCGCCGTTCATCGCGCTCGATCAGGAAGGCGGGCAGATCCGTCGTCTTACGGCAGCCGTGGGGTTTGTGGAAACTCCCTCCGCGGCGGCGGTCGGGCGGGGGAGCGTCATGGAGGCGCGTGCGATCTATACCGGCCTCGCCGAGAGGCTTGCGGCTCTCGGGTTCACAGTCAATTTCGGTCCCGTCGTGGACCTCAATCTCAACGCAGACAATCCCATTATCGCGCGGTACGAGCGGTCGTTCGGCGTCGATCCGGAGCGTGTTGCGCAGTTTGGTGCCGCGTTCGTCGAAGGGCACCGCGCGGCGGGGGTGGCCACGGCGCTCAAGCATTTCCCGGGGCATGGCTCAAGCACGGGCGACACGCATGAAGGCTTTGTCGACGTAACCAACGACTGGCAGGAGGTGGAGCTCGAACCCTTCGCACGGCTGATCGAAGAGGGGCTCGCGGACATGGTCATGGTCGCGCATATTTTCAACGCCGACTATGTTCGGGACCCGAACGAACAGCTTCCTGCGAGCCTGTCGCCGGCGTGGATCGATGGCGTGTTGCGGGGTGATCTGGGTTATGACGGGGTGGTGATCAGCGACGATCTTCAGATGGGTGCGATCACGGCGCAGTTCGACTTGCGCGAAACCGTGGTGCGTGCCGTCACGGCGGGAAACGACATTCTGCTTTTTTCCGGCTATCCCGATCCTCTTCCCGGAACGGGTGAGGACGTCCACGATATCATCATCCAGGAAGCGCAGTCCGATCCGGCCTTTGCCGCGCGGGTCGAGGAGAGCTATCGGCGCATTGTGGCCCTGAAGCAGCGTTTGGGGCCGGGCGAATGACCCGGTATGTCGCTCTGCTCTATTCGATCATCCTCGGCGGCGGCCGGCGGCTGTCGATGGCACCATTGCGCGACATGTTCGCCCAGCTTGGCTATTCCGGTGCCGAAACCTTGCTCGCGACAGGCAACGTAATCTTTGAAAGCCCCGAGGCTGATCCTCGCGCTATTGAAGCACGGCTCGAAACTGCGTTCGCCGAGCGGTTCGGCAAGCCGATCGAATTCATCGTGCGCTCGGAAGGGGATTGGCTCGGGCTTGTCGAGCGCAATCCTCTTCCGGAAGCCTCGGCCACAAGCCCGGCGCAGGTTGCCGTGCGCGTGATGAGGGCTCCGGTTTCGGATGACGCCCGAGCGTTGCTCGAAGCGCGGGTGCAGCCGGGTGAGAGCTTACGGTTCGTCGACGGGGATATCTGGATTTACATCCCGGAGGGCATCAGCACGTCACCGCTCGCTTCGGTCATGACCAACGCACGGATCGGGGTTGGTACGTCGCGTAATTGGAATACCGTGCGGAAAATCGTGGAACGGCTGGGGTAACTCCGGTGACGCGTGGTTCCTTATCGGGATCGTGCCCCCTATAGTGCCGGCAGAGCGGTGGCGAATCGCGGCACGTCGATAAGAGCATGAGGGCAACCCCCCGGATGGAAGAACCCGAAAACGTACGGCACGTGCGGGCGCTCTTTATTTCTGACGTGCATCTGGGCATGAAGAATATCCGCGTTGCCGAACTCATCAAGTTTCTGCCGCTCTATGAAGCCGACACGATCTATATCGTGGGCGATCTGATCGACGGCTGGCGGCTGCAAAAGGAATGGCACTGGCCGCCGCTTTATGACGAACTGGCGTCAATCCTGCTCGACAAGGCCGAGCGCGGAACGCGCATGGTTTATCTCGCAGGCAATCACGACGAGTTTCTGCGCGACTACCTGGGAACGTATTTCGGCGGTGTCGAAATCGTCGACCGCGCCATCCACGAAACGGCGGACGGACGGCGCTATCTTGTCATTCACGGCGACCAGTTCGACGTCGTGGTCGCCAACGCCAAGTGGCTCGCGCATATCGGAGACTGGGCTTACAATTTCGCGCTGCGGGTCAATGTGCTTGTCAACTGGGTACGGCGGAGGCTGGGGCTTGCCTATTGGTCGCTTTCGGCCTGGGCCAAGCAGAAGGTCAAGAACGCGGTCAGCGTGATGGGCCGATTCGAGGAGGCGCTGTCGCTCGAAGCGCGCAATAGCCAAGTCGATGGGGTCATCTGTGGACATATCCACAATGCCGCGATGCACCATAAATTCGGCATCCACTATATCAATTCCGGCGACTGGGTGGAAAGCTGCACGGCGATCATCGAGACGCATGAGGGCGAGTTCGAGCTGATCCGTTGGGGCGATATCGCCGCACCACCAAAAAAGCGCCGCCGCTTCGGACGGCGGCAAAAATCACGAAACTAACATTTCAGGCTTGCCAGCCGTCGTGCGGCAACGCAATGTCGGGGGAATGGAGTGTTTTCAGCAAAAGTGGGTACCACTTTTGCGGTTCGGCCCTAAGGGCCGCATCAGCGAAAACGCGACAAAACAAATTGGACATTCGTCTGAACCGGATCCCGCCGCGATGAGCTTTGCCATGCCGGCGCGTTTCGCATCGCCCGAGATGCGGACGGCGCTTTTCTACTTTTCGACGTTCATGACGCCCGCGGCGTCGACCATGCTCCTGTCGATATGGCTCGACTCGCGCGGCGTTTCGGAGTCGGAAATCGGCATCATCAATGCCGCGCCGATTTTTTTGATGATCGTGCTCAATCTCGTGGTGGGCCGCATCGCGGACAGGGCGAAGGACTGGCGCAGCGTCCTTGTCGTGATTTCCCTCATCGCCGCCGCGATGCCGTTCGGCCTGTTTTGGGTCTCGGGCTTCTGGAGCAGCCTCGTCATCTGGTCGCTATGCATGATCCCCTTCCTGTCGCTCGAGCCGGTGATCGACGCGGCGGCAACGCGGATGACGCGGAGACGCGGTACGGATTTCGCGCGCGTTCGCATCTGGGGGAGCGTCGGGTTTATTCTCGCGACATGGCTGACGGGGCTCTTTTACGGGTGGATCGGGATCGCAGTATTCGTGCCGATCTTCATTCTCGTCAATATATTCCGGGGACTGGTTTCGCTGCAATTGCCGTATTTTCGCGCGCCGAATCCCGAAGGCGACGTGCCGCAAACGGTCAACGCGGACGCGGCGCAAACGATGCGGCAGGTGCTCAAACCCTGGTTTCTGCTGACGCTTGTCGGTACCGCGCTTTTGCAGGCGAGCCATTTCGTTTTGATGGCGTTCGGGGCGCTGATGTGGGTCCGGATCGGCATTCCGGAGGGCTCTATCGGCTTTATCTGGTCGATCGCGCCGATCTGCGAGCTCGCAACGATGTTCTTTTTCGCCCGGATCGCGCGGCGGTTTTCGGCGCGGCATCTGTTGCTCGTCGCCTGTATCGCGGGCGTCGTGCGCTGGACAGGTGTCGCATTTGCCACCGAGGCTTGGCAAATGGCGCTCCTGCAAGTGCTGCACATGGTCACCTTTGCGGTTTCTTATCTAGGGATCGTCAACTTCATTGCAAATTGGACGACCGACGAGATCGCGGCGGAGGCGCAGAGTTTTTATGTCGTGCTGCGCCAGAGTGCCAATGTGGTTGCGCTCGTAACCTTCGGGCCTCTGGTGGCCGTGTTTGGTATGCGCGCGTTCCTTGGTGCGGCGGGTGCCGCGGCATTGGGTGCGGTCCTGGTGGGGATTTCACTAGCGATCAAGGAAATCAAGCGCTAGCCCGTATTTCTCACATTCCTTGCGCCCTGCGCCGCTTCAAAATGGCGAGAGGGCAGGAAGAGAGCGCAGTGCGATGCGGGACATCGTGCAAGCTCTCTGACGCCCCCTGTCGCCAAAATCCGACGCAGGGCGCAAGGAATGTGAGAAATGCGGGCTAGCCAGTCCCCGTTAATCGGCGGGTGTCACGAAACGGTTGCGCAAATCAGGCATCAGCTCAATCCGCATTGTATGATCAACGCTGGATTTGGACGATGCGGACCACTACCGATGTCAGGCGTGTGCGCGCGCTTTTCATTTCCGATGTGCATCTGGGCATGCGCAGTATCCGGACCGACGCGCTTATCGACTTCCTTGCGACCATAGAGGCAGATGCGATCTACCTCGTCGGTGACATTATCGATGGGTGGCGCCTCAGGAAGAGTTGGCACTGGCCGCCGCAATATAACCTTCTCGTTCAGTCGATCCTCGAGCGCGCGCGGCAAGGATGCCGCGTCGTTTATCTGCCGGGTAATCACGACGAATTTCTGCGCGATCATTTCAACACCAATTATGGCGATGTCGAGTTGCACGACCGTCTGATCCATATCGCGGCGGACGGGCGTACCTATCTCGTCATCCATGGGGATCAGTTCGACATCGTGGTGCGGCACGCCAAATGGCTCGCCCATATCGGGGACTGGGCATATAACACCATGCTGCGCGCCAATGTGGTCCTTAACTGGGTGCGCCGGCGGCTTGGGAAGCCGTACTGGTCGCTTTCGGCCTGGGCCAAGCGCAACGTCAAGAACGCCGCAAGCTTTATTGGCCGGTTCGAGGAAGCGCTGTCACACGACGCAAAGATGGCGGGCGTGGACGGTGTCATCTGCGGGCACATCCACAATGCCGCGATGCATCAAACCTATGGTGTGCATTACATAAATTGTGGCGACTGGGTCGAAAGTTGCACCGCGGTCATTGAAACCTTCGACGGGAATTTCGAACTCATACGATGGCCTGCTGCAAGACGTCAGCCGGCACCGTCGCGACGGCGCAAACGGCAGACCGTTTTCGATCGTCTCCTGTCGACGCGCGGTTAGGACGCATTCCGGGCACTGGGGGCAGGACATGACCAAACTTTTGATCGTTACGGATGCCTGGCATCCCCAGGTCAACGGCGTAGTGCGCTCGCTCGCGCGCATCGGGGAAGAGTTGCGGATACGGGGAATGGAGGTTCACTACCTCACACCCGAGCGGTTCTGGACCATGCCGTTGCCGACATATCCCGAGATTCGGCTCTCGCTGGCCAGCCTCGGAGCCGTCGGCGCACAGTTCGACGAGATCGATCCCGATCACATCCACATCGCAACCGAGGGGCCATTGGGACACATCGCGCGGCGTATCTGCCTTTGGCGCGGGCTGGCCTTTTCGACAAGCTACCATACGCGGTTCCCCGAATATGTCGCGGCGCGATTGCCGGTTCCGGCGGAATGGAGCTATGGCTATCTGCGCCGGTTCCACGGACCGGCCGCCGTTACTATGGTGCCGACGCGCAGCGTGCTCAAGGACTTGCGCCGGCATAAATTTCGCCATTTGGCGCTCTGGTCGCGCGGGGTGGATGCGGACCGGTTTGCGCCGGGACCCAAAACCATGTTCACCGACCTCCCAGGGCCGCATCTGGTTAGCGTTGGGCGTGTGGCGGTGGAAAAGAATGTTTCGGCCTTCCTCGATCTCGATGTGCCCGGAACGAAGATTGTCGTAGGTGACGGCCCGCAACTCGAAGAGCTGCGCCGCGCCTATCCCGAAGCGGTATTTGCCGGGCAGCTTGAAGGTGAAGCTCTGAGCGCGGCCTATCGCAGCGCTGACGTGTTCGTCTTTCCTTCGCGGACCGATACCTTCGGCAATGTGATGATCGAGGCGATGGCGTCGGGCACGCCGGTTGCGGCCTATCCGGTGACCGGACCTATCGACGTCCTGACCGATCCGGCGAGCGGGGTGATGGACGAGGACCTGGCCAGCGCGGTCTCGAGGGCATTGAGCCTGTCGCGGGACGCAGCGCGCGCGCATGCCTTGCGTTTTACCTGGGCCAATGCCGCCGATCAGTTCGCCGGACACCTTGTCGATGCGCGGGGCGCCGTCCGTCACGCGGCTTGAGGCGGACCCTGAAAAAAAGCGGCGGGAAGACCCCGCCGCGCTTTCTGTTATCCTTGGCTTCCCAACCGATCAGCCCAGCCGGCCGCTCGCGTGGGCGAGCATGGTATAGACCTTGCCGCGGTTGGAAAGGAGCTGATCCATCATCGCCGCTCCGCCATTGGTGCTGTTTCCAGCCTCACGGAGCAGTTGTTCGAATTCGCTCATATAGGCGTTTGCGGTGCGGCTGAACTCGGCATCGCGCTGGAACTTACGACGGACTTCGTCGAAGGTCGCCTGACCGGTGATGGTGTAGAGCCGGCGGTTGAACGCGCCAGATTCCCCATCCTGATAGCGGTTCCATGCCGTTGCGAGTGCGCGGTCGTCGATCGCGCGGGCGATGTCCTCGGTAAGGCTCGAGAGGTTGAGCGGGCGCTGGGTTTCCTGGCTGGCCGACGCGTTACGCAGCACGTCACGCAGCCAGCCGCCATCCTCATCGGAGGTCGGGGCTGCCGTCTCGCGCGGCCTGGCTTCGCGCGTATTGCGCGACTGCGACAGCGCTTCGTTGAGGCGTTCGGACGGAGATTTCGGCGCCGGGCGCTGCTCGACCGCCGTTGCCGCAGGTTCGGGCTGGCGCGGAGCCGGTTCAGCCGGACGCTGGGGTTGCGGCGCGGGTTCGGCACGGCGCGGAGCTTCGAAGGTCTGGGCGCGCGGCGCGGGAGCCGGGCGGCTCGACGCGGACCGGCCCGAGACCTCGTGCGTGCCCGGCTGGGCGCGGACGATGGCGTTGAGTTCGGAAAGCGCCTCGATCTGCTCGGCGACCACCCGCCGCATGGCGGCAGCGCTGGCGCGGGTTTCCTCAGGCAGGTCGAGAACCGAGCGCTGGAGTTCATTGCGCGTGGCTTCGAGCTCCTGGCCGAGCTGGCTTGCGGTCATGCGCATCGCGTCGGCGGTATCGGAGAAGCGTCGGGTCGCGTCGGCGTAGGCACGCTCGATATCGGCGAGCAATTCGCCCTGGGTCTGCCGCAGCGCCTGGCTGGCGCGCTCGCCTTCGCCCGAGGCCATGTCGCCGATCGAGGCGATCTGGCCGGACACGGCGTCGGAGGTCGCGTTGAGCGCTTCTTCCATGGCGCGGCGGGCTTCGATCAGGCGGCGTTCGGTCTGGTTGACCGTGTCGGCGATCGACTGGGCAAAGCCGCGCAGGCGCGCATCGATCTCGTCGGTGCGTGTGGCGAAGCCTTCCGCCAGCGCTTCCATCGCGCCGCGCCGGTTTTCCAGCGTGTCGACGGTGGAATTTGAGACTTCGGCAAGGTTCGCCGCAGCGGAATTGAAGCTGTCGGTTTCCGCCGAGAGCTTGCCCGAGATCTGGCCGAATTCATTGAGCATCGAAGAGATCGTCGACTGGAGCGCGTCGACGTGACGGCCCATGACTTCGCCCGCCTGCTCGGTGCCCGCGAGGGCCTCGCGCACGGCGTCGGAGTAGTTCGAGGTCTGCGCGGTGACGTCGCCCTGGAGCCGCGCGAGATTGCCCGCAGAACTTTCGAGCACACGTTGGAGCAGGAGGTTGGCGTCGTTGAGCTTGCGCAGGGATTCGGAAACGTCCTGCTCGATCCGGCTCGAAGACGCAGCCATAAGCTCTTCGGCGTCGCGGGTGCTGGATTCGAGTGCGGCACGCAGGAGGTTGGTCTGGTTGCCCAGCGCGTTGGTCAACTGGTTCTGCTTGGCGTCGATCAGTTCGGCGAAATTGTCGGTGTGTTCGGAGACGATGCGGTTGATTTCCGAGGCCTTGCGGCCAAGTTCGTCTGCGGTATGGACCGCGCGAACCTCGACAAGGTCTTCGATCTGTACAGCAGCAGTCTTGAACTCGTCCATCGCCTTGCGGACCACGGCGTCCATACGCATGGCGGTCTGCTCGACATCGGATGAGATATTTGCGGTGATGTTCGCGAGCTTGTCGTTGAGCACGCCTTCGATACGGACGGCCCCGGATTCGAGGTCGTCCATCGACCGGCCGATCGCAGTCTGGATCGAGCTCGAAAGGGTGGACTCGATCCTGTCGGCGCCCGATTCCAGATCGCGCATGGAATCGGAAATCGTGCCGTGAATGGCCTCGTTGAGCCCGGCGAGCCGTTCGGCGGTGATTTCGGCACGGGTGGTAATGGCCTCGGGCAGAGTGCCCAGGCGATCGTCCACCATCTCGGTGATCGCGTCGCGGGCCTCGACCAGGCGGGACTCCACGAGGTCGGCGGCATCGCGCGCGCTCTGGCCGACGCTCTCGGCGGCCTTGTCGATGCGTGCGGTGACGCCGGTCTCGGCATCGGCGATCCGTGCGACGGCCGTGTCGATCTCGCGGCCGATATTGGAGTTGATCTCGGCCACCTTGGTCTCGATAAGGCTGGAGACCTGGCTCGTGCGGCTGTCCATCGTCTCGTTGACGTTGGCGAGGCTGGCGTCGACGGCGGCGCGGAATTTTTCGCCCGAAGCTTCGACCGCACCGGTCAATTCGCCGGTGCGCTCGGAAATGATCTGGCCGATGTGTTCGGCACGTTCATCGAGCGAGGACTCGAGAGCGCCGGTACGGCCACGCATTTGCGAGTCGAGCTTTTCGGATGCTTCGTCAATCGTGGCGCCCAGGTGCCGCGTACGCTCGGTGAGCGTTTCGGCAAGGTGGGTTGCGGTGATGTCGAGCATGGAATTGACCGCGCTGGTGCGTTCGGCCAGCGTATCGTCGAGTTGCGTAGTGCGCGCGGCGAGGGTCGTGTCGAACTGCTGAGTGCGGCGCTCGAGCGCGTCGGAGAGTTCGGCCGAACGGCCTTCGATGGCATTCGAGAATGCGGTAGCTCCCGTTTCGAGCGCGGCATTGAGCTCGCCAGTCCTGGCGCTGATGTTTTCGCCAAGCGCGCTTGCACGCTCATCGAGCGCCTGGGAAAGTGCGCTCGTGTGCGCTTCGAGGGTCGTGGAGAAGCGCCCGGTACGTTCGTCGAGAGCGCCCGCAAGCTCGTTCGAGCGGGCATCGATGGCTTCGACGAAGGCTTGCGCCCGGCCATCGAGCGCATTGCCAAGGAATGCGGTCTTGCCGTCCACGAGATCGGCAAAAGCGCCGGCGCGGCTTTCGAGTGCCGCGGTAAGCGCCCCGGCCTTTTCCTCGATGGCGGCACCGAGCCGGTCGGCGTTGCCCTCGAAGGTCTGCGAATGATGATCGAGCGCGGAGATAAGGCGCTCGCCTTTTTCGCCAACCACGGCATCGATGCTGGAAATCCGGCTGTCGAGGATGACGGAGATCTCGTCTACCCGCGCGTTGAGCTGGGAGATCGTATCCGCGCCTGCACGGCTCAGGGCCTCGCGCGTCTGTTCGGCGGATTCGGCGAGTGCACCGTCGAGCTGCAGGCTCAGGGATTGAATCTGGCTCTCGATGGCATTGGACTGGATCGCGAAGGTTTCGTCCAGGCGTTCGGTGATCCGCGAAAGTGCCGTTTGGGCTTCGTCGGCGCGGGCAGTGATATCGCCGGACACCCGCTCGCCCAAGGCCGAGAAGGCCGTGCCCAATTCGTCCGAACGGCGCGAGAAGTCCACGAGGATGGACTCGGCGGAACCGCGCAGCACGTCGCCGAGCGAGGAGGCTTTGTCCTCAATCGCCGTCGAGATTGCGATGGTGTGGCTGTCGAGCGCGTTGACGAGCCCGTCCACGCGCCGGTCGACCGTCTGGGCGATCGCGTTTGCACGGTCGTCGAGTGCGGCGGCGAGCTTGTCGGTCCGCTCGGTAAAGGTGGTGTCGACGCGGCTTGCCCCGGCATCCAGCGCTTCGGCAAGGGCTTCGCTGCGGTCAGTGAAGATCGAGTCGATGCGGTTCGCGCGTTCGTCGAGCGCCGAGGTGAGGCGTGTGCTCTTTTCGTCGAGCGCGGAGGTGAGGGCAGACGTCCGCTCGTCCAGCGACGTCGCGAAAACAGATGTCCGTTCGTCGAAGGCCGCGGCGAGCCCGTCCGTCTGTTCCTCGATCGCGCGGGTGAGCGTCGAAGTCCGCTCGTCGAGCGCCGAGGTGAGCAGGGAAGTGCGCGAGTCGAGCGTTGCGCCGAGCGAGGACGTGCTTTCCTCAAGCGCGCTGTTGATGCGGCCAGCCGTATCGGTAAGCGCACTTTCCACGCGTTCAGCGTGTCCGTCGAGTGCCGACTTCACCAGCGATGCATTGGCGGTGAGTGTCGAATCGAGCCTGTCGGTCGAGGTATCGAGCGCGTTTGTCAGCGCGCTCGCCTTGTCGGTCAGCGTGCCGTCGAGCCGGCTGGCGCTGTCCTCGAGCGCCATCATCAAGTCTGACGTGCGGCTCTGAACGGTGTCGGTGAAGGACTGGCTGCGGCTATCGAAGGCCATTTCGATGGCCGTCCCTGCCGATTCAATGGCGCCGGCAATATCGTTGCCGCGCTGCGACAGGCTGCCTGTGATCTCCGAACCCGCTGCGCGCAGCCGTTCAGTCAGGCTCGAACCGATTTGATCGAGGTCGGTGGAGACATTGCCATGCACGGCGGCGATTGCGTCGCGCATGCGCTCGGCATTGGTCACAACCGCGTCACGCTGGCTGGCCAGTTCCTCGATGAGCTGGCGCATCCGCGTTTCGTTGTCGGAATAGCTGCGTTCGAGGGCGGTCACTTCGTTGTGCACCATGACCTCGAGCTCGCTGGCCCGCGAAAGCGCGCGTTCGAGCCCATCGCCGATGGCGTTCACCTCCCGGCGGACGGCCTGGCCGACGGTGGCAATCTTGTGTGCGGCAGCGGACTCGGGCTCATGCAGGCGCATGGCGGCCTGGGTCATGGAATTTGCGGCAAGCCGGAGGTCCTGAGCGCGACGAACCAGGAAGGCAATCGCGATCATCGCAAGAACGGGCAGGGCGACAATGGCGGCAAGCGCAGCGAAATCGAGGCTCCGTGTAAATTCGACAGGGGAGAGCCCTTCAGCGAACTGGCTGCCGTAACGCAGCCACGCAATCAGCGCGACGCCGGCGATCCAGAGTGCCGAGGCCCCGATGGCGACCCAAACAGGCGCATTGGATGCGCGAGAGAGCGGCGCGAAGCCGAAGTTCGAGCGGTCGTCATTGGCAACGGAATTGGCCTGCGCGGCGATCTTGTCGGCGGCGCGCAAGCGTTCATTCGATGTGGGCGTTTCCCGTTTTGCCGGTTGGCTCTCAACCTTGCGGGCGGGCTTGTCATCCATCGAAAAGACCGAGTCCTTCAGTGCGTTTTCGACAGCTGAGAACGCAAGCGCTGCCGGATCGTCCTTTGGGTTGGTCGATTTGTTCGCCATACTCGATACTACTCTTTACTCATGCGCCGCATTTTACGAACAGACGCTGAAACGGCTCTGCGGCAGGGGGCATGTGCACGTGTCCCCAACGCGGATGAACTGGCGCCTGTACGCCATTCACATATAGGCGCAATTCCGCATCTTCGTCTGCTCGTAACACGAACATATACACGGTTTGGCGCGATTGCTGAAATCTTTATTAAAAATTCGTTAACGCTGCACCGCCGCTTTCCCCAGATAGATGAAAAGCGGCGCCTTCCGAAGCCCTTGGCGGAGGTTAAGCCTCTTTTCATCCCCCAAACGCTAGACTGGTTTTCAGTATTTTCCAAGAGGCGGCAGAAGGCCGCGAAAGGGGCAAGACATGCCGCAGCCGCGTGAACTGGAGATCCGTCCCGAAGGGCGCGTGGACCGAACGTCCCGTCCGATCGATCTCGTGCACCTCGCCCGTCAGACGCTCGGGGACAAGGCTCTCGAGTGCGAAGTGCTGCGCATGTTCGACCGTCAGGTCAATCTCTATTTCGAGCGGGTGCGCGCTACGACCGATCCGGACGAGCTTGCTATGGGGCTGCACACGTTAAAAGGCGCGTCGGTCGGGATCGGCGCCGTCAGCCTTGCCGGGGTCGCGCGAGCAGCTGAGGTCGAGCTGCGCGAAACGGGCGCGCTTGACGCAGAAACGCTCGATGACATGGCCATGGCCGTGGCCGAAGTCAGCGCCTATATCCAGAGTATCGTCACGAATTGACCGGCTTGCGGGTCCCCTGCGAGCTCCTTATATCGGGCGCGTTCTTCTATTCTCTCCCGCCCGGAGTCTCACGTTTATGCCGCTGATCACCTTCATCGAGCCCGATGGCACGCGCCGCGAGGTCGAAGCCCAGCCCGGGGCGACTCTCATGGAAACGGCCATCCGGAACGGTGTGCGCGGCATCGTGGCGGAATGCGGCGGGGCGTGCACGTGCGCGACTTGCCATGTCTATGTCGAGGAGGAGTGGCTGGCGGTCACCGGCGGACCGTCGCCGATGGAGGAGGACATGCTCGATTTCGCTTTCGAGGTCGAGGAGAACTCGCGACTTTCGTGTCAGATTCGCGTCCGGGAGGATATGGACGGGCTGGTGGTGCGCGTACCGCGCCGGCAGGGATAAGGTGGCGTTCAGCCGGGCGGCTGCCAGAGCTCGACAGGGTTACCTTCGGGGTCGTGGATGCGCGCGAAACGGCCTGTTTCAGGCGTATCCCATTCATCGGGGCGGGTTTCGACGGCTATGCCTGCTGTTTTGAGCTGGATGATCAGGCCGTCGAGGTCATCCACGCGGAAATTCACCATAAACTGCTTGTCAGCGGGGAAATAATCGCTATCGGCGGCAAAAGGCGAATAGATGGTGAAACCCGCTTCCTGCTCCCAGAATCCAGGCACACCGAGATGGGTTTCATACCATTGGGCGAGCGCCGCCTTGTCGGCGCTGCGAAAGAATAAACCGCCAATGCCCACTGCCTTTGGCATGTCATATATCTCCGTTGCGTAGGGAAACGTAGCATTGCGTTCGGGGCGCGGCAACCTGAGGAGCGTCGTTCCCGGGGCGCCGCCTGGCAAGGTGGCAGCGCGTCATGCCACTTAATTCCTATGATTTTGGTCGACTTTGCCGTGCGATGGCGAAACACAGAATTTTTTTCGCGCGATGTCAGGCGGTCCGACTCTGCGTTCTAAAGGGGCGATAGAGAGGGAAATAAACCCCTTAGCTTGATGCGCGTGCTTGCTGAAAGCCCCGGAAATCCTTATTTTTGAGCAACTTCGCGACCGGTCGAAATACAGCGCAGCGCGACCGACGACGAAACCCCTGAACCCCTGGTTATTGGAGCAAGCTGTCCGGTGGCACGGCTCGACACATTTCCGGTCTCTTTCAAGGTTGCCGGACGGGCGATCCTGATCGTCGGTGGCGACGAGGAGGCGCTGGCCAAGGCGCGGCTTGCGGTCAAGACGAGCGCGGAGGTACGGGTTTTTGCACACGCGTTTGAGGCGGACTTCGCCGGACTTGGCGTAAACTTATTCGCGCGCGCAACCCAATTGTCGGACTTTGACAATGCGGCGCTGGTTTTCATTGCCGATCATGGGCCGGAGGGCGAACGGGCCCGTGCTTTTGCGAAAGCGGCAGGTGTTCCGATCAACGAAGTGGACGTTCCCGAAAACTGCGATTTCTACACCCCGGCGATCATTGACCGGGCGCCGATCTCGATTGCGATTTCGTCCGAGGGCGCGGCGCCGGTGCTGGCGCGGCTCGTGCGGGCGCGGATCGAGGCGGTGCTGTCGCCGCGGCTGGGTGCGATTGCGCGGCTGGCCGGCGCGATGCGGGAGAAGGTCGCTGCCGCGCTGACGGACGGCGTGGCGCGCCGCCGGTATTACGAGGCGCTGGTGACGAGCCCGGCGGTGGAAGCGGCGGTCGATGCAGGGCGGGGCGAGGCGGAAGCCGAGCGGCTGCTTGGTGCCCATGCCGATGCCGAGGCTGAAGGCGGCGCGGGCGTTGTTTGGCTCATCGGGGCCGGACCGGGCGCGGAAGATCTTCTGACCCTGCGCGCGCAGCGGCGGCTGCAGGAAGCCGATGTGATCGTGCATGATCAGCTTGTGCCCAGTGCCGTCATCGAGATGGGCCGGCGCGATGCGGAGCGGATTTCGGTCGGCAAGGCCAAGGGGCATCATTCGTTTAGCCAGGCGCAGATCAATACGTTGATCGTGCGGCTGGCGCGCGAGGGTAAGAAGGTTGCGCGATTGAAGTCCGGCGATCCGATGGTGTTCGGGCGTGCGGGCGAGGAAATCGCGGCGCTGCGAAAGGCGGGCATTGCGTATTCGGTCGTTCCGGGTGTGACTTCGGCGCTGGCGGCCGCGGCCGATACGGCGACGCCGGTGACGCTGCGGAAGGTTTCCAGCGGCGTGGTCTTTGCCACGGCGCATGGCGCCGATAATGCCGAGCTTGCCCATTGGGCGTCGCTCGCGCAATCGGGATTGACGCTGGGGCTCTATATGGGCAAATCCATCGCGGCCAAAGTGGCGGGCGATCTTCTGGCGCACGGGCTTAGTGCCACGACGCCGGTGGGGATCGTCGTGAATGCGGGCCGTGCGGACAAGGTGCTTTATTCGGGCACTGTCGGTGCGATGGCGGAGGACACTATCGACTTCGCCGATGGACCGGCAATCATATTCATCGGACATGCGGTCGCGAGCGGTGACTGGGCGCAAGCCGCCGAGATCGCGCCCGATATCAAACGGATAGCTTAGGACGAGAATGGAAATCCTCACAGGAAACGAATTGCTCTCGGGTGCCGTCGTTTATCTCGACACTGAAGGGCATTGGGGCGAGGACCTGCAGAAGGCG
The DNA here is from genome assembly GCF_044811015.1 of Pelagibacterium halotolerans. Taxonomy (GTDB): domain Bacteria; phylum Pseudomonadota; class Alphaproteobacteria; order Rhizobiales; family Devosiaceae; genus Pelagibacterium; species Pelagibacterium halotolerans_A. The sequence continues at coordinate 3,772,950 of NZ_CP085243.1, forward strand.
CGGGTCTTTGCAAAGGACGACGCTGAAGCGCGCGACGCCGCGATTGCCGCGACCAAGGCCACGGGCATGGTCATCAGCATCGAGGCCGAGGCGGTGAGCGTCCAAGACGGCGTCATCGTCCCTAACCGTATCCGTGAGCGCATCCGCGCCGAGGGCCCCACCACCCCGCGTTTTGAACGCCAGAACCTCGATGAGGACGGCCATGTATCGATATGACGAGTTCGACGCCGCGTTCGTAAATGAACGCGTCGCGCAGTTTTCCGACCAGGTGCGCCGCCGCATTTCGGGCGAGCTCAACGAGGACCAGTTCCGGCCCCTGCGGCTGATGAACGGGCTTTATCTGCAGCTTCACGCCTATATGCTGCGCGTCGCGGTGCCTTATGGCACGCTTTCGTCGCGGCAGATGCGCATGCTCGCGCACATTGCGCGCAAATACGACCGTGGCTATGGGCATTTCACCACGCGGCAGAACATCCAGTACAACTGGCCCAAGCTGCGCGACGTGCCGGCGATCCTTGCGGATCTCGCCTCGGTCGAGATGCACGCCATCCAGACTTCGGGCAACTGCATAAGAAACGTCACGACCGATCAGTTCGCCGGTGCGGCGGCCGACGAGATCATCGATCCGCGTCCGGTGGCCGAGATCATCCGGCAGTGGTCGAGCCTGCACCCGGAATTCACCTTCCTGCCGCGCAAGTTCAAGATCGCCATCACCGGCGCGCCGAACGATCGGGCAGCGGTCAAGTTCCACGATATCGGGCTGATGGCGCAGACCAATGGCAAGGGCGAGATCGGCTGGGCGGTGTATGTCGGCGGCGGGCTGGGCCGGACGCCGATGATCGCCAAGCTCATCAACGGCTTCGTGCCGCATGAGCACCTCTTGGCCTATCTCGAATCCATCCTGCGCGTTTACAACCGCTATGGCCGCCGGGACAACAAGTACAAGGCGCGCATCAAGATCCTCGTGCACGAAGAAGGGCTCGAAACGATCAAGGGGCAGGTCGAGGAAGAGTTCGCGCAGGTGCGTGGCGGCGTTCTCACTCTGCCACAGGAAGAACTCGACCGGATCACCGACTATTTCGCGCTTCCGGCGTTCGAGGAGGTCGGGGTCGTCGATATCGATGTGGAGAAGGAAAAAATCCTCAACCCGGCCTATGGACGGTTTCTTGAGAACAATACCTTCCCGCACGCCAAGCAGGGCTATACGTCGGTCACGATCTCATTGAAGCCCATCGGCGGTGCGCCGGGCGATGCCACGGCAGAGCAGATGGAGGTCGTCGCCGACCTCGCCGAGAAGTACAGCTTTGACGAGTTGCGCGTGACGCACGAGCAGAACCTCGTTCTGCCGCATGTGGCGCTCACCGACCTCAAGGCGGTCTACGACGCGCTGGTGGAGGCCGATCTTGCTGAAGCCAATGCGGGCGAGATCACGGACATGATCACCTGCCCGGGGCTGGACTACTGCGCGCTGGCCAATGCCCGCTCGATCCCGATTGCGCAGGACATCTCGCAGCGCTTTTCTTCGCCCGAGCGGCAGAAGGAGATCGGCGATCTGAAGATCAAGATTTCCGGCTGCATCAACGCCTGCGGACATCACCATGTCGGGCACATCGGCATTCTTGGGGTCGAAAAGAAGGGCACCGAGCTCTATCAGATCACCGTCGGCGGCGATGCGACCGAGAACGCGGCGATCGGCAATATTCTCGGGCGCGGCTTCGTCGCCGAAGAGGTGCCGGGCGCGATCGAGAAGCTGGTGGACACCTATATCGCCCACCGGGAAACCCCGGATGAAACCTTCATCGCGGCCTATCGCCGGCTGGGCGATGCGCCGTTCAAGGAGGCGCTTTATGGGAATGGGTAGGACGATAAGTCGCCTGGTTCGGCCAAATGGCGTCGCCGGTGCGCGCCGTGAGGCTGCTCACCCCTCATCCGCCCCTTCGGGGCACCTTCTCCCTCAAGGGGAGAAGGGAGGATTGGCGCAAGCATCTCGGCAAGAGCCCCCCTCTCCCCTTGAGGAAGAGGGGCTGGGGGAGAGGGGTGCGCTGAGACGGCTACGTGCTCTTCGGCTCGCGGGCGTTCAACTCAAGGAAACGGCAAATGGCAACGGCTAATCCCATGTTCACGGTGGCGGAAGCGAAGCCGGACAAGCTGCGGTCGCTCGGCATTATCGCGCTCAACGGCATGTTCGACGAGATGGATGCCGAGGGCGTACTGCGTCAGGCCGCCGAGGAGTTGCTGCCGGACGATCTGGCCATCGTGTCCTCCTTCGGGGCGGACTCGGCGGTGCTGTTGCATGTGGTGTCCAAGGTCAATCCGGACTTGCCGGTGCTGTTTCTGGAGACGGGCAAGCATTTCCCAGAGACGCTGGCTTATGTCGAAACGCTCAAAGCCCATCTGGGGCTGACCAACGTCCTGGCGCTTCATCCCGAGAGCGGGGATATCGAGCGGTTCGACCCCAAAGGCAATCTGTGGGAAACGGATCCCGACAGCTGCTGCCACATCCGCAAGACCGAGCCGCTCGAAAAGGTGGTTTCGGGCTATGGCGGATGGGTGACGGGCCGCAAGCGGTTCCAGACCTCGGACCGGGGCGTGCTTCCGCATTTCGAGTTGACGAGCGACGACCGGATCAAGGTCAACCCGCTCGCCTATTTTACGCATGCCGATATCGAGACGTACAAGGCCGAGCACGGCCTGCCCGAGCATCCGCTTTACGACAAGGGCTACAAGTCCATCGGCTGCGCGCCGTGCACCAGCGCCGTTGCCGAGGGCGAGGATCCGCGCGCGGGGCGCTGGCGCGGGCTCAACAAGTCCGAATGCGGTATCCACTTTGACTTCAACGGGAAGATTGCGGCGCCCATGAGCCAATCGGAAAAGACCTTGTTCAAGGATGGTGAGTTCAAGGCTGATCCCTGGCGTGCCTGGGCCGAGGACGATGTGGCTGCCGACGTGCGCTATACGCATGTGCCGGTGACGGTGTTCCTTGAGCACCGCGAGGCGTTTCTGGCGAGCCCTCATCCGATCGGGTTGCAGGTCAATCCCGGTGAAAAGGTCGAAGACGTCGCGGACGATCTCGATCGGTTCTCCTCGGTTGCGATCAATTTTCCGGCGTTTACCGACGGACGCGGTTATTCGAGCGCGCGGCTTTTGCGCGAGCGGTACGACTACAAGGGAGAGTTGCGCGCGGTGGGCGATGTGCTGACCGACCAAATTCCCTTCATGCGCCGGTGCGGCATTGACGCCTTCATCGTGACGCATAAAGCGACGCGTGAAGCGCTCGAGAAGGGTGCGCTGGCGGAGGTCTCGCATTACTACCAGCCGGTCGGGCTGGGCGACGTGCCCGCGGGCACGCGGCCCTTCCTGCGGCGGAAGGATACCTGACTATACTTGATGGGCCCGCTCATCTATAGAGCGGTCCAAACCGAAAGATCGATCCTGATAGGACCATTCAATGAGCGGAAATGAAATCACAACCGATGTCGTGATCATCGGCGCGGGCCCGGTGGGGCTTTTTGCTGTGTTCGAATTGGGTCTCGTGGACCTCAAATGTCACGTCATCGACATTCTGGACCGGCCTGGGGGGCAGTGCGCCGAGCTATACCCGGAAAAGCCGATCTATGACATTCCCGCTTTTCCGGAGATTTCGGGGCAGGGGCTGACGGACAATCTGATGAAGCAGATTGCGCCGTTCTCGCCGGAGTTCCACTATTCGCAGATGGTTACGAATGTCGAGAAGCTGCCCGAAGGCGGGTTCCGGGTGACGACGGATGCGGAGACGGTCTTCAACGCCAAGGTCATCGTGATTGCTGCGGGTGGCGGGTCGTTCCAGCCCAAGCGTCCGCCGGTTGCCGATGTCGAGCAGTATGAAGGCAAGTCAGTCTTTTATGCCGTGCGCAAGATGGACGATTTCCGTGACCAGGACGTCGTTATCGTCGGGGGCGGGGACTCCGCGCTCGACTGGACGCTCAACCTCGAGCCGATCACTCGTTCGCTGACGCTGGTGCACCGGCGCGACCAGTTCCGCGGCCACGCGGACAGCGTCAACAAGATGCACGCGCTCGTCGAAGAGGGCCGGATCAACTTCGTGATCGGCCAGCTTGGCCGGCTCGAAGGCAAAGATGGGCAGCTCGAAGAGGTGGTCTTGAACACCAAGGCCGGTGAGATGGGCATCCCTGCGACCCGGTTGCTGCCATTCTTCGGGCTCACCATGAAGCTCGGGCCGGTTGCCGACTGGGGGCTGGACCTGCACGATAACGCGCTCATTACGGTCGATACGGAAAAGTTCGAAACCAGCGTGCCGGGCATCTTTGCTATTGGCGATATCAACTGGTATCCGGGTAAGCTCAAGCTCATCCTTTCGGGCTTCCATGAGGGCGCGCTGATGGCGCAGGCCGCCAAGCGGATCGTCCATCCTGACGAGAAGGTCATCTTTCAGTACACCACGTCCTCGACCAAACTGCAGAAGAAACTCGGAGTCGCGTAAAGATGCAGATCATCGTCACCGATCAGGACGGCACCGTCCACGAGCTTGAGGCGCTCGAGGGATGGCGCGTGATGGAGGTGATCCGCGATTGGGGTCTCAACATCAAGGCCGAGTGCGGCGGCGCCTGTTCTTGTGCGACGTGCCATGTTTTTGTGGACGAAGAGTGGGAAGACAAGCTCAACGCGCCGACCGACGAGGAAGAGGACATGCTGGATTCGGTCCCCGATATCCGGCCTAATTCCCGGCTCTCGTGCCAGATCCTGATGAGCGAGGAGCTTGACGGGCTCAAGGTGACGCTGGCGGATTCGGCGCGTCAGGAAGACGCGGCGTAAGGCTGTTGCCGGTGGCTGGTTCATCAGCCGCCGGCTTTTCACTGCATCGAAGAAGAGTGCCGCCTCGGCAACAAGCCGAATGTTTTCTGCCAGGACAATCGCTTGAAGTGACGTTCTATCTGCCCGGATGGAGGTAGGCTCTGGTGACGTTTGGGCGGGACCGGTCCGGGTCCGATGGGAGTCGTCCCAGCGGAGGCCCAAACGTCACCAGAGCCGGTCGTCGCGCTGCGACGGCGTACTGCGGAAACGCAGCGGGGAGTTCGAAACGGTTTGGCAAAGCCAAAGACGAAGGTCCGGTGGACCTTCGTCAGTGCACGAACGCCCGGAGAGCTATGCTCGGAGGGCCAAACCCCAGCCTGTAAGATGGGCGGACAAGCCAAAAACCCCGGAGTCCGAAGCGGTTCGGCGTAGCCGAATGAAAAGCTCCGGTGGAGCTTTTCAAGCGCGCGGACGCCCAAAGCGCTATGCGCGATGGCGCGGCGAGGCTCGCTTCGCATCTATCCACCCAGTATGAGGCGCGTCTCGCCGCATACCGCTCACGCTATTTGACATCCGAGGCTCGAGGGCTGTCGGACGCATAAGCGCGCGCGGGGCTGTTGCGGCCCACTTCACCGAATTCGCAGCTTCGTGTAGAGCATTCGCTTAACCGCTTCCGTGAGGCTATCGATGTTCCTTCTCGACTATCTCCCCTACGCCATAGCTCTTGCGATCGCTGCGGCCATTCCGGGGCCGGGGATTGCGGCTGCGGTGGGGAAGGCACTCGGGTCCGGGTTCCGCCCGGCGTTATGGTTTCTTTTCGGGCTGGCTCTGGGAGACCTCACCTATCTCACGCTTGCGGTGCTCGGGCTTTCGGCGGTGGCGACGGCGTTTTCGGGGCTCTTTGTAGTGATCAAGCTAGCGGGGGCGGCATACCTCGTTTATCTCGCCATCAGCTTCTGGCGGGCCGGGATCGATCCGGACAAGGTGGCGGCGCGCAAGGGGAGCGGGTTCTGGCCGTCGCTTCTGTCAGGCTATTCGGTGACGATCTCGAACCCCAAGACGATCATCTTCTATATGGCGTTGCTGCCGACGGTGGTGGAGCTCGAGACGCTGACTGTGGTGGATTATGCGTGGCTGGTCGCCGTCACCATCGTGGTCCTGCAGATCGTACTGATCCCCTATATCGGGCTTGCGGCGAAGGCGCGGGACTTCCTGCGCAATCCGCGCGCGCTCAAGCTGCTCAACCGCGGTGCCGCGGGTGCCATGGCCGGGGCGGCGGCTTATATCGTCATCAAACAGTAGGCGAGCGCACCCGTTTGCCGTTGGCGTCAATCACGACTTCGCCGTCTTCCTTGGTGAAGGGGCCGATATCGGGATTGGGCAGGATATCGAGGACCATTTCAGAGGGCCGGCATTGGCGGACGCCTTTGGGCGTGACGACGAAGGGGCGGTTGATGAGGATCGGGTGCGCCAGCATGGCGTCAAGCAACCGACCGTCCGAAAGGTTGGGGTTCTCGAGGCCCAGTTCCTTGAAGACCGGCTCTTTCGACCGCATCGCGGTGCGAACGGTGAGACCGGACTTTTCAATGAGATCGATGAGGGTTTCGCGATCGGGCGGGGTGTTGAGATATTCAATGACCACAGGCTCCTCGCCGCTCTGGCGGATCATCGCGAGCGTGTTGCGGGAGGTTCCGCAGGCAGGGTTGTGGTAGATGGTGATGGTCAAAGTGCTCTCCTCGATCGCTGAAAAAGGAACCTTATCCCCGTTCGAACCGATGCTTGTTGCGGTTGGCGATGGCGACAAGGGACAGCATGACGGGGACTTCGACCAGCACGCCAACCACCGTTGCCAGCGCGGCGCCGGAGTTGAGCCCGAAAAGCGAAATTGCGACGGCTACCGCCAGCTCGAAGAAATTCGAGGTTCCGATCAACGCGCATGGGGCGGCAATGCTGAAAGGGATGTTCCATTTCCACGCCGCCCAGAACGTGATTCCGAAGATGCCGTAGGATTGGATCAGCAGCGGGATGGCGATCAGGACGATGACCAAAGGATTGGCGAGGATGGTCTGTCCCTGGAAGCCGAACAGCAGCACGACCGTCGCCAGCAAGCCAACGATGGAGAACGGCTTGACCTGGCCGTTGAAACGATCCAGCGCGGAGGCATCGCCGTTTCGCAGCAGAGTTGCGCGGGTGACCATGCCGGCGGCCAGGGGGACGATGATATAGAGCGCGACCGAAAGCAGGAGGGTTTCCCAGGGAACCGACAATTCCGTCAGTCCCAGAAGCAGTGCGACGATCGGGGCGAAGGCGAAGACCATGATAACGTCGTTCACGGATACCTGTACGAGCGTATAGGTCGGATCGCCCTTTGTGAGCTGGGACCAGACGAAGACCATCGCAGTGCAGGGCGCGGCCCCAAGCAGAATGAGGCCCGCGATATATTGCTGCGCATCCGCCGGGTCGATGAACGGCGCGAAGATATAGTTGAAAAACAGAACGCCCAGAAGTGCCATGGTGAACGGCTTGATCAGCCAGTTGACGACAACCGTCAGGACGAGACCCTTGGGCTTCTGGCCGATCTGCGCGAGGGAGCCGAAGTCTACGGCAACCATCATGGGGTAAACCATGGCCCAGATCAGCACCGCGACGACGAAGTTGACCGAAGCGTATTCAAGCGCGGCCAATGCGCCGAAGAGTTGGGGGAAAAGATTTCCCAAAATGAGGCCAGCGGCTATTGCGGCGGCAACCCAGATGGAAAGCCATTTTTCGAAAAAGCCGATACCGCCAGCCGGGGCGGGCGCAATGGTGTCGATGGTCATGGAAAGCGGTCAGTCTCTGGTTTGGCCGATGGCGTCGAGCCTGGATTTAAGCGAAAGCCGGTCGATGCTGGCAATGGGCAGGTTGAGGAGGAGCGAGATGCGGTTGCCCAGTTGCCGGGCGGCTTCGGCGAACGCGACGTGCTTTTCGCTGTCGGTGCCCTGGGCTGCGGCCGGGTCGGGCACGCCCCAATGGGCGGTCATGGGATGACCGGGCCAGATCGGGCATTCCTCCTGGGCCGCGTCGTCGCAGACGGTGAATATGAAATCGAATTCGGGCGCGCCGGGCCCAGCGAATTCGTTCCAGCTTTTTGAGCGGGCGTAGTCCGGGTCGATGTTCAGGGTTTTGAGCAGGTCGAGGGTGAAGGGATGGACTTCCCCTTTGGGGTGGCTGCCCGCAGACCAGGCCTTGAACCGCCCCTTACCGTCGCGGTTGAGCAGGCCTTCGGCGATGATCGAGCGGGCGGAATTGCCCGTGCACAGGAACAGGACGTTATAAACCGGCTCAGTCACAGCATGTCTCCGCGTTTTCCGGTTGCAGGCAGGAAAGCGTACTTAAAAGCGGCGCGCAGACTTCCGGGCGTCCGCCGCAGCAATCTTCGAGCAGGAATGCGACAAGCCGATAAGCGGTGTCGAAGTTCGCCCGATAGTGAATCGTGCGCCCGTCGCGTTCGCCTTCGATCAGGCCTGCCCGCGCGAGAATGGACAGGTGGTTCGAAACCGTATTCTGGCGCCCCGCCACGGCCTCGGCAACGGCGCCGGCCGTCAGTCCATCCGGACCGGCCTTTATGAGGGCGCGGACGATGTCGAGGCGAGTCGTCTGTGCGAGGGCCGAAAAGGCGTCGATAGCATCATTTGTATCCATATATCGAGAATTATCGATATATGGATCTGGCGTCAAGGGTGAATCAATTCAAGTTTTGATGGCCGCGAAACAGGAACTGTAAGCGCGGCGATGCGTTGGGAAAGCGGGGATGCCGGTGCCTGCTGGATTGGCAGGTGCCTTCTAGAGCTTTCCGCGATTCTTCGAAGCGCGAAAACTCTCTAGCTCTTCATTTTATCGCGCTTCCGAACCGCAAAAGCGATGCCTGCTTTTGCTGGAAGCGCTCCAAGAGGAGATGACATCATGATTGCCAAAGCTCTTGTCGCCCCGTTTGCCCTCTTAGCAGGTCTCGCCCTGGGAACCGGCGCTTTTGCGCAAACCGAGGTCGGCACGATCGTCGTCAGCGATATGGAGCTGCCATATGTGCAGCAGTATTGCGAGGATCTGGCCGACGCAGGCCTGGGGTCGGATCCTGAGGAAAGGGAGCCATCCCCCCTGGAGGAAGTACGGACGCCCGGTGTGGTTCTGGGCTCACTTCATATCAGCGACTGTAAGGAGGCTGGCCTGATTGAGGGATAGCCAGCGCAGCAAACCCGTAAAGAGGAGGCCCGGCCGATGGTCGGCTGGGCCCGTCGATGGCGCCGTTCGAGCGCGTTTTTTCTGCAAAAGCCCAAATTTGACCGCCGGTTGGCTGATCGGGGCGGCAGACTACAATCTGGCGAAATGCCGATATGGGAACTCGACGCAACCTTTTCAAATCATTGCTAAATTTTTATTTGAGAAACGTTCGAATAAGGCAGTTACGCCAAAAAGTGGTCCAACAAAGGCCATGCGCCGGCGCGAACGTCACGCCGTTCGGAACTGGCGGGCAACGACCTTCCAGCCGGACGCCAACCTAGAAGGACTACTCAAATGAAAACCAATATGCTTCTTGCTTCCGCTACCCTTATCGGTGCTCTCGCCGCCGGCTCTGCTTTTGCGCAGACGCCCGTCGGAACGATCGCAGTGTCCGATCAGGACCTGCCCTATGTCGCTCAGTATTGCGGGGACATGGCCAGTGAGTCGTCGCAGTGGGATGCGCTCGACGTCGAGCCGAAGTGGACCGCCGAACTGGCGACGCCGCACGTGCAGCTTTCGTCGATCTCCTATAAGGACTGCCAGAAGGCCGGCCTGATCTAAGGCCAGCTATTACATCTCAAAATAACGAGATCACGAGCCTGGAGGGCGATGCCGTGTGGTGTCGCCCTTATTGCTGTGCGGTTTTCTCAGTGACTACTTTCGTCAGGTCCCCGATGAAGTCGGTCACTACAGGCGATTTCTGCGTTTCGAACGGGAGGGGGCGGACAACTCTTATGGCTGCAATGCCGACCCGGACGGTCATCAAGCCGTTGACGACGCCTTCGCCAAGCCGCGCCGAGAGCTTGGCCGCGAGGCCTTGGCCGACAAGCTGTTCAACGACACCGTCGGTGAGGACGAGGCCGCCGGTTACCGCAAGGTGTGCGAGGATGGCGCGGACGAGCCGCAGGAAGCCGAAAAGGCCAGGGCGAGCGCCGTAAAGGTCAGCGAGATTGCGGGCGAGCCTGAAGCTTTCGAAAATGACGAAGGCTATATCGATGATGGCGCGCGGCGCTACGGCGGTGACAAGCGCGACCCGTCTGGCGCTGGCTGCTGTGAGCGCACGGGCTTTGGCGTCGAGAGGAGCCATTATCGTGCGTTCGGTGATGCGTATCGTTTCCGCGCCGTCGAGCTGATCCTTCAGGTCGCCCTGTAGCGTTTCGCGGGCACGGGCGAGTTCGGCGCGAGCGCTATAGAGCTCAAGTACATGGCTTGCCACAGCGCGAGCGTCTTTGAGGTCGTCGGTGATAAGCGTCCGGGCGGCTCGGTCTCGCAGTGCGTCGAGCATGCGCAGGCGTATCAGTCCGGCAATTTCCCGAATAACGAGCACGGCAAGGGCGAGGATGAAAACGGCGAGAACCCCGAGACCCAGCCAGCCGAGCCAGTCATAGCGCGCGAACAAATCGCGGATCAGCCGTTCGGCGGCAAGCCCGAGCCCGAGTGAGACGAGGGTGCCGCCGGTCCAGAGCGTGAGGCCGCGCCAGACGCCGCCACGCTTTTCAGGTTCGGGCGGGACATCCGATGCCGCAAGCGTTTCTGCGCTCTCGGTGAAGACGTCTTCGGTTTCCTCGACGCGGTCGCTTGAAAAGGCGCGTGGCGGGCGGGCCTCGTGGCTCTTTTCATCCCGCGAACGCGTAGGGAGGGCGCGGGGTTCTCTCATGAGAGCCGGTCTCCAATCAGAAAATCGATGGCTCGGTCGAGCCGGATGTTGGGCAGAACTGGGTCACCAGCCTCGGTCTGCACAAGGTTCTGCGGCGGCAGGAAGCGCAGGAAATTGAGTTGAGGCGTTGATTCAGATGTTTTGAAAAGTGAATCGGGATTTTCCGGTAAGTCGCCGGAGAACAAGGCGATTTCGGTTTTTCCGTCATAGGTCGTGCTGCCCAGGACCTGACCTTTCTCGGGCGTTCCGATGATTGTGGGGAGCGTATCGCCGTTGTCCTTGATCGTGCCTTCGCGGGTGGCACGGATCGCGGCGATGGCGAGCGAGCGGGTCTGGGCGCCGGAGAACTTGGCGCGCCGTGCCGCGCTTGCGACAAGCCGGTTGAGGATGGCTTCGAGCCGTTGGTGAGACGTGTGGTGGAGATGGTCGGCCTTTGTCGCGGCGAAGAGGATGCGATCGATCTTGCGGTTCAAAAGCCTGGAGATGGGGTTTGAGCGTCCCTGGCGGAAGCATGCGAGCACGGAGGTCAGCGCGGCCTCGAGATCGGCTACCGCTTCCGGGCCGGCATTAAGCGCGCGCAGTGCATCGACAACAACGATCTGCCGGTCGAGCCGGGCGAAATGATCGCGGAAGAAGGGGCGGACGACGATGGATTTATAGGCCTCGTAGCGCCGTTCGAGCATGGCGTAGAGGCTGGCCGACTTGACCACGCCGGACGGCGTGGGGAGCGGCGCGAACCGGAGGGCGGGCGAACCTTCGAGATCGCCCGGCATCAGGAAACGGCCCGGCGGCAGCGTTGAAAGTGCCTGGCGGTCGGTTTTGGATTCGCGCAGATAATGCGTGAACGCTTCGGCGAGCTTTTCGGCCGTCGCTTCATCCGACAGGGCGGTCGTATCCACCGTCCGGACAAGATCGAGAAACGCCTTGGCGTCGTCGCTTCGTCCCGGGCGCTGAGCGAGCGAGAGCGCTTCTTCGCTCCAGGTCTTAAAGCTTTTGGTGAGAAGTGGCAGATCCAGCAGCCATTCACCGGGATAATCCACGACGTCGAGATTGAGCGTAGAGGCACCCAATTGGGATTTGAGCCAATTCTGGCTCTGATAGCGCAGGCTTATACGCAGTTGCGATATGCGCCGTGTGCTCTCGGGCCAGACGGGCGGATCGCCGAGGAGTGCGGCCAGATGGTTTTCGTAAGCAAAACGCGGCGTTGCGTTATCCGGGTGCTCGGCAAGCTGTGCGCCAATCAGCCGGCCTTCACTCATCGCGGCGAAGCCCGGCAGGCGGGCGCCCGTTAGCAGATTGTGGATCAGGGCGGTGATGAAAATCGTCTTGCCCGCGCGCGAGAGGCCGGTAACACCGAGTCTCAGGGTCGGCGTCACGACGCCGGTGGCGGCATCCGCCAGATTGCCCAAGGTGATGCCGACTTCGTCTGCGAGTGTTGTGGGGAGAGTGCTGGGCACGCCGCGGCTTTCTTTCTTTTGGGATCCAAGGTAGGCGGCGCGGCGGATTTTGCAAGGTGGCGGTGGCGGCGTGATTTACTCCATTCGCTATCCGATTTGCGCGCGCGCTATCCGATTTGCGCTGTTTTCTGCACGTGCGTCGGCAGGTGTAACAGGGCGTTAATGTTCAAGGCACGACACACCGTTCGGTTATACGGGCGAAATGGCCCAATCTAGGGGCAGTGTTGGGATTACGCATGAGGTTCTGGGTAAGCTGGATTGCGCGGTTTGCGGCGGATAGATCGGGCAATGTCGTTGTCATTTCCGCGCTGGCCTTGCCTTTCCTTCTCGGCTTTGTGGGACTGTCGGTCGAATACGGCAACGGGCTTCTCACACAGGTCGAAAATCAGCGCGTCGCGGATCTGGCGTCTTATGCCGGCGCGGTTGCCTATAGCGAGACGCAGTCCGAAGATGCCATGCGCGAGGCTGCCGGCAGGATAGCGGCGCTCAACGGCATTGCCGCCACCGACCTTTCGGTCGCGCTGACGACCTCGCCGCGCGACGCCAGTGCGACGGCGGTACGGGCGCAGGTGCAAACGAAGAACACGCTCATTCTGGCTCCGTTGGTCGGCGGCGGGCCGGAATTGACCATCGGCGCGACGGCTTATGCCGTTGTCGGCGTCGGGGAGCAGGCAGGCTGCATTTACGCGCTCGATGCCAATGGTGACGGGATCGAGTTGGGCGGTGGTGGAGAGAAGATATCGACACCGTCCTGCACAGTGGCAACCAACGCTTCGATCACGGTGCCATGCGGCGCGTGGATGACCGTAGCGGCAGCAACCTATAACGGTGCGGGCAACGACATCTGCCCCTGGGGGAATGAGAGCTATCAGCCGATCAGAGACAAAGATGGTAATCCTGTCGCGCCACAGAAAAAGCCCGTCTCCGATCCGCTCGCGGACAGCACGGCTATCGCGGAGCTGACCAGCCGTATCGCCGTCGTCGCGGCGCAGAGCGCTCCGGTGACGCCGGATCTGACGCCCGGGGTGGACATCAATCTTGGAGGTGGCAGCGCTGAGATCGCCAAGATCGAGGCGGCAGGGTGCGTGGTGGTCAACGCGGACGAGATTTCGCAATGGGGCGGCACGAACAACTGGCTCATCCAATGCGGCCCGGAGGTGAACGCCGGCTCGATCACCATCGGCGGCAGTGCGAAGGCGACGTTCCTCTCGGCACCGACACCGACGGGCACGACGTATAATATTTCTGGCACCATCGTGGCGAACAATGGCACGGAGCTCTCGTTCGGCGATGGAATTTACACGATCAAGCAGGGGGTGATCGGCGGGACCGTCCACTTCGGTCGGGGGATATTCCGGATCGGGTCACTGCCGAATGGCAATTGGGGCTATAGTTGCGGCGATTGGCCTAACTCCGGTTGGTACAGCCTGTGCGTCGGCGGCGAGAATCAGGAAATCACGTTCGAAGGCGAAAGCACATTCGAGATCTCGGCGGGTATCTATTCGAGCGGCAACGGCATCGTGCGGTTGGGGACCGGGAGCGGTTCGAACAGCTACGCCATCGGTCCCTCGAGTGCCGGCGTCGCGATCGGGATGGGCGGCAGTGGCACCGTCATCATGGAAGACGCGCTTGGGGTCGAGGATATCTTCGAGGTTACGGGCGATATCAGCGGCGGAGGGGGGAGTTGTGTGGTCTTTCCCGCCGCCGCGCAACACGACATTGCTGGTAATATCAAACTTGCCGGGACGGCGCAGCTTGGTGCCGGCATCTATACCATCGACGGCTATTTCCGGGGCGGGGCCGGCAATGCGTCCAAGAACGCGTATTGCGGCGGCATGTCCATCGAGGGCGAGGATGTAACCCTCGTCATATCGGGCTCGGAAACGCCCGGTAGCTGGGATTGCGGTGCCGCGTTCTGTTTTTCCGGCGGCAATTCGGCACGTATCGTCGCGCCCCAAACCGGTCCCAACGCCAATCTCGCAGTCATCGGGCCGACCGATGCGAATAATACGGCGGGCGTCACCATGACCGGATCGGGCACCGCACATGTCTCGGGCACGTTCTATTTTCCGTATGGCAAGATCGATATGGGCGGCGGCGGTCAGGTCGTCGAAGCGCCGGGGGGGTGCCTGCAACTGATCGGGGCCAGCATCAAGATTGCCGGTGGTGGGGCAACGGGGTCGAGCTGCGAGACCGCTACGGGCGGCGGCGGACGGGTAGGGCTCATCCAATGAGGGCGGTGGTTTCGACCTTTCTGCGCTTGCGGGAGGACGGCATGTCGGCAGTGGAATTCGCGCTTGTCGCGCCGGTTTTCGCGCTGATCCTGGCCGCTGGTACAGATTTGGGGCTGGTGCTCTTTGCCCGGTTCGAGATCAACGCCGCGGTTTCATCGGGCGCGGCTTATGTGCTTGCACACACGGACATGGTCAATTCGGAGAGCGGCAAGGATCTGGCTGAGGATACGGCCCGTTTGATCGCGCATACCGGGACGCTCGGGATGTCGGATGCCAGTGTGGTCGTCAATAACGGGCCGACTGCGGAACTGAGCGGCAGTACGATTGCGCTTGGAGGAAGCGCCTTGAAGGCCGATGCCTGCTACTGTCCGAACAGCACTGCGGACGGCTTCGAGTGGGGCGCCATGTCCTCGTGCGGGAACGATTGTCCCGATGGCGGGCAGGCGGGGAAATTCGTGTCGGTTTCGGTTTCCCGGGCGCATCAGCCGCTCTTTTCCGGGTATGGCATCGTTGCAGAGGACGGCACGATCTCGGCTTCGGCGCTGGTCGAGGTCCAGTAGTGGCCGCTGCATTCCGACGCAACACCGCTGGCGCCAGTGCCGTTGAGTTCGCGCTTATCGTGCCGGTTCTGCTGTTGCTGCTCTTCGGGACGATCGAGTTCAGCCGGTTGTTCTGGACCTCGCATGCACTGCATCAGACGGCGATCGCAGGGGCGCGGTGCATGGGGATTCCACAGATCGAGTGCTCGGACGACGCGAGCGCCTATAGCGAGCCGCAGACCCGCGCCTTAATCGAGAGCAAGCTGCGTGGCTGGTTCGTTTCGACGACGAACTCGACTATCACGCTGGATCCGGATAGGGCGTGTCACGGTCTTGACGGTTTTTCGGTCGTCAGCATTTCGCACCGCTTCCAGACGGTCCTTCCCGACATCGTCCTCGCGCTGGCTGGCGGTGCGGAAATGCAGGCGTCGGCCTGCTTTCCGAACCAGTAAGCCAGCTAGCCCGCGGGCTGAACGCCTTCTGTTCCGATCTTCGCGATCTCGTAGGGCGTTGTCTGGTAAATCTCGTTGATCCAGTTCTGGAACAAGAGATGTGCGTGGCTGCGCCAGCGGTTGTCCGGCGTTTTGTCGGGATCATCGCCGGGGAAGAGGTTGACGGGCAGAGGGGTTGCCAAGCCGGCCTTGATGTCGCGCTCATATTCGTCCACCAGCGAACGGTTGTCGTATTCGAGATGGTTGAGCATGTAGAGCGCGCGGTATTTCCGGTCGCCAAGCATGCAGATTCCGATTTCGTCATTGTCGATGAGGATGTCGAGATCGCTGCTGAGTGTCGATCGGTCGATGTCGTTATAGCGCGATACCGGGACCGCGAGGTCGTCTGAAAAGCCGCGCAGGTAGGGCGAGCGCGTGTCGACGACCTGGTGGCGGTAGACGCCGAACGCCTTTTGCGGCAGGCGGTAACGCTTGACGCCGTGGAAATGATGCAGCGCGGCCTGCGCACCCCAGCAGATGAACATGGTCGAATGGACGTTGGTCTGGGTCCAGTCCATGATCTCAAGCATTTCGGGCCAATAGCGTACCTCCTCGAAGGGCAGGTTAGCGATCGGCGCACCGGTGATGACGAAACCGTCGAACTTGCGGGCGCGGACCTCTTCCCAGGTCTGGTAGAAGGTCTGGAGGTATTCCTCGGGGGTGTTCTTGGATGTGTGATCGGTCACCCGCACAAGCGACAGGTCGATCTGCAGCGGGGTGGCGGCGATCAGGCGCGCGAATTGGGTCTCAGTGCGCTCTTTGTTGGGCATCAGGTTCAGGAGGCCGATTTCGAGCGGACGGATATCCTGGCGCGCGGCGCGGGTCGAATCCATGACGACGACGCCTTCGGACTCGAGAGTCTTCCGGGCGGGGAGTTCGTCGGGAATGCGGATGGGCATTTCAGTGGTCCTTGATAGAGGTTTGTGCAGGTCAGGCGTTTTTTGCGTCGATGGCGCTGCACATGAGCTCTATGAATTCGGACTCGTTCTGGACCGCCGCGAGGTCCGAGGCCTCGACCTCGTATCCAAAGTTGTCGGCAAGGGCCTGATAGCGTGGCATCCGGTCTTCCAGGAGCGCTTCAAATCCCCAAACCGCGAAGGCGTCCGGGTCGACGTCGTCATCGCTGGTGACGCCGTTGGCGGATTTGAATTCCTCCCATTTGGCGACGAGGAAATCCGGCGGGTAGTACATGGGCTTGGGCTGGGCCTTGAAACGTTCGACAAGCTTGTCCGCGTCTTGCCTCGAACCTTTGAGATAGAGCAGCACTGTATGCTCGGTCAGCGCCTTGACCACAGGATCCTCTGGATTGTGCGGGTCGAGCACCTCGATCAGCGAGCCGCCGGTATCACACAGGAAGTTGTTATAATCATATAGATCTTTGGCGCGCCCGATGAAATAGGGGACGTCGAGCAGCGAATAGATCTCGGCGACCCGGTGCTGTTCCTGTCGCCGCTGGTATTCGGTAAAGGGCAGACCGCCTTTATCCGGGTTCCCCGGAGTCCCCAGATAGGTCGAGAGCGGGTCGAGATTGTCGAAAGTGATGTTGGACGAAATGTAGATCGAGTCCGACCGCAGGAGCTCGGCCAGGAAGGGGACCTTCATGGCATGCCGTTTGAAGTTGTCGACGATATATTCGCCCATATGCCGCGTGCCGATGCGGAAATCGACCGAGAAATGGAACCAGTCCGAGCGGCGCAGCAGATTGCCCAGCCGCGTTTTGCCGACGCCGGCCATGCCGAAGACGGTCACCGCCTTACGGTCGAGGGCTCGGAACTGATCTGCGGACTCAAAGAGCATTCGGGCACCGTTTTAGGTTCTTGTATCGCGGCCATGGGGTTTAGACCATCGCCCGCGGAGAGACAAGGAAGCCGCCATGTGTACGGCAAGATTTGCCGGGGTGCGTGCGGATTTTTCCTGATCGACTGGTTGTTCCGAGTAGTTTTCAAGGTGGATGGCCCACAGATTCAAAGACTTAGCGGTTTGGCATCGGGCTTGCATGAGCCATTTCGACTACGTGCGGCCGGGCCGCAATCGAAACGGAGAGTTGTATGGGTATCTATGGGGCATTGGCGACTGCCGTTACGGGGTTGCAGGGGCAGTCGTTCGCGCTCGAAAATATTTCGGGCAATATCGCGAACTCGCAGACCACCGGTTACAAACGTATGGAGACCGGGTTTATCGATCTTGTTCCGGATGCTGCCGTGGGGCGGCAGTCTCCTGGGGCGGTTCTTGCCTACTCGCGCTCGACCAACGATGTGCGCGGGGACATCATCACCTCGGACACCAGTACTCACGTGGCGCTCAATGGATCCGGCTTCTTTGTGGTCGCGGAGAAGACCGGTACGACCGATGGTTCCTCCGTCTTCGGGGATGCCAATTTCTTTACGCGGCGCGGGGATTTCGCGCTCGATCGCGAAGGGTATCTCGTCAATGGTGCGGGGTATTATCTCAAGGGTGTGCCGGTTGACTCGTCGACTGGCAACGTCGCAGGTTCAGTGCCGCAGATGGTTCAGGTCAGCAACGGGCTCATAGCGGCCGAGGCGACCCAAAGGATCCAGTACGGGTTGAACCTGCCCGCCGTGCCTGCGGTTGGGCTCCTTAATGCTCCTGCATCGACCAGTACGAATACCGGTACAGTGGCAGGCGGTGACGCGCTGAGTGCCTTCCCCGATTTTGCGGGCGGCGACACCTTTACTGTCGATACGGGTGCGGGCGTTGAGACGTTCACCGAGGGTGTCGATGGGACGACAGTGCAGGACCTGATCAACTGGATCAACGGTAATGCCAATATCAACGCTACAGCCTCCATCGTGGGCGGCGACCTCGTCATTGAGGCCGATGACGTTCAGACCGGCATCACGATCGGCGGTACGGGTGAGCTGCCCGGCATCACCAGCCAAGGTGTTCCCGAATTTCTGGAGCAAACAGTGGAGGGTGGCGCGATTACCGTCTATGCGCCCAACGGCGCTTCTGCCAATATCCAGATGCGCTGGGGTAAGATGAGCGAGAGCCCAGACACCTGGCAGCTCTTCTATATGAGTGCAAGCGATCCGGAGACATGGGCTGAGGTCGCGGGCGGCGAGTTCGCGTTCGCTGATGACGGCACGCTGGCTTCGGTGGGTGGTAATGCCGTCGCGGCAGGGGACTCTGTTTCGCTGACGCTGGCCAATCTGACGATCAATGGGACCACGATCGGGGATGTCGAGCTCGATTTCGGTGAAAGCGGTATCTCGCAATACGACAATGCCAACGGTCGGGCATCGATCTCGACACTCGAGCAAGACGGCTATCCGGCGGGTTCGTTCATGTCGATTGCGATTAACGACGCTGGCCGGGTGGTTGCGACATATTCGAACGGCGAGCAGGTCGAACTCTACCAGTTGGTTACGGCCAATTTTAATGCGGAAAACATGCTCAAGCGTCTAGATGGCGGGGTCTATTCAGCGACCGCTGAATCCGGCGAGGCGATCATTTCCACAGAGGGCAGCATGACCGGTGGGGCGCTCGAGAATTCCAATACCGACATTTCCGAGGAATTTACTAAGCTGATCGTAACGCAGCAGGCCTACGCTGCGGGCACACGTATCGTGACGACGTCCGACGAGATGCTGCAAGAAGCCCTCAATATGGTCCGGTGATGGTCTTCGCCGCTCCGCTCGTTCGGGGCGGCACATCGTCGTTAGGGGGCATGTGCGAAATGGGGTTTGAGCCGTGGGGCTGAGTTCGACATTATCGAATGCACTTGGGGGCATGAACGCAAGCCAGCGCGGCATCGATACGGTCTCGCGCAACGTCGCCAATGCCGGTACGCCTGGATATCACAAGCAATCGCTCGTCATCTCCGAGACGACGTTCGGCACGAGTGCGCAGGTGCGTACGCTCGCGCTTGACCGCGCCTTCAATCAGGCACTGGAAAAGCAGCATCTCGTCGCGGTTTCCAACGCCAGCTTCTACAACGTCCAGGCTGAATATCTCGACCGGCTCCAGATGCATCTGGGCAAGCCCGGGGACGACAACTCGCTCGATACACTATACGCGTCGTTCGAGAATGCGCTGCAGTCGATGGCGACCAACCCCAACGATCTGACGACACGCGCTGCTGTCCTCAATACCGCGCAAGCGGTGGTCGAGCAGCTCAACGGGCTCACCGACGCGGTTCAGGAGATGCGCCGGGAAGCGGAGAGTCAGATTTCGAATTCGGTTTCCGAACTGAACAGAAGCCTGACCGCACTTGCGGATGTCAATGTGCGCATCCTCGACCTCTCACAGGATGCGACTTCGCGGTTGGCGCTTATGGACGAGCGGGACCGGCTCGTGGCGTCGATCTCCGAATTGATCGACGTTAAGGCGTCCTATCGCAATGACGGTACTGTCGCGCTGATGACGGAATCGGGGATCGGCGTTCTCGACGTCGAACCATCATTTTTCGAATTCACGTCCGGTGGCACGCTCAATGCGAGCAAGCTTTACGATAGCAATCCCGATGAAAACGGGGTGGGCGTACTGACGTTGCGGACGCCGTCGGGGCTTGAAATCGACCCCGTCGCCAAGGATTTGCTCAGCTCGGGACGGATCGCCGGGCTCGTCGAGCTGCGTGATGACACGCTGGTGACGGTGCAGGATCAACTCGACGAGATTGCCGCGGGGCTGGCGCAGGCGCTCAATACGGTGACCACGGACGGCACCGCGGTTGGCGGCGGTGGGCCGGGCATTCCTGCAGGGTTCGAGATCGATCTTTCCGATGTCGAGCCCGGCAATTCGGTGCTGGTCAACTACACGGACTCCACGGGTACTCATACGGTGCGGCTCGTGCATTCGGAGGACGGTACGACGCTGCCTTCGCCCAATGCGGCAGGCGAGGAGGTGATCGCGCTCGATCTCTCCGATCAGACTGCGGCGGCTGCGGAGCTCAATACCGCCCTGGGTCCCGATGTCACCTTTTCGGATCAGGGCGGCGGTGTGCTGCGGGTTATGGACGATGGTGGCGTCACGTCCACCATCGCGTCCATGACGGGCTATGGGACGCCTTCGGACGAGCAGTCCGGCGATCTGGCGCTCAATCTTTTCACCGATGCCAGCGACGCGGCCTATACGGGGAGCGTCGACGGGACGGATCAGAAGGTGGGGTTCGCGGGACGGATCCAGATCAATTCGGCGATTGTCGCGGATAGCACGCTTTTGGTGCAATACGACGCGGGTATCTCGCTCGGGGACGCGGATCGGCCCGAGTTCCTGCTCAATGCTCTCAAATCGATGCAATTCGTCTCGGAGAAAGTGACAGCGCTTTCGGATGGCGGTGTGCGGCTGACGGGCCCGGTGAGCGATATGATCTCGCAGATGATCAATCACCAGGGCAATATGGTGTCCAAGGCGCAGAGCCTCGACAGCCAGAATATGGCGACGCTGGAATCGGTGGTCACCAAGATGAATTCGGAATACGGCGTCAATGTCGATGAGGAAATGGCACGTTTGATCGAACTGCAGAACGCCTATTCGGCGAGCGCGCGGGTGGTATCGACCGTCCAGGAACTCATCGATGCGCTGATGCGGATGTAGGGTGGAACCTGGCTCATGACCACGATCGTCAACAAGTCGTTCTATGCGCAGTCGAACAACACGACGACGATTGCGCACATGCAAAAGCGGATGGAGGATCTGCAGCAGCAGCTTGCGACCGGGGAGCGGTACAATACGCTCGCATCGCTCGGGCTCGACCGGGTGCACGATCTCAACATCCGGGCGCGGCTGCAGAGGATCGAAGGGTATCAGGCCAACGTTCTCACCACCGAAACACGGCTGAGCTTTTACAACAATTCCCTTGAGCGGCTCGAAGAAATCGAGGCCGAGGCGCGGGCGCTGGCGGTGCCCAATGCGTATGGCTCGGACGGCACGGTGCTCGTCAACGCTCAGCAACAGGCCGAAAACCTTTTGCGCGAAGTGGTGGACCTGCTCAATACCGATATCACCGGGCAGTACATCTTCGGTGGCAACGCCTCGGACCGGCGGCCGGTTTCGGCGTATGACGCGCTCATGAACGGTGCGGACGGCAAAGCCGGGTTCCTTGACGTGATGGCTGAGCGCAATGCCGCGGATACGTCGAATAACGGGCGGCTCGACAACGACCTGACAGGGGCGACGGTGTCGCTCACCGAGGACGGAGACCATGTCTTCGGCCTCAAGCTTTCGAGCATTACCGGTGGGGGCGCTTACGCAACGGTGACCAATATCGCCGCGCCGCACGATCCCGACGCGCCGGTCGCGAATGCGGTTTCGGTTGAATTCACCGACATTTCGGCACTCTCGCCGGGTGACGAGATCACCGTCGGGTTGAGCTATCCGGACGATCGGGACCGGGTTGAATACATCACGCTCAAGGCGACAGACGAGACGCCGCCGCCTGCCGGATCGTACGAAATCGGCGCGGATGAGGCCACGACGGCTGCAAATTTCCAGGCGGCGCTGCAGGCGAAGCTGGATGAACTGGTTCCCACCTCGCTTGAATCGGCGTCGACCTACGCTGCAGCGGACAATTTTTTCAATGCTTCGGGTTCGCCGGTGATGCGGTACGATGCCGGGCCGCCCGAAGCGCTTGTCGCGGATACAAATTACGACAATACGGTGCGCTGGTATAACGGGCAGGACAGCTCCAATCCGCGCAAGACCGTGACGACCAACGTCGATGAAAGCACCAGGGTGAGCTATGGCGTGCAGGCCAATGAATATGGCCTCAACGAGCTGGTCAAAGGGCTTGCGGTGTTCGCGGCGAGTTCCTTTACGCCGGTCGGTGAGATCAATGCCGGGCGGTATGAGGGGATGGTGGACATCCAGCGCAGCCGGCTTTCGGAGGACAATAACGCCAAGGCCGGTTCGATCGAGGTGATCATGATGGAAATGGGGCTCGCCAATTCCACCATGAACACGGTCAAGGAGCGTCATACGCAGTACAACGCGCAGCTCGAGACGATGTTGTCGGATATCGAATCCGCGCCCGAGGAAGAGGTTGCGGCGAAGATTCTGACGCTGCAGACGCGGCTCCAGGCAAGCTATCAGGTGACCTCCATGGTGAGCCAGCTTACGCTGGTGAACTACCTGCGGTAGGCATGCTTATTCATCCGGCGACCCTCGAGCCCCGGTGTCAAATAGCGTGGACGGTATGCGGCGAGACGCGCCTCATACTGATTATATAAATGCGAGGCGAGCCTCGCCGCATACGCCCGGGATTTTTGGCTTGGCGTCCGCAACAGGCTAGGGCCAATCCCCTCCGGGTTTCCCCGGTATGCCGCGGTGCTGCCGCGACTGGCTCTGGTGACGTTCGGACCTCCGCTGGGACGACTCCCATCGGACCCGGACCGGTCCCGCCCAAACGTGCGTTGCGCCTGCGCCCATCAAGCGGGTCCGTAACGAACATCATAAGCGCGGTTTCGGGGGCGGGGATAAGTTTTGGGGCGGAAACTTCGGTTTACGCCGAATACCCCCTCCGCCGTCATCCTCGCGTCAAGCGCGAGGATGACGGC
>NZ_CP085244.1:0-68586 GCF_044811015.1 Pelagibacterium halotolerans
ATAGAACTCGCGTGTGCCCGGATTGCGCGCCTCGCCATTGGGAAGGCAAATCTTGGTCGGGCAGCTTTCCTTGAGCACGTCGATGATGCCCGACTTCTCCGCGTCCGAAATCGACTGCGTTGCGAGGATCACCGCGCAGTTGGCCTTGCGGAGCACCTTGAGCCATTCGCGGATCTTCTCGCGGAAAGCCGGATGCCCCAGCATCAGCCACGCCTCGTCAAGGATGATGAGGCTGGGTGCGCCGGTTAGGCGCTTTTCGATGCGGCGGAACAGGTATAAGAGCACCGGCACAAGGTTCCGGTCTCCCATGTTCATCAGCTCTTCGATCTCGAACGCTTGGAAATTGGAGAGCGTCAGCCCGTCGCTTTCAGCGTCGAGTAAATGCCCCATAGGGCCATCGACTGTGTAGTGGCGCAGCGCATCTTTGATGTCGCGCATCTGCACGCCCTGCACGAAATCCGAAAGGGACCGGCGTCCCGACGCGGACATCAGCTCGATCTGGCGGGAGATCGCATTGCGGTGCTCCGGCTCGACCTTCACGCCCTGCAATTCCATCAGGGTTTCGATCCATTCCGACGCCCAGGCCTTGTCGCTGTCGGTCTCGAGCTCGGCCAAGGGGCAGAACGTCAGTTCCTCCCCTGCCCCGACATCGTAGTGGTCGCCGCCGGCCGCGAGGGTGAGCGGATACATGGATCTGCCCTTGTCGAAGGCGAAAACTTGCGCGTTTCGATAGCGCCGGAACTGTGCGGTGATGAGGGCAAGAAGGGTCGATTTACCCGAGCCGGTCGGTCCGAAAATGAGCGTGTGGCCGACATCATCGACGTGCAGGTTCAGCCGGAACGGCGTCGAACCGCTGGCCACCTGCATGAGCGGGGGCGCGCCCTCGTCATACATCGGGCACGGCGCGTGCGCAGCGCCCGACCAGATTGTATTCAGTGGCACCATGTCCGCAAGGTTCCGCGTGTTGACGAGCGGTTCGCGGATATTGGCGTAGAAGTTGCCCGGCAGGCTTCCAAGGTAGGCTTCGGTTGCGTTGAGCGTTTCGATGCGCGCGCCGAAACCTTCGGCCTGGACCAACCGGCGTACACCTTCGGTCTTTTCGCGCAAACGCGCCTCGTTGTCGTCGAACATGACGATGACGGGCGTGTAGTAGCCATAGGCAACGAGCTGCGAATTGGCTGCCGCCATTGCGTCTTCGGTTTCCGCCACCATCAACATGGCATCCTGGTCGATGGCGCCGGAATTGGTCTTGAAAAGCTGGTCCATGAACGGCCGCACCTTTTGCAGCCATTTCTTGCGGGTCCGCTCGATACGCTGATGCGCTTCGATAGGATCGAGGAACACAAAGCGCGACGACCACCGATAGGTGAGCGGCATTTGGTCGAGGAGGTTGAGGATTCCGGGATAGCTTTCGGCCGGAAAGCCGTCGATCGCGACGACCGCCAGATAGCGGTTGTCCACCAATGGCGAAAGCCCGTGGTGAAACTCGGCGGTGACCAGATAGTCGAGGTACATCGGCGTGGCGGGAAGCCGGACCGGGTGGTTCTCGCCCACGATGCAGAACCGAACGAACTGCAGCAGCTCGTCGTATTTGGCGACGCGCGTTCCGCTCCGTTCCTCAATCATCTGCGTGCGCATGCGGCGGATGGTGACGACGTTCGCCATGTATTGTTCGAACTCGCGCACCGAACGGCGGAAGGAGTCGAGCATCTGGTCGGCAAAAGTGGTCTTGCGGCTTTCCTCGTCGGAATAGACGTATTTGACGAGGCCGGATTTGCGTTTTTCCGGTTCGCGATAGGTCAGGATGATGGCGTGCTGGCTCTCATAATGCCCGTCCGCCGCTTCAAAGCGCTGCCGGCGCTCCTCATCGATCAGCGCGCTCACCTTGTCGGGGAAGTGGCAGTCCTCCCGGGCGGGGTACGCGGTCGTCGGCACGCGCACCGCCTCGACCTGGATCATCCAGCCCGTGCCGAGCTTGGCGAGAATGGAGTTGATCTGCCGGGCGACCTCATTGCGTTCGAAATCGGTGGAGCTTTCGCTGTCTGGACCGGCGAAATACCAGCTCGCCATCAGGCTCCCGTCCTTGAGCAGAAGCGTGCCGTCATCGATCAGTGCCGCATAGGGCAGCAGATCGGAGAACGAAGGGCCGGAATGGCGGAATTTCTTGAGTGCGACCATGGTTAGTAGGTCCTCCAGGGCGTGGAGGTGGGCCGGTAGTAGGGACGGTATTTGATGTGCTTGAGATAAACCCGCCGCATAAGCGGATCGGCCTTCGCCATCATGCGCAGGAGCCCCACGACGACAATCCAGATCGCCACCCCAAGCAGCGCGGAGATGACCGTGAGGACAACGAACACGAGAATGACCGACGCAAGCCCGGCGATCAGCACAAGCTCACGGTCGGCCCCGAACAGGAGGGCGGGGCGGGAAAGGGCGCGGTGTATCCGCGCCCGATCCAGATTGTCCTGTTGTTCAGCCATGAGCGGAGATCGTTGGGGTGTCCAAACCAGCGCCGACCGGAATTCCGATGGAGGAACCGCTGGAACCGAACAGGCCGACGATCGAGGTGGCGCCGAGCAGAATGCCGGCAACCAGGACGACATACATGAGGCGCCGCGCGAAGTCGTTCAGCTCGCCGCCGAAGATCAGCATACCGCCGGCAATGGCAACGGCGGCCAGCGCGATCGCGCCTGCCACCGGTCCGGTGATCGATTGCTGGATCTGCTGCAACGGCCCTTCCCAGGGCAGGCCGCCACCAGAGCTGGCGAAAGCAGGTTCGATGAGGACAAGAGAGGCGGCCGCAAGGCCGAGGAGAAATGTAAGTTTACGCGACATGCAGAGCTTTTCCTGTGCTTTTCGAAACGGTGCCGACCGGGCGGGAGAGATATTTCCCGTCGTGGAAGCCTTCGACCCGCACAATCTCACGGACCTTTCGGCCTTGCGGGGCGCGCTCGATCGAGACGATGAGATCGACCGCCTCTCCGATGACTTCGCGCATCGGCTGGTGGCTCGCTTCCGCGACGAGCTGTTCAAGACGTGTGAGTGCGGCAATGGCAGAGTTCGCGTGAACGGTTGCGATTCCGCCGGGATGGCCCGTATTCCACGCCTTGAGAAGTGTGAGGGCCGCGCCGTCGCGCACCTCACCGACAATGATGCGATCCGGACGGAGCCGCATCGTCGATTTCAAAAGCCTGCCCATATCGACTGAATCCGTCGTGTGCAGGATTACGTGATTGTCGGCCGCGCACTGGATTTCGGCGGTATCCTCAAGGATCACCAGCCGATGCTCCGGTGTCACGTCTACCAGTTCGGCAATGATCGCGTTGGTGAGCGTGGTCTTGCCGGTGCCGGTGCCGCCCGAGATGACGATGTTGAGCCTTTCAGCAATCGCCTCCTGGATCACATCGACCTGGGGGACGGTCATGATTCCGTCTGCCACGTATTTCTCGAGGCGGATCAGCATCGAGGCCCGCTTGCGGATGGTGAACATCGGCTTGGGCGCGGCAGGCGGCAAAATGCCCTCGAAGCGATGACCGCCCAAGGGTAGCTCGCCCGAAATGATCGGCCGATCCTGATCCACTTCGGTCTTGAGCGCGTGAGCGACCTTGCCAATGACGATTTCGGCGTCGGAGGACAGCATCGTGTCGACGCGCGCGATCCCCTGCCCTACCCGCTCGATAAACAGATTGCCGTCCGGGTTCAGCATCACCTCGACGACGGCGGGGTCTTTGAGCGCGTCGCAGATGGTGTTGCCGAGGGCGTCGCCTATGCTTGCCCTCAGTCGTCGTGCCGACTCGTCTTTCATCGGCGCCCTTCTCAGGCGGCCCGGACCACGGTATCGACCAGACGAGCCGCGCCCGGAGGATAGATACCGTCGGCGAGTTCCCTGCTCACTGGAACGATGCCGGCCACAGCGCGGGTTTCGCCCACGACTTGTGGTTCCGCCAGGCGGGAGAACGGGACGCCGCAGCGGCGCAAAAGGCGCTCGATCCGGATGTCGGTAACCGTGGCAATAGTCCGAAAGCCATTCATCGCCGACCAGTCGATCATTCCGGCAATCAGAAGCGAGGTGGCCCGGTTGAGCCCCCCTGCCCCGTTGGCGGAACAGGCCTCGGTATCGACGCAGAAACGGCTGCTTTCGACTGCCGGTCCCGGTATGCCGTCCAGCTTTCCACCGGCGAGGAACGAAAAGACAGAGCCGATCATCGTTATGCCTGACAGGGGCAGAAAGCGCGCACATCCGACCGCCCTGCCCTCTTTTGAACGCAAGGCAACGAAGGTCGGATTGCAGGCGTCGAAGCTATCAGTCTCCTGCCCATCCCGGATCGATACATGCCATCCAAGCCGGTCGCCAAAGACGCGGGCGCGCAAGGCGTGGATCTGTTTGAGAAAAGGATCGGCTATCTCCACGCCGCCTTTTACTGTGATGATGTCCATTGCCATCCCCCTTTTCTCGAAGGCAACGTCGCGAAACGGGGGGTAGTACAAAGCTATCGCTTTGCGAACTTCGGAAATCCGAAGCAGGTGCACTTATGACACTATTGGCCCACATTTATCCATGAGCTTCGGATTTCCTCACTTGGCCCACTATAATCGGGTTGATGTCGGAACGGAGAGTGCCATGAAGAAAGTCATCAGACCCGCATTTGACGAGCTTCGCGATGGATTGCCGCTTGCCGGCAATGAGGGCGACGTCAAATCGGTGCTGGACAAATTCGCAAAAAGAAATGGCTTTCGCTGGTTCACCTATCTGGCACTGACGCCGGGGAACATTCGCGGCATCTCTAACTATCCGCTCCCGTGGCAAGCACGCTGCCTGGCCAGCGATCTGACGGAGGTGGACCCGGTGATCGCCAACATTCATCCGGGTCAAGGGCCGTTCACGTGGGCACTCAAGAACGGTGTTTCCGGGCATTCACGCGAGCAGGCGCAATTCATGCGCGAGGCCGCGAAATTCGGCATTCGCTCGGGAATCTCCATCCCGGTCTGTGACGGGTATGGGCGGCGCGCCGCCATCACCTTTTCGGGATCGGCTCCCGAAGTCGATTGCAGCATCTCCGCCGATCAGTTTGGCATACTTTCCATCGGGGCCTATCTTCACGCCTATATCATGCACAAGGACGACATCATGCTACGCGCGGCCGATTGTCCCCTGACCCACATACAGCTCGAGCATCTTTCTTGGGCGGCACAGGGCAAGACTAATGCCGATATCGCCGCCATCCGTGGCGTGACCGCACGCGCGGTCGAACAGCAATTCAGTGGTGCCCGCAAGCGGATCGGCGCCTCGACGACCGCTCAGGCCGTCGCCATTGCCGTCGAGCGGCGCTGGATACGCGTGTGAGGATCAGGCTTTCGGGATATAGCCTAGAAGAGAAATCGCGAGATTGACTACCTCGCGGTCCGCGTCGCATTCGATTTGCGCCTTCCGGTATTCGCGGAAGGCGCTGTTCCGTTCATCCGTCTGATCCCTTACCGATAGACGCCGGAAGTTCTGAAGTGCTTTTTGCGCCTCGGCGGCAGTCCGACGATAGCGTCGCACGGCGCCGACCGCCCTCAAGTGAAGCGCCATTTGACACTGTTGGCCGCCAGCCTGGCAGAGATCGAATCTCGTTTCGTTGTCCATGACAAGGCCGTCCATTTATCATGAGTGGTTCGCCCCCACTTCGCTGTTCTCCTGGTGATCGGGGAGTTAGCAAACCGCACAAACACGGTCCCTGTAGCCTTTAGCCCGAAGAGCCTGTTGTATACGCCACAGGCTCCCCGACCATAGGTCCGGGAGCTGGATGCCATGTGCATCCGACTTGTTTGTGCGAGGTTGCTAAGCCCCAAGCTCGCGCGTACGAGCTCGACGATTTGATACCATCATCGAGAGACGTTCGCTAGGCGCGGATCGGTGGAGCGATTCGTAGTCCCGGGAGATAAGCAGACGAATAACGGTCTTGTTCAAGCGGGTTTCGACGCATTGGAGATTCGGAATTCCGAAGCCTGGAGGCGACTCGTCTCTATCCTCATCATGGTCGAAAGTGCTCCTAACACATTGAAATAGCGGTATAAACGACACGTTCGCACTCGCGGTCCGGTTGAGTATTGCCGTGCCGTTAATTCGCCGTTAACTCAATATTTCTTGCCAGAGAACGGGAATCGCTCATACTGGCGCCAGATTGGCCGATTGGTCGAATATGGCGCTATTTTCTCGTTCGGGAGACAAAGCGGAGATGGCATTTCTCCCAAGTTTTGAGTTTGATGACAAGATCCTCGCCCAAGGGGCCGAGATCTCGCGCAAGCTCGATCAATTGCGGGTCGAAAAGTTTCCAACCGAGGGGCAGAAGACGCTTCGGCGTTTCTCGATGGCCGAGGTCGCCCACTACCTCGGGATCAGTCCAAACAATCTGAAGCGCCTTCATCTCGAAAAGAAGGGACCCGAGCCATTCGTTGTTGCCGGCGGACGGCGCTTTTACTCGGCCGAGCAGATGACCGAACTTCGTGATTATCTTGATAAGCACGGGCGATCGGATTCCAAAAAGTATGTGCCCTACCGCAAACCCGGCGAAAAGCTGCAGGTCATTGCGGTCGTTAATTTCAAGGGCGGGTCAGGAAAGACCACCACCACGGCACATCTTGCGCAGCACCTTGCGCTCACGGGTCACAGGGTCCTAACAGTGGATCTCGATCCGCAGGCTTCCCTATCGGCTCTCCATGGCTTCCAGCCCGAGCTCGACAAGAACCCCTCGCTCTATGATGCGATCCGATATGAGGACGCCACACCCGTCGAAGACGTCATCCGCAAGACGAACTTCCCATTGCTTGACATCATCCCGGCGAACCTTGAGCTGCAGGAATATGAGTATGATACTCCGCTTGCCATGCAGTCTCCAACTCAGGAGGGAAAGCGCTTCTTCACGAGGGTTGCCCGGGCGTTGGATTCGGTCAGTGAGCGCTACGACGTCGTGGTCATCGATTGCCCTCCTCAGCTTGGCTATCTAACCCTTTCGGCACTCTCGGCCGCTACCTCGGTTCTGATTACCGTCCATCCCCAGATGCTCGACCTGATGTCCATGAGTCAGTTTCTGCTGATGCTGGGCAACATTCTAAAGTCGATCAAGAGTGCTGGCGCTCACGTCCAACTGGACTGGCTGCGCTATCTCATTACCCGTTATGAACCCACGGACATTCCCCAGGCACAGATGGTCGGCTTCATGCAGTCGATGCTTGCCGAGGAAATCCTGAAGAACCCGATGCTCAAATCCACGGCGATTTCTGATGCCGGCCTCACCAAGCAGACGCTCTATGAAGTCGAGCGATCGAACTTCAATCGGGACACCTACGATCGGGCGATCGACAGCATGGATGCCGTGAACTTCGAGATTCAGGGGCTGATTCACCAGGCATGGGGGCGGTTGTGATGTTGACTGCCGTCAAAACCGTAAAAAAAGTACGCGGTTTCAAGCGCATAAGCCGAATAGGGGGGTGCTAGTCAAATGGCGCGGAAAAATCCCTTTGCGAGCATTATGGACAACGGCGACGCTCCCGCCGAGCGCCCGGTCGCGCGAGACTACACCTTCAAGGGTGCATCACGCTCGCTCATAAGCTCGATCGACGAAATGGCAGCTCAGGCAGGCAAGCTGCTTGAGGGCGAGACGATAATCGAGGTTGACCCCGAGTTGGTGGACCAATCCTTCGCCAACGATCGGCTCAACGTTGATCAGGAAGACTACGAGACCGACTACGCCCAGGTGCTGGAGTCGATCCGCAGTTCCGGTCAGAACTCCCCGGCCCTCCTTCGGCCCCATCCCGAGCGGTCCGGCCGCTACATGCTTGTCTTCGGTCGCCTCCGCTGGCGCGCCGCTAAGGAGCTTGGTCTCAAACTTCGCGCTGTCATTAAGGAGATCTCCGAGCGCGATCATGTGATCGCTCAAGGACAGGAAAACAACGCGCGAGCGAACACGTCCTTCATCGAGAAAGCGCTGTTTGCCGCCGACATCGTTCAACGGAAATTCGACGAAGACAACGCGACCGCCCTCGCCGCGATCGGTGTCGATCGGCCGACACTTTCGAAGATGCTCTCTGTCGCGTCGATACCCAAGGACCTGCTCGAAGCGATCGGCCGCGCCAAAGCCGTTGGTCGTGATCGCTGGTACGAGCTCAAACTCCTCCTCGACAAGCCGGGCAATGTCGATACTGCCCTGGCTCTGGCGTCGAATTCCGATTTTCAGGGGATGCCGAGCGAAGCGCGGTTCGATGCGATAGTCGCGAAGCTGAAAGCCTCCAAGCCGCGTCGCCGTGCCGCCCAGGCTCCATCAAAACGCACCTGGGCGCCGTCTGATGGGCGTGTGGCCGCGGAGCTGGTGGCCAGTGGGAAGAAATTCACCATCGCCCTCAAGGCGAAGGGAACCGACGCAACAGCGTTCGGTGACTACCTCTCGGAAAATCTCAACGAGTTGTATGAGGCTTTCCGTCGGGAAAAACGAGCAACCACAAACGGAGATTGAGCGCAAAAGAAAAAGGCCCCCGAAACGGCATTCCGGAAGACCTTCTCTTTAAGTTTGGCGACTGAGAGAATCCCACTTCCGCGAATCATAGTCAAG
Source organism: Pelagibacterium halotolerans (assembly GCF_044811015.1). Classification (GTDB taxonomy): domain Bacteria; phylum Pseudomonadota; class Alphaproteobacteria; order Rhizobiales; family Devosiaceae; genus Pelagibacterium; species Pelagibacterium halotolerans_A. The sequence goes on from NZ_CP085244.1 coordinate 8,589, forward strand.
ACCATTCAGGTCGGTTTGAGCGCCGATTCGGCGAGCAGGTTTCTTTTGCCTAGCGATAGGTGAAGAAAAATGCAGACGCATACCCCAACGACGCCCTTTGGGCGGCGAACAATGTCACTTGGCATGATGGCAAGCCAGGCTGTGGCCAAGACCGTGCCGGAAGGTGTGCAGGTCCAGAAATGGAAGGTGTTCCACACGATCCGGGAAGCGCGCGATCTCATCGGTGCCACGGACCGCGCTCTCGCCATTCTCAATGCCCTGCTCTCGTTCCATCCAGGAACGGAGCTCTCGGGCGACGGTGAACTGATTGTCTGGCCGTCAAACGAGCAACTCATGGCTCGTGCAAACGGCATGCCGGCGACAACGCTGCGGCGGCACCTGGCCGTCCTGGTCGACTGCGGGCTGATCATTCGTCGCGATAGTCCGAACGGCAAACGCTTCGCCCGCAAGGGCAGGGGCGGGCAGGTGGAACAGGCCTACGGGTTCGATCTGGCCCCGATCGTTGCCCGAGCGGAGGAGTTTGAGGAACTGGCGGACGCGGTTCGGGCCGAAAAGAATGCCTTTCGGCTTGCCAAGGAACGCCTGACGCTCCTACGCCGCGACGTCGTCAAGCTGATCGAGACCGGCATCGAGGAGAACGTTCCGGGCAATTGGGGCAGGGTACAGCAGTCCTACCAGGCTATTGTCGGCCGCCTGCCGCGATCTGCCCCGAGGCAACTCATCGAGGACATCTGCTGTGATCTCCACAGTCTCTACACTGAGATACTCGAGGTGTTGGAATCATTTGCAAAAACACAGAATCCGAACGCCAATGAGTCCCATTCTGGTCGCCACATACAGAATTCAAATGCAGACTCCATATCTGAATCTGAAAAAGGCTCTCGAAAAGAAGATGAAGCGGGCGGCAACGCCGCGGAAAACGACAACCTGCGGAGCTTGCCGAAGCGGGAGTTGCCTTTGGGGATCGTGCTTGATGCCTGCCCGGACGTGAAGGGCTTGGTGCAAGGGGGTGAGATACGCCACTGGCGGGACTTTCTGGCGGCCGCAGAGGTGGCCAGACCACTGCTTGGGGTCAGCCCGAGCGCCTGGCGAGAAGCCTGCGAGGCCATGGGCGAGGTTCAGGCCGCGATCACGCTCGCGGCGATCATGCAGCGCTCCGACCAGATCAACAGCGCTGGCGGTTACCTGCGCAGCCTGACGGACAAGGCGAGGGAGGGCAAATTCTCCACGTGGCCGATGGTCATGGCGCTTTTGCGCGCCAAGCTGGACGCCAGCCGGTCTTCAGCTGAAAAGCCTACGGAACCGCAAATCGACGGGAACAAGGCAGGCGAGCGTTTGGAAGTCTCGGACGCGCTGCTGCGGTCGCTGGAACGCCCGAGAAGGTGAGGGTACCTCGATGAGCCGAACTGCCTTGTTTCCCCCGGCCACCTTTTGGCAGAAACATTGTGCTCAGTCGCCGTCGACAAGCTCGTCGAATGCCTCGAGCAGTGCGTCGACGATCGCTTGGCCAAGAGCGTTTGCGGTTTCACCGATCCGTGGTTCGTCTTCGTTGCGGACCGCTGTAGCGAGTTCCGAACCTTGGTTCTCCAGGATCGATCGGGCCCGCGCGATCGCCCATTGCGCGAAGTCGTCCCGGCTGTTGACGGTCATCGTTTCCATTGCAGCGCTCTCCGGGTTTGTTGGCGTATGCTGGCGACGGTCGGCACCCGCGATCTGTACCGCGTTCGCGCCCCAACGTCATTCCGGCTTCCGTGCTCAGGCTGCCTCGAGCAGGCCGCTTCGCTTTGCCCGATCGAGAAGATTCTTGACGGAGGCGGGCGCCCATCTCGTACCACCCCGCGGCGTGCGCTCATGAAGGCGCTCGAGCTGGTTTGCGATTTCGCGCAAGGTGAGCTCCGGATTGGAGGAATGGATGCCCGCCACAAGCGTCATCAGGCGATCCTCGGGCGGTCGAGGCGGTGACTTCCTCAGGAGCGACTTGTCGGCCATGCCTTCGCTGACCATCCATCTTACCGCACGCCGCAGGCGCTCCGGGGTCCAATCGAAGCCGCGTTGCTTGAGGACGCGCGAGATGTCGTCCCAGGTGTGGTCCGGTCGCATTCGCCGGACGATCGGAAGCCATTGATTGGCAGTGGACTGGATGCGCGCGCCGTAGGCCGCCTTCTGAGCAGCCGTCATCTTGGCCAGCACCTCCGGCCGACGTTCCCTGACCCCGGGATTGCCTGGTAGCCGGCCTTTTGCCTTGGCAGCTTTGACGCCTGCCTTCGTCCGCTCCGAGTTGAGAGCCCGTTCCAACTGGGCGACGGCGCCAAGGACCTGCAGCGAAAACATGCCCTGCGGCGTCTTGGTATCGATGGGATCGCTCAGCGAGCGGAAATAGGCGCCTTTAGACGTCAGCTCCTCGATGACATTGAGCAGGTGGCTCACCGAGCGCGCCAGGCGGTCGAGGCGAACCACAACGAGGGTGTCGCCGGCGCCGATCTCGCGCACAAGCCGGGCGAGGGCAGGGCGGGTCCGCGAGGCGCCGGAACCATGCTCCTGGATGATTGTGTCGCATCCGGCCGACCTCAGTTCCATCTCCTGCGCTTCCGTCGCCTGCTCGTCCGTGGAGACGCGCGCATAGCCGATAAGCCGGCCCTGTGGTCGACGAGAGGAGCGATTGGGCGGTGTTTTGGCCATTTGGAGCGCCTGAGAGCCGTGTTGAAGGCGAATTTACAAACATAGAAGATACGGATAACCGATCGTTTGTAAACGTTGCTTGAATGCCTTTCTTACGGCGGAACGCGTCAAAAACCCCGGAAAAACGGCCTCTCTCGTCGATCTGAGCATCGATTGTTGGGTCTCTTGTTCAATCAGGGAGACCACAGCGCTCATAATATATAGAGGGGCCAAAGAATTACCGGTGTGACGGAAGTGAAAAGCATGATAGCTTCTGTATAGAAATCGAAGCGCCGTCTTATCAATGACTTATGAAATCGGGAAATTGAATCACGAGACCCTCATAGGGCCAGTTGTGGCCGCAGAGGATGCCCTTGCACGGCTCGATGAGCGCGTCACCCGATCCGAAGTCGGGGAGGGTTTCGCAGAGCGGGCAGATTTTTTCGATTCCATCTCCAGTATGTGGGTCGCCGGTGAACTCGTTCATATCGAGGATTTGGTTCTCCACGATGCACAGATGGATATACGTGCGCCGAGCCATGAGCTCGTCATCGCGCACCGGATCGTGCGGGCGCGGCGCCGCGTGTCACGCAACGATCCCGGATGGGCGGTTTCGCGGTCAGGGATCATGGCGCTGGCCGGCGTCACGGAGGAGCCCTCCATCGAAGCCGAGCCGGCCGACATCGGAGGAGAGGGGGTGGAGCTCGACTTGGTTGATCACGATGCACTGTCGCCCGAGCTAACCGAGATCGACGAGGTCCTCGCTCGCACGAAATGGCTTGTCGATGGCAACGAGCCTGCCGAGCCAAGGAAGCAAGAGCCCGAGCTCAGTGTCGGCGAGCTGCTAATTCGCGATCCGGATTGGGATGAAGGCGAGCGGATCGGCGAGTGGCTCGAGCTGGCCAAGAAGGTCGACGGGTTTCCGGCCACACTGGCCGCGGCTGTTCTCTGGGATGCATGGGAATATCTCGAACCCCTGCAGCGCCACCATTGGCTTGGTCAGGCGCTCGTTTCGGACTTCCTGCGGTCGCGCGGAAAGGTGCGATCTCACCTGCTGGCCTATGCGGTGGGATTGCGCGAGGTACCGCGTGAGCGCCGGCGTGCGCGCGATCGAGTGTCTAGGCTGGTTGCCTATCTCGACGCAATGAGCGCGGCCGCCGGTATCGGAATGAAGGACATCGATCGACTGACTCTGGCGAAACGGCAGCTTGAGCGGAAGACTCTGGACAAGCGGTCGACGAGTAGCCTTCCGGTCGCCATCGAACTTCTTTTGTCGCGGCCGATCGTATCGGCACATATGATCGCGCGAGCGGCGAAAATTACTTCCCGCGGGGCCTTGAACCTGATCAGCGAGCTCGGCGTGCGGGAGATAACGGGCAGGGGGCGCTACCGTGCGTGGGGGATACTCTGATGTCCACTGGTTTGACGATGCACCAAGAAAAACCCACCGTCTATGTTCGCTTTCAGTTGGGGAATGAAAGATGCCATCTTTAAAATCGAACTTGGTTAAAAGAATTGATAGGATGCCAAAACCGGCCAACGCCGCCGATGCTATGCAGCCTCTTTTTGAGGCGGTTAGCAATTCGATTCACAGTACACAGGATCGATTTAAGGACAAAGTCGCAACTGGCGGGAAGATCATCGTCACACTGACCATGGAAGGTCGTCAGGCTCCCGAAAGGATTATCGTCGAGGACAATGGCGTCGGACTTGATGGAAAGAACTACGATGCCTTTACGACGACAGACACCGACAACAAGATTGCGCGTGGAGGGAAGGGTGTCGGACGTCTCTTGTGGCTCGATTGCTTTGAAGAGATCAGCGTGAAGAGTACGTCATTTGAGCATGGGATTGAAAAGCAAAGGTCGTTCCGCTTCGTGCTGTCGCAATCGGATCAAATCCAAGATTACGAAGAGAACGAAGTCGGCGCCACTCAGACCAACACAGGCGTAATGATTGTGTTTGGGGCGCTCCGAGACAATGGCTATCGCGCCAAATTCCCGGGTCGCGCCGCCTATGTTTTTCAGCACTTCACCTCGCATTTCTTGCCGACCTTCATCGGAAAGCGCTCTCCGCTTATCACCGTGCATTGCGGTGACGAAACCCGCCACTACCCTGAAGAGATCAACTCGATCATTCATCGACGCGAGACGATCGATAATATCCCGACCGAAGAGTACGGGCCACTGACCCTTACGCTCATGGAGTGCGACAAGGTTGCCAGCTCGGATCTGAATGGCTCGCACTTCGTTCATTTCATCGCTCATGATCGAACGGTCCACTCCCAAAAGATCGACAGCAAGTTAGGGCTGAAATATTTTGGGGCCAATGAGGATAGAGTGTTTCATGCCGTTCTGACCGGAAAGTTCCTCGACGATAACGTCAATCAGGAGCGCACCAAATTCCAGTTTGAAGACGCCGTCCTTGAACGCATCGTGAATGACGTTTGCACACCGCATATAGAAAAATTCCTCGTGGGACCGCTGCAAACTCTTCGGCAAGACCAGCGCACGCGCGTCAAGGCAATCACAGAATCCTACCCATCGGTGGCCTTCGGGGATGTTGACGAGCTTCAGGACAAACTCCCGTCCGGCGAGCTAAACGATGATGCCATCTTCGGACAGGGGGCGGTTCGGCACATGGGGACGGCACCGGTTTGACTGGTACAAATCGCTACCCGAGGCCGAGCGCGCTCTATCCGATCTGGTCAAACAAAAACTGGCGCGCGGTTATCTGCTTAAGCCACCGGTCCCTGATGCATAAAAGTCAGCATCTGCTGAGTTTTCGAGTTCGTGGCCGCTGCCGTTGGCCGGTAACTTTGGTCGTCCGCCCTTGCACCACTGAACCTGCCCCTGTTTGATCCAGAAATGACACCCGCACGCGTTTTGCTGATGCACTGACGGCTCGACCGTTGGTCGCATCCAAAAGTCTTCCGAGATCGTCCAGCGTGGTCGCCGGTTGGGGTTCAAGGATAGGTTAATGACCTCTCCGCAGCCGCCCGGGCATCTGAGGCAGGCCCATTTCCTGATGCCACCACTTTCCACGAGCGTGACGCGTTGGTCCGCGACCTGTGATCTATCCGGAAATGAAGGGCTACGGTCGGTCAACAGGTCATAACGCAGCAAACGGAGATGGCGGAGAAATTTCGAAATTTGGCGTTTCATGTCAGCTCACCATGTCCAGAAATGGCCGTACATCCGCGCGACCGAGCGTCTCTGCCTGGCTGCAACACGGGCAGCCGGATCGTGACTCGACCAAAGGCCTGCGTTCGTCTCGTGCATGGAAGCGCCGGATGCGTGTAGGCAACATCCCCGCTTCACCGGCAAGTCCGGTCACGCCCGCCAGCCACTCATTCACCGCCATGGTCGCCGCCTCGGTCGTGAAAGTAACAACTGCCGGAGATGGGTCGCCTTCTCCCAGGACATATGCTTCCTCTTTCAGACGCTGATAGGCGTCAGGATCATTCCGTCTAAGCGTTTCTTCACGCGCGCGGCGCGGATCGACATAATCGCCGCAGAGCAGGCAAGGATGGCCAGGCACAAGCGTTGAAACTCGGGCGAAGAGATCGAATGCGCTGCCCGTCCGCCGCTGCATGGCAAGCCCCACGTCTATCACGGGGATACCGTAGAACCGGGCAAAGCGGTTCAGAAACAGTCGGCCGGCATGATCGTCCGTGCAGCAGAAGATCACATCGCAGGCTTTGAGCGCATCCCATGTTTCCGGATGTCCGGCCCAGTCATTTATTGTCACCAACGTCATGCCGAGGCCGGATTCCAATGCGGTCCGCGTGTGTATGGAGGTCTTCGGCATCTTCGCATCGACATCCGAGCGCCGTGCACCATGGAGGCGGTTGAGATTGGTCTCGTCCACGATGTCCTTCTCGAACTGAACGGCTTCGGCGACGCCAAGCCTTAACAAGAGAGGCAGGAGCGCGCTCCCGGTGGCACCCCCGCCAGCAATTCCACACCGAAAGCCCGACACCTGCCGCGACGCCTCCTTCCCGAACAGCCGAACCTGGCGGTCCAAGAAATCCTCCGGAGTTCCCTCGAGACCCGAAATACGCAAGCGGGGTCCGGAATGCAGGATCCTGCCAATGTCGATTGCTCTGTCCGCCTGTGTCCAAATGCGTGCGGCGATGTCGCCATCCCCGGCTATGACGATGCTGATCAGCCCGGGCATCCCTTTCAAATGAGCGGTACGGGCAAGTTCCGCTTCGTTGCGATCGTCCTGTTCGGAAAACCTGGCATTGCCTTTCGGATGGCTGTGGACAAGGGCCGGCACGAGACCAGCGATTTTTGCGTCATTCAACAGCCGCATGAAGCCATCTGTCTGCCAAGTGACATGCCGCCCCGAGGCCGAGACAAGAGCGTCGTCATCGATCTGGTCGAACTGATGCGAAATCAAACGCCGGCGCGATGCCTTGGTCCACGGGTCGGATTCGATGTCGGCGATGCCAAAGAGCATGTAGGCCGATCGCTCTGATCCGGCCCCTCGCGTCAGCAGGGACCGGATTTGCGTCTCGTGCGGGTCCAGAAGGACGAGATCCTGTGTCTTCATCACGCCCGGGCCTCCATCAAAGCGGTCCGCACGCGGGCGACCATGGTCTGAAGACCATCGACGCCGGGGCGCCAGGCATTGTTGTGCCGAGACCAGCGCTGCCAGACACGGCCGCCGAAGTGGTGCTCAACGGTACAGGCTTTGGGAACCTGCCCCTTGCCCGCCAAGGAGAGCTTCGGTGACACATAGAACATGTCGGGCGAACAGTCGGGATAGCCACTGGGCAGCAGGATCAGAACATCGGCTGTCTGATGGTCGAATTTGCCCTCCGGCAGCGGCAAGTCTTTCAGGATGATGCCCGTGTTGCCGCCTTCCATCACGACTTCGAACTCGTAGCCGTGATCGGAAAGGTAGGTTTGATCTTTCGACGGAAGGGCATCCCCCTCCGTCGTCTGATCAATAAGCGACACGAAGCGTTCCACCCCGACGTCGGCCAGGTTGATCACATCAGTATCGGTGATCTTCTTGTCGTGCTGACCGGGGATCTCCTGCCAGAGATTGTAGTTCGCCGGCAGCTTGGCCAGCTTGCGCAGCACAAAGCCACTGATGCAGGCCCGCGGCCATTCAAGATCGGCGTCGTCGATCTTGAACTTGAAGCTCCGATCCGAACGAGCAACCAGTACCCTCTCGGCGCCGCGACCGTTCAGGTCATAGCTTTCGTCAAGGCGGATGTCTTCGAAGTCCCCATTGGGCAGAATGGCAATTGCCACATGCTCCTCGACGGGATGCCCGCCAGCGGCCTCGATCAACTGCCGCCCCAAAACCTTGGGATCGTCAAAGACGTGCTTTTTGAAGTTGAGGCTCCCATCGGCGATGAGAACCGGGAAGCGAGGAGTGTTTCCTTGCGGTTTCATATTTGATTTCCTTGTGTTGTATGAGGCCGCAGACACCATGTCTGCGCCTTCACAAGGACAATCGCGGCGTCAGGAGGAATCCGGTAAGCCGATTCCAATTTTTTTTCTGAGCGTGCCGGAGGGCGGGGGGGTGCAGATGAAAAAGTGGGGGCATCGGGCGCATCGGTCGCTACGTTTTGGCGGAAACCGGCCATCAAGGATAGCGATTGCAGCGTCAGCGATTGTGGCTTTCTTGTTCCCGAGCTGCCCACTCTTCATTGCCAACCGGTCTTGCGATCTGCCTGTCAAATAGACGAATTCCGCTTCACCTCGGCCCTCGGCAGCAATCTGAAAAGCAGCCGCATCGAGCGCGGTCACCGCAGTGCTTGTCTTGCGGCCTGTACGGATGCGCCGGAACACTGTGGCGTGTTCCGTTTCGATTTCTTCGTGAGCTGTCACGACGACTTCAGCGTCGCCAAACCGGAGCGAAAGGGATTGCGGCGTGCGCCGGGTTTCACCCTCCCTCAGCTGAAAGAAGAATTGCAGCAATTGGTCGGAGATCTGCCGGTATTGCGAGGCATAACCATGCTCAATGGGTCCATGGGCCGTCCATGCGGCATCCATGATCGCCTGCAGTTCGGCTTCGTCCGGCACGTCGTTCAGACGGCCTGTAAGCTCATCAATGACGACCTGGATAGCATTGTGCATCCGCATGGGAGCCGACTCCGTGCGCCGACCGCCAACCTGCAGCACGTGAGCAAAGAAAAATCTTCGGGGGCACTTGTCGTATGTGGCAAGCTGGGACGGCGACACGCGGGCAATGCCATCGACTTCCAACGTGAAGCGCTCACCTGTGACCGATGCGTTGATTGGTGTCGATATTGGTGATGCCTCGAATAGCGTGCCGGAAATGTCGTCGATGAAGCTTGATCGGTTCTGCCGGCGTCCATTCGATTGTTTGTTCGGCGCATAGAGTGTCAGGTGCTCTTCCGCCCGGGACAATGCCACGAAGAACAGGCAACGCTGTTCTTCGTCATGTCCAGCCTTCATAGCTTCGCTGCCGCGAAATGGAGCGCCCTCGATCATCCCGTCCGGTGGAGCAAGGCCACGGCTCTGATTGGCCGAACGAGGGATCGAGCCACTCGTCAAAGCCGGCAGGTGAAGAGCTTTGAACTCGAGGCCCTTGCTCCCATGGATTGTCATCAGTCGGACGGCGTCCAGGCCCTGGGCGGCGTTTGGGAGATCACGCAAATCCCGCTCGTCGGACAGGATGACGAGCCGCCGAATGTGCTCCAGAAGGTCGCGGATGGGATAGCCGCTTTTCTCGGGCAGGGCGGAGCGGAGGAAGTTCTGGAACTGCCAAAGGGCAAGCGCAGGGTTGGCGTTGCCCTCGCGAGCCTGCGTGGCGACATCGGCAGCAAGGCGCGTTCGATCCAGGTAAATCTTCGTTATGATCTGCCACGGCGTAGCCGTAGGTTCGATCCCAGCGAACGCATCGACAAGCGCTTTGGCAGAGACCTGTCCGCCTTCCGTCAACCCCGGGATTGCTGCCAGTATGTCTCGCCAATCAAGTGGAAGAGGTTTGTCGGCGCCCCGGATCTCCTCGATTGCGAGTGAAACGTCCTCGATAGCCATCTGAAACGGCGCCATCGACGCGACGCACGTTAGTCCCATTGCTCGCGGATCGATCACGAGCGACAAGAGCGACAAGGCCTCCTTGATTTCCGAACGGTCGAACAAAGGGCCAAGAAACAGAACCGGTATGCCCCGTGCCTCCAGACCCGAAGCGATCTCTGCCAACCGCGCATTGCCCTTGCAGATGACCGCCTGATCACGAAACGAGATAGTGTCCGTACATGCGGTTATGCGTGCGGCGATCTCGTCGACTTCGTGATCTTTCGATTCAACCGAGACGAAGGAAGGGGCCACACCATTTGTGCCTTTGAAGGCGTTCGCTTCGAAATCGGTGGCATCCATACGCGTTCTTGCGAACGCGCGGAACGCATCGCAGATCTCCTGCGATGACCGGTAGTTTGTGCTGAGTTGCAGCGATGTCCCGCCCGGAAAGTCGTCAGTCGCGAACCGGTCGATGTTGTAAGAGGACGCTCCGCGAAAACGGTAGATCGACTGCTTCGCATCGCCGACGACCCAGAGGTTTTCGCCTTCCGGTTTGAGCGCGCGCAGGAGCCGCACGCTCGCTCGGTTCACATCCTGGTACTCGTCTACCAGGATGTGTTGGTACCGATCTTGGAGTTGCGCACGCACGGCGTCATCGGATTCAACCAACGCCGTTGGACGAGCCACGAGATCCCCGAAATCGACTGCGTTTCGATCAGACTTAAGCTGTTCATAGAGGTCGTAGACCGAAGCGATCTCAAGACATTTCTCGGCGGCGATCTGGTCTTCTTCCGTCTCAGCCACATCGGCCATTTTCTGGGCAAGTGCACGATAGTGGTGATGTTCCACAACCTCGTCTTTTGCGCGCGAGATGGCCGAGAGAATGGACCGCAGATTGTCGGTCGGGTCATAAAGATCGTTAAAATGCGTTAGCCGCAGTCGCGGAAACTCGTCTTCCAGCAGTGCAATAGCTTCGGTGGCATCGATTAACCTCGGATCGGGCGGCAAATCCGCACGATCGTGAAACCGGCGCAGCAGATCGAGTCCGAAGGAATGAAAGGTACCTATCCAGGCTGAACCGGCCGCTTCCGGCCAGACCGCCATGGCGCGATCCGTCATTTCGCCGGCCGCCTTGTTCGAAAAGGTTAAGAGCAAGATGCTTTCCGGGTCGACACCGCGATCCTTCAGAACAGACAATCTGCCGACGAGGGTTTGCGTCTTGCCAGTACCGGGTCCGGCCTTTAGGAGCAACGCCTTGCCGTCGTGCTCGGCTGCCCGCTTCTGCTCGTCATTTAGAGGCTTTGGGGCTGGTGCAGCCTCCTCATCCAATTCAGTCTGCGGCAACAGGAGTGCATCGAACAGCTGGACCGCTACCATGTCGTAGGGCGCTCCGAGACGCTCGGCTATGGCCTTTGCGTTTAGGGCCCCCTCGACGTGCCAGGACCAGGCTAATGCTCGCGGAAAAAGGAACTCGCGCGCAAAGAGGTCCATCTGAACTTCTTGCCGGGCGCGGTTGCTGTAATCGACGACGCGATCAGCGCCCACGGATGATGGGTCTGCCGAACGCGCCGGATCGATGCTCATGACCGGCGGAATGTCAACCAAACCGCCGAATTCATCATGTCCGAGTTCATGGGCGACCAGAAACGCATCGAGAAAGGCGCTTCCGGTATCTTCGTGCAGGATTACCCCGGCATGTCTCTGGAACAGCGCCCGACCGCCGTTCAGCTGTGGATGCCCGGCAGGAAGTTTCCTGACCTCAATATCGCGATCCCTGGCTTCGTGAAGGGCAAATTCATACGGGTTTGTCGGGTCGCCGCCCTTACTTGTGCGCTCCGCGTGAAGATCCGCCGCGCGGGCCCGTGTCGCTTCAATCCGATCCATCGCCTGCAAGCAACTTCTGCAAAGCGCGTTGCTCCTCCTCGGCAAGCCCGGCCTGGCCGACATAGTCCCAGAACTCGATGGGCGCTTCCTTGCTTGGCTTTGAATCAGATTTCATCGCGACGGCTTGGCCGTCGCCTTGCTGCATTCCACTGATCAGGTCCTGCAGCCGCACATCCAGGCTCGCTGCGAGGCCCTTCAGGAATTCGACGGGCATCGAGCCGAGATGAACAATATTGGCGTTCAACCCCATGAAAAACGCGCGGGGGAGCCCCAGCTCGCGAGCAAGTTCTTTGACCCCATTGCCAAACAACGATTGTCGAACGTGTTGAACCCTTAAAGCCTCTGCCGTCATCGCCTTTGTCTCAAGCGGCAGGTTTGCCTCAGTCGCCTCGAGGTCGCTCAGCGAAAGCTCGTTAAAGAGCGCCAATAAGTCCTTGGTGTACTCGGGATAGCGCTGCAGGTAGTCCTTGAGAACCGCGGGCGACATTTCTTCCTCAATCGTGAAATCGCTTAGGACGTCGTCTCTATTCGCCATCGTCGATCTCCAAATCCAGTGCTCGCCTTATTTTCGCATAGGCACGATCCCGCCGGTTGCGAACTGTTTTTTCCACGCAACCCAGAAGTTCCGTCATCGACGGTTCGCCATCCTTGCTGGTTTCAATCGGAATGTCTGCGAGCAACAAATCAATCACCTCTCGTTCGTCTGTCGGTAAGGCGTCAATCGCGCGGCGCAGGTGAATCCGGTAATCGAAATCTTCTTCAGCAGTGAGGCCCGTCTTCTTGTAGCGATCCAACGCCGCCTCCACGACGGTACGGACCTCCCCAGTGATGGTGTCCTCCACCTCTTCAGTAGCGGTTTCTCGGCGGTTCACTTTGCGAAGTTTGGTGATGCGCGCCGAACGGACTGCCTTGTCGAATACAACCTCATAGATATCGAGTTGCTCGTCGTAGCCTTGCCGATCAGTGAACATCAATTCAGTGACATGGTCGATCGTCGCGTCGCGAATCTCGGCAATACGGCTGTCTTCGTAGACCTTATCGTCTACATGGCGGTTCGGGCGTGGACAGGCCGCCTCGACCCGATCGCGTAGGATATCGTAGAGTGCAACAAACCGACCGTCCGAATTGTCGGACTTGGTCTGACGCAAGTGATACACAAGCACCTCTGACGGCACATAGTCGCTGTGCCGGCGATCTTTTATTTCGGCCCGCCTCAAAAACTCGTCGAAGGGCCAATCGAGGCTCTTGCAAATGAAGTCAATTATATTAGCCCGGCGTGTGTAGAGTTCGCCGCTCTCTTTGCATTTTCGAAGTGGGTCGATATACATGTTGCGCCGAATCTCAAGTCAGGCCGGTTGCCTGCTTTGTGTCTCATTGATGAATATTTCAAGCGCTTCAATACTGTCCATGACTTCTTTGAATTTTGGAGGGACACCGAATATCATGGCCAACGTCGGAATAGGGTTGCGAACTTCCCGAATAAGCCTATCGCTATTTTCCATCGCCGCAATCTTTCCTCCTCGTTTTGTGTTCGTAAATCCGCATTCTGCACGGATTTACGATTATAACCCTTGCCTAGCGTGAGCGATCATATTACAAAATCCGCGAAAAATGCGGAGTTGTAAATATGACCGAAGAACGGTCAAGCAGCCTGGCAAGCTATACCGAAGAGCTCGAATCGACCGGAAGAACCTATTTCACACGCGAAAGCGCGATGGAGGTGCTTGGAACAAGCCACGGCGCATTTCTCGACGCAGCCGCCCGCCTTGCCAAGCGCGGACGCATCGTCATGCCGCGCCGTGGGTTCTACGTCATTACGCCGACCCGATTCCTGAAGTGGGGCGCGCCGCCCCCCAACTGGTACGTCGACGCCATGATGAAGGAAGCCGGGCGGCCATATTACGTTGCACTGTTGAAAGCAGCCGAACTGCATGGCGCCGCCCATCAGGCGGTCATGGAATTCCAGATCGTTACCGACCGGCAGTGGAAGCCCATCCGCGCCGGCCGCTCAAAGATCGTCTTCTATTACCGAAAGGATCTGGACGCCATCCAGATGGGAATTGGCGACCGGAAAACGGATACGGGGTCAATGAGGGTCTCTTCTCCGGCGCTCACCGCGCTGGATCTGATCCGCTACCCCCAGGCAAGCGGAGGCCTCGATCGCGCGGCAAGTGTGCTCAACGAACTGGCGCCGGAGATCGACCCGGTGCAGTTGCGCGAGCTCTTGCCAGCCTTCGAACGTTCTGTCGTGCAACGGTTGGGCTATGTCCTGCAAACCGTCGGAAACGAGGCCTCTGCCTCCGTTCTGTTTGACTATCTTTCGAGCCAGAGCCTCCCATGGATCGAGCTTGATCCCGGCGAAACGAGCCGGCCCGAATGGGCAGGTGAAACCGAACGTGACCAACGCTGGCATGTCGTTGTTCGGCGACCAATTGAGATCGACGAACAATGATACCGGAAACGAACATCACGGCATGGAGCCAGATCGCGCCCTGGGGCGAACCTCGCCAGATCGAGCAGGACCTGATCATCTCCCGCGCGCTTGTCGACATCTTCAATCATGAACTTCTTGGTTCCGTGTTGCGCTTTCGCGGCGGAACCGCGCTCAATAAAATCATCTTTCCGAAGCCGCTTCGGTATTCCGAGGACATCGATCTCGTTCGCACCGAAGCAGGTCCGATCGGCCCCGTTCTTGATGCACTGCGTGAAGTTCTGGAGCCGTGGCTGGGGCAGGGGAGTTTTGCGGCAAGTCAGGTTGCGCCCAAACTGCGTTTCCGCGTACCCGCCGAGGACGATCCCGAGGTAAATGTCCGGCTCAAGATCGAGATCAACACAACGGAGATCGACGCTTTCGATGGACCTGTCTCGGCCGATTACAGCGTCGATAATCCTTGGTTCAGCGGATCGACAAAGATCGCGACCTTCTCTCCGGAAGAGCTGATTGCGACAAAACTCCGCGCACTTTTGCAAAGAGACAAGGGTCGGGATCTGTTTGATCTAGACCATGCCTTAACGGTTCTTCCCGACCTCGACATCGAGCGAGCCATCGTGCTCTTCGGACGGTATTTGGACATCCGTGGCCAGGTTATCTCTCGCTCTGAAGCGGAAATGCGAATGCTAGCCAAGTTCGGAAAGCCCAGCCTTCTCGGCGACATCCAGGCCCTGCTGCCACCCGATGCGGCGGATCACCTCGACGCGGCTGCAGGACAAGCGGTATTCATCCGGGTGTTCAAGCTCTTCATTGAGAAGATGCCGGGTCAGCGATGGGCTCGGACTGAGGAAGTGGCGCAAGAGCTAGGCATCGGCGAACTCCTCTAGGCGGCTACTGACCAAAGATTGAATAGAAACTTTGGTCAGTAGTGAAGACTCATGGGCTATCAACCAATACGTGCTGATGGAGCGCTAGTGGTCCACCTGTGAAAGGGGATGCGGCTCGTCACCATAATTCTCAGTTATCGTTACGCTGGCGACCTCGCTGGATTGGTATTTGGCGTCGCCCTCCGGGCCGGGCTGTTGGCGAAGCTGAAGCCCGCAAGCGGTCTTCCCCCATCCGGGCGGCCATCCCTGACGCAGGCAGGAGATTGCCACATGAGGGAAAGGAGCAGTCTCGTGCCGCTTGCGCGCAGCGGCCGGCAAGGGACGCTGGCGCCGCGGCTGGCGGCGAATGATGCGATCCGGCATGATTGCCAACTTGCCATCCGCGCCCTTGTCCTGCCTTGCTCTTCGCGGCGTCCGGGTTTTCGCCCCGAGAAGATCGGGAGGGTAAATCCGAACAGAGGACCGCGCGCAACGCGGAGAGAGAATGGAAATAACCGAAATTGAAGAGCTGAGGGGAAAAGTCGCCTGCGGGGCCGTCCTTGAAACCGCAGGCTTTACCGTCGATCTGAAAGAAAGCACCCGCAAGGCGGTCAAGTACCGCCGCGCCAACGATATCATCATTGTCATTCATGGCGGTAAGGGCTGGTTCGATCCCCTGTCGGACGCCAAGGGCGACGTGTTCAGCCTGGTTGAACATCTCGACCGACTCCCGTTTGCCGCCGCCCTGTATGTCGTCGCCGACCTCATCGGCTTCACGCCGTCCGAGCCCGTCTGGACCCGCAAGGCGAATGAGCGCGCGCCGAACCAGACGGTCGTGGAACGCTGGCAAAACCGCCGCAAGCTTTGGCGTGGCTCTGCGACCTGGCGCTATCTGTGCGACACGCGCGGCATCCCCGAACCGGTTCTGGGACAAGCCGTTGCCGCCGATGTCCTGCGCGAAGGCCCGCACGGCAGCATGTGGGCCGGTCACACCGACGATGCCGGTCGCGTCACCGGCTGGGAAGAACGCGGCCCCGAGTGGCGCGGTTTCGCGACCGGCGGCGCCAAGGTCCTCTTCCGGCTCGGGCCCGCCGATGCGTCGCGGCTTTGCGTCACCGAGGCGGCGATCGACGCCATGAGCCTTGCGGCAATAGAGCGCCTGCACCCCGGATCGCTCTATCTGAGCACCGGCGGGGGCTGGTCGCCATCGACCGACGCTACGCTACGTGGGCTTGCCGCCCACCCGGACGTTCTTCTGGTCGCCGCCACAGACGCCAACAGCCAGGGCGAGACCTTTGCCGAGCGCCTGCGGGTTCTCGCCAAAGAGGAAGGCTGCAACTGGCAGCGGCTCAGGCCGCCATCAGACGACTGGAACGCCTGTCTGAACAAGGAAGGATGAGAGGAAGAAGAAAAGAGGAAGAGGTTCTGCCGCATGCCCGCCGTCCGCCTCAAGGGTGACGCTTCGCCCGGCTGACGCCGGCCCTTGACCCGGCCGGACGGAGAGGCGGCCGCGGGAAGGGGTCCGGAAGGGCTGAAGAAGATGGTGAACCAGGGAAGGTGCGCCGCGCTTCAGCCCGTTAAAGGCCTCAAAGGAGCCCGCCATGACCTCTCCCATCCGCAAGATCTATTTCGGTGTGACCGACCGCCATCAGATGTTCCGTCTCTTCGACCGCCATGCGCAGCGGCCCAACCGCTGGCAATCGGACGATAGCGCGCTTTACGCCGGCGAATGGTTCGAAATCGCCCGTGCCGAGCACGACTACATGCTCGAGATTCTGCCGCCGCTGTGGATGCGCGGCGAAATGTTCGCCATGCGCGAATTCCTGACCGGCAGCATCACCAGCGTTTTCTATACGCTGCGCATCAATGAGGTGACGCGGTTCTTCCACGCCTATTGCGATCTGTCCGATCCGCGCTCTTGCCATGACATGCGCGATGCCATCGTCGAGCGCGAGCGCCGGCCGGTCAAACAGATGACGCGCGCCGAACGCATCGAGCATATCTGGAGCGCCACGCATGACCGCTATCGTGGCTATGCCGGCGTGGATTTTTCGCCCGAACATCGCGGCAAGCGCACCGTCATGGTCTACGGCACGTCAGGCAGCAGCTTTCAGTTGCTCGACCACCTGACAGAAACGCAAATCGCCGAGAAACTGCCGGTGCATCTGCGTCACCTGCCGCTCGCCGAAGCCGCGTGAGGTGGCCGATGTTCACATTTCCTTGTCACGCGGTGCGCAAGGTCATCGCGCGCGGCGAAGAGGATGCGGCCGCCAATGGCGGCTTCCGCAATCCCTATTATGGCACCCGCCCGGGCGAGGGCGAGAAACCCGGCTTCTGGCTCGTCGGAGACGAAGGCGTCTACATCATTTCCAACGGCAAGCTCCTCGAGGGGCAGAAGCCGCTCGTCGTCTATTCGACCGAGTGTCATCCCAAGGGCAATCCCGACTGGTGGGACTACAAGCGCCGGCATTTCGGCGGCGATGACGGGATCGAGTTCATCGATTCCGACCTGCTGATCCCGAGCTTCAACCGCAATTTTGAGGCCACCCATCTCAGGATCCAGCTCACCGAGAACGACATCTCGTTCTCGCTGATCACGCGTTAAGAGCCGGGTTCCTAGAACCGGTCTCTTCGTTTTGTTTGGTCGGGAGATCGAACCGAGAAAGTCTGCAACTTTTTCTGATCTCCCTCGAACCCCTCTTTCAACTCCGCACGTTGTCACCGCGACCGGTTCTCCCGGTGGCGCGGCCAGGTGCGCCCGCACATCAGGAGACACCAGGAATGTCAGACCACGATCCGTTCACCCTCGACACGTTCGGACCTTCGCAGAACGCCCTGTCTTCCGGCCTGGGCATCGGCGTAACCGCCTTTGCCGACGGCCCGACATCCGAAGCCAATGAGGCCAAAGCACCGCCGGCGGCGGGATCGGCCAAGCTGCCCATACCCGAAGAGCCCACAGGTCAGCCGGGCGGCGCAGCGCCTGAGCGCGGCGGCAACTTCCATCTTTCCGGAAGCCGAGATCTGGCGAAGGGCTGGAAAGCCCGGGCACGCGATAATCTCGATGCGATCCTCCTTTCAACGGCGATCGCGGCTCAGGACCGGCACGCGACACCTGAGGAACAGGCGCGACTCATCCGGTTCACCGGCTTCGGCGCTACCGATCTTGCGAATACGATCTTCACCCGGCCGGGCGAGGACGGGTTCCGCAAGGGATGGGAAGACCTCGGGCAGGAGCTGCAGGAATCCGTGAACGAGGCCGATTACGCCTCGCTCGCGCGCTGCACCCAATATGCGCATTTCACACCCGAGTTCATCATCCGGGCGATCTGGAAAGGGCTGCAGCGCTTCGGTTGGCGCGGCGGCCGCGTTCTCGAACCGGGGATCGGGACGGGCCTGTTTCCGGCATTGATGCCGGCGGGGCTCCGGCAGACCTCGCTCGTCACCGGCGTCGAGCTCGATCCGGTCACCGTGCGGATCGCCCGGCTTCTGCAGCCGGTTGCCCGCATCATCGAGGGCGATTTCGCCTGCACCGATCTGCCGGCGCATTTCGATCTGGTGATCGGCAATCCGCCCTTCTCCGACCGCACCGTGCGTTCCGATCGTGCCTACCGATCGCTCGGCCTGAGGCTGCACGATTATTTCATCGCGCGGTCCATCGATCTTCTGAAACCCGGCGCGCTTGCCGCCTTCGTCACCTCGTCGGGCACGATGGATAAGGCGGACGCCACGGCCCGCGAACACATCGCCAAATCCGCCGATCTCATTGCGGCCATCCGTCTGCCCGAAGGCAGCTTCCGGCAGGATGCCGGCACCGACGTTGTTGTCGACATCCTGTTCTTCCGCAAGCGCAAGGCGGGCGAGCCGCGGGGCGACGCGACCTGGCTGGACCTGGCCGAGATTATCCCCGCCACCGAGGATAGCGAAGCCATCCGCGTCAATCGCTGGTTCGCCGATCATCCCGATCACGTGCTCGGTCGCCACGCGACGACCTCCGGGCCATTCGGCGAAGCCTATACCTGCCTGGCCGGTGAAGGCGATCTCGAGGCCGACCTGGAGGCCGCCATCCTCTCTCTTCCGGAAGCCATCTATGACGGCGAACCCGGAAAGATCGATGTCGATCTCGAGCTTGGCCTGACTGACGCGGATATCGGCAAACCGGACGAGGCACATGTCCGTGAGGGCAGCTTCTTCTTCGACGCGTCGAGGGGGCTCATGCAGGTAGTGGACGGTAAGCCCGCCCCCGTCACCGTCCGCAGAGGGCGGTCCGGGGATGGCTTTTCGGAAAAGCAGGTCCGGATCGTCCAGAAACTGATCCCGGTCCGCGACGCGGTGCGCGCGGTCCTCAAGGCGCAGGAGACCGATCAGCCATGGCGGGACCTTCAGGTCAAGCTGCGCATCGCCTGGTCCAGCTTTGTGCGGGATTTCGGGCCGATCAATCACACCAGGGTGTCGATCTCGGAGAATGACGAGACGGGCGAAACCCGCGAGACGCATCGCCGCCCGAACCTGCAGCCCTTTCTCGACGATCCGGATTGCTGGCTGGTCGCCTCCATCGAGAATTACGATCTCGAAACGGACACGGCCAAGCCCGGACCGATTTTTTCCGAACGGGTGATCGCACCGCCGTCGCCGCCGGTGATCACGAATGCCGCCGACGCGCTCGCCGTCGTGCTCAACGAGCGCGGTCATGTCGATCCCGACCATATCGCCGAATTGCTGCATGAGGACCGCGACACTGTCATCGAGGAGTTGGGCAGCGCGATCTATCGCGATCCGGCGGACGGGACCTGGCAGACGTCGGACGCCTATCTCTCCGGTCCCGTGCGCGACAAGCTGGCAATCGCCGAGGCTGCCGCCGAGCTCGATCCGGCTTACCGGCGCAATGTCGAGGCGCTCGAGGCCGTGCAGCCGGCCGATCTCAGCCCCTCCGACATCACCGCGCGGCTCGGTGCGCCATGGATCCCCGCCAGCGACGTCGCCGACTTCGTCAAGGAGACGATGGGGGTCGAGATCACAATCTGCCATATGCCGGAGCTCGCCGCCTGGACGGTCGATGCGCGCATGCTCGCCTATCGCGCCGAGGGCACCTCCGAATGGGGCACGAAGCGCCGGCACGCCGGCGAGCTGCTCGCCGACGCGCTCAACAGCCGGGTGCCGCAGATCTTCGATACGATCAGGGAGGAGATGAGCGAGCGCCGGGTCCTCAATGTCGTCGACACCGAGGCGGCCAAGGAAAAGCTTTCCAAGATCAAGAACGCCTTCCAGACCTGGGTCTGGTCCGATCCCGATCGCACCGACCGGCTGGCGCGGGTCTACAACGACCGCTTCAACAACATCGCACCCCGATCCTTCAACGGGGACCATCTTCAGCTACCGGGCGCCTCTGGCGCCTTCATTCTTTATGGCCACCAAAAGCGTGGCATCTGGCGCATCATATCGGCGGGCGCCACCTATCTCGCCCATGCCGTTGGCGCGGGCAAGACCATGACGATGGCCGCCGCGATCATGGAACAGCGGCGGCTCGGGCTGATCTCGAAAGCCATGCTGGTCGTGCCCGGACATTGCCTCGCACAGGCCGCCCGCGAATTCCTGGCGCTCTATCCAACCGCGCGCATCCTTGTCGCCGACGAGACGAACTTCACCAAAAACAAGCGTCACCGGTTCCTGTCGCGCGCGGCGACGGCCACCTGGGACGCGATCATCATCACCCATTCGGCCTTCAAGTTCATCGCGGTTCCAGCCGCCTTCGAAAAGCAGTTGATCGAGGATGAACTTGACCTCTACGAAGAACTGCTGGGCAAGGTGGAGAGCGAGGACCGGGTATCGCGCAAGCGCCTGGAGCGGCTGAAGGAAGGGCTGCGGGACCGGCTGGAATCGCTCGGTGCGGTCAAGGACGATCTCCTGACCATTTCGGAAATCGGCGTCGATCAGATCATCGTCGACGAGGCGCAGGAGTTCAGGAAGCTCTCCTTTGCCACCAACATGTCGACCCTGAAAGGCGTCGATCCCAACGGCTCGCAGCGCGCCTGGGACCTCTATGTGAAATCCCGCTTCATCGAGACGAAGAACCCCGGCCGTGCGCTCGTGCTCGCCTCGGGCACGCCGATCACCAACACGCTCGGTGAAATGTTCTCCGTCCAGCGCTTCCTTGGGTATTCGGCGCTGAAAGAACGCGGCCTGCACGAATTCGACGCCTGGGCCTCGACCTTCGGCGATGTGGCGACCGAGCTCGAACTGCAGCCGTCGGGCAAGTACAAGCCCGTCTCGCGCTTTGCCACCTTCGTCAACGTGCCGGAACTGATCGCCATGTTCCGGTGCTTCGCCGACGTGGTGCTGCCTGAGGATCTGCGGCAATATGTGAAGGTTCCGGCCGTCTCCACCGGCAAGCGCCAGATCGTCACCGCGAAGCCGACCGAGGATTTCAAGCTCTACCAGCAGGTGCTCGAGGCGCGCATCAAGGCAATCGAGATGCGCGACGGTCCTGCAAAGCCAGGCGACGACATTCTCCTCTCCGTCATCACCGATGGCCGCCACGCGGCGATCGATCTGCGGCTTGTCGATCCCGACAATGACAATGAGCCCGGCAACAAGCTCAACAAGTTGATCGCCAATGCCTATCGCATCTGGCGTGAAACCGCCGGAAACACATATCTCGCTAAGGAGGGAAAACCTTTCGAACTGCCCGGCGCAGCGCAGATGATCTTCTCCGATCTCGGCACGATCAGCGTCGAGAAGACCAGAGGCTTTTCCGCCTATCGCTGGATCCGCGACGAACTCGTTCGCCGCGGTGTTCCGGCGTCGGAAATCGCCTTCATGCAGGATTACAAGAAGACGGAGGCCAAGCAGCGGCTGTTTGCCGACGTCAATGCCGGCAAGGTTCGCTTCCTGATCGGATCGTCCGAAACCATGGGCACCGGCGTCAATGCGCAGCTCCGCCTCAAGGCCCTCCATCACCTCGACGTTCCCTGGTTGCCGTCCCAGATCGAGCAGCGCGAGGGCCGCATAGAGCGGCAGGGCAATCAGCATGTCGAGATCGACATCTTCGCCTACGCGACGGAGAGCTCGATGGACGCGCAGATGTGGCAGAACAACGAGCGCAAGGCCCGTTTCATCGCCGCGGCGTTGTCCGGCGACACGTCCGTGCGCCGGCTCGAGGACCTGGGTGAAGGGCAAGCCAACCAGTTCGCCATGGCCAAGGCCATCGCATCGGGCGATCAGCGCCTGATGCAGAAGGCGGGCCTCGAAGCTGACATTGCCCGGCTTGAGCGATTGCGCGCCGCGCATCGCGATGATCTCTTCGCCGTCCGCCGGCAGATCCGCAACGCCGAGCGCGATATCGAACATGACATGCGGCGGATCGCGGACATCGGCACGCACATCGAGCGCCGGATCCCGACGGCCGGCGGGGCGTTCGCCATGACCGTCGGCGGACAATCCTTCACCGAGCGCAAGCCTGCCGGCCGCGCCATGATGAAGGAAGTCATGACCCTCGTGCATTTGCAGGAGGAGGGAGAGAAGATCATCGCGACGATTGGCGGCTTCGACGTCGTCTTCAGTGGCCAGCGGTTCCGGCAGGACGATTTCCGCTACGACGTCACGCTTGCCAGAACCGGCGCGGAAACCGAAATCGATCTGGCGTTGACCGTCACGCCGCTCGGCGCGGTGTCGCGCATCGAGCACGTGCTCGCCGGCTTCGAGGACGAGCGGTCGCAATACCGCTTCCGCCTCGACGATGCCAAGCGCCGGCTGGCCTCATACCAGTCGCGCCAGGGTGGGGAATTCGGTTTCGAGGACGAGCTTGCCGAGAAACGCCGGCAGCTTGAGGAGATCGAGGCCGATCTGGCGGATGAGGTCCTCAAGGAGGGAAAGAAGGCCGCGGAAGCGGCATGAAGAAGGAGAGGAAGAGACCGTTCGCAGACCGGTCTGACCGGTGACGCTTCCGCTCAACCGCCGCCAGCGCCATCCCGGCCCGTCGTTCTTCGCAGGGCTGAAAGCCCCGCTTGTCCGGCCGGGCAGGGATGCTCGCCCGCAGTTGCACCGGCCCGACCGCTCCGCGGTCCGGGGGATGTCTTCAGGAAGAAGACGAGAAAGGGAGCCGGCGCGGCGCCGGGTCCACAATCGCGAACAAGGAGCTTCCCATGCATATCATCAAGATCGACCCGCGCGCGCTGAAGGACAATCCCGACGACGCCCGCAGGTCCAAATCCAACCCGCAATCCGACGCGCTGATGCTGGCGACGATCAAGGCCGTCGGCATCATCCAGCCGCCGATCGTTTCTCCAGAAGCCGATGGCGGCAACGGGTTCGTCATCCAGGCCGGTCACCGGCGCACGAAACAGGCGATCGCCGCCGAGATCGAAGAGATCGAGGTCATCGTGACCGATGCGGCCGAGGATGGCGGCGCCATGCGCTCCATGGTCGAAAACGTCGCCCGTGAGCCGCTCAACCCGGTCGACCAATGGCGCGCCATCGAGCGGCTGGTTGCGCTCGGCTGGACGGAAGAAGGGATCGCTTCGGCACTTGCGCTTTCGGTTCGCCAGATCAGGAAGCTCCGGCTTCTCGCCAATGTGCTTCCCGCCATGCTCGACCAGATGGCCAAGGGCGACATGCCGGACGAGCGGCAGCTCAGGACAATCGCCGCCGCCTCGATCTCCGAACAAAGGCAAGTCTGGAAAGCGCACAAGCCCAATAAGAACGAGACCACGTCCTGGTGGTCGGTTGCGAACGGCCTTTCCAAGACCCGCATGTATGCCCGCGACGCCAGCTTCGACGACGAACTCGCGCAGGCCTACGGCATTGCCTGGGTCGAGGACCTCTTCGCGCCCGCCGACGAGGACAGCCGCTACACGACCGATGTCGAGGCCTTTCTCGGCGCCCAGCAGGAATGGATGACGAACAATCTTCCCAAGAACGGCATCATCACCGAACTCAACGGCTGGAACGGCCCCGAACTGCCCAAGAAGGCGGAGCGCGTTTATGGAAAGCCGAAGAAGTCGGACCATACGGCCATGTATCTCGACCGCGACGGCAAGGTGCAGTCCGTCGTCTACCGCATGCCCGAGCCCCAAACGACGAAAGGAAAGGCGGCAAAGGGCAAGGCGGAGGAGGGCGGTGCCGTCGCCCCAACGCAGCGCCCGGACGTCACCCAGAAGGGTCAGGACATGATCGGCGATTTTCGCACCGACGCGCTCCACGAAGCGCTCGGCCGCGCACCGATCGAGGACGACACGCTGATGGCGTTGCTCGTCATCGCCTTTGCCGGTCAGAACGTCCGCGTCGATACCGGTTCGGGCAACACGGGTTCGTTCAGCAGTCAGATTGCTCCCCACGCCGCATCGCTCGTCGATGAGACCGGCAAGCTTTCCTTCGACATGGAGACGCTCCGGATCGCGGTTCGCTCGGTGCTGATCGAGGTGCTGTCGTGCCGCCGCAACATGTCGAACAGCGGCATTGTCTCGCGGATCGCCGGCGACGTCGTTGGAGCCGACCGCTTCTTGCCCAATATGGGGACCGAGGATTTCCTCTTGTGCCTGTCCCGGCAGGCGCTGGAGGCGGCATGCGCGGAGACCTCGGTCCTGCCGCGCAACAAGGTCCGCGAGACCCGTGCCGCTCTTGTCGAGCATTTCAGGCAAGAGCGCTTCGTTCACGCTTCCGCGCTTTTCGCGCCGGACGCGAACGAACTCGCCGACTGGAAGGCTCGCAACGAGATCTCCGCGGACGAAGCCGCCGGAGATGCCGAAGGCTCTGTAGACGAGCCGGAAGCGGGCCACACCGACCCGGACGCCATTTCCGAGGGTTTCCGCGAAGCCGCCGAATAGCGGTCTTCTTCCTTCCGAACGCACACCACGCCGCCGCATCGTCCGGCGGCGCTTTCGTTTCCAATCCATCGAACAGGAGGACATCACCCATGTCCGCGCAACTGATCCACGACAATGCGCCGCTCGGTGCGATCATCCGCTATTGCGACGGCACGCCTCGTCCACCCGAACGGCACCGCCGCAAGCTCCAGGCCTGGGAGCGCCACAACAACACGGGCCGACTGGTGAAGAAGCAGGCCGGTGGCGCCGTCGGCGAGACTGCCATCCCCGCCAGCTTCACGCTTCATGAAGGGGACTTCGGCAGCGAGGCCGTCATCGTGCTCCGGGTTTTCAGGACGTTCTCTGTCGACAGCGCGCTCGCGTTCTCAATCGCCGAGCGGCCCGCTGTTGGCTCGATCCTCGTGCTCGATCATCCCGGTGATGCCGGCGAACTGGTTCACGTCGCCCAAAACCGGCAGGCGGCCGACGAATGGCTGTCGCGCCACGGCTATCCCAACGCCGTGCTGCAGGAAGTAACCGCCGACGAGGTCACCGCCGATCGCGGCGAGGGGAGGGCGGCATGACCCTTCCGCAAGCAGAGCCAGATTCGACGGCGGCGCCGGAGGTTCATTTCGCCACCAGCGCCGAAGGATTTCCCGTTGCACGCGTCGGCGATACCGCTTTCGCCATGCTGTCTGGCCGCGGCGAAACGCACTTTCTTGGCACGGCCTGGCATGCACGCCGGCCGCTGGCGGAACTCGTTCGCGATGACTTCTACGGGCATGGCGGAGCGCTCGCCGACGAAGAGGCGTTCCGCGCCAAGGTGCTCGAACAGGCCGGGCACGCCCGTGAAAAGCGCGCCCTCGGACGCCGCGAGGTCCGCTCCCACGCGAACACCCCATGGGGACCGTCGCAGGGTGCGACGGTCTTTGCCGAGGGTGTCGTCTGCCACTCGACTGCTGGCCATGGTGGTTTCCACCTTGCCGCCGACCGCAACGCGAAGGTCGACCGGCGTCTTCGCCGACCGGGCGGCTGGTACGAGGAAGACGCGGAATGGGCGATCGTCGCGCTCACCTTTCCGCATCTGTTCACCAGCTTCGAGCTACGCAGCGCCGAGCAGACCGTGAAAGACAGCTGGCCGGATGCCTGGGAAGCGATCTTCGGAACCGTGCTCGAACCCGGCCAGTCTCATGAGAAGGACCGGCGTGCGTTCCACGCGCGGCACGCCGGCGACTGGATCGTGATTTCCGCCATCAGGTCGGAGCAGCGCGACGGATATGTCGAGGTCGTGGCAACTCTCGGCGGCCAGCGTGGACCAGAGGCCGAGAAACGGCGGTTCCTCGTTCCGTCAGCTGAATACGAGGTCGGTCGTTTCGGTTTCGTCGTCGATCCCGTCCGCCACGAAATCTACGAAGGCCCGTCGAGCTTTGTCGGATGGGGGCGGTGATGTCGGTCCCCTGGAGACTCATCGCCATGGCCTTCGGCTGGCGGGCCAGCTTCCGGCTCGAGGGCGCCCATCCCCGCCTCGTCATCCATCACAGGCGCTTCTGCGATCGGTTTGCCGGCGCCGACGCATGGAAGCGTGCCGTTCTCATCTCGATCCGTGCGCCCGGTTTCATCAATCCAACGGGGAGACCCAAGTCATGACCACCTTTCTCGTTGCCGTCCACATCCTGATCGAAACGGATGGCTCCAGTCCCCGCTCCAACATCGTTGCGGCGCTCGAGGCACAACTCGACCGGCCCGCGAAACCTGTGCCGGCTGCAGGCAGCATTCTCGACTGGGCCATCGCCGGCGAAGACCTGGCCGCGTCCATGGCCCCGGTCATCATCCCGTCCGATTACGGGCCCGGAATCACACAGTTCCCGCAATGGTCCGCCACCCCGCCGAAAAGGGCCGCGTCATGATGGCCATCACGCGAACGAACCTGCTCTGCCGGATGGAAGCGGCACACCGGCAGACGAGGGCGCATCTCGAACGGATCGAACGTCAGATTTCGGCCAGGGCGGAACGCATGACGACGACCGCCAAGACGAAGGCGAAAGCGCATCCGCGCGGGGGATCGCGATGGACACGGTCGGATGAAGCCATGTTCCGGGCCTATGTCGACCAGCTCAGCTTCGAGCGGCGCGGTGAAATCGATGCACTCAGACGAAAGCTCACCCGGCAGGAGCGCGCGATCACAGCCGTCAGGGCGAAGATCACCGGCGATGAGACGAGCACCAGAGCGGACTCGCAACCTCCATTGTGACGGAAGGGGCGTTTGCAGCGGGTCACGGTCATTTCCTTCGCGATTGGGCACCGGTGGAATGCCACCCCTGCCGGCCTCCCTTCGGTTCTGGTCGCGGTCGTAAACCGGCGGCCGGAGCCTTCAAGGCCGCTGACGCGCCGCGGTGCGGCCGCGCGCACCATCCTCGCCAAACCGGTCCCGCGGGACTGCGCGAGGGCTGAAAGCCCTGCTGGCCCGCAGGTCAGGTTTGCTCGTCATGGTCCGCCCGGACCCTGAAGCCTCCGTCTTTCCGCCGGTTTCTTGTGCCCGCGCCCGAAGGGAGGGCCGGCAGGGGCCGGCTCGAGCCTTCGGTCCGATCGTGAAGGAAAGGAACTCACATGACCAGCAACGCTCGTCCCTCCCGTCAATCCGGCAAGGTCGTCCAGCTCCGCAAGGGCGCGTCCCTCGAAATGGTCCGGCTCGCCTGCCCCGACAGCGCGCAAGCTTCCCTCATCTCCGAAAGCTTCGGCCTTCCCGTCATCGACAGCGACGGCATCCGCGATCTTCACCACAAGATCATCGTCGACACGGCCGAATCCCTGAACGAAGGCCTCGGCGACCGAGCCATGCAGATCCACCTTCAGCGCATCGTCGGCTCCTATGTCGGCTCCGCTCATGGCGCCGGCCAGTTCTATTCCCGGGCGGTCTCGGACGCTCGAGACGCGACCGCGAAGTCGGCCAGCGACGCGCGCGACGAAGATCTCGACGGCCCTGTCGGGTTCGACAGCAAGGCCCAACGCAAGCGCGAGTTCGCGGCCGATATGGGCATTCAGGCCCATGCGCTCCGGTGCGCGGCCGAAGGCGTCGTGACAGCCTATGAAGAGGTCGTCGGCGAAGCCTGGAAGCCTTTCCAACGCCAGGTCGATAATCCTGGACAGACCGTCGATCGCAAGGCGGCCGAACTGCAGATGGCGGCTCTTGGCTGAGCCGCCCGGGCGGAGCTTTGGCTCCGCCCCTTACTGCTTCGACGTCTCGATTTGACAAAACAACGTAAAATACCTATTTTACGTGAAACGCTGGAGGCAGGTTATGAAGCAATACACCTTTTCCGACATGAACCGCTCCTCGGGTGAAATCCTCGAGGCGGCGATGATCGAGCCGGTCGTGCTCACCAAGCACGGCAAGGAGAAGCTTTTTGTTCTCTCTGCCCGAGATTATCACCGCATGCGCGGTGAGCCGAGCCCGACGAAGTCCTATTCGCTTCATGAAGCGCCGGACGATGTCCATGAGGAGCTGATGGCGGGAATAGACGCCATTCTCGACCCTGCCAAGACCGATGTTTGAACAGGGCGACGTCGCCGAATTCCATTATCTCTGGCATCGCGAAGCGCAAAAGGGCGAGGAATCCGGCCGCAAGCCCCGCCCTGTCTGCATTGTCATCAGGTCGCCGGGCAGTCCGGATGTGGTGTTTCTCTTTCCCTTCACCTCGAAAGAGCCCGTTGCAGGTCAACTGGCCTTGAGCGTGCCGGAGACCGAATGCCGGCGCATTGGTCTTGCCGCGCCGTGCTGGATCATTCTCGACGAATACAATCGCGTCGAGATGGACAAGGACTACGATTTCGTTTCCACCGAGCCGATCGGTTCCGTGAGTGCCGCGTTTCTGCGTGAGATTGCCGTAACCATCAAGCAGGCGGCGCGTAGCGTCGACATTCGGGCCGTCAAACGGACCTGACCGCTCGTCGCCGGCGTCGGGTAAACTTGATCTTCACATTCTGAGATAACTGCCGGGCGGGGCGGGGGTGCCATGCCGATCCTGCCTGCGCGACCAATGCTGCCCGTCACCGGGCTCCATCTTGGGAGTGGTCCAAACCCGCTCTCTTGTGATGGCGTCCTGGCAGCCTCCCGGAACTACCACGATCAACCCGTAAAGGGTCCGCTAGCCAGGCTGCGGCCGCACCGGCTTCGCCGTTGCGGTGATCGCGCCCGGGTGCTTGCCTTTTGAGGAGCCATCGAGCGGGAATTGGCCCGCTCCCAAGATGGAGCCCTCAGATGTCGCACAACCTCGAACTCGCCCAGAAGCACGCCTGGAGCCTCGCGCGCACCCTGATGATCACCGTCATCCTCTTCAAGTCCGACAACGAATACGGCGTCCTGCCGGCCGACGAGATCGAAGACGCCGAAGTCACGCCACTCTTTGAGTACGATCCTTTCGCCGGTGCGCGGTCGGTTCACTGAACCGGCCTCGCCCTTGATGCAGGCCGCATCCGCGGTACGCCGTGCCAGGCGGGGCGCCCCGGCGCCCGCCAGTGCTCCCCCTCATGCCCGCGCCTTCGAATGCGTATCGAACCGGTGAGAGGCAGTTTCTGGGTTTTGCCGCTCCACGCCCCCGTCCCGGACGACGCTCCTGCCGGGTCCGGTGTCGCGCGCAACGGCTTCGCCGTCCTTCACTGACGTTCCGGCCCGTAACGGGTGCGCCCGCCTCCTGATTCCCCCGGCTGACGGATCGCCGTGACGGGGCCGCGATCGGCGCGGCCTTCAGAATGGAGGTTCATGAAAATGAGCAGGAAAGACAAGCAGTCCCGCGTCGACCTTTACGCGAAGATCACCGACCGTATCGTCGCGGACCTGGATAAGGGTGTGCGTCCGTGGGTGAAACCATGGAGTGTGGGCAATGGAACGGGCCGCACCACGCGCCCGCTACGCCACAACGGCCTGCCATACCAGGGCATCAATACGCTGCTGCTGTGGTCGGAAACGGTGGCCCAGGGTTTCGTGTCGCCGATCTGGATGACGTTCAAGCAATCCGTCGAGCTCGGCGGTCATGTCCGCAAGGGCGAGACGGGCACGACTGTCGTCTATGCCAGCCGCTTCACGCGCACCGAGGTTGACGCGCAGGGCGATGAAGTCGAGCGCGGCATCCCGTTTCTGAAGGCATATACGGTCTTTTGTGCCGACCAGATTGACGGCCTGCCCGCACATTATTATGCGGCGCCTGAGCCTGTCGCCGATCCCGTCCAGCGCATCGAGCATGCCGACCGCTTTTTCGACAACACCGGAGCGGTCGTTCGCTATGGCGGAGACAGGGCCTATTATGCGCCTTCGTCCGACCATGTGCAGCTGCCGTCGCCGGAATTCTTCCGGGATCCGGCTTCTTTTGTCGCCGTCAGGGCGCACGAAACCCTGCACTGGACAGCGGCGCCCCACCGGCTGAACAGGGATCTCAGCCGCTACCACAAGGACACCACGGATCGCGCGCGCGAAGAATTGCTCGTGGAACTCGGAGCCGCCATGCTTTGCGCGGACCTCGACATCGTGCCCGAGCTCGAGCCGAGGCCCGATCATGCTGCCTATATCCAGAGTTGGGCGAAGGTTCTTGGCTCGGACAAGCGCGCCATCTTCCAGGCCGCGGCCCACGCGCAGCGCGCGGTCAATTATCTCCACGACCTCCAGCCGCAGACAGAAGAATTGGGGAGGGCGGTCTGATGCTGCACACTCCTGTTGCACAAGGGGAGGGCACTCAGCCCTCCCCGATCCGCCTTCCGTTGGCACAGCGGCTCCGACACTTGCCCGATCGGGTTCGGCAAGACCCGGCCGAGCTCCTCCGCGAGCTTGCCTACGACGCGCGGGCGTGTGCCGAAGCTAGCTGGCGAAGCAACAAGGCTCCCATGGCCGCCTATTGGAATGCCGCCAGCGTCTAATCCATGCACCTACATCGTATCATCCGCGGGTGAACACCCTCCTGATGTCGCCGCACTCGGTGTCCGGTTTCACGGATAGGCGCTGCCTGACGGCACTGAGCCGGGGTAGCGATGGGCGTAAATCCCTGCCTTCGGACTGAGTGGGACCGAGATGGGCCGCTGGTCGTCATTCCCGTTTCCGCGGGAGCCACGGCCATCCGCGTCCTCGATGTGACTGGTCTGACCGAAGGCCGATCCCGCTCTGGCGGGCTCTCGATCTTGTCCCGGCAACGGCCTTTGAGACTTTCTTCCCCTGCCGGCTGCGCCGCCATTCCTCGCGGTATCCAAGAAAGTCTCTCCCGGCCGCCTTCCACTCTCGTTCCAGCCCCTTCGGGGTGCAGGTCGATCGCCCCCGGTCTATCGACCGTCATCGAGGTCGCGATGGTCGCGGCCGGCAAACAAAGGAATGAGACACATGGCTACCATCGGCACCTTCACCTCCACGGGCAACGGCTTCTCCGGCGCCATCAAGACCCTCAACCTCAACGTCAAGGCCAAGCTGGTCCGCGTCGAGAACCCCTCCGACAAGGGCCCGCACTTCCGCATCTTCGCAGGCGCCAATGTCGAGCTGGGCGCCGCCTGGCAGAAGACCTCCAACGAAGGCCGCGACTACCTGTCGGTCAAGCTTGACGATCCGAGCTTCCCCGCCCCGATCTACGCCACGCTGATCGAGGTGGAGGGCGAAGAGGGCCTGCAGCTGATCTGGTCCCGGCCGAACCGGGACTGATCACCAGCTGGAAGGCCTCGCCAATTGGGCGGGGCCTTTCCCACCTCTTCGATGTATTCGGGTCTGGCCGCTTTCGATCAATCGGAAAACATGTCGCGATAGCCGCGCCGCCGCTTCGACCGTTCCAGGCGGCTCATCGCCATGTCGGCATCCGATACCGCGTCGAAGGTTTCCATCATCATCTGGCCACTGTATCCGATCCGGCCCCACTCGCGCACAATCGATGTTTCGCCAAAGAGGGTGGGCTGGACGGTGACGCTATAGAAACGGCGCATGTTCCGGGCCGGATCAATGCGCCGGAGATGAATGGACCTGTGAGCGGAATGCGTCATGGCCGGAGTTTCACCGCCCGCGGCCGTTGGGTCCAACAAATTTCTTGAATCGATGGCGACCCGGCGATTCAAGAAGCTGATGGTTGGAAGATCTGCCAGGTAGGTAATGAGAAGCCCGCAACATCGGGCACGGAAGCTGGCTTTTGAACGGAAAATCGGCTATAAAATCGAACGGTTAAAAGGATTTCGCCATGGTCGTTGCAGTCGAGGAATTGCGGGTCAAGACCGCCGAGGAACGTATTCGGTCGCTGGCAAAACAGCACGGAATTGTGGCTTCGCGCACACGGCTCGATGATTGGGCGGACGATGTTACCCGTCTCGCCGGCGATGACGTGAACTTCGATGAAGTCCAGGAACTCATTGTCGCGTTGCGCAAGGCTGGTGTTGTCGACGGCGTTGAGCTCACACGGCTTCATTCCCGCTATCTGGATGAGCGCTCATCGCGGTAATGACATTCGACCCTTTTGGTGACTTCGCATCCCGCGGATATCTACGCAATCATGCAGGCCAGAAGGACATGCTCAAGGTAAAAGACCTTGAGCATGATTCCTTTCGAGGCAACGTCGAGCGCGCCTTGCAGGATTTGAGCAAGGCGGAACACCTCACTTACGAACATGTGAGAAAGGCACACGAAACCCTGTTTCGTGATGTCTACCCATGGGCCGGCCAGGACCGCGCGCAGACTGCCCCGGATCTTCACATCACCAAAGGGACAGTTGATTTCATGTTCGCCTCGCATGTCGGCCGAGGCGTCGAATATGCCTTGGGGCAGGGCAACGACCCCGCCATGATGCGCGAGAAACCCGGCGAGGTGATGGGCAATCTCGCCTATGCCCATCCCTTCCTGGACGGAAACGGCAGAACGATCATGACTGTGCATTCGGAGCTCTGCCGGCGGGCTGAGATCTACATCGACTGGAGCCAGATACATAAGAACGATTATCTCAAGGCTTTGACGCAGGAGATCGACGTGCCGGGGAAGGGGCATCTCGACGCCTATCTCCAACGTTTCGTCCGCGAGGGTGCTTTGCAGCTCGACGGCATTGCGGTCTCGCTACAAACTCTCTCCGGGCTAGGGCCGCAGAAAGCGGAGATATCCTCTTCTGTGCTGATTCCTCGCAAAGACATTGGAGGGCGCGTTTCAGAGACCGAGCTAAAAGAACGGCTGGCGGGATCCGAGAGTGTTGCCGAGGCCTCACAGAAGCTGATCAATGCCGCCAAAGCCGCGATGACCGACTACGAGCCGGTCGTGAAAGCCGTTCAGAACGCCGCCCTATCCGGTGACATTGGCGATCGCCGCGTTGCCGACGAGCTCCGGAGCGGTCCAGGGCCGTCCGCCGCCCGCCTCGGTGCCGCGGCTGACAGTTACATTCGTATCGTGCACGGTATCCGTCAGACCATGCAGCAGCAGCGCCACGACCAGGCGCAGCGCGCCGGTGTGGAGGTTCGCCGACCGAGCGCTCAGTTGATGGCAGCGCTTGACCGGGGCGACGTACTGTCGGGGGACCTCAAAGCCGAATTGCGCATGGTGCGTAGCGCCTTCGAACGCCGGTTTGGCGACGATCTGGCAGTGTTGCGTGCGGGTCGAAACCTGGAAGGTTTGGCCGCTCGGCACGGCATTGATGAAAAGCAAGTCTCTGATGCCCGAAGGGTACTGCAACGGCTCGGCAAAGCCGCCTCGCAGCAGCGAGCACAGGCTGAAGTCCGATCGCTGGATCGGGGAGGTCCGATACGCTGACACTTGTTGGTAGCCCCTTGTTCGACGCGTCGCAGGCCGCTGAACCTTTCCGAGCGGAACGAGGGGCGACGCCCCTCGTTCCAACACTTCAGAAGGCCGTGACGCGCAGGGGAAGGTAAAGGCGGCCTTTGGTCGGCACCGGAGCCACGCGTAGCGGGCGTGTTGAATGCAGAAGAGAAGTAGAGCGTTTTGCACGGATCAGGAGTGGAGCTGAACGATTTCAGCGCAGGTGCATCCGCTTTCGACGCCATTTCGGTCAATGGTTGCGCTACGGGCATATCCCGAAAGCTGCCGCCCCTCGCCGACGTGAATGAAGTCACGCGCCTTGGCTAAGCCGGCAACAAAACCGTCAAGGGGCCGCGATCCAGTCACTGAGTACGCAGCGTTGCGGCCAGTTGAGACGGAGACACGGGGGCGACGGCGATGTTGAGATGTCTGTATACGTACGTATCGCGGACCAGGTCGGGAGGCATGTCCACCTGCTTTTCTGTGACCGCTACGAGATACCTAACCGATCGCAACTCCCGGCCACCCAGCACACCTTGCGCATACGCATCGGACTGGATTGCCGCATTATGCATCTTGGCATCTACGTCCGACTGAGATTTCACGACTTTCCATTCCGTGAGAACCATGCCCTCGGCGGTGCGGGAAGCGACGATCTCATCGACCGCTTCGTGAGATATCAGATCTGTTCTCGCCGACTTGGAGTGCGCCTTGAAGGCGTAGATTCCATGCTGCAGTAGGTGAACAGCACCGAGCGCCTCGCAAGCAGTCTCTCCTGAGTCAAACGCCGCCTGCCACCTGTTTCGGACCACATCATCGATGGCAATCGTCCACCGCAAATGGAGTATGGCCCTCTCAGTACGCGACGTTAGGTCCGCCTGGCCATCGCTCAATAATTGGGTCACTTCTGCCGCCAACGCTTGGAGAAGGACCAACCCCTCAAGCAGAAGCGTCGCTCGCATCTGCGTGCCTGGGTCGTTCTCGGTGATCGCTCGCAGTCTGTTTTGGCGCTTAAACGCCTCGAATACGGGCTTGGGCATCGAGGGATATTGTACCCAGGTGAAATCCTCCGTTAGCTGGACAATTTCTACAAGTCGCGCAAATAGCGACTTGTAGACGGCGGACAGGTTGGTCTCCTTGTGAGACAGTTCATTCGCCAATCGAGCAGAGGCAATAAGGGCGTCAATACGCGCCTTGATAGCGAACCAATCTTCTCGTAACGACATCAGCACATCGCTCCACGCTGTAGCGAGCAGAGACTAGCCGGCGTTTCGCCAAAGAGTAAGCCGCCCCCACAACACGCACATTCACCCGCGAAGCGGTCGGCGTGCAACCCGCCCCGAAGCTGATGGTCGGCCATCGACCCCCCTAAGCGGTTATTCAACGAAGCGGATTCCGGGCTCCCAAGCCGCCATTCGTCTCAATCGCTCGTTTGTGACCGATGCTTCTCAAACCGCGCGTCCCGGTTCTCCACATCTGGCATTCGCTTCCATCCTAACCGTTCGTAGAAGCCGACAGCACGCGAAGTACCGTCGGTGTGGAGCCAGATCGACGAATGACGCTCGAACAGGAATGCTTCCGCTCGTTCCATGAGACGGCGTCCGATGCCTTGCCCCTCCCATTCCGGGCGCACGAACGCAGCGAACAAGCAGGCATTCGCTGCGTCCCCCATTGAGAAACCAACAATATGGTCCCCTTGTACGGCGACCCAGATGCAAGGCTCCTTGCGAAGAACCCGGCGGATCGTCTCGTTCGTGATGCCCATCTCGGCCATTTGCTCGACCGATAAATGGTTCTCCCGCACGCTCGTACGAACCTCGAAGATCGCGGGGATGTCCTCTTCGGCAGCATCGCGAATGGTGATTGTCATGGGAACCAGATAGTTGAGAGGAGACGGACTGCGGATGCTAGCGGGAATCGTCCGCTTACGGTCCCTATCTACCCAAGAGCCGACAGGCGGTAAACCACCCCTTCTGCGACGTTACGCTCGGCGCGATTCCTGAGCCTCACCCCGCGTCTCTTCTGCGCGTTAAAGTTGTATTCTGAATTTGGCAGAGCATGCCGGCGAGCATGGCGAGGATCGATCCCTTGCGCTTCCCGAGCATCATGGCATGCGGTCATGCCACCATTTGGCGGCACATAAGAGACTCCCGATCCGTCCCCGTTTTCCACCCCGTAAGGGGCGGAGCGAAGCGGAGCAGGTGGAGGCCTGAACGCGCTCCCGACATAGCGCCGAAGAGAAGGCCGGAGCCTGTGGTAGACGGGGGCGGGTCGGCTTCCGCTCAGGATCCAGTCGCCTCCGCCTTTGCCCCAAACCTGTTTGTCCCGACGAGCGCTGAGAGTTCGGGCCGCCGGAAATATATCGCACGACCGCACCGCAGTGGCAGGTTGCCGCTGGTCAGTACGATTTGCTCGTCGGAACGCATCTGCATGACTTCGTGCGGCTGAATCAGCGGACGCTGAGAGAGCTGTTTCGACCGCGTTCGCGAATATCCGGAGCCGCGCGAGGTCCGGCTGACCTGGCCCACCTCGACGGTGGTCTGGCCGCATCGGTCGGAGATGTATTTTGCGGTTTCCGGATCGTTGATCGCGGCGAAGGAGACCCAGGACGCGGATTCGAACCACTTGCTGGTCGCGTCCCGTCCGCCGAAGGCCTCCCGCATCTGGCCGAGGGACTGGAACAGCATCAGCAGTGTGATGCCGTATTTGCGGCCGGCGTCACGCGCGGTTTCGATGATGCGCATGTAACCCAGGCGCGCAGCCTCATCGAGGAGGAAGAGTGCGCGTTCCTCCAGATCGCCATTGCGGTTGTAAATGGCTTTAAGGAAGGCGCCGATGATGACGCGGGCGAGGCCGGGGTGGTTTTCCAAGGTCGAAAGATCGACATTGATGAACACCGTCGTCCGGCCATTGGCGATATCGTCGGTCCGAAAAGTGTTGCCTGAGACCATCGCGGCATAATTGTCATAAGAGAGCCAGTGGGTTTCCTTGGCGGCGGTCGCGTAGACTCCGGAAAAGGTCTGCGGCGTCATGTTGATGAACGGCGCGATGACCTCCTTGACGAACCGCGACGTCGAGCGCTCGTAGAGCTCGGCAAGCTTTTCCCTCAAGGTCTCTTCCGGTTCCGCCAGGCGGGCACGAACGACGCGCAGCGATCGTTCGCGCATCGTGTCGTCCGGATCCGACAACATCACATCGGCGATGACGCCGGTGATGAGCTGCTCGGCCGAGGTCCGGAAGAAGTCATCGGAGCCGGAGGTGACACGCGGCTTTTCCGACATGAGCCAGGCCGCGACCGAGGCAATGTCCTCCTCGGGGGCATTGCCGAACCTGCCGATCCAGTCGAGGACGTTGAACCCGACATCGGGTCTCCTTGGATCGAGGATCAGAACGTCCTGCCCATGTGCCTCGCGGTGCTCGGCCACCATGGGCGCAATCTCGGTCGAGGGATCGAGGACGATCATCGAGCCCTTGAACTTGAGCGCGGTCGGGATCACGACGGATGTCGTCTTGTAGCCGCCGGAACCGGCAAAGACGATTCCGTGGGTCGAGCCGAACCCGCAATCGAAACAGACCAGGGGCGAATTTCCGCCCTTGCCCCAAGTCTCCTTGTGGCGCGGATCGAAATTGACGGCCGCTACGGAATCGAGATCGACGCGGTAGCGTTCACCGACGACGATACCGCCGCTCTCGGGGAAGAGGCGGGCGGTCGTCGTGCTGTTCATCCATTCGCTGTTCCCGTGAATGGCGCGTCGACCGGAGAGCCGTATCGGGCCGGTGGCACCGAAAGCGGCATTTCCCTTGAGCGCAACCTTGAGGCCAAACATCCCGGCGCCAAGGGCAACAGTCGCGCCTCCAAGCGAGTAAAGGTCGAGGTAGTCTACGATCGATCCGGCCTGGATCTGACCGGCGAAGCCGGACACTCGCGCGGCCTCCGAAACGATCGCGATTGCGAGCGCCCCAAGCCCGCCAATGAGAACGCCCTGGCCCGCCGAGTGAATGACAAGCGATCCTTGCGCAGCGAACAGGAACATGACGCCGATCGCGGCCCCGACGGCGTAGGGCAGGGCGAGCCCGAGCCGCCCGAGTGTCTGGTAGGCGTCGGTCGTCGTTCCGAACGACGCCAGCCAGGTTTCACTTCCCTTCAGAGCCAGAACCGCTCCGATCATGAGCGCCGCCGGGACGATCAGTAGCGCCAGTTTCCTTGCCGTCATCGCCGAATTCCACCTTTCCGATTGCCATTAGTCTCGCGCGCTCCGCGCGGTCGTGGATGCGAGCGGCGGCATCGACGAGGGCACCGAGGATCAGGGCGCGGTCTTCGCCCCGAAGCCCTGCCTTGATGATGAGACCGCCGAGCTGAATCTTCTCGCGCGCGTCCCTTTTCCGCGCGTCTGTCTGCGATGCCCGATGGCGCCGCTCATGCATCAGAAGTTTCCGCTTGAGCACCAGAAGCCCGGTCGCTCGCGGACGGCTTTTGCTTCCCCTGAAATCGCTTTGCCATCTCTTCGAAGCCCTTCAAAATCGCGGCGTCGTCAACACTCACGTCGCCCAATCCCGCCTTCAGGGCCAACCGGCCGATGCGCTCGGCCTCTTTGGCTTCGGCAAGCTTCAACTGTTCCTGAAGGCGGGTGATTTCTTCCCGGATGCGTGATGAGGATCTTTTCATATCCTGCGTGTCTCCCGTCTGAACTAGAACCGTGTTCGCCGGAACACTGCCCTATCGGAAGCATGAAGCGCACCTGTGGAATTCCACAGTAGGCGCAGACCGGCTAGGTCTGCGAAAACTCCCGCCATTCGAAGAATGGTCCAAGGGCGCAGTAATACGTTGCTCCGCAACGTGCCTGCTTCCGGCGCCAAACACGCAGGAGTTCGCGTTCGTGGCGATCACCCACTTTACGCCTCAGATCATCAGCCGCGGCGAAGGCCGTAGCGCTGTTGCGGCGGCGGCATATCGGCATTGCGCGAAGATGGAAAACGAGCGCGAGGGCAGGGTGGTGGACTTCTCCCGCAAACCCGGCATGGTCCATGACGAATTCGTTTTGCCTCCAGACGCCCCGGAGTGGGTTCGGTCTCTCATCGCAGATCGAAGTGTCGCGGACGCGTCGGGCGCCTTCTGGAACAAGGTCGAAGCGTTCGAGACCCGCAAAGACGCGCAGCTCGCCAAGGAGTTCATTCTTGCGCTGCCGCGTGAGCTGACGACCGAACAGAACGTTGTCCTTATGCGCGAGTTCGTGTCCGAACATCTGGTCACGCGCGGGCTCGTCGCGGACTGGGTGTATCATGACGCTCCGGGCAATCCGCATGTGCATCTGATGACAACATTGCGGCCGCTGACCGAGAAGGGGTTTGGTGGAAAGAAGGTGCCGGTGCTCGGTGAAGACGGTCAGCCCGTCCGGTCCAAATCCGGTCAAATCGTCTACAAATTATGGGCCGGAGACAAAGCCGATTTCCTCGCGCTCCGCGAAGCCTGGTATGCGGCTCAGAACAAGCATCTTGAGCGGAATGGCCATGACATTCGTGTCGATGGCCGGTCCTATGCCGAGCGCGGAATCGAACTTGAGCCGACGACACATATCGGTGTGGCGAGCAAGGCGATCCAGCGTGAGGCCGAAGCCGAGGGGCGCGTTCCCGATCTTGAACGGCTTGCGTTGCATGAGGCCATACGGCGCGAGAACGCGCAGCGCATCGAGCGGCGGCCGGAGATCGTGTTGGACGCCATTGCCCGCGAGAAGAGCGCCTTCGATGAACGCGATGTCGCGAAATATCTGCATCGCTATGTGGACGATCCGGGCCAGTTCGCTTTCCTTTTAGCGCGGATCATGGGGAGCCCGGAGGCGGTCAGGATCGAATCCGAGGGCATCGATCCTGAGACCGGGGAGGTGCTGCCCGAGCGCTTCGCGACACGGGACATGATCCGGCTCGAGGCCAATATGGCAAAGCGGGCCGAGCACCTTTCCCGAGACGGACGGTTCGGGGTTTCAAGCAGCATACGCGCCGAAGTGTTTGCCGGACAGAACATGCTTTCCGATGAGCAGCGCGTTGCCATCGAGCGGATCACGGGCGACGAGCGCATGGCCGTGATTGTCGGTCGGGCAGGGGCCGGCAAGACGACAATGATGCGCGCCGCCCGGGAAGTCTGGGAAGCGTCCGGCTATCGTGTCGTCGGCGGTGCGCTCGCCGGCAAGGCTGCCGAGGGCCTGGAGAAGGAAGCCGGCATTGCATCCCGTACGCTGGCGTCCTGGCAGCTCCAATGGGAGCGCGGACGTATGCAGTTGGACGACAAAACGGTGTTCGTCATGGACGAGGCGGGCATGGTGTCGTCGCGCCAGATGGCGGATTTCGTCTCGGCCGTTGCGCACGCCGGCGCGAAGATCGTGCTTGTCGGTGATGCCGATCAGCTTCAGCCCATCGAGGCTGGTGCCGCGTTCCGCGCCCTGACCGATCGCGTCGGCTACGCCGAGCTTGGGACGATCTATCGGCAGCGTCAGCAATGGATGCGAGACGCCTCCATGGATCTTGCGCGTGGCAGGATCGGGGAGGCGATCGGCGCCTATCGTGAAAACGGCCACTTGGTCGGTATGGACCTCAAGGACCAGGCCGTGGCCGCGCTCGTTCGGGACTGGATTGCCGAGTACGACCCGGCGCAGTCGAGCTTGATCCTGGCGCACCTTCGCCGCGACGTACGCATGCTCAACGAGCTGGCGCGCGGCGCACTTCTCGAACGCGGGCTGATCGAGGAAGGGCATGCGTTCCGGACCGAGGACGGCATGCGGAATTTCGCAGCCGGCGATCAGATCGTGTTCCTGAAAAACGAAGGTTCGCTCGGCGTCAAGAACGGCATGATCGGCCGCGTGGTCGAGGCCGGGAAGGGCCGGATTGTCGTCGAGGTCGGCGAGGGACATAGTCCGCATGACAAACGGCAGGTCGAGGTTGACCAGCGGTTCTATCGCAATGTCGATCATGGCTACGCGACGACGGTCCACAAATCGCAGGGCGCGACCGTGGACTGCGTGAAAGTGCTGGCCACGCTTTCGCTCGACCGGCATCTGACCTATGTCGCGATGACACGGCACCGCCATGACGCAAAGCTCTATTATGGCCGCCGTTCGTTCGAGAAGGCGGGCGGGCTGATCCAGAACCTTTCCAGGCGCGGCGCCAAGGATACCACCCTCGATTTTGCCGGATCGAAGCTTTACGCCGAAGCGCTGTCCTATGCCACCAACCGCGGCCTCTATGGCGCGCGCGTGGCCAAGGCCCTCATCGAAAATCAGGTGCGTTGGCTCAAGGAACAACGCGCCCGGCTCGAGGCGGCGGGTTTGAGGCTTGCGCGCCTGTTCGAGCGGTTCGGCCGTGCCGCCGACCGCGCCGCGGCCGCCAAACGGGAAAACTGGCAGGAACCGGCTTCGATTTCGCAGCCCTGGCTTCGCGGTATCGCGACGTGGGCGCAGTCCATCCCTCAGCTCGTGGAGGCCAAATTGCAAACAGATAGCACGCTCACCCATGCCTGGACGCAACTCAGCGACCGGATCAAACAGGTTTATGAGAAACCCGACGCGGCCATGGAGTCGATGCGTCTCAGGGAGGCCATGAGCAACGATCCCGCCGAACGCGAGGCGGCGCAGACACGCATAGCCGATCAGCTCGAACGCGATCCGGAGGCCTTCGGAGCCTTGCGCGGAAAATCCGGCATGTTCGCGTCGAGCGCGGCCAAGACGGAACGGGCGAGGGCGGAGAACAATATTCCCGCGCTCAAGGACAATCTTGCCCGCTATGTCCGCCTGCGCGGCGAGATCGCGGATCTTCGCACCGTCGAGCTCGAGCGGGAGCGGGATCGCAGCCGCATCGATGTTCCGGCGCTGTCGCCGGCCGCGCAAGGCGTTCTCGAGCGGGTTCGCGATGCCATCGATCGCAACGACCTTTCGGCGGCGCTTGGCTTCGCCCTGGCCGACAAAATGGCCAAGGCGGAGATCGACCAGCTCAACACTGCGCTTGGTCAGCGCTTCGGTGAACGGACGTTCCTGAATTCAAAGGAGGCCAAAGGACAGGCGTTCGACGCCGCCGCCGCCAAGGTTGCCGAGGGTGAGCGAATGAGCCTGGCGTCAGCCTGGCCGAGTTTCTACGCGGCGCAGCGCCTTGCCGCGCATGAGCGCGCGCAGAAGCAGGCGCGCGGCCAGCAGCAATCCCGTGATCGGGGGATGACGCGATGACCCGACGGGGCAGGGCGCTTGCAATCATTGGCGCCGGCGTCGTCATGCTGGCAGCGATGGCGGGAGCGTTCGCCTTTGCCGGATATCGCGTGAACTTCACCCCGTCCTATCCTCTGGGCTTGTGGCAGATCGTGCCGCTTGACCGGCCTGCCGGTGTTGGTGATCGGGTCTTTGTCTGCCCGCCGCCCGGGCCGGTGGTCGATCTTGCCCGCGAGCGCGGCTACCTGCCCGGCGGGCTCTGTCCGGCCGGTACCGCGCCGCTTATCAAGACGATCGTCGCCATGCCCGGGCAGGTGGTCCGGATCGGAACCCAGGTTCTCATTGACGGTGTTCCCCTTGAGAATTCGCGCGTTCTGCCGTGTGACGGGGAAGGGCGGCTAATGACGCCCTGGGCCGGTGGCGAGATTCCGGCCGGTGACGTGTTCCTTCATTCAGACTTTGTTGCATCCTATGACTCACGATATTTCGGGCCGATCCCGGCCGATGGCATCCTCGGGCTTGCGCGGGAAATCCTTACCCTCACGCCATAGAGCGCTTTCAGGAAAAGTTGCCCGACATTTCCGGTTCGAAAGCGCGAAGAAGAAAAGCCTTCTGCAGGTGGCTGCTTTCGTCGCCGGCGGTGCCGTTACCGGCACAGTCGGATGGAGCGGGCATCCGCTTGCTTTCGCATTCGGCATTGCTCTTCCCGCGCTGTGGGCATTCGCCCCATCGCGCACGGTCGCCGCGTTGGTCGCGCTGGCGCACTTCCTGGGCGCCTCGCGCGGTTTGCCGGAAGGGGCCTCGAACTTTTTCGGCGCGCAGCTCGCCATTGGGCTCGGGCTTTGGGTTGCGGCCTCTCTGATGTTCGTCGCTGTCCATGCCGCGCTCTGGACACCGCGCGGCGGCTGGCATCGACCGTTGTGCTTTGCGATCGTAGCGGTGCTCATGAGTGTGCCGCCATTCGGAATCGTCGGTTGGGCACATCCGATCACGGCGGCCGGCATCCTGTTCCCAGGCTGGGCGTGGTTTGGTCTGGCGGTGACATTCGTGCTGTTGCTCGCAATGACGACGCGAGCCTGGCCCGTCGCCGCCGGCATCGCCACGCTTGCTTTCGCCCTGTCCGCCTCGAGCTGGACACCGCCTCGCGCTCCCGATGGCTGGAACGGCATTGACACGGCCTTCCGCTTCGAGCGTGCCGGTCAGCAGGCGGATTTCGCACAGCAGCTCGCAACCATACGCATGGTGAAAACGGCGGCGGGTGAGGGCGCTCGTGTCGCCGTGCTGCCCGAAAGCGCCATGGGCTTTTGGACGGCAACGACCGAGCGGCTTTGGAGTGACGAACTGGCCGGGGTCGATATCGCCGTCATCGGCGCTGGTGCGCTAGTCGATCCGGACGGATACGACAATGTGATGGTCGGGCTTGAGCAATTCCAGGAAAAGTGGGAACCGGTTTTCCGTCCGGAATTGCGTAGAAACCATAGGAGCGGGCAGGGGGCGAGGATCCTGTATCGGGAACGCATGCCGGTTCCCGTTTCGATGTGGCAACCCTGGTCCACGGGCGGCGCGCATGCGCATTTCTTCGCGAACCCCGTCTATGAGTTCGCCGGTCTGACCGTTGCACCGCTGATCTGCTACGAACAGCTCATCGTCTGGCCGGTGATCCAGTCCATGGTTTTCTCGCCGGACGTGCTGGTCGCGACCGGCAACGCGTGGTGGACCGGTGGCACCAATATTGTCGCCATCCAGAGGGCGAGTGCCGAGGCCTGGGCCTCGCTCTTCGGCATTCCGCTTGTGATGGCTTTCAACGAACCCGGAGGGCGTAATGATTGATGCAGTGCTGATCGAGCAGTGCGCCGATCCGAGCATAAGGCAAGAGATCGTGCAGGAGTTCATCGAGCAGGTCGGTGGAGACGACCATCTGACCGTCACCGTGCGGTCCGGAGAGCGTGTGGTGCTCGTTCCCAAGGCAAACAACCGGGAAGAGGCCATGTCGCTGGTTCAGCAGTATGTCGGCAACGCGATCGTCCGCGTCGGGGTGACCCAATATCCGGCGGGTTTCGGTATCCAGGACGTTTCCGAGCTGAGCTATGACCTGTTCGATTCCTGCGAAAACATCCGCATAGGGACCGAGCTGTTCGGCAAGGTCTACCGGATCGTCACCGACTGGTATGGAGCGCCCGCCCAGGAGGCGTTCGAGGACGCCATCATTGCCTATCGGACGGGATGGTTTGAGGGGAAGCAGGTCTTTTATGAACTCGATCCGACGGTGAGCGAGCTCGCAACGCCGGCGACAGGTGGGGGGCCCACAGGGACCGAAGGGCAGAGTGGGCAAGTTGCGGCCGATGCCGGTGAGCCATCGGAACCGCCGTATTCGGAAGAGGATCCGTTCAAGGCAGACATTCGCATTGATCTGTCGGGGATCCGCAGAGGGGATGACGAATGAGCGGAAGGGTGCAATTCCCTTCCGCTACTCGATCCGTGCAGCTGGGAGTGCCCCGAGTCGATCCCCCGCGCCGGCCGCGCATCGAAGCGCCCCGCGCCTCCGCGCGGTTCTGTCGGCTCATGCACGAGTGATCGTCACCCTAACGGGCGGAGACAGGCTCTGCCTGGCTTTGTGCGCTAGCGCACAAAGCGCGGCCGCTTCGCGGCGTCCCTCAATCTCTTGATTCTGCTGCAAAACCAGCGTTGCAACCTGTGACATTCCATAGGTCTGTTGCTACATTGCCCCCATGAGCACTTCCAACACCGATATCGAGGACCTGATTTCCAGATCGCGCGAAGCGACGGCGGCCAGACGGGCGCCGAACCGGCTTGCAAAGACCGTCTACGAGGATCCGGAACATGTTCTCGCGGCAATCGAAAAAACTGCGCCAATTGAGCCCTTGAACCATACACCTGTCACGCTGCCAGTTCTATCGATCCTGCGGCTCGAATCGGAACACTACGGCAAGTTTGCTGGAAAGGCCGGTGCACTTTCTACGCGGAGAGAACGGGCGACGTAGCGGGCGGTTGAGGAGCGTTTCTCTCTCATGCGTGACCTCTATGTTTAATTGCCATCGGACGACATTGAGAAAGACCGTTAATTCATGAATTTGTTCAACCGTAAGACCCTGAAGCGCCACATCAAAGCCGATCCGATCCCGTCAGATCATCTGGCTGCGCTGGAATCCTGGGCAGAGCTAATCAGCTCGGGCCGGATTGAGCGCCTGAAAGAAACCGCCCTGCATGGGCAGTTCGCATCTAAAATCGTTGAAGGCGTTCTCGGCTACCACGGCCCAGCTGGTGGCGCGGATTACAACGTCTCAACAGAACA
This sequence comes from Pelagibacterium halotolerans, assembly GCF_044811015.1. Lineage (GTDB taxonomy): Bacteria > Pseudomonadota > Alphaproteobacteria > Rhizobiales > Devosiaceae > Pelagibacterium > Pelagibacterium halotolerans_A. Next base: position 53,480 of record NZ_CP085244.1, read on the forward strand.
AAATATCCTGCGGGGTAGCGTCGATCTGGCGCTTGGCCGCTTTGGCGGCAAGACGCCTGACATCGTTGCGCCGTTCGAGTTGAAGGGCGCGGACGCTCGCGACCTCGATGCGATCATGCCGGGTCGGAACAAGAGCCCCGTTCAACAGGCGTGGGAATACGCCATGAACGCGCGCGGCGTAAAATGGGTTCTGGTCTCGAACATGATCGAGCTGCGGTTCTACGGTTTCGGGGAAGGCACCTCGGCCTATGAGGAGTTCCGTCTCGACCAGCTGACAGACCCGGAAGAATACGCGCGCTTCATGCTGCTTCTGTCGGCGGAAAATCTGCTGTCTGGCCGCACGGCTAATCTGCTGAAAGAAAGCCGCCGCGAAGACAAGGACATCACCGACAGCCTGTATCAGGACTACAAGGACCTGCGCCTTAGGCTCCTGAGCGCCGTCCAGAAGGCCGACCCGGCGATCGCGCCCCTCGATGCGATCGCCCTGGCGCAGAAGATCCTCGATCGAGTGCTGTTCATCGCCTTTGCCGAAGACACCGGTCTGCTGCCAGACAACGCGCTGGAAAACGCCTTCATCGCGCGCGACCCTTACAACCCTCGTCCCGTCTGGGACAACTTCAAAGGCCTGTTCCGCGCGATCGACGTGGGCAACAAAGAGCTGAAAATCCCGCGTTACAATGGGGGCCTGTTCCGCGAAGATACGGTGATCAACGGTCTGAACATACCCGATGACATCTGCGAAGGATTCAAGACCCTGGGCGAGTATGACTTCGCCTCCGAAGTCTCGGTCACGGTCCTCGGCCATATCTTTGAACAGTCCATCGCGGACGTGGAACGCCTGCAAGCCATCGCGCGCGGCGACGAGGAAGAGCCCGAGAAAACTACCGGCACAAGCGGGCGGCGCAAGCGTGACGGGGTGGTCTATACCCCTGATTACATCGCACGCTTCATCGTGGCCGAAACCCTGGGCACGCATCTGCGGGAAATCTTCGAAGACACCTTGCGCGACCACGCCAAGAAAGGCGCGGATGTCACCGACTACGAAAACATCCCCTGGCGGAAAAAGTCGGCCGAGCTGGAAGCCTGGCAAGCCTATCGCGATCGCCTGAAATCCTTGCGCATTGTCGATCCCGCCTGTGGCTCCGGCGTCTTCCTGATCATGGCCTTCGACTTCATGAAGGCCGAACTGACCCGCGTGAACGACAAGATCAAAGAGCTGCTGCCCAAGGCCGAACATTTTGGCGATCTGCTCGACTATGTCCCGGACAGCGAAATTCTGACCGACAATCTCTTCGGCGTGGACGTGAACGAGGAAAGCATCGAGATCACCAAGCTGTCGCTCTGGATCAAGACCGCCCGGCGCGGCAAGGTGCTAGACAGCCTCTCGGGCAGCATCCGCGTCGGAGATAGCCTGATCGAGGACAGCAATTTCGCCTATCTCGATCACGCCTTCACCTGGGAAACAGCCTTCCCCGGCGTCTTCGCCGAAGGCGGCTTTGACGTAGTTCTGGGCAACCCGCCCTATGTCCGCATGGAATTTCTGAAGCTGCTGAAACCCTATCTGGAAAAGCGCTACGAGGTCGTTTCTGACCGGGCCGATCTTTACTGCTATTTCTACGAACGCGGCCTGCGTCTGCTGAAACCGGGCGGGCGTTTGGGCTACATTTCCTCGAACACCTTCTTCAAGACCGGCTCGGGCAAGCCCCTGCGCGAATACCTTCTGAAAGAGGCGACCATCGAAAGCGTGGTCGATTTTGGTGACCTACAAGTCTTCGAGGGCGTAACTACATATCCGGCCATCCTGACCATGAAACGCGGCGCCGCGCCCAAGGGGCATCAGCTGCGCTTCTGGAAGGTAGATGCCCTGCCTGAAAACAACTTCCTCGCCACCTGGGGAGCTGCTGCCGGCCCGTATCCACAAACGGCCCTGGGGGTCGGGTCGTGGGAACTGGAAAATCCCGCCCTACGCGCCCTGCGTGACAAGATCAGAAACGGCAGAAAGACCCTGAAAGAGGTTAATGGATCACCGCTCTACGGGATCAAGACCGGCCTGAACGCTGCCTTTGTGATCGACAACGCCACCAAGGAGCGCCTCTGCGCCCAAGACCCAAAGTCTGCTGATCTGCTGAAACCTTTCCTCGAAGGCAAGGACTTGAAACGCTGGCGGGCCGAGCCGCGCGGCCTGTGGTTGATCTACATCCCCAAGAACCGGATCGACATTGACGATTATCCGGCCATCCGTGACTGGCTTATGCCATTCAAGGATCAGCTGGAAAAACGGGCAACCAAGCAGGAATGGTTCGAGCTGCAACAGGCGCAGGAAGCCTATGCTCCGCACTTCGCCGCTCCCAAGATTAGCTATCCACACTTCAACGCTGAGCGAAATTTTTCGTTTGAACGCCAAGGGGCTTTCTCGAACGACAAATCCTATCTGATCCCGTCAGATGACAAGGCCTTGCTCGCGCTCCTAAACAGTCAAGTGCTCTGGTTCATGCTCTCATCTATGAGCCCTCCGGTGAGGGGCGGTTATCACGAACTGCGCGTGCAATACGTTGAAAAGTTGCCGGTCCCGAAATGGGACGACACAAGCCGCACGCAGCTCGCGGCTGAAAGCGACCGCGCCAGCAGCGCAGCGCATAAACGTCTGGCCCTACAAACGGCCCTGACGCGCCGGATTCCCGATCTCTGCCCGCCTGACCGTGAACCCAAGCTGACAACCCGGCTTCAGGAATGGTGGACGCTGCCAGACTTCGCCGCCTTCCGCGCCGAGGTGAAGAAGGTTTTCAAGGCCGACATCCCGCTGGCTGATCGCTCCGACTGGGAAGACTGGATCAATCGCGACCGCGCCGAGATCGCGCGCCTGACCGCCGAGATCGCCCAAGCTGAAACCAAGATCGACAGTATCGTCTATGACCTGTTCGACCTGACCGAAGACGAAATCGCGCTGCTGGAAAGCGTGGTTTAAAGTGGCAGATCAGAAAATGAGGCCCATAGGCGCAGACATAGAAGTTGACACCGGGAACTCCGCTGTCTCGTGGCCAATCTGTCTATGTCTTGCTCATCCCCTCAACCGGCGCCAGGTGGGGTCCCCTCGACGCTTACGAACTTTTGGCATGATGTAAGGCTAGGAGATCCTTGTCGATCGTGGCACTCGGCCCCGGGCTCGGTTCCTAACCAGGAGTACCGGTAAAAGTGGGAGATGCCCTTATCCGCCCTGCTTGTTCAGGCCCGCCGGCAGAGCCCCACCATCCGCCGGATGATCGAGATGCGGGGTCGGCCAGTGCCCGTTTGCGCCAATCTGGCGGCACCGGCAGTGGGCAACGCCCTCGTCAAGCGCTCGCGACAGTCATGCGATGACGCTGCGGGTGCCCGCTTCCGAGCGGTCCGTACAGAGTTATTGGCCTTTCGCCAATGTACAGCGCTTATTCAGAGCGTTGCTGACGTAGATTTCGCTCAGAGCAAGATGTGATCAGGATATATAGTCAGTATAATCTCTATATTTATAATGTATAGTATCGCCGCCATCTTTTGAACACAGACGCTCCTCTTACTTCCAACGGGCACTCGCCCATATTTCCAAGTAAAAATGGAGAGAGACTATGAAAAATCTCAAAGAAGGTCAGAAGTCTTCGATCAAGATCGTGGCAGTCGCCACTCCGGCTGCGAAGGCAACCCTTGGCGGGTCGGGACCGATCCAAGAGACCTTCGACCTGATGAACAAGAAGTACGGCTGATCGCCCGACTTGGGTGGGCCTGTGGGCCCACCCTTCCCCCCGGTATTGAGCAGACAATGTGGAATGTCTCAGAAAATTTTCGGCTCACTGCAAGCGGCAACGACCTTGTTATTCTTGATTGCTCCAACGACCGTTTCTCAATTGCAATGGATGTAGGCGTCCCGGCGTTGAATCAAGATTTGCAGAACGGACGAGCGAACCCAACAATCGAGGCCCTTCTAAAGATGGGCGCCCTCCGACCGAGTTGTGAAGCATTAGCATTGGAAGAGCACAGTCCGGACGGGGCGTTGGAAGAAAGGTTTATGACGCCTGTGGCTCAGTGGGTTCCGATGACCCGGACGCTTTTGGTTCTCTGGGAAGTCGTTCGGTGGTCCATCTGGCTCCGGAACCGACGAATTGATGAGATTCTGCTTCGTCTGCCGAAGCTCGTGCGAACTGACGTGCCATCGGCCGATATTGCGGAGTTGGTCAGCGCGATATCGAAGGTTTTCCTTTTCGATATCAGTGGGAACAAGTGCTTGGCATTCTCGTACATTCTTTGCCGTCAAGCGCGGCGAGCTGGCATTGATGCCCGCTTGATAATCGGAGTGCGGACTCGCCCATTTTTCTCTCACGCTTGGGTCGAGGTCAATCGCCAGGTCGTCAACGATGATCCTGACCTCCGCAAAAAGCTATCTGTGATATTGGAGGCATAGTGTTTAGCATTGGCAGCGGGCGTTTCCAGCCTAAAAGCAGACCAAACTGGTCGACCGTCAGTGTAGGTGCTTTCTCAGTTTCGTTCGATCCCAGGCACGTAAGCATTGCCAGATTGGCCGATGGCACGCTTGGCCTACTTCATGGCCGTCCTGTGCATCGTGGATCGATTGTCGCGCTAGGCTCTGCCGATCAACCGGAGCAGATCGTCGCTCGGCTTGAGGAAGCGGTTGCGCATTTCACATTCATACATCTGACAGGCTCCGCCGTAGAGGTGTATTCGAGTCTTTGTCGAGACCTTAGCGCCTTTTTTTTCTCGGACAGGACCGGTACTATTATATCATCCTCGTTGAGCGAAGTGATCAATGCTCTAGGTAAAATAACGCTAAACCGTTGGTACTGCATTGATTATCTTAGAAACACCGCAAAATTTGGCGCTGCCACCATTGCCGAAGAGGTCAATCAAGTCCCTATAGGAACCAAGCTCATCATCGACCTGCGTTCACATCTTCCCATCCTAGAGCCGTTTAACATCCCAGCGCCCGCTCGAACGGACTTTTTCGCAGAAACCGTATCAAGCTTGGCGGTTTATCTTAGACCTGAACAGAACATAGTTCTACAATTCTCCGGTGGGCTCGACTCTAGCTTTCTGCTGGCAACAATCCAGCAGACCGGCGTTTCCTTCATGGCCCTGCATTTTGTGCTGGCCGACGAAGCGCGCTCCAGCGAAGCCGAAATTGCCATACAAGCCGGCGAGGATCTCAACGTGCCGGTATTCGTCGGTCGGGGCGAGCGAACCTACACTGCCGCTCGGACAGCATTCCGTCTTTCGGAACCCACGAATTCGCCATGGGAGGTGTTCCCGCTGTCCGACGATCCCGCAAACCGGAGTTCGTTTTACAACGAGCAGCTCTCTATCGTCGGGCTCGACCGGGCGCTCTTTATTAGTGGCCACGGTGGCGATGACGTATTTGTGCAGAATCCCCCGCGCACACTCGGCTATGACGCGTTCCGCAGAGCTGGGCTTCCAGGAATGCTCCGGGACCTTGCGCGCCTGTCGACACTCAAGAGCGAACCTCTATGGAAGAATTGCTTGGCATCGCTCGCGAACTTGGGCAGGAGCAAAGCGAAAAGTAACCTTCCGGTCTGGCTAGCCGAACTTGGCACGCCGCCGTACCGCTGGAATGAACATCATTTGCTCAACGCTTGGGATCCGAGGTCAGCCAAATACTCGCATTGTCGGGCTATCCTGGCTGGGAATATTGAAGGACCGACGCTTACTGATGGTCCGATCCGAACGGTTCACCCAATGCTGTTTCAGCCAATGGTGGCTGGCGTGATAGGGGAACCCATCTCCAACCTCTTTGACGAGCACTTCGATCGCCTCCCTTTGCGCTCGAATTTGGCCAAACATAGCCCAATCCGGACTGCCTGGCGCAGAACGAAAAGGTCTTCCTCTGACTTTGCCTTCCGCTTCCTCAACCAGAACCAGCGCCAGATCACTGAAGCGCTGGAGTGTGGACCGCTCTCAACCTGTCTTGGCGTCGACCAACGCTGGTTGAATGAAGAAATCTCGTACAATGGAAACGTCGGTCTTAATGACAATGGCAGCCTTATTATGGACATGCTCCGGCTAAGTATGTTTATCGAGCCATTCGCAGACAAAATTCATTGATGGTTGCCAGCTAGATGCGGAAGAAAATCAAACTTGTCTTTGTGTTTTTCATTAGTTCCCTCGGTGCCAGGGGAGGCGTCCTTTTTGCCTCATCGATCCTGATAACCTTCCTTGCCGGTGCGCTGTATTCCGCAGCGCCAATATTTCTCGCTCGGTTGGCAGACCTGATTACCGCGGGCCCTGCGGAGGGCTCGTTCGGTACCCTAGTAATCCTCAGCGGGCTCTATCTCATCTCAGTTGCCGGACAGAAAACTGCGGCAACAATCAGCCTTTATCTAGACAGCGTGCTGCGGATGGAGGGATTGAAGCAGGTCTCGAGGACCTACTTCGATTATGTTTCCAACCAGGACCAGACGTTCTTTACCAATACGAACTCCGGCTCCCTGGGATCGCACCTCAATCAAATCAACAATGAATTCTATACAATCGTCCGAAGCCTGGTATCGGATGTAATCGGCCCAATAACCCAACTTGGAACCGCTGGCATCATTCTCGTAACGTCTGGGCAGTGGTTGATCGCGCTGTTCTTCTTGGCTTATTGCGTGGCGTTCGTAGTGAACCATGCCATCTTCACTCGGAAGCTCGTATCGCAAAAGTTGGCGATGATGGATGCTGGGCGGCGTTCGTACCAAGTGCTCACCGATTCAATCTCGAACATTCCAGTTGCGAAGCAATACAATGCTCGGGACTACTTGGCTAAACGCTACGAAACACAGCTTAACGACGATAAGGCTGTGCAGAGCCGTTTTTGGTCGATCAATCTCAGTATGATGGGCGTGAGCTCGGGCCTTTACATAGTCCTGTTTTCCGCCAGCTTCATCTACGCGGCGCTGAGTGCCGCGAATGGAACCATCACTGTCGGTCAGTTTGTTCTTATAGCATCCTACATTCTGATGCTGACTGCGCCGATCGAAGCGCTTGGCGATATGTTCGGCCGGCTCACCCAGGCGATTGCGGCCTTTGCCAACTTCCTTGAATCCGTTTCAGAGAAGCATCCGGGCACCGCGCGCATCCAAGAGGGTGGGTTAGACATCGAATTTCAAGATGTTTGTTTCGCATATCCTGGAGCGAACAACACACACGTCCTCAATGGCTTTACGACTTCTATTCCCACTGGCCAGCGCTTGGCGATTACGGGCACCAGCGGGAGTGGTAAATCCACGATCCTCAGGCTGTTGGCAGGGCACTATCAACCATCTGCCGGTACGGTTTCGATTGGTGGGATCGCTGTTGATGATGCCGATCCTTCAAGCCTCAACAGCTGTGTCAACCTAGTCAGCCAGGACGCATTGGTCTTCATGGACACGTTACGGTTCAATGTGGCTATTGCGAACCCTTCCGCCTCTGAGAGAGAGGTGCTTGAAGCTTTGGGGCGAGCCGGTCTTTCACGGTTTGTGAGCACGCTCCCCAGTGGCATGGAAACGGAGCTAGGCGACCGCGGCGCGACTGTTTCAGGTGGGCAGAAGCAGCGGATTGCTATTGCGCGACTTTTCCTTGCCTCGCCCGCGATTATTCTTCTCGACGAAGCTACGGCTGGCCTTGATGTCGACACCGAGCGCGACGTCATCCTAAACCTTTTCTCGGCATTTCCGAACGCCACCATCATAGGCGTGTCTCACCGCGCAAGTACGATCAAGCTGTTTGATCGTGCTCTTGTTCTGGAAGAGGGGCGGCTTGTAGCGGACGGTGACCCCTCTGAGCTTTCCGAACACTCCGAGTTCTTTAAGCGTGTGATGTTGCAGTCTGAGCAGGAGCCAGCCTAACACATGGCGTTGAGTGTATCACTCAGGCGCTCCCGCATCCTGTCGAAAGACTGCTTCACGCCCGCTTCTGACAACTCAGGTAGCCGCTTAATAATCGCGCCGAAATAGTTCCTAACCGAACGATGAAAAGTCTCTATCTCGCCCCCGTGCCGCGTTTCGTACCAGATAATGTCGGCGACACCATATGCTGATCGAGTAAGATAGGCAGTATGAGGTTGCCTTCCTGTTTCCTGAAAGACTCTGCAAAGGCGATTTGCTACGTCGTAGGCAGTCGTGCTGAGCATCTGGTCCGCTGTAAGTGGGAAGTGTTTCTTTAGGGATGCCAGAACTTTTTCACGGCGCAGGTCATTGCCTGCCAAGTAGTAGGCTGCGTCGATCAGCATCAATTCGAGATAGTCGAGTGTGTTTTTCACATGTAGAAAATCTAGGCTTGCGGTCCGAAACCCTCGTCTCGGCAGATGCTCGACCAATCCTTCGGCAGCGAGCGAAATCAACGCTTCGCGAATGGGAATAGCCGATACGCCGTAGGTAAGCTCCAGTTTGCTAATTTCGATTGGAAGGCCACGTTGGTACCGGCCATTCACTAAATCCCGCCTGAGACGCTCAGTTAGCGAGCCCGTTGTTTCAGGAACCATAATTAACCCCACGGACAAGACCGTTTCACTGCTAAAACTAGAACAGTTTCAGGCAACCTTTTGGCAGCGGTTGAAAATATATTTCTATAATATTGTGGATGGTGAAGCGTGAGTTAAGGTCGGCCTCGATTGCGTCCGCGATGGAGCGGTCGATCCGGTCTCGTATCCGGCCATTGGATCGACCTTGAGAAGAACCCGGTCGTCCCAGGACGAAATATTCCAGACATAGGCGCTGCCGAAGAGGCCAGGTTCCTCGTCGGCGTTCTGCTCTAGCACGTTTCCGGTGGTGGTCACGGAAACATGGCCGCGCGGGACAATGCCGAGCTGGCCGAGCTGCGATCTTGCATTGTCGGGAATCTCCGGGAAGCTGACCTCGATAATGCCATCCTCGAGCAATTTGACCGTCAGGAAATTGTCTGATTGTCCTCTCGCTCTGGTGTTTGGTACGCCGAGCACCGAACGGCCGCTCGTTAGATCGCCTTCGAGATTGACGATCAGGTCATACCGCCCCTCTCCCACATAGGTGAATCGCTCGAATCCGGGCATCACGGCGGCACGTTCCTCTTGTGCCCGCATCCTGTCTTCTTCCGCTTCGGTGAACACGTGCCCTTCCGCTAGTGCCTGGATGGCGCGCGGGTCCGCAAGTCGGGTTTCAACCTCAATGTCGTAGGCATAGCCATCGAGGGCGATATTGGCGTCAACGGTCTCGGGAACAAGGCAGCCCGATAGCAACAAGGCAAGCGCACCGGCCGACACCGCTGCGGCTAGCCGGGAAATCGAGGTCTTCATCAGTTATAGGCTCCCGGAAAAACGATGTCCTGTTCGACAATGATGTTGAACGGATAGCCCGGCCGGATTTCGAGCGTCGGCTGGACGTCGAGGTTTCGCGAGATCGTTTGATCCGCGACGCGTCCGAAGGATTCGGCAAAATTCCGCCTTGCGGCGTCGGAAGCCGTGTCCTGTGTCGAGAGTGTCGAGCTCTCAGGGACCGCCATGTCGATCCCGGTGCCGATCAGTGCAATGAGAATGGCCGAGCCAAAGGTTTGCAGGTAGTGATTGTCCACCCGGTCATGGAAGCCGCCATAGCCTTCTGCATCGACGCCGGCCATACCGCCGAGCTGCAGGGTCGAGCCGTTCGGGAATATGAGATCGGTCCAGATGACCAGGACCCGGCTTTGCCCAAAGGACACATTGGAATCGTAACGCCCGAAGAGCTTGGAGCCTTGCGGGATCAGAAGCCGGTGGCCTGTGGCGCTGTCATAGACGTTCTGGCTGACCTGGGCGGTGATTCTGCCAGGGAGATCGGAATTGATCCCGGTGACCAGCGTTGCCGGAATGACCGATCCGCGCTTGAGCTCAAAGGGCGACATTTGCGGGACGACTTGATTTGGCAGGTAGCCGAGGTCGGCAACATCCTGATTGAAGAATTCGGTCTTGCCCGCCTGACCGTTCGGATCGGCAGCCGCGCCACCGGCGCCGGCGCGCATGGCGGCGGCATAGAGGTCGGCCATGTTCGGATTTCCGCCAAAAGCCCCCTGCCCTGCCGCCGCTTGAGGTGCACCCGATTGTGCCACTTGTTGCGTTGCAGAGCCGATATCCACGGCGATCGGACTGTCATAAGCCGCATCGTTGGCTTGCAGGCGCGCCATATATTGCTGGTGTTGCAGGCGCATGATCTGCTCTTCCTGCTCACGCTGCATCCGCTCGCGCCACGCCGCCTCGCTTTCAAGCGGCTGCTGCTGGGTCTGCTGTTGTGGCTGAGTGGCGGGCGTGCGCTGAAACGGATTGGTGAATTCCGGTTCCGGTTCGGCCTCTTCGGCCGGCTGAACGACCGTGACCTGTTGAGGCCGAGGCTCTTCAATCATTCCATTCGGGGCCGAACGCTTCAGCTCTTCGGCAAAGTCGGACGCCGGCCGCCCTCCGGACGACTCGGTTACGTTCGATCCGCTGCCCTGACCACGCTGGGAAAGGCCCCAAATGATGACCGCAAAGAAGAGGACGGCCAGGCCGAGAAACAGGAAGATCGGCAACCGGTTCAGGCGCCTGATCTTCGGGCGCTCATCGCCGCCATCGGAGCCGGGGGATATGTCGAGCGAACTCATGGCCCCTCCCCTTACGTTTCTGTCCGATGGAGCACGGACAAGGGGCTGGTTGGGGATGCGCCCGAAGCCGTCATCGCGTAGGAGCGTGTCAGTTCCACGGTCGGTGTCGAAATCCGCGTCATCACTGATCCCTCAAAAGTGTCGATGACATAGGCGAGCGGAATCGGATTGTCTCCGGTCACCTCTTGGTCGATCGCGACGGCGTATCCCCACCCTTGCAAGGATTCCTGGAGGGCGAAGCCGAACGCCGATTCGTCGGGCTGGAGCACGATCGTCCCGGTTCCCGGGCCGACATGCTCAGCCAGCCTGGCAACCATGTCGCCGGCGACGGCCGAGGCCGCCACGGGTGTCAGGTCGGCCGCGTCAGTGCTGGCAACAGGCGTGAAATACCCGCCGCCGGTCGTCGTGCAGGCCGCCGCCGAGCCAGCGAGCAATGCGATGGCCAGGAGGCGCGAAACCGAAAAGAGAGCTTTCATGGTCAGCCCCTCCTCTGGATGGTGACTTTTTGCTGGCTGCGGCCGACGCCCGAGAGCAGCACGGCACGGTCGAAGACGTAATCGACGATCATCATCGTGCCGTTGAGGCGGTAGTTGACGATCCGGTTTTCGCCTCCGGAGATCACGAAGAGGACCGGCGCATCGCCGCTCGTCATCTGGCCGGGGAACTGGATGTAGGTCTTCATGCCGTCGGTATAGACGCGGGTCGGCCGCCACCGGGCCTGCCCCTGAACCGAGAAATTGAAGTCGAGGTTTTCGGCCGGAATGCCCGCACCCGGAATCGTGCTTACCTCGATCCGCGCGTTGATCGCGTCGAACTGGGCCTGAACGTCTTCGGGATATTCGAAGGCGACCCGCGCCATATAGCCCGAGGACTGCGACTTGAGCCGAATATGGTAGGTGCGCCGGGAGGTCGTCACCACCATTGATGTTTGAAGTCCTGGGTCGGAAGGCTTGACGATCAGGTGGATCCGCTGACCTTCCGGCGAGCCGGAAGTTGCTGGTTCGACCTTCCACCTGACGGTATCACCGACCAAAACGTCGCGCACCATCTCGCCAGCCTGGAGCTGGATTTCGCAGAGCTGGAGGGGCGAGCAGACCACCGAGGGCTGCGTCTGGCCGTACAGGTAGATCACCGTTCCGTCCGGGCCGCGCGTCATCGTCGCGCCGGAATTCTGCCATTGCGTCGAAAGGCTCGTGCCCCGTGCTTCGTTGGACGTGAGATAATGATATTGGTCGGCGGATACAGCCTGGTGGGGTACGATGGCCGCGAGCATGAGGGCTGCCGCGCACACGCCCGCGTGCCTTGGTTGGGGAAGGAACATCACTCTTAACTCCGCGAGCGTTGGATTAAAGTTGCGCCGTCCAATCGAGATCTTTGATGTAAAGACCGATCGGGTTGAGCCTGATGACCGCCTCGTCCTGCGGCGGGGAGAGTACGACCGTCGCAACGGCACGGAAGCGCCGGGTGCGCAGCTCCTTGCCCGAGCGGTCGCGTTCGATCTCGCTCCAGTCGATTTGGTAGCTTTGGTTTGAGAGGGCGACGATGTTGGTCACCTCAATGGAGACCGTCTTTTCGCGTGCTGCCTCGAACGGGGAATTGTTGCGGAACCAGTTGTTGACCTTCTCGGTGGCAGGGTCCTGTGTCTTGAGCAAAGCGTAGGTGCGGTCGATATAGCCCTTCTGGACGACCGCGTCGGGCGTGATCGAGCGGAAGTTGGAGACCCAGGCCCCGAGCATCGCACGCACCACGCGTTCGTCCGCATATTCGATCTGAGCCGGGAAGCCGCCGGAGACTGCCGAGCCGAGCTGATCGACTTCCACGATATAAGGTACGAGCTTGACTTGTGTGGACTGATAGAGCGCGTACCCAAATCCGATCACCGCCATGGTGAGCGAGACAAGCGCAACGCCGCGCCATGCCGAGGCCGCTCGCACGTAGCTTCCATATCGCTCGTTCCATTCGAGCTTTGCCGCCAGAAACGGATTATCAGGGGGTGTGCGCTTCGCCATTCTGCCTCACAGGAACTTACGTTTTACGGTCCGGCGACTAGGCCGTATCGGGGTCCATCTTCTTGGTATTGCTTGAGCTGCCGCCGCCACTGCGCTGCCGGAGTTTTTCGTTGGCGAGGCCGAGGGTCGAGCCCATCTTCGCGCCGGGAATGCCCATCAGCTTGTCGGCGGCGGCGGAACCGACTGCTCCGCTCGCCGCACGGAGCCCGGCCATGGCCGCTTGTCCGCGCGATGCGCCTGCTGCGGAGGCAGCTGCTGCCATGCCGCCTTTCACAACGCCACCGGCAGCCATTCCCATTCCGGCGCCGGCGAGGGCGAACGAGCCGGCCTGCTGTCCGCTGCGTATCGTCTCCATGCCCCCGCTCACCGAGACACCCTGGACGACACCCTGGACGATGTTGGGTACGTAGATCGCGATCATGAAGACGACGACAGAGATGCCGCTGATCGTGAGCGTCGTCAGGAACTGGTCATCGCTAGAGGCGTCATTGGACAGTCCGATCAGGACTTCGGAACCGATGCGCGCGATCATGACGAGCGCCATGAGCTTCATGCCGACCGAAAAGGCATAGACGAGGTAGCGGATGGCAAAGTCCTTGGTGAAGGATGAGCCGCCGAGACCGAGCATGATCATGCCGGCCAGAAGGCCGACATACATTTCGACCAGCACCGCGACGAAGATCGCCGCGACAAGCGCGAAGCATATGACGACGACGATCATCGCGAAGACCGAGGCCATCGCGAGTGCGTTGTCTTCCCAAAGCCCGAAGCGGGCATTCTCGGAGAGTTTGGACGCAACATTGACGCCGGCATTGAACACATCCGCCGGCGAGGCCGATCCGCCGTCAGCCCCAAGGGCAAACAGGCTGTCCACGACCGACTTCGCGAAATCCGGCCCCTGCTGCAGGACGAAAAGAAAGAAGCCGATGAACAGAATGCGGCGCACGAGCTCGGCAAACCATGTGTCGAGCGAGGGTGCCTGGATTGCGAGCCAGACGGCCGCGATGCCCACCTCGATGCCCGCGAGGATCCAGAACAGCGAACGAGCCGCATCGAGAACCGTATCCTCCCACCCACGGGTGGCGGAGACGACCTGGTTCTCGAGATTGGTCAGGATCGAGCCGTCCTGCGCCAGGGCCGGCTCGATGAGCGCGAATGCGGCTAATGCCGCCCCGCCACCTAGCAGAATCGCGCGCCGCATCGCAATCACTCCTTAGTTGTCGCTCCAGCGGGGTGCCATTTGCTGACCGCCCGAGGTCGGCAGCTCAGCACCTTCGGTGCCGAAGAACTGTTCACCCCGCTCGGCGGCTTCCTGCCGGGCGGCGGCTTCCTGTTCGGCAAGCTCGACCTGGCGCGCGAGCAGTGCTTTCATTTCGGGATCTGTGTTGGGAACGAAGACATAGGAGATCGCGCCGCCGGCGAGTGCGGACAGGATCGCGATCACGATGACGATGGGGAGCTTGACGGTCATCTTACCACCTCGGCTGCATTTGCTGGCCGCCCGAAGTGGACGGTGCGGTTGAACTGAAAAACTCGTCGCGGCGGGCCTGGGCGAGGTCGCGTTCGGCCTGTTCTGAACTGTACCAGGTGCCCATCATGGTCATCTGTTGAGACACGAGGCCGCGGAGCTTCTGCATTTGGCCCACCTGCTGGGCAGCGATCTCATGGCCAACCTGGAGCGCCTGCATCTGTCCGATGGCGGACTGCGACTGCGACCGCAGTTGCGACATCGTGGACTCTTCGGTCGAGAACTGCTCCGCGGTCAGGCCCGCGGCAGCAAGCGTGCCTGCTATGGTGTCGCGATTGGTGTCCGACCACGTTTCGTAGGTGCTGGAAAAGTCCTCGCCATTGGGGAGGCCCGACTGGAAGTCGGCGTAGCTCTGAAAACGGTCACGGAGCACGTCGTCAAGATTGCCCATCGAGAAGGCGATGCCCTGCCCTTGTTGAACAACACTCTGGAGTTGATTGAGATTTTGCATCGCCTCTCCCCACACGTGGTCCGGGAGCTTGGCAATGTTGTCGAGCATGTTCTGGTACATCTTGAGCTGATTTTGGATCTGCTCGACCTGGTTGGTAATCTGCGTGACCTGATTGGCGATCTGCTCGGCGTTCTGGCCGCCCAGGGCGATCAGTTCGCCATTATTGAGGATCTGCGTGAACTCCGTCGCTCCCATGATCGACCCCCCGGCATATGCCGGGCCGGTCAGGCTTGCGACGATCAGGACGCTCGCAAGGGCCTCACGAAAATAGGGTTTCGGCATTCTCGATACCTCGCTGTTTGAGCCAGTGGACCGGCCATTCCTCGCCATAGTGAACGTGAAGCTCGTCGATGCGCTTGAGGTCGTCCTTCCCGGACGCACCGACGAATGAAAGGGTGATCGGCCCGAGCGCCATGTCGAACAGCCTTCGCCCGTCCGGAGAGGCGACGTAATATTCGCGCTTGGGCTGAGCGGTCGCGACAATATCGATTTGCCGTTCATTGAACCCGAGCCGTTC